>JBJKQU010000138.1:0-25212 GCA_046705025.1 Candidatus Kryptoniota bacterium | reverse complement strand
TGGTGACAAATTCAGTGTCTCCCGAATTTCTCTCGCCAACCCTGCGTCTATCGCTATCTCAGACACTTAACGGATCAGCTCATCTTTTTACCCTTCAATTTCCATGCCCCTATGTCGGATTTCAGGAGGTTTCCTTCCATTGATTCTTCCCTCTGCTTGAATTATCATCGTCCAAAGGGGAGTGTGAAATGAAAACGAGTGTTGCGTTGGTTATCCTCGCGGGGGTTCTTTTCTCGTCCTGCAGTCAATCGTACGTCGACCGTCCGTCGAACAATTCGACCTCAAAATCGGAGGTTGCCATAGGCCTTTCGATGAAAGACGCTCCCTCGAACGTCTCGATGATCACCGGGATACTCTCACGACAGGGTTACGATACTCTAACTCAGGCCTTCGCCGTTTCGGGAGACTCGGCCACGTGCGAGTTCTACGATGTTCCCGTCGGTACCTGGCACCTGGTGGTCGACGCGTACAACGCCCAGAACTCTCTTCAATACACCGGTTCCGCGAACATCCAGGTCGAGCCCGGCCGGGTGACGCCTGTCTCACTAACGCTCGACCAGCCGACCGGTTCTATCAGCATAACGGTTACCTGGGGAATACAGGATACGACAAGTACGAACATGGCGGTCGAGTTCGACGGGAGGACCGGGTACGTTACATTTCCCGGAGCTGCGGATTTGCATCCCCGGTACTGCACGGTCGAATTCAAAGTTTGGTTCGACTCGACGGGCGCGGGTCCTTATCCGCTGCTCTGTCCCACAAATGAGGACCTGTATACGCAGGCCGACGGTTACGAGATATACGAGGAGGACGGCAACATGGGCTTCGCAGTTGCGGTGGATTCGACTCTCGGAGAACCCGTTGTGCATCAGTTCACTGTACCGTACCGCAAATGGGTCGATCTCGCCGGCACGTACGACGGACAGTACTTGTCGCTTTACATCGACGGTCAACTTGTCGCCAAGTCGAAATGGTCTTCGCCGATCTGGTACGGACAAAACGGATTCTGTCTCGGCAAGATGTACCATTCCGATATCTTCCCGGGCGTGTTCTACTTCAAAGGTGCGATCGACGGGCTGAAGATATGGAACTACGCCATGACGCAGGCACAAATCGACTCAACGATGAATGCGCAGTTAACCGGGAATGAGCCGGGACTCATAGGCTATTGGAACTTCAACCAAACCGTCACGAGCACATATGTGCCCGATAGAACGGGGAACGGCAACAACGGCAGACTTGTGGGGGGAGTAAAGTTTGTTCCGGTAAGCTCGCTGCCGGTGGAATAGCGAGAGCGAACTACCACTTCATCCGGTATACTCGCAAATCCCCGTAGCATCTCGTCGGAATATTCTTGACGAGCGTACCCCTGGCGGCTATAACGCTGTCGGCCTCGGTTCTCAGCTTTTTCCAGAACGGCTTACCCCAGACCTCCGGATCTCCGGCGATCATGTACTGCGGCTTGAACGAGTCGAGATCCTTCAGAAATGTGTACTGCGTGCGGTACGGCTGATCGTGGAACGCGAACCAGAATGTCATCGATCCCCAGACGCGGCTGCCCCGCGGAATAGTGTCATCCAGATAAGTGAGGACATGAGAGTACGAGCAATCGCGGCTTTTCCAGAGCAGGTAGGCATCGCCGCCGACCTGGTTCAAGGAAAAAATCACGAGGATGAAGAGCGCCGCGAGAGAGGATTTCGAATGCCAGCCTTCTTGAAAATAAGGGAAGTGAACTTTCCCTCCGGTCCGGGGGAGGTTGTCGTCCAGATATTTTGCAAGGAGTATTATCAGAAGCGGGAGGTAGGTAGATGCGTAGAGCGGGCTCTTGTTCGCTATGATCGCTACGGAGAGAATGAACTCAACGACTGCGGTAATGAGGACGTACCTTATGATCCTGTTCCCGGAACGGAGGCTGACCACAAGCGCGTAAATATAAACCAGCAAGACCGGCAGCCTCTCAGGGAACCGGGTGAAATCAACGACCCTCTGCCATTCGCCCGAAAGGCTTGCCAGCAGCCATCCCGATTGTACAACTTCCCCGGGCCGCCCGGCCAGCTGGCTCCACCATGTCGCGAACCCATCGTGTGCGTCCACCGCGATAACGTAGATCGCGTATGGAGCAAATGTGATGACGGACGCCAGCGTGAGAGTCCAGAATTCCTTCGACTTGACAAAAGACGCTTTCTTCTCGACTGCGAAGATAGTCACCACCGAGCCGAGGTAGAGGAGCGAGTTGGGATGCGTCCAGAGGGCAACGCCGAGAAGCAGACCGGCATAAAAATACTTCCTTATCGAACCCGTCTCGAGGGCGGAAAAAAAGAAGTACATTGAAAACATCTGTATAGCGGCAAGATATATCTCCGGCCGTATCGTACGGGCGGAAATAAAAATCATCGTTTCTATCCAGAGACACCAGGAGATCAGAATCCCTGCTCTCTTTGAGAAGAAGCGCTTCCCGAACATATATCCGGCAATCAGCAGGACCGCGCCGACGAGAACTGAAGCCAGCCTTCCCTGGACCACGCCGACGCCCAAGACCGCAAAGAACGGTGCAACAACGAAGCTCAGAAGCATCCGCGGCTCGAGAAAATGCTGTCCATACCCGTCGCGTCCTTCAAGTGTAGGGTTGAACAATCGCCCGTCATGCTCGAGCGTGTAAGCGGTGATCGATTCCCACGGCTCGTCTACCCACACTCTCGGATACTTATTGATCATGAACAGTGTGGAGCCGAGATAGAGCACTACTACGAGGATGAACAGCCGATTTCTTTGCAGGAACTGCAGCATAGCTCCTACTTTGAGGCCAGAAAAATGCCGATTATCATGAGAACCACCCCGATCCACCGAATGGCCGAAATCTGTTCGCCAAAAAGAAAGTAGGAGAATATCAGGATAGAGATTATCGTCAGGGACATCATCACTGGAAAGGCGAAGCTCAGCTCAACACTCTGCACGACCTTCACCCACAGCAAGGCGCTGATTGCTGCAAACGCCATCCAACCGATAACATAAGGGTTCATAGCCAGCCCGATTATCGCCTTGAAAGGATGATGACCATCGAATGTAAAACTCGGGTCCATTGTGGCTTTCTTCAGGAACAATTGTCCGCCGACGCCGGCGAACGTGGATATAAGTAAAAGCAGTATCGCCGAAAAGGAATACTTCACGCTGACTCCTTGATTGCTATTGCATATACTGAGCTTCCGATAGGAAAACGCACTAATCTTAGAAGAAGATTCTCTGTTCTCATCACAAGTTTCAAAATAGAATTGACAAAAGCTGACGGCATCCTTACATCCGAAGAAGTCTCACCGTGTTTTCTCCCCAGGATTCTTACGAGAAAAACAATGGGGAAGAGGAGAGTGTTCCGGTAAGTGGCGGATTTCACCAGGAAGCCGCTCTTCTGCAGTTTGGAGCAGATTTCCGACTTCGTGTAACGCTTTCGTGTGAATACCACTTCATCGTGCCGGCCGCGAAGCCACTCGAACGCGGCACTCTGCAGTATCAGCACGCCTCCCGGCTTCAGAACCCTGTATAGTTCCCGAAGTGCTCCTTCGTCGTCCGACACCCAGCGGTGATAAATGACATCGATCGAAATAGCAGCGTCGAAGGAAGAGGATCTGAAAGGGAGTCTTTCCAGTGTGCCTCGCGCCACATTGTCGAGCCCTCGTGATACCTTACAGAAATCGAGCGCACTCGATGAGAGGTCGATCCCGACAGCATTCCCGTATCTACGGAGCATGACGAGGTTCCCACCTGTGCCGCAGCCGGCGTCCAGAATTGTCGGACTGCCGCTTCCCAGCGTCCGTCGAAGTGACCGCTCGACGAGAGAATGAACGCCCACATACCACCAGAACGAATCTTCCGATTCGAATATTCGTTTGTATTCATCATCCCTCATGAAGCCGCGTCGTCCGAAGCTGTAAAATCGTTCAGCGTCTCGCTGATGAACTCGACTTCCTCGTCGGTCAGTTCGGGGAACATAGGAAGAGAAAGCTCCTCGTTCCCATGCGCTTCAGACTCCGAATACGAGCCTTCCGGCTTACCAAGATCCGCGTAAGACTTCTGCAGATGTATGGGGATTGGATAATGTATGACGGTCTGAATGCCCCTGGAAGCCAGGAAGGACTGCACGGCATCGCGGTGACGTGTGCGAATAGGATAAAGGTGGTACACGTGCTTTCCGTAAGACATCTCCTGAGGCACGCGGATGAGCGGATTCCTGATTAGGGTTCCGTACATCGATGCGATCTTTCTTCTTCTTTCGTTCCAGGAGTCCAGATGTCTCAGCTTGACAGACAATATTGCCGCCTGAATCTCGTCCAGTCGACTGTTGAAGCCTTTTATGCTGTGATAATACCTCTTCTCCTGCCCGTAGTTCCTGAGCATGCGTAACCGTTCGGCTAACGACGGGTCGTTCGTAAGGACAGCCCCGCCATCACCGTAGGCTCCGAGATTTTTGCTGGGATAGAAGGAGAAGGCCGCCACCTGGCCGTACGTTCCTGCCTTCTTCCCCTTGTACTCGGTTCCGTGCGCCTGGGCGCAGTCTTCGACGACGGGTATGTTATGTTTCTTTGCAACGGAGATTATCGGTTCCAGGTCCGCTGACTGACCATAGAGATGCACGGGGATTATCGCGCGTGTCCTTTCCGTTATCGCGGCCTCGAGTTTGGCAGGATCGAGGTTGTAGCTCACCGGATCGCAATCCACAAGAACCGGAACAGCGCCTGCAAAGGAGATGGCCGAGACCGTTGGGACACAAGTGTTGGCAACCGTGATGACTTCATCTCCCGGCCGGACGCCGACCGCAACAATAGCGAGATGGAGCGCCTCCGTACCGGAGCCGACTCCGACAGCATGCCCGGCACCGATGTATTCCGCAAATTCCCTTTCGAACTGCTCCCCTGCTTTTCCGAGAACGAACCAACCGCTATGGAGAATTGAGCTTATGGCATCATCGATCTCTCCGCGTATCGTCCTCAATTGCCGGCTCAGATCGCCGAATGGTATCTTATGATCCGGTTTCATTAATCACCAGTAATGCTCTTTGTTTTTTGCATAATAATCCAGACTCGTTTCGATCCCCGCCTCGATCGTCGTGGATGGCTTCCAGCCGGTCAGCTCGCCGAACTTGGAGTAATCGGCAACGTAATCCCCGATTTCGATGTCTTTCGCTTCGGGGGGAAACGGGACCAGCTCGTATTCGACGCCGCGCCTTATAACGGCCATCTTCTCCACGAAATCTCTGAGGCTTACGGGGGTACCGCCCAGGTTGTACACTTCACCGTTTGTCGCCTCATTTGCCATGGCAACGAGCATCGCATCGACGACGTCGTCGACAAAATTCGTATCGCGAATCTGTTTCCCGTCCCCGTAGATCTTTATTTTCACGCCGTCAATGACCTGCCTGATAAACCAGTTGAGGATTCCCTGCCGGTAATGCTTCATTTGGTGGCGCGGGCCGAAAGTGTTCGTAAGTCTGAGCGAGGTCGCACGGATGCCGTATACATTATTATAAAGGATGTGGTACCATTCGCCCGCCATATTGTTTATGCCGTTCACATCCGTGGGCCGCATAAGATGCTCTTCGGTTACGGGCAAGGTCTTCGCTCTCCCGTATTGCCCGCGCGTGCCCGCAAACAAAATCTTGGCGTCGGGATTATTGTGGCGCAGCGCCTCGAGGATCGACAGCTGGGCTACGCAGTTGATCTCCAGATCGGTGAAAGGATCGCGCATGCTGTCGATATGTGACAGCGTGCCGGCCAGATTGAAAATGCAATCCTGCCCTTTGACTAGATAGTTCATGCTGTACTGATCTCTGACATCGGAAATATTGACGGTAACTCTCGTTTCGATTCCGTGAATGTTGAACATGTTTCCGCCGTAATCCGGAAAAAGGGAATCGACGAGAAGGACTTCGGCACCGAAATCGACCAGTTTAAAAGCAAGCGTACTTCCTATGAAGCCGAGACCGCCTGTTATTAGAATTTTTTTCCCGCGGTAGAAATCCGCCGTCTTTTCGCTCAAGCTCATGCTCTCGCCCCTCTTTTGAAAATCACGAGTTCAAACCACAGCCGTATGAGATTGATCATAACCTTCGCCAGTCTTCTAATATTAAATATCTGGGACTTCCCGTAGACGCGAAAATAATGGTGGACTCCCGTCTCAGCGAACCGGAAACCCGCATCCTGAAACTTCTTGATCATCTCGACACAAATGACCCCGCTGTTGTGCACCAGGGTGACCCTGTCGAATATACTCTTCCGGACAAGCCTGAAGTCGCAATCCACATCTTTGATCTTTATACCGAATGCCAGTTTGATGATATACTGATACGCTGTGCCTATGATGATGCGGTGGAGCGGATCATGACGCTTTATCTTGTAGCCGTTTACCCAGTCCACAGAATCCGTCATCAGCGGGGCGAGTTTTTCCAGCTCGTTCACGTCATACTGGCCGTCGCCGTCGGTATAGAAGATCCACTCCTTGGAGGAATGCTCGAAGCCGGAACGCAGGGCACCGCCGTAACCGCGGTTCTTTTCGTGGAAAACCAGCCTGAGCCGCGGGAATGTGGACCGAAGAGAAGTAAGCAGTTCCCGGCTCCCGTCGGTACTGCCGTCGTCGATAACTATGATCTCGTAATCGTCGGTAATTTTCTTCGCGACTGCGTCCGATTTGACGACCATTGTTGCGATCGTGCCGGCATCGTTATAGCAGGGGAAAAAAATTGAAATGCTGCGGGAAGTATCAGTCACTTGAAACAGGCTTTTTCCGTTAGTTGTCCTTGAAAATACGCCTCAATATAAGTTTCGAGCCGTAAACAAGCCACTGATGCATCAGCCAACACGCCGGGAAGGGATCGATCATATGTTGGAAGCTGAGAGGTCCACTTCGTAGCAATCGTATGGTAAGTCGAAATTATAAGCGCCAGGCTCCCGATTCATTCCGAGTCAGATCGGAGGATCGCTTTTTTAAAAATGAGTCGGGCTCTCGTAATCTCTTCCTTTGTGAAGAACCCGAACAAAAAGAGGACGAAGGGATACAAAATTATGGCAACAAGCTTAGCTCCCATCAGCACGATTCCGCCTTGTCCGATTATCGCCACGTTCACACCGAGTATGATGGCCGTTGCCAGCACCACTTTGACGATCCGAATTCTCTCAAAGTCGATCCTGTAGTAACGCTGGCTCGCGAAATACATACCTGCGGGGAGAAACGCGTAAGAGATGACGGTTGCTACCGCCGCACCCATAATTCCATAAGCTGGTATCAGAGTAATGTTGGCAGCCATATTGATGAATGCCGAAATGCCTACGACGACAGGTATCACTTTTGTGTGATCCGTGATTATGGCGCCGGTCGACATGATATAGTAGGCCCCCTGGAACAGGTATGACATGAGGATGTAAATAATGATTCCACCCGCTGCGGCATACTGTGGAGTACCGATCACCCTCACGATCTCATGGCTGAATGAACCGACCGCGATGAGTATTGCGCATGACACGAACATGTAATAGGTAAGCACCGTAGCGAAAGTCTTGTCCGCCTGCGGATCGTCTACAATTTTGAACATCAAGGGAGGCCAGGCGACCACAAAAGCGTTTACCGCGAGCGACATCAGCATCCCGACCTTGTAGCCGAGAGCATAGGCACCAAGGTCGGCGAGTCCGGTGTAGTGCTTGAGGAAGTAGCGGTCGGCAGAATTGAGAACGAAAAACGCAAATCCGCTGACGAGGAGCGGAAGCCCGAACTTCGCAAGCAGAATCAGATACTTCTTCGAAAATCTGAGCCTGATAAACCGCGCGCTGAACACGAGGCTGAGCCCCAGGCCGCACGCTGAGCCAAGCAGGTTGCCGATCAACACGCCGTAAATGCCCTCGCGAAGAAATCCGACCAGGACAATGTTGAACGCGAGAGTCAGGATCAGCTTCGTGAAATTTATTCCTGAATAGAGTCCCGGCCTTGTCTGGGAACGGTAAAGAGAAAGAAGGATTCCCGTAATTGAATCCGTGAATACCGTTATGAATAGGATGCGCCAGTAAAACGAGTAAGCCTGTGTGTCGAAGAATGCGCTGCTGACGAGAGGCGCGGAAAGAACAAGAGCCAGTGCGATAATTCCCGCCACGGACAGCACCGATAGAAGTGCCGTCTGGAAGATCCGCGCTTGTTCGTCCGGTTGCTCCTCGGTTACATAGTAGCGCGTCAGGGCTGAATTGAACCCCATGACGCTCGTGATGAGCAAGAGGGAGCCGGTGACGGTGAAGAGTTCCAGCATGCCGTATTCCGCCGGCCCGAGCATTTTTGCATAGAGGGGTACTAATATGATTGCCCCCGCTTTGCCCAGAAAGTCAAACAAGCCGTATACAAGAGAGTGCTTCATCACGCTCTTGACTCTGTAGAAGAGGAGATTCTGATTGTTGTCTGTTTGACTGCTCAAACTATGCTAGTCCACCTGTTTCCAGTTTCGGATGACATCATACCGCGGAACTCTAAGCTCTCTTTGTGCTCTTCATCATGATCCACGTGTCAGACGCACGGAAGGCGGAATACGTGAGCCTGTCGAGGAGGTGACAGAGTGAAAGCGAGAGCGAGGTATCGCTGCGTTTCCAAATCTCGCGTGAAAACTTTGTGTGGCCGATATGCCTGCGCACAACCGAAAACCCGTGGCGCCGGAGAAGATCGCCGAGGCTGTACCTGTCGTAAGTGTGCAGGTGCCCGTTAAGCTCGAATTGTTTGCCGCAGTTCGGGCACTTCGCCATTTTGAGTGTCTCCTTGTAGGGGACCGAGACTATGAATTGTCCATTAGGCTTCAGCACCCGCCGTATTTCCTCCAGGGCTTTGTCGTTGTCGGGAACGTGCTCGATGATCTCGCCGCACAGCACGACGTCCAGCTCCCCGTCATCTAGAGGGATTCTCTCTCCCACGTTCCCGAGCAGCTGCCTGACCCCGGACTGCTTCGCCTTCTCCTCGTACTTCTTCAACCGAACGTCTGAGATATCCATCCCGAAGCAGCGATGCCCTCTGCCCGCCAGGGTCGATATAACATCTCCGTCTCCTCCGCCGATATCCAGTATAGATAAGTGTTCTCCCGTTATCATATTCATCATAGTATTGAATCTGTACTTCATCAGGTGCACCGTCTCGGGATCGACCTGCCGTACGGCCTCCTGATCGTAAAATTTCTTCAGCTCCGTGTCATGCATGATTCAGCACCTTCTCTCTGTCCGTTCAAATATATATTCGCGATAATAGAATTCTATGCCCCGGTAACGGTCCCAGGAACAACACTGCGGGTGGAAGTGACGGAATCCGCAACGCGTTGCACGCTGCTTGTCCATGTGTATTTTTCCTCGCAGTCCTTCCTTGTGCGGGAACCGAGCTGTTTTCTAAGCTCGGAGTTTCCGGCCAGCAACAATATTTTATCGGCGAGCTCTTCTGCATTTCCCGGAGTCATCCACAAACCATTTACGCCGTCGGTGATTATGTCCCCGATTTGTTCGAGCCTGCTCGCGATTACGGGTCTCCCCATGGCCATGTACTCAAACAGCTTTGTCGGTGAGCCGAAAAACTTGGTGCCGTCTTCGAAGCCGAGGTGAGGAGAAACAAGAATATCGCAGGCTGCAAGGTATCGCGGCGCCTCGACATGCGGGATCAAGCCGGTGAACAGAATATAGTCGGAGGCTCCCTCGTTCAGGGCCCGGTTCTGAAGCTCGAGCCGAAGCGTCCCGTCTCCGATCATCAGGAATCTAAGACGGGGGTTGCGCCGGATCGCGATCATCGCCGCGTCAAAAAGGGTCTCCACACCATGCCACCGTGTAAAGGTCCCAATGAACCCGACTACGACAGAATTATCGAACCCGTACCGCGCTCGTACATCCGAAGCATCGATCGTCGGCCGGAATTCCTCGGGATCAACCCCGTTAGGAATTACCAGAAATTTCTCTTCCGGAATCCTGTACCGGTCCAGCTGCTCACGTACGACATCGGAAACTATGGAAATTCGCGAAGCCTGTTTGAGGGCGGCCTTCTCGCACAGGACGGCCGTTCTCTCAAACAAGAGCCGGCTCCAGTTTTTCTTTGCCCACACTTCGGAGGCGTTCGCTTCGATTACCATGGGCGCTCCGATTTTCTTCGCCATCAGCCCGCCGGCAAAATTGAACGAGGACAACCGTTGATAGATGAGTGCGGGCCTGTATTTCCGAAGGAGCGCCCCCGCCTTCAAGGCAAGCTGAATATTGTAGGCGGCAAGTTGAAATTCATCAAAGAAATCAAGAAGGCCGAACGGGTTTACTACGACCTGCCGCACTTCAGCCGGGAGAGCCTCGGACTTCGCATCGGCAACGTAAACCACATCGTATCCGAGTTTCAGAAGGCCCTTCACAATTCCTTTCACATGAGTAACGGATCCGCCTGCCGGCAAATCCCCGGCGAGATCGGTTCGCAGAAACAGAACCGTTCCTTTTCCCGAAACAGCGTGAACCTCCTTCTCTCCGGGACTCCTTCCCACGGAAAGGAATAATGCCGTGAAGTAATTCAGAAAAATAGAGGTCATGCCGAGCAGGGAGCCGAAGAATATCTTTGGAAGGATAAAAGAAACAAACCTGAAGAACGACACCTCGTGTGTTCTGCCTTCGGCGTCGAAATAAATCTTCCGGCGCGACCTGCTCATCACCAGAAGGAGCTCGGTCGCACTGGCTGTCCTCCTGACAGTCGAGTGTCGAAGCGAAGCGGCTATCATATCGCTTCTTATGCCTCGCACTCTTCTCAGGAGAGCTGTAAGGGGAAGACCTGCAATATCGTGTTTCCGGAGCACATGAACTTCTGCTCCGGGATAAGTGGCCTTCAGCTGTGTTATCAAATCGGCGTCTTCGAAGGGAAGTGCGAGTATAGTATGAGGACTATTCAATCTCAAATTCTTGTGAAAGATTCTTACGATTTATCCAGAGGAAGTCGCGATGTTGTGTATTGTTCGACAATATGAGGACGTGCATTCTTTGTTTCAGTCCACGACAGCTGTTCCCTTTCAATATAGGCTTTCGGCATGTTAAATTCATTTATTCTGAATGCACTTTTGAACTGAACTCATAACATAGAACCAGATATGAACGACTTAATCCATAAATACAGCTCGCTGAAAAAATCACTCGGCGGTTACACCGCCGAGGGCCTGGTAGTCGCTTTTTCCGGCGGCGTAGACAGCGGGTTCCTCCTCTGGGCAGCTGAAGATGCAAGGAAAGAGCACGGAGGCAGGGTGATCGCGCTTACTACAGACAGCGAAAGCATGACGCGGCATGACAAAGACGACGTCGAGAAATTTATCCAACGTGTCGGCGTAAGACATGTGTGGAGAAACAGCCGGGAGGTCGACGACCCGAAATATATCCAAAACGACGCGGTTAGATGTTACTACTGCAAGACGGAGCTGTTCACTATAGCAAAGAAAGTTGCCGCCGAGAACGACTGCAAGAGAATTGCCTATGGTTATAGCGCGTCCGACAAGACGGACGTGCGGCCGGGACACCGGGCGGCGCTGGAAAACGACGTTCTATATCCTCTTGCCGATCATGATTTCACGAAATCCGAGATCAGAGAACTAATGCGGCTGCAGGGCTTCGGGCTGTCGGATAAGCCGTCGAGTCCGTGCCTCAGTTCGCGAATTATGCGGGGAGTACATATTACGAAGACGGGGCTGCGCGATGTCGACGAGCTGGAAACGATACTGCGTGACGGCGGCATGCGAATCTTCCGCCTGCGAGTGCACGAGCTGAACGGCAAGTATTTCCTCCGCCTGGAAACGGAGCCCGACGAGATGGCGCTCGCACTAAAACTCAGAGACAAACTGGTGGAAGAGGCCAAGAACCGCGGTTATCAGTGGGTCACCCTCGACCTGGCAGGTTACAAGACAGGCGGCGGAACGGTCTGATGAAGCGCGAATCCAAAGATCCACTATCATTGATCAAGCGAATCCTTTCCGACATCAAGAAAGGGAAACTGGAAGTCGCCGATGCTTACGAACAGCTCAGGCTTCTTTCCGCCGGATCCTTCGGACCTTTCGCTCTCGAAGAAGCGGGATACGCAACAGTCGATCATGGACGACGGTTAAGGCTCGGCCTGGGTGAGGTGATTTACGGCGAAGGGAAAACGACAAAACAAATAATCGGCATCGCGGAAAAACTTGCTAAGTCGAAAGAGCCGGTGCTCGTTACGCGTTTATCGGACGATAAGATAAGGGCGCTCGCCAAACGGTTTCCAGGGGGAAGAAAAAACCTCCTCTCACACACCTTCACCGTCAATCCGGCAAGACTCAAGAATCCTCCCGGAGATGAACCATATGTCTGTATCATAACTGCCGGAACGAGCGACATACCGGTGGCGGAAGAAGCAGCAGACGTTTGCTCGGCGATGGGAGTTGCTTTCGTCAGGCTGAACGATATCGGCGTCTCCGGGATCCACAGGGTAATGAAGAACATGGATGTCATGCGAAATGCGTCGGCACTTGTCGTAATAGCAGGGATGGAAGGGGCGCTCCCGAGCGTCATTGGAGGACTAGTGTCTAGGCCGATCTTCGCCGTTCCCACCGACGTCGGCTACGGTGCAAATTTCAAAGGCATAACTGCCCTGCTAAGCATGCTCTCTTCGTGCGCCCCGGGCATTGCGGTAACCAACATCAACGGCGGATTTTCGGCGGCGTATGCAGCCTGCAGAGTCGTAAACACGCTGAAGGAATCGATAGAGAAGCAGACCGCAGGATAGCGACCCACCCCGGTAACCTTCGGACCGGAAACGATTTCCCGGCTCGGAAACCATCCAGTAGTGCTGAGTAACGGGCCTTCTTCAAACCGCGGTCTTGAAGGCCTACTCTGCCATCTCCTTGAATACCGTCACCGGCCTATCGCCCATCCTGGCCACCCCTCCACAGGGAAGAAGAATCGTATGATGGGACTCCACGAAAGACGCTATATATCTACCTGCAGGCTGGACTCCGTGGATACTCAATAACTCCTGTTCGATGTTCGCCGAAGGGATGCCCGGTAAACCGCTTTCGGCCGTAATACGCTGGATCATCCATGCAGGCTCGATAATGAGTCCGAACCATACCTCATCCGCAAGACTCCAATGGACGGCCCTCACGTCGTAGCCGATGCGGACGAGAAATTTTCGGCGGACGATAAAATCCTCATCGCGGATCATCTTGCAACTGTTTCGGTAAATCCCGAA
This sequence comes from Candidatus Kryptoniota bacterium, assembly GCA_046705025.1. GTDB lineage: Bacteria > Bacteroidota > Ignavibacteria > Kryptoniales > JAKASW01 > JAKASW01. The sequence goes on along the minus strand of JBJKQU010000138.1, from coordinate 11,991 downwards.
ATAGCTTCTCCCTCTTGCCCTTGCATCGTCGACGAGTCCCTCAATAATTAATCCCTCCGCAAGCTGCGGCGAGTCCTTCAGCACGAGCCTGGTTTCCCAGAAGCCGTCGTCGGCGAATTTCTCCATCCCAGTTCCGTAACCGAATGCCTGTTCGCCGAGCGTGAAGACCGAACTCTCCGACTTGGAGAGCCACTTCTGATACTTAAGATTGTCTATGTTTACGACGTTTTTTACTTCTGCCGTCATGAACCTGATCGGTCTGTCCGGCAGCTGAATCGGAAAAGCTAGACGAAAAACCTCAACATTGCTACCCTTGTCCTTCATCACACACCTCCGTTCTTATCTCACCTCAAGATAATCCTTTTTTCCAAAACTCCTAATCCACACGCTGACGGCCTGAATTCCGTTAAATATTTGTTCTCCTTCCGGGAACGTGACTATAGTGTTGAACCGTTGAGACAGAAGAGCGTCTAACTATATGATTTGACATTTACTTTCGATTTATGTAAAATTTCTGGAGAATGCGGAGGAAACGATGAATAAAATCGCGGGTTTGATGGTTTTGATGCTCGTATTGAGTTCCGTGAGCTATGCACAGTTCAAGGAACAGGCCAATCAACCCAACGTAGAGAGTTCCTTGTTCAGATCCGATAACGGTGGGGGTGGATTACTTTCCGGGATATTCAACTCACCGGGATTTTCGATGCGGCAGTCGGTTTCGATGAGTTATATGACCATGGGAAATCAGGGGATTGCGATCGGCATGTACACGAACAGCATGAGTTACAGGATAAGCAACCCGTTGACATTGAGCGCGGATGTAAGTGTCATGAACTCGCCCTACAGTTCACTCGGAAACAGTTTCGCGAAGAGCATAAACGGCATTTACCTGACACGCGCTGAACTCAACTATCACCCCAGCAAAGAATTCCAGATAGACGTTCAGTTCGATCAGAACCCGATGTCTCGATTTTACAACCCTTACTACTACAACCCCTGGGGCTGGTACGGAGTCCCAAGGTAAATTGAACCGCACTCACAACCGGCGGGTCTCCGGCCCGGTCATGGCGGGGCGATCCAGCCTCCCGCCTCTTTCCTCGACGCCGAACTCAATGTGCGCCTTCACGTTCGTTAATGAAGAGGAATAGAGGTAAACAGAAATTTACCGCGGGCATAAAGAAATACTTAACTGTTGCGGCACAGGCTGTCGTTCTACTATTTGCCGCGTTGCTTGTCTATTCCCTCGTCGATCACTTTTTCATCAATCCTCCCGCTCTGTCGAAGAGAACGGACCTCGAGGCTCCCACTCGAGTTGAGAGGCAGATTCAGATCAGCGTTCGCAACGAATGCGGGACTGACGGAGTGGCCATGGATTTTACCGACTTTCTCAGGCAAAGAGGTTTCGACGTCGTGGAGACGACAAACGGCTCCATATTCGACAGGCCTGTGACGACTGTCGTCGATGCGGCAGGAAATTTCGAGAACGCATTGAGGGTTGCTGAAGCCCTCGGTGTAAAGAAACAGAACGTAATAATAAAACCGGATCCCCACGCCTACGTGGATGTGGAGGTCTTAATTGGAAAGGATTATTACAAACTGAAACCAAGAGAGAGTATCGAATAATATGGCACAAGCGAAAACTCTTCAACGCCAAATCGCGGAACTAGCCCTGTCCAAGAAAGCAAAGGATGTGGCGATCATGGACCTGCGCGATTTGACATCCATGACGGACTATTTCGTCATCTGCACCGGTGACTCTGAAACGCAGGTCAAGGCCATAGCCGACGCGGTAATGACGGGAATGAAGGAGCGCGGCGAGAAAGCTTGGCATACAGAAGGCCTGCACAACCTCCAGTGGGTGCTGATCGATTATGTCGATGTCGTGGTACACATATTCCACAGGGACGCCCGCACTTTTTACGGGCTCGAGAAACTGTGGGGTGATGCGAAGGTCCAGAAAATTGCAGATAGAAAACCTAGAGCCGCAACGAAACCGAATCAGCCCCGGACGACGGGATCGCAGAAAGTCGGACAAAAAGAGAGATGAAAAACTATCTCAAATCGAGAATCTTACTAGCCCTCGGGAAAATGGGGCTGAAAGCGTCGGCAGACGTGTCGTTCGAAAAACCCAAGATAGAATCCTACGGCGATCTCTCGACAAACTTTGCACTCCTGGCGGCGAAGGAGCTGACGATGAAACCGCGTGATCTTGCTCAGAGGGTCAGAGACGCTCTCGAAGTAGACCCCTCCAGGGTTGAAAAGGTTGAGGTGGCCGGCCCGGGTTTCATCAATTTTAAATTCTCAGACAATTATTTTCTTTCGTTCATAGACGAGATTCTCGAAAAAGGGAACGATTTCGGCAGATCGGAAATGGGAGCAGGAAAGAAAACCCAGGTCGAATTCGTGAGCGCGAACCCGACCGGCCCACTCACCGTCGGCCACGGGAGAAACGCAGTCTTCGGCGATACGATCGCCAACATCCTCCAATGGACCGGGCATGACGTAACGCGCGAATATTATTTCAACAACGCCGGCCGCCAGATGCGCGTCCTCGGCGATTCAGTAAGAATGAGATACAAAGAGATACTCGGCGAGGACGTTCAGTTTCCTGAAGACTATTATCAGGGCGAATACATAAAGGAAATTGCACGGCATCTTTACGACGAACACGGCGATAAACTCAAAGGTGAGCCGGCCGAGGGCATCTTCAAGGACAGGGCCGAACAGGAAATATTCGAAGATATCAGGAAAACACTCGAGAGACTCCTGATCAATTTCGATGTCTTCTACAACGAGAACTCTCTTTACGAAACAGGAAAAATTAAGGAGGTAATTGCGGCTCTGGAGTCAGCGGGGCTGACTTACGATAAAGAGGGTGCCAAGTGGTTCAAGGCAACTGCGGTCGGCGGTGAGCAGGACAAGGTAATTGTGAAGAGCACCGGCGAGCCGACATACCGTCTGCCCGACATAGCGTATCATATCGAAAAATTCAGGCGCGGGTTCGACCTGGTAGTCGACATTTTCGGGGCGGACCACATCGCGACATACCCGGATGTCCTGCTTGCGCTGAAATCGCTCGGCCACGACACAGACAAGGTAAAAGTCCTCATCCACCAGTTCGTCACTATTTTCCAGAACGGCGAAGTCGTGAAGATGTCCACCAGGAAAGCGAACTTCATAACTCTGGACGAGCTTATCGACTGGGTAGGCGCAGACGCCGTGAGGTTCTTCTTTCTCATGCGGAGCATCGGCACGCACCTGAATTTCGACGTCGACCTTGCAAAGAAACAGAGCGAGGAGAATCCGGTTTTCTACCTGCAGTACGCACATGCGAGGATCGCAAGCATCATCCGCTTCGCCGAAAGTGAGGGGATTTCAACCGCCGGATTGTCCTCCGAAGAGAAAAAGCGCTACGATTCGAACCTTCTGAAGGAGAAGGAGGAAATCGACCTGGCAAAAACGCTCGGAGATTTCCCCGAGGTTGTTCAAGCTGCCGCGGTCACCTTCGAACCGCACAGAATTATCAACTATCTGCAGCAGGCAGCTGAACAGTTTCACAGATTCTATCACGCGCACCGTGTCGTGATCCCCGAACGCGATCTCGCTGACTCGAGACTGGCGTTGTGTCTTGCCGCAAAAACTGTTCTGGCAAATGGATTCAAGATACTCGGAATCAGCGCGCCGGAGAAGATGTAGCGGCCGGGTGCTTAGATTAGAACGCGGATAAAACTGAAAGGACGGATTCTCACGGATCATACTTTAAGCTCGATCAGTTGATTCCCCCTGTTATCTAAACGCCCGGCAGAACTAGAAAATAGTACCCGCCGAAGAGTTTAACCACGGGGTAAAAGGAGGGCGCACGGAGGATAAGGTGCGGCACTGCCGCAACCAAACAGAGATGCTTTTGAGAGGCCTAAGAAAAAATGGCGAAAAGGAAATTTCGGAGCGGAGCGTTAAGAAACAAATGATAATTTCCTGTACGCCCCCGGAGTATGACGGGTATTATTTGTTTCAGCTCCGCGGAGAAATTTCCCGCCGTTTTTTCTCCAGCCTTGATTTTTCCTTTGGTTCTTTCCTTTGTATCAAGACAAAGGAAAGAACGTTATGAATTATGGAGTGATTGCCAATCATTTGACAGTTGGTGTTCCATGATATTTGTCCATTTTCGCAAGGGGTTTTTAAGCATGGCCCTAGTTGAAAGACTTTGTTAGAGAACAAAGTCTTAGGGCCTTACCATACGGGGAAATCTAGTTGAAAGTACTCCCGGAGACCCAGCATTCCTCCGTGAAACCTCCATGTCCTCCGTGGTTAGAATCCCACTGCGCGGTTTCAAGCCTTGCTCATACCGGCGTAACCCCTAGTCCCGGCTCGTCGTTCAGGATAAGCTTTCCGTCCTGGTTCAAAGCACCTTTGTACGGGTCGTTGGAAATCAGGACGTTGCCGTCGAGGTCGTTCCAGTCGACGAGCGGAGAGATCTGCGCCGCCGCCGTTATGCCGACCGACGACTCTATCATGCAGCCAAGCATGATCTTCATCTTGTTGGCACGTGCTGCGTAAATCATCTTCCTTGCCTTGAGCAGCCCGCCGTTCTTCTGAAGCTTGATGTTGATGCCGTCATATGCCGTGGCGAGCGTCGACATGTCGTAGAGTGAGCCGACGGCTTCGTCTGCCACTATCGGCATCTTCACTTTCCCGCGCAGCCATCTAACATCGTCTATCTGAGCTGCCGGCATCGGCTGCTCGATGAACTCCACATTCTGAGTCGCGAGCCAGTTTATCCGCTCAAGCGCCTCCTCTTTCGATTTCCAGCCCTCGTTTGCATCGACGCGCAACGGCTTGTTCGTAACGCTCCGGACGGCCTTTATTATCTCCTCATCGTTCGGCAGACCGACCTTGATCTTCAGAACGGGATAATTGGCGGCTTCCTTAACCTTCTCGACTATGACATCCGGAGTGTCGATGCCGATCGTGAAAGTAGAAAGAGGCGTCTTTTCCTTTTCGCCGCCGAAGAACCTATACAGGGGGATCCCAAGCTTCTTTCCGATCCAGTCGTGCATGGCGATATCTATCGCCGCCTTCGCGCTCGCATTGTGCGGCGCGACGGAGTCGAGATAGTCGTTGATGTATTCGAGCTTGAACGGGTCGGACAACTTCTCGAGATCGACTTTACTGAAGAAGGCCTCGACGGTGTCCTGATTCTCGTCATATCGGGCGTTTGGAGACGCTTCGCCGTATGCAGTTATCCCGTCCTTTTCAAACCTGATGAGGACAACAGGTACGACATCGCGCGAGCTTCTTGAAATGGTGAACGTATGCTTCAGTTTGAGATCGTAACGCCAGAAGTCAAATTTCATTTTCCCGTTTTCCTTACTTATTACTGTTTGATAAGGTGAGCCCCGCAACAAATCTTCCCGGGTCGGCCGGTTTCCAAAAGCGCCCGCCCACCGGGCGCCTTTGGAAACCCCGACTTTTGAGAGAAACAGCCCTGCACCCCCGACAGCCAGAAACTTCCTGCGGTTCACATCCCATTCTCTAGTTATTAATCACTGCCTGCTTTCTCCAAAAGGCTCCCGTTCGGAGGAAGAACTCTCTTTGCCCTCACGAACCGATCCAGATCGTACCTGTCAAAAACCGTATCGCCCTTGACCAGGCTGCTTATCCTGACCCTGCCGCTCGACTGGATGAAGTAGCCGTTGCCGATATAGATCGCGGCATGTACAATCTTTTCCGGCTTTCCATTCTCGGCTTTCCTGCCGAAGAACAGCAGATCGCCCTTCTTCAGGTTCTTGAAGTTCGGACCCGGATCGATGTTCTCCCCGACGTGGACCTGCTGGCTCGCATCGCGCGGAAGTCTGATACCGTTCATCCTGAAGACGGTCTTACAGAAACCTGAGCAGTCGAGACCTTTCGAGCTTGTTCCGCCCCAGAGGTATGGAACACCGATCAGCTTCATGGCAACTCTTTCAATTCCTTCGGGTGCCGGCTTGTGAGTCGCCAGGTATTGCGTGTAGTCCTGGACGTCCGAGCGCGATATGTAGCCGACCCTGCCGTCGGGCAATTCCACCTTGTAGCTCGCGCCGACTATCGACACCGGCTTCAGCAGGTCTGCCATGACTGCATCGGACACAGACATCCCGTTGCCCTGCGGCGTGCTGTGAATGGTAGCATACACTGAAGTTACGATCAGTTTCTTTGCAGCGTTGTAGGAAGCAAGTTCTGCCGAATCCACACGGACGATATTTCCCGGTTCAATCCATCCAAGGTAGTTGATCGAGGATTTTATATAGTACCAGCCATGACTCTTTTTCAAGACCGTAACCGTATGACCAAGCAGAACCTGATTCACCAACTGTGTGGTGTACCTGGGAGAGTCGTACATGTTGCCGACGCTGACATCGACTATTCCGTACACTTTAGAGCCGAGTGATGCTTCAGGGAGGAGCGTGACGGAGTCAATCACATCAGTCAAGTTCTCCTTCTGAATTGCCGAGCGGAGGGCAGCCACGGCCATGGGGTTATCGACCTGACCGCGTATCAGTATGCCGTTGCCGCTTTCCACCGCATTCACATCGAAGACTGCGACCCGCGGATCCGGGGCATATTGAGCCTTCAGAGAATCGATTGTATTGTTAAGCTGTGAGACCTTGACAGCATTCGTATTGCAGCCTATGACCGCGACCGAAAGCATAAGGACAGAGTAAAGCAAACGTTTCATTGTCGATAGTACCTCAATTTGTGTTAAAAGTTATGAAACCCACGGCAATTAGGCAACGAAATGGCATGACCGCCGGGGCAGCTATTTGCCCGTGACGTCATAATAAAGAGCAGCGGCTCCCAGAATCGCAACGTTCTGAACTTCAGATACCTCTATTGCAAGATTGGCCACCGATTTGGGGTATGCGAAAGTATTTAGCGATGCATACAGGTCTTTCTTGAAAAGATTGAATGATTTGCTGACAGAACCGCCCAGAATTATGATCTCCGGGTCGACAGAATACACAATGAGCTTTATGGCCTCACCGACATTAGCACCGAACTCCGACAGAATTCCCAAAGCCTCCTTATCACCATTTTCTGCCCTCGCGGCTAATTCTTCGCCGGTCGTATTATGTTCATTGACAAAGAACTGCCCGCTGCAGAAGTATTCGTAGTTCTTGCCCCTGAAGGGGATAGTTCCGAATTCACCCGCTCCGCAGTTCCTGCCGGCGTAAAGTTTGCCGTTGATCACCAGGCCGGCACCCAAGCCGGTTCCGATTATCAATCCGACGATGTTCTCGTAATTCTTTGCCTTTCCGAAGTACTTTTCACCGACAGCGAAACAATTCGCGTCGTTGTTGACGTATACGGGGATGCTGAAATTCTTCTCCAGCAAATCTTTCAGCGGCACTTCTTTCCAGGAAGGGATATTCTGCACGTCGTAGACAATCCCTCTCTCTACATCCACCACGCTCGGAACTCCGACGCCGATTCCCGATATGGCGTCTCTGTTGAACCTTTCTATCAAACCGGAAATGTCGTTGACAACATCTGTCGCATTCTCGGTCTTCCTTATTGCAGTCGACTCGACTTTCACCAGAGAGTCTTTCTCGACCAACCCCACACGTACGTTCGTTCCGCCCAGATCCACGCCTAAAAGTCCCATTACGGGTTTCCTCTATTCAAGAAAAAAATTCCGCCTACCTTATTTGGCCGCCGCAGCCGCAGCCTTCAGTTTCTTCTTCGAGCTTATCGTTTCGTTATTGATGATCGGTTTGGCCCAGATTCCTATGCTGAAAATGTACGCGAGTGTAAGATATATGAGGAGCATACCGGTTCTCAGGCCAAACATATCTCCGAGTTTGCCGATGATAATCTGCATTACTGCGCCCCCGATGATTGCCGTACACAGAATTCCAGCAAAGGAGCCGTGGTGGCTTTCGAGAGAGTTAAGCGCCAGGGAGAACACTATCGACCACATTACGGATAATGAAAATCCCACCATCGGAAAAGCATATAACGCCATTCGGCCCGGGCCGAACAAAGCCATTGTCAGGAATGTAGCTGCCATTAAAACCGCCACCAACAAGACTCGCCGACTGTCGAACAGTTTCAGGAATAATAAACCGATCAGGCACCCCACCGACATCATCCCCCAGAACCAACCAACGGTCGGAGCACCGACGGTCAGCGGATCATAGTTGTGATAGTTGTGTAGAAAGACCGATATCCAGTTAGAGACACCCTGCTCTGTTCCAACGTATGCGAATATGCCGATGAAGTAAAGGATGACTGTCTTCTGCTTGAAAAGGTTTTTGTGAGTTTTCCACGTCCCAGCTATTTCATCTTCCTTCCTCTCGACTGCGGGGAATTTCGAGAACCAGATTACTACGACCATAGCCACGAAAATCAAGGCAAACACCCAGTAAAGTGAAGTCCAGGGCAGGGCCTCCGGGACCAAACCGGAGAATATCGACTTTACGGAGTTGGATCCGGCCGATTGATTGAGGCTCGTAATGAGGTAGGTCAGGAACAGCGGGGCTAAAAACGAAGCACCGCCGAAGATCAGTTGCGCCAGGACGGAGTTGAAAGCAAAGTGCTCTTCGCCTCCCGAAACTCTGAGAAGAGGGTTGATCGCAACCTGCAACATCGCCATCCCGGTTCCCATAAGGAAAAGCGAGAGGAGGAAGACCAGGTAATGCGGGAATATCGAGAAAAGAAGGGCGCCGGCGAAGGCGATGACAAAAGCCCACACCATCGTCGCTTTCTCTTTGTACTTTTCAACAAGCATCCCCGCCGGTATTGACATCACTCCGTATGCAATGAAGAAGGCAAAGGGAAGCAAGCCGGCCAGAGTCAGGCTCAGGCTGAAACTCTGAATCACATCCGGATTGAGTGCACCCAATATGTTCGTGATGAAAGAAATCACGAAGAACGTGAGGAAGATAAGTATCACGATGTAATAATTTCTTTTCATTTCAGTCCCTGTCTCGTTGTTGGTTTGGTCGGGTTTGTCACTTCACGTTCCACCCTGATATCTCCAGCTTCGGAGTCTGCCCATGCAGGTCTTCGACGTAGAAATGTCCCTTGAGTGTTCTGGTCTCGCCCGGCAGAAGCGAGACGTAATTGTCATCCCAGAAGATCGGCAAAACGGTTTCGCCGGTCTTTCCTTCCTTAACCGAGAGATAAATCATGAAAGCGAGATGATCTGTCGGGTTATGGACTTCTGTCGTCACGAAGTACTCATTGCCCTTCCGGACAAAATTCTTCTTCAGCTCAAGCTTGACTTCCGGAAGATCATTCAGCTCCTTGAGGTCGGCGTACTTCTTCGTCTCCGAAACAAAGAACGTGAAGTTTTTCCAGTCCATCCGATCGGGCGTCGTGGAAAGAGCGTAGAAGTTCACGCTCACGAGTTTCTTACCCTTATAAAGGCGCAAGTCAACGAAGTAAGTTGTGGTAGGAGAGTTCACTGCCGGAAGCGCGGTGATACGCTCGGATGAATTCGCGGGAATATCGACCCGTTTCTTGAAGTCGTACAGTTTCTTCAAGTTGAAATCCAGCGCCCTTGCCTCAAGGGTAAGGCCGTCGCTCGCCTTCAGTGTCGAGTTGACGACGAAAATCCCGCTGTCGGCATAATCATATCCGATGTGAATCGGTTCGCAGGCTTTCTCGGCGCCGTAGAACGCTCCCGTCGGATTGAGGTAGTAATCGAAGAGCTGCCACCACATCTTCGGCCAGGCGGAGTTGTACATCCACTGTATGACGCCGGTCGACTTGAATTTGTTCGCGGCGAACGCTTCGTACATCGGCCTCATTGCCTCGTAGCTGGTGAACTGAGCCTTTCTCTCGTAGTCAGCCAGGCTCGTCGGCGTTCCCAGGCGCCCGTCTATCGCGGCGTTGTATCTCTTGAGGTCCCTGAATCTGCCGCGCGAACAATGGTAATACCATTCACCATTTATCGGCCATAGTGAGTCCGGCGACAGCATCTTTCGCAGGGATCCCTCCCTGGGGACCTGCGGTCCCGGTCCGGTCTCGGTGTTGAACCCGAAAGCACCGCCGTGTGCGGTGTCGGCATACCAGTAAATCGGAGGGACGTAATCGTACGGTCCGCGCATCTTGACCCTCGAAGGCCCTGTAAGAACGCTCGTATGTTCGGCGGCTGACGAGAGAAACGGACGCGTACTGTCGTACTTGCCTAAATCCACCTGGTACATCTTCTCAAGTTCCGGACGCGGATGCAAGTCGCTGCCGTAAAGCCAGACGAAGATACTCGGGTGATTGCGCAGCCACTTTATTTCGTCCGCAAACGATCTTGCCGCAATCGACATCTCTTCCGGAGTCCTGATACAACCGTACTGGTCGTTTTCCGTTCCGAACAGGTTCTTCCACTCCCACTGGCAGCTGAATCCTGCCATAATAAGAATGCCCTTCTGATCACAGAAATTGAAAATGTCGCTGTTCTCTCCCCAGAAACCTTCCATCCTGATAGCGTTCAGGTGCATGTTCACGGCATAGTCTATCTCAGCTTCGAGCTTCCGCTTATCCTGGATTAGAAATATTTGGTCTGCCCAGCCTCCGCCGCGAACCAGGATCTTCTTTCCGTTGAGTTTGTAGCCCCGGAAACCTTCCGGGTTGATATAGTCATTTATCTGGCGGATGCCGAATCTCGTGTCGCTGAAATCGGTAGTGAGTCCGTCCAATTTGAACTCCATACGCAGCGAATACAGGTTCGGCTTTCCGAAATCGTGAGTCCACCAGAGACGCGGGTTCTTGAAAACCAGCTGCTTGTACTCTTCGGGCCTGAAGGCGACCGTCTTCTTCTCATGAGGAGCGAGCGTCACTTTCTGAGAGAACGCAACCTTCCCTATTTTGCCTTCAAGCGTGCCGGTGACGCTCCGGTCCAGATTGTTCGTCAGCACCGTCGACACGGTCAGCCACGCCTTCTTCAGGGTCGCGGTGTCGACCTTCGTCGCGACGAACGGGTATTCCATTGATACATCGCCACTTACGTGGATCTTAACTGGCCGCCACAGCCCCATGTCGCGGTCCGGCGGCTCCGGGCTCCAGTCCACAAAGCCGACAGTCAGCGCGCCCGGTCCCGGTTTATATATCTTTACGGCAAGTACATTCTTCCCCCCGAAGTGAACGTCTTTAGTGATGTCGAATCGGAACTGTCTGAAGCCGCCGAGTATGGAGTCGCTGCTGGCTACAAGCTTGCCGTTGAGCCAGATGTCGGCTTTATAGTTGATGCCGAGAAATTTCAAGGTCACGTGATTTGCGTTCTTCGTCTTTGCCGGCATTTCGAAGGTGGTTCTGTACCACCAGGGATTCACGAACATCGAATCAGGAATATTGTCGAGATTTCTTCCCTGAAACACGTCTTTGAAGACTCCGTCGGTGACGAGATTGCCGAGCACAGTCGACGGCACGGACGCTTTATACCATCCCTCCGGATGGAATGATTCAGTCGAAAGTGCTTCTCCCCCTACGTTTAGTTTTTCTGAAGATTGTATCTGCCAGTTGTTCTTCAGGTCGATCGTTCTACCTGTTCCCATTGCCATTCCGATAGATGAGAGAAGAGCAATCGTAACAAATGTGCATACGCAGTAGACGTACCTCATTGTTCACCTATGAGTTAAGTAGTCAAATTGAGATGAGCGAATTGCGGATTTCGCATTGTTTGAATTTATACGCAGGGGGGAAGAGTTGCAATAAGAGGCAGACCTCATTCGCGGAAGTGTTTGCGTTGCATAGCCATTACACAAGCACGACATTGATTTTCCGAGACTTGTGCACCCTCCTCACGATGGATGCACATAAGGAACGAGTTCCCCGCATCGACGGAGTCTTCGGCCTTAGGCGGATCAGTTTCTGGCGGGCAGCCATTATCGGTTCATTTCATGTGGGAAGGTGTGGACAATATCCGGCAATATTCACATGGATACTTTTCCCAGTTGTGCCAGAATTGTGCGCAAGATGCTTTACGAACCGGACCACATTTGATGGGCACTGTTT
>JBJKQU010000137.1:0-19858 GCA_046705025.1 Candidatus Kryptoniota bacterium | reverse complement strand
CCGTGACGAGAGCGTCGAGCGACAGTTTTGCCCATGCGATCGCCTTGTCGAGTTTCGTGTTGCCGGTGGTAATGAAGGCCCTGTCGAGAGCCTGCTGCATTCTCCTTCTTCGCTCGGCCTGTAATTTCTTGAACTCCCTAATTAAACCGACCGCCTGGTCTTCTGCCCCCATCTCTGTCTTCGCACATGCGACCACAATCGAGACATCCTTGCCTCTCAACTGAACATCCGCCGGCGAAACAAAGGGCCCGACTGTCGAGCTCTCTTTGATGACCTTGTGCCCTAAACCGGAGACTGAAATCCACCGTGCATAGCTGCCTTCCGGAGCAGATTCGTTCAGGAAGATCGCCGCGCGCAGACCGCTGATTTTGAAATCACTCGGATTTCGGGAATTGAAAAGAAGTCTGAAGTCAAATGTGGAATTGTTCCGCGCCCGAAGCTGCACCACAAATGCATTGAACGTATCGAGAAAGGTAAACTTCTCAACGACCCCGGACTTGTATTCTCGCACGAGCCTGTCAGGATACACAGTCACTTTCGAATCGGCGCGATCAAGGGCCCTTCCGTCTACACTTATCTGGTAGTCTTTTAGGATGGGATCGCCGAAGTCGGTCCAGCCTTGATAGGGCGCAGTGTTCAAACCGTGCGCCTCGCCGAAGTAGAAGCCGGCAACTTTGTTCGTATAGCTGTACCACTGTGTTCGCGCCCCCGCGGTTATCCCGAGACTATCGATCGGCAAAACGTTCGTGTGCATGCCTCCAAGGAGCACGAGAGCAATCAGTGCAAACATATTCCCACCTGTGAGTTTTAACTATACCGAAGCATCAGGATATCCGTCGACAAAGATGCCTATGTTCGCGAGGTTGGAACACTGGCGCCGCGGAAAGACCAGCCTCTTCCTCGGCATTACATAGACGATTGGTGCGGGCTCGACGGGTTTGGACTCGACATTTGAAATAGCCACGTAGATGGCAAATGCGATAAACAGTACCAGCGCTTTCATTGAGCCAATTTAAACGATGACCCGGTAATTTGAAAGGTTTCGGACGCATAATCAATTTGATGTCATTGTTTCAAACCAAACGGTTATTAAATTGACGCATGAAATTCATACCTATAATAATGTTGGCACTTGCCGCGACGCTCGCTCTGTCACTGCAATCCTGCAAGAACTCGCTTGTCTCGGCAAGCGCTGCGTCGAGCATTGTCTTCCCCGCGACTAATGTCAGCTACTCGAAACAGGTACAGCCGCTGTTCAACATTTCTTGCGCCTATTCCGGCTGCCATGACGATCAGAGCCAGGCGGGCGGTCTGAGCCTGACAAGCTACTTCAATCTCATGGACGCACCCGGCGTGGTCATCGCGAAAGACACGACACACAGCATCCTTATTCAGAGAGTCGAAGGTGAAGGCCCCATTATGCCTCCGGCGGGATTCTCCCGTCTGAACGCAAACCAAATCAAAGGCCTGAAGACCTGGATAATGGAAGGTGCAAATTTCAACTAAAGATAATGCCGGACATAAGGAATCGATGCGCTGAGGCGGACGCCACGATTACCTCCCAAAGCATATGAGGCCGTTTGTCCGTGGCTTCCGTAATTCTCAGGCAAACATATCGTTCATCTCACCCAAGACGGTCATCTGGGCCCGCAGTTCCTCGAGCTGACTCGTAAGCTGATCCTTGTGGTCATGCTCCATTCGTGCCAGAGAAAGGAAGAAGTCTCTGATGCGAGTGTCGCAGGACATATCCGCGGCGTGCAGGTATTTCTTCTCAGATTCGATTTCGCTTTGGACCGCTTCCTCGAGAATCGAGATTATCGTCTCTCTAATTTCGGAATTATCCTCCTCCATATTCCCTCCTCTAACTGTCTGTGACGACCCGGTCTATTATCGACAATAGACCATCGGCTTTCTTCTGGCCTGCGGCAATTTCGCGTATACCTTCTATCGGGAGCAACCCGGTGCTTTTCATCGCTGCCACGACTCCGGCAAGCGCGGCACCCGACGGCGTATACTTGCGCCTCAAGGGCAGCCTAACGATTTTGCCCGGGCACTCAGGGAGGCTCAGGCTGTCGTCGGCAATAATCAGTGTGCCGCTGCCGGACCTTTTGAAGACTCCCTGAGCGGCCAACTCCCTGACCCCGTCTTCCGAGGCCGCCACTATAATATCGGGCTCGTCAATACTCGTGTAATAGATTTCCCCCGGAGACATCATGACTTCTGATAAAGAAAAACCGGAGCCCTGAGTTATCGGATTGTCATTCTTTTGAGTCGCGTTCGCCCCGCATAACACGGCAGCCTGTACCAGGAGATAAGAGGAGAACTGCACTCTTTCACCCGCCGTTCCTCCGATTACTATTCCGACCTTGCGATCGAGAGAGTTTCCGTAGCGAGGGACGATCCCCGACGACTTCGGCTTCTCGGCTTGCTCAGGTCTCGGAAACTTCTTCCTGTATGCCTCGCCGAACTCCACCTTTTCTTTCTTGTTGGATATTACACCGAGTTCCAGGACTCTCCCCGGTATCACCTCGGCCAGCTTGTTCCCACGGATCGAATTCCCGCGCAAGGCGTATTCGGTGCAAAGCTCGAGTACTTCGACAAGCGCGAACCCCGGATAGGCGATTGCTTCGGCAATCGTGTCTGCCAGATCTGAATCAGTCGCGGTCTTCCTGGCGAGAAATCCTGCATTTGCTCCCTCAAGGAGATTAATAATATCTATCGGCGGGATTATGTTTCCTTTAGGAGTCGTGGTCGTTATGAAATCAGGAGGAGAGAAACTCGAGTTCTGGCCGCCCGTCATTCCGAACAGGAAATTATTGTACAGGACGACGGTAACGTCGACGTTCAACTGCGCGGCGTTCACGATGTGGAGAAGTCCTATCATCGCGCCGCCGTCTCCAATAACGGCAACATTCTTCAGCTTCGAGTCGGCGAGCACCGAATCGGCAAACTCGATTCCGGTGGCGAAGGCTGTAGACCGCCCGTGAGTCGTGTGGAACGAGTGAACCTTGTCGAAGAGTGCATCAATTAAGCCGACGCAGCCTATGTCGCTCGTTATGTTCACATGCTGCGGTTCGGAATCAAGCTTGACCAGAGCATCATTTATGGCGTGGGTTATATGCTGGTGCCCGCAGCCCTTGCAGAACGGAAACCTGGCATCAACTTTTAGAAATGATTTAACCTGTCCACCCGGAGTTTTTGAAGATTTATTTTCAGCTGCAACTTCTGTCATTCTTAATCCTTCAGTTTACGGCCAGCACTGCTTGCTGTATCCTTTTGGGGGTTATCATTCTGCCGACATCGTTCACACCCAGCACGATCTTATCTGCAAACAGCCTTTCGATCTGGCTTCTATATAGTCCTGTCATGTTTTCTTCAACCACTACTACAGTCCTTGCATTTGCGACCGCTTCCACTATTTGTGTGTCCGGTATCGGGAAAAGTGTCTGCAGGTTGATAAATGATACTCTCATGCCCTGGCTCCGCAGATTCATAACGGCTTCTTTGGAGGTACGTGCGCTTATGCCGTAACTAATCACCACAGTTTCGGGATCGCCGGTACCGTTCCCGGCAGGAGCTAAATCGAGATCGAGTCTGATTATCTCTTTCGAATGAAAAGATATCTTCTCCTGCAGATGCCTCAGCACCTCTATGGTCTCAGGAGAGTTCTTCTGGAGACGGCCGGACATATCGTGAGCGGATCCTGTAACTGTCACTTTCTCATTTCCGCCGACCGGAGCAAAATCCGGCACCTCGGATCGCTTTCTGAAATAGTAATTCCTGTATACTTCGCCGTCTTTCCTCTCGAAGTATTTCCGGCTTACCGCCTCGGGGTTCTCAAGCTCCTCGTAATCCACGTTCTCGGATGTCATCCCGACTTCCTTATCGGTGAGAAGTACAACCGGGGTCCTGAACTTCTCTGCGACATTGAATGCATGGAGCGTAAGGTTGTATGCCTCAACCGCATTCGATGGTGAAAACACCGGAATCGTGTAGCCGCCGGCGATCGAATGGCCGACGAAGAGCACATCACCCTGCCCGCCCTGTGTCGCTCCGCCGGTACTCGGTCCGAGCCTTTGAACCAGCGCGATCACCAGGGGTGTCTCGGTCATGACGGCATACTGCAGGGTCTCGGTCATCAGCGAGAACCCCGGCCCGGACGTGGCGGTCATCGCCTTGAATCCGCGCTGCGACGCCCCGACACAAAACGCCAGAGCGGAGATCTCATCCGGCGAGCTCACCGCAACATCGCCGCGGCTTGGGAGCTCGCTTATCATCGACTTGTATATTCCTGAAGCGGGGGTTATCGGATAACCGGCAAAGAACCTGCATCCGGCGGCAATGCCGCCCTCCGCAATCATCTGGTTGCCATTTCGTATTTTATAAAGCGACATCTATTCTCCTGTGGGACAACTCATTTTCGTCAAGCAAAGCCATTATCAGTTCCTCTCAACTCTACTCAGTTCTCCTTTGCGACCCTTCCTTTACGCACTCTGCGTGGACTATTTTCTTTTGCGGGAGCCAACTTCCTTGTTAGTTTCTCCCATTCTTCATCGACGTTCTTCTGGATTATCTCGATGTCATCGTCTTTCAGATGGCGGAACCTTCCCTGCATGTTAAGGTAATCTCTGACGGAACCTCCCGCCGGCTCATGTGTCAACCTGTAATCCGACCCGTTGTACACTTCCATAAGCGGAAAGACTCTGCTCTCGACTGCCATGCGCGAAATCTTTATCGAGTCCTCCGGCTCGAATTTCCAGCCGGGAGGGCACGGTGAGAACACGTGAATGAAGCGCGTCCCGTGTATATCCTTTGCCTTCTGAATCTTGGCAATCATGTCATCGGGATAAGCAACGCTTGCCGTCGCGAGGTAAGGGATGTGATGAGCCGCCAGAATCTGTATGATATCCTTCTTTTTCTCGGCTTTCGGAGCATTCGCAGGCGTCGTCGTCGTCCATGCACCGAACGGAGTAGCCGAACTTCTCTGGATCCCTGTGTTCATGTATGCTTCATTGTCATAACAAACATATATAAAATCCTCGTTGCGTTCCGCTGCACCGGATAGAGCCTGAAAACCTATGTCAAATGTCCCGCCGTCACCCGCAAATGCAACGACCGTCGTCTCATGGTCGCCCTGCATTTCGAGGCCCGCCTTAATTCCGCTCGCAGTGGATGCCGCTGTCTCGAACGCCGTATGAAAAACCGGCACCCCGGACGCGGAATACGGAACCGGCCCGTCGATTACAGACCAGCAACACGCAGGGATAACGACAATCGTCTTTCTCCCGAGCGCTTTCAATACGTATCTCATCGTCAGCGTACCTCCGCACCCGGGACACGCGAAGTGACCGGGCGAAAGAATCTCTTCCGGCGGCAGTTGATATTTTATCTGTCCCATGGCTGGTCTCCCTACGAGTTTTCGTGTTGGTCAAAAGTTTCTGAAGAAGAACCGCTCCCGTCCGATCCGGACTGCTGACTAGACTTGAGACCAATCCAGACAGACTCGCTCTCGGGTGCATCGTGATTGAGCAGATATGAGAAGATCTCCTTAATTGTCTCAGGAGTAATGTCACGCCCGCCAAGCCCTGCGATGAACCCGAAGACCGGTGGCCTGACAGGTGCGTTGTACAGCACCGCTTTCGTTTCCTGGTAAATCATTCCGGATGCTCCGAACGAAACGTTTCTGTCCATGACGCCTATCTTGTGAACCCGCTGGGCTAGGTTGCGGATTTCATCGACCGGAAAAGGTCTGAATGTCCGGACCTTCATCAAACCCACCGGAAATCCGAGACTCCTGAGTTCATCGACTGCAACCCGCGCAGTGCTAACTGCGGTGGCCGAAGTCATTAGCACAATTTCGGCGTCTTCGGTGCAATACTCTTCGACCAGACCACCGTACGAACGGCCGAATGCTTCGGCGTATTCCGAGTCGACCTTTCGAATGACTTCCCTCGCATCCTCCATTGCCTGGAAGAGCTTGTAGCGCATTTCCATATAAGCCTCGGGCCCGATCAAAGCTCCGAAAGCGTGCGGCTCGTCCGGATTTACTTTGAACGACGCCTTCCGCTGCGGAAGGAACTTGTCAACCACATCCTGTTTGGGAATCGCCACGGGTTCGGACGTATGGCTGAGCACAAAGGCATCGAGGTTGATCATGATCGGAAGCGAAACCGTCTCCGCAATCTTGTAGGCCTGAAGGACGGTGTCCAGCACTTCCTGGTTGCTTTCGGCATAGAACTGTATCCAGCCTGTATCCCGCTGCGACAGGCTGTCGTTGTGATCGACATATATCGACCACGGCGGGGCCATCGCCCGGTTCACGTTTACCATAACTATCGGGAGCCTGCTCCCCGCGGACCAGTGCAGGAGCTCGTGCATCAACGCAAGTCCCTGAGACGAAGTCGCGGTGAAAGCTCTCGCGCCGCTTATAGATGCACCGATGCAGCATGCCATTGCCGAATGCTCCGATTCGACCTTTATAAATTTGGCATTCAGGTCCCCGCTGCTCACGATCTCCGAAAGCTTCTCGACGACACCCGTCTGTGGCGTGATCGGGTAAGCGGCGATGACCTGCACATTTGCAAGCTTGACTGCATATGAAGCCGCATGCGTACCCTCAATGACAAGGACTTTCTCGATTGACGGATGCATCAGGCCGTGTTTGTTGTCGCTGTTTCCTGATTCGCTCATGTCCATTGTGTTTCCTCCTCGACAAGTTCCATCGATTCGCGGGGGCATTCGCTGACGCAGATGCCGCAGCCCTTGCAATGGTCGTAATCGATCACGTATTCGCCTGTCTCGTCTTTGCTTATTGCAACATCAGGACAGAATATCATGCAGACGTCACAATGCAGGCACATCCCGCAGCTGAAGCACCTTTCGACTTCAGCCAATGCCTGGGCATCACTGATGGTCCTGTTGACTTCCTTGAATGAAGAGGCACTCTTCTCAACCTTCATTCTCGGGACCTTGACCCGCTTTTCATGGGGGAAATAGAACGTATTGATCTCTTCAGGCCTCACCACTTCGCGCACCTGTCCGTTCGTCTTTGACCGCCAGCCGAGAAATTCATCTATCGATGTCGCAGCTTCTTTCCCGGCGCGAATAGCATTGACGACTGTCCCGTTCGGGTTTGTTGCGGCATCGCCGCCGGCGAATATTCCCGGTACACCGGTCGAGTAGTTATCATCAACAAATATCCGCACACCCTTTTTCAGAAAAGAGTACGGCAGGAAGGAGAGATCCGGCGCTTCTCCGATTGCCGAAATCACAGTGTCGACAGAGAGTGCAAAATTAGATCCCTTGATCGGGACGGGCTTTCTCCTGCCGCTTTCATCAGGTTCACCGAGCTTCATTCTAAGGAGCTCGATTTTCGAGGCTTTCCCGCTGTTCCCCGTCACCCTGACAGGTGCGACGAGGAACTCGAACTTGACCCCTTCCTTTTCCGCTTCCTCAATTTCCTCCGGAACTGCGGGCATCTCAGCACGAGTCCGCCTGTAGAGTACCGTTGCCTTCTTGCCCAGCCGGAGCACGCTTCTCGCTGCATCTATGGCGGTGTTTCCTCCTCCGACAACGACAACCCTGTTGCCTATCTTCGGCCTCCTGCCGTTGTTCAACTCATAGAGGAACTCGACTCCGCTGTAAACTCCCTCCAGGCCTTCGCCTTTCACTTCCATTTTCCTGCTCGCCATGGCACCAATCGCAACAAAAACCGCGTCATATTTTTCGAGCTCGTTCCAGCCAACATTGCCGCCTATTCTGGAGTCTACCCTTATCTCGACACCGTAACTCTCGACATCTCCGATTTCCTTTTCAAGGACATTCTTGGGCAATCGGTAGCGTGGGATACCGTAGCGGAGCATGCCGCCAGGAGCATGTTCCGACTCATATATAACAGCATGGTACCCTTTTCTGGCAAGCTGGTAAGCACAAGACAAGCCGGCGGGTCCAGAGCCGATAATTGCCACCTTTTCGCTCTTCGGCATGCCGCTGGCGCGGGGAAGGTTCCTGTTACGAAAATTCTTGTCCGCAACGTACCTCTCAATGTTATGAATTCCGATGGCCTCATCATACGGAGCCCTGTTGCATTCTCCTTCGCACGGATGGTAACACACCCGTCCCGTGACTCCCGGGAGAGGATTATCCTCAAGAATCTTGTGCCACGCTTCCTCATATTTTCCGTTGCGCACCAGGTCAAAATATTCCGGGATCTTCTCACCGGCCGGGCACCCGATGTTGCATGGGGAAGTCTTGTCCTTGTATACAGGCCTTACATGCCGCCAGCTCCCCGTCGGTATCTTGCGTGTCGACTCCAGCGAGAACGCCAACGGCGGCATCTCTTCAACTGTGGTAAACTTGTATTGTCCCATGTTAGCGCACCCTTAGTTTACTTTTATCTTTCCCACCGATTCCTCGGAAACTCTCAGCTTGACCGTTTCAAACGCCTCCACCGCTGCAGCGGCGTTTTCATCGGGCATCATTGGAACCCCTTCACGAATTGCCTCGACAACAGCTTCGATACCTACAACTCCGGTGAATTTAGAAAACGCTCCTAAGATCGCTGTGTTGACTATCGGAATGCTCCTCGTACCCAGATTGTGCCTGACAGCGATGTCAGCCGCATCTACCGCCGCCACTGCGTAACCTTCAGGGAAATTGAAGACCCCGATCGGAGTGGAACTGTTCACCAGAATTGTCCCGCCGTCCTTCAGACCCGAGAAGACATTCGTTGACTTGATCAGTGTGGAGTCCAGAACGACAAGATGATCAGGCTCATAGATCGCGGTTCTTAGACGGACCGGCTTGTCGTCAACTCTCGTGAAAGCGAGGACCGGCGCGCCTCTTCTTTCGACTCCGAAGGACGGAAAGGATTGCGCAAATCGCCCCTCTTTAAATATTGCCGATGCCAGAATCTTTGCTGCTACTACTCCCCCCTGGCCACCCCGGCCATGCATACGAATTTCAATCATCCTTGTCCTCCTTCTCCGAAGAAACGCTTCGGACCGCAATTTCTACACAGTTGCACCTACAGAACGCTCACTTTTGTAAAGCGATCGCGACCGCAGGTCTTATTTCTCTGCCAGTTTTGCCGAACAGAATCATAATGGATAAAAGGACTCGAATGAGATTGCGTCAAACAGCGTGCCCGCAAATAGCGGGCGTTTACGCCAAATTCAACACCGTGGGGATAAATATTCCTCACGACACTGAGACAACCTGCCACAAAAGTGCTCACATTCCGAATTGTATCACTGGGTCGGTCGACGAGATTAGTTGAGGAAATTTTTCCCGTTCGAGTTAATGCAATGACGTGAATTTATGTCGCGGATTACCGAAATTACAACATCAAGCTCAAGGGAGGCGTTCGAGAAGTCTGCCACGAGTGATTGGACCACCGGCAATGGGAGGGACGCACGATGATAAAGCCAATTCGGCACCTGGGTTTTCTTCCTCGGCGCTGTATGTGTTCCGCTCACGCTTTTCAAGTTACATCTATCGGCCACCTCCTCTGCGATCAGGAAGCTGACTCAATCGAATTCGAAGGACATAAAGCGAAATGACCTACCTGGTAGATACACATGCTCATCTGAATCACGAGAGATTTACAAATGCGGCCGATACTTTGGAGAAGGCGGTCCACGCCGGCGTCAGTTACATTGTTGTACCCGGCTGGGACTTGACGTCCAGTGAGAGAGCCATCGAACTATCAGAAAAGCACGAGAACGTCTTTGCAATGGTGGGATACCATCCGCATGACGCATCGAAGGCTGACGAGCCCGCGCTGAAAGAGATTGCCCGGATGTCTTCGCATGAAAAAGTGGTGGCTATCGGCGAGATCGGACTCGACTACCATTATAACCTTTCGCCGCCCGAAATACAGAGAAGGGCCTTCGAGAGTCAGATTGAAATTGCAAAATCGGCAAAGCTTCCGGTTTCAATACACAACCGTGAGTCCGATGCCGACCTTTTTGAGATACTCGGGAGACAAGACGGAAGCGGGTGGGTAATGGACAAGAGATTTGATTATCAGATCAATCCCCAACCGCGCGGTGTCCTGCACAGCTTCAATTCAACATATGAGATGGCTCGGCGGGCCGTCGAGTTGGGCTTCTATCTCGGAATTAGCGGGATGGTTACGTTCGGCAAGAAAAATTCCACCTCTGAGTTGCAAGACGTGGTGAAGCGAATCCAACCGGAACATTTTCTCGTCGAAACCGACGCGCCGTATCTGGCGCCCGTTCCTCACCGCGGCGACACAAACCAATCGGCATACATTCCGTTCATAGTCGATAAGATCGCCCAACTCCAGGATTTGACAAGTGAGGATATCGCCCGCATCACGTCCTATAACGCTTACAAGCTTTTCGGAATAGGCGAGAGACCCTGGCCGAGAATCACATATCAGATCAAGAATTCCTTATATCTGAATCTCACCCTTCGGTGCGACGCAGACTGCATTTTCTGTGATCGCAAGGGTGAGGCTATGGTGAAGGGCTACAACCTGCATATTGAGAAAGAGCCGACTACTGAAGAGCTTGTCGCAGAGATCGGCGATCCGACAAGGTATAAGGAAATCGTTTTCTGCGGATACGGTGAACCCACAATAAGGATCGATGTAGTGAAAGAAATAGCGCATTACGTCAAAGAAAGGGGCGGGAGAACACGGCTCGACACGGACGGACACGGCAACGTGATCAACCACAGAAACATTCTCCCTGAGTTGAAAGGGCTTATAGACGCCGTCTCTATTAGCCTGAATTCTTCTGATCCGGAGGAATACGGTCGGCTTATGGGTACAGGCAACGGAAAACAATGGCAGTCGATGATTTCATTTGCGAGAGAGGCGAGAGACTTCATCCCTGAGGTCTACTTGAGTGCGGTGGGCATGGATGGCGTCGATATCGGGAAGGCAAAGAAGTTTGCCGAGGACGAGATAGGCGCGAAGTTCAGGTTTAGACCCCTTTTCAGATGATCCCAGACAAGGCACTGAAGCCGGAACTGAATGTTTGGTGGCGATTGATGCGGCCGCACACCCTGACCGCTGCCGTAATGCCTGTCCTCATCGGAACGGCTATGGCTTACGCAGAGGGCAAAGTCGCCCTTCTGCTCTTTGCGGCAATGCTCGTCGCCTCCCTTCTCATTCAGTCCGCGGTCAACATGTTCAACGAATACTTCGATTACAGACGCGGTCTCGACACGAAAGCCTCGGTCGGGATAGGGGGCGTCATCGTAAGCAATGAACTCAAAGAAAAGACCGTCCTGACCACAGCAATAAGCTTCTTTTCAGTTTCTATTCTGCTCGGCGTGTACATATGTCTGCAAACGAGCTGGTGGATTGCCGTCATAGGTTCCCTGAGTATGGCGATCGGGTATTTCTACTCGGGGGGCCCGCATCCGCTGGCTTATACGCCACTCGGAGAACTTGCTGCGGGGATATTCATGGGAGTAGTTATCGTTTTGATCTCGTACTTTGTTCAAACGGGTACCCTAACCTTCTCCTCCATTTTGCTTTCGGTCCCGATTTCGATCCTCGTAGGCGCCATTCTTTTGGCAAACAATATCAGAGACAGCGAGGGAGACGAGCGGAAGGGGCGAAGGACTCTTGCGGTCCGCTGGGGACACTCGAAGGCAGTCCAATATCTCGGGAACATGTTTGCCGCATGCTTCATTTGGACGGTCGGGCTAGTCCTGTTTAAGTTGGTGACTCCCTGGATCCTTATTGTGTTTGTCAGCACACCGAAGGCGACTCAGTCGATAAGAAAATTCCAGATCGGAAGGACCCCCTCAGAGATGATGCCGGCGATGAAAGCAACTTCCGCACTTCATTCCCAGTTCGGTCTTCTCTTTTCCATCGGCCTGCTTGCCGGGAAGTTCTTCGCCTTCAAATAGGACCGGTTCGGACACGATTCGTATCTCCAGATTTCGCCAGGCGGGGGCGTGAAATTCGGGTTGCTCTGCTGCCTGCGTGTTCACGTTCATCAATTTGTATTTTTAATTTGGCTGAGATAAATTCATCTATCCGTTTTAGGTTGAGGCTATGGCATAGATGACGAAGGTATCCCCCAAGGGTAAGTCTTCGAGAAAGAACGGCGCGGATTCTTTGTTCACCGCTTTCGCGGAGACGTACGAAATTGCTTTGCTCGGCGGTGCCGATTTCAAAAGGATCACTACCGAACTGCAGAGAAGGCTGAGCGAGCTTACAGACTCCCGTTCTATCTCACTCTTCCTCGCGGACAAGGCTCACTCACGGATATATCTCTATTCATCTTCCGACGATGACGTTCATCCGGCAGACTTGAGTTTCGGGTTCGCCGAAGAACCGTTCAAACCGCTGGTTGAGGCAAAACACCCGATTCGTCTGAGCGGCAATTCCCAGAATTTTCAGAGACTCAAGAGTAAGCTCTTCTGTGAGGATGGGATACAGACGCTCGAAGTATTCCCTATGCGGTTCGACTCCGAATTCCTCGGATTCCTCATGGGCGCCTTTTCGAGGAAATTCGGTTCGGAGAGTGAGCGGGGGGCGGCACTTCAAAAACTTAATGCGGCTTCGAAGCAATTGTCTCTTTTAATCCACTCGAAGGAGCTGGATCAAAACTACAGAGTTTTCCGAGAGAAATACGCATCAGCGCTTGCACAGATTCCATCGGCAATATTCATCTTTGAACCGCTAAGCGGTAAGATAATCGAAGCAAACGAGGCTTTCTTTCACTCATTCGGATACGATGAATCCGACCTACGCGATTTAACGCTTTTCGATATTGCCGTGGAACCGCGGCAAACGATCGAGACGAACATTGAAAAATGCCTTAAATCCGGCCAGGTTTACCTCCCATCAAGGCTTTACACCCACAAAAACGGCTATGAGATCGAGGTTGAAGTTAGGGCCGCAAAGCTCACCTACGGCGGCTCCACTTACGTGCTCGTTTCGGCGATCGATATGACGGAGAATAGAAGAGCAAAAGTCGAGGCAGATCTCCAGCGAATCCGGTATGAGAATTTCATAAGAAACAGCACCGAGGGTATCTGGAGAATTGAATTCGGCGATCCAATCGATATAGGGCAAAAGGGTGACAAGATCGCCAGACAGATCGTCGAAAAGGGGGTAATCGTCGAGTGCAATCAGGCACTCGCAAGAATGTACGGGTTCGAAGAGCCGTCACAACTGAACGGCAGGCATGCACTGGAGTTCATA
Organism: Candidatus Kryptoniota bacterium; assembly: GCA_046705025.1. Lineage (GTDB taxonomy): Bacteria > Bacteroidota > Ignavibacteria > Kryptoniales > JAKASW01 > JAKASW01. The sequence goes on along the minus strand of JBJKQU010000137.1, from coordinate 6,666 downwards.
GCTGATGTCGATCTTTACACCGCCTCGAAGGTGAAGTTCACGGAACAAAACTTTTCCATCACGAACGTCGAGACGGTAGAAAGGGATCAGTTCGGCAATATTCACTATTTCGAGAATTCCTACATCGGCGAAATACTGAACAACAAGCTTGTCAGGATGTGGGGGATCCAGCGCGACATAACGGAGAAACGCCGCCTCCAGGAGCAGCTGCGGGCCTCAGAGAACCGGTACCGCAACCTCGTCGAGCAGGCGAACGATACGGTCCTCCTCTTCAACAACCGGGGAGAGTTTGTCTTCGCGAACAAAAGGTTCTTCGAGCAGACGGATTATGTCGCTGATGAAATCTGGGGAAAACCAATTTCCAAGATCGCGCATCCCGACAGTGCCGACGATATCATGCGGAAGATCGAGGAACAGGTTCATTCCGCCGATCAGCATTCGCGGTATACCCTCAAGCTCCTTACGAAATACAATGAGGAGCGGCTGGTCGAGCTCAGCATGACCAACCTCAGGGCTTCGGGCAAAGTAACAGGCATCATGGCGATCGGAAGGGACGTGACACTCGAACAGTCCGTTAAGAACGCGCTGCACGAATCGGAGGAGAAGTACAGAAGTCTGGTCGAGCACTCCATGTTGGGCGTGCTCGTGCTGCAGGAGGGCCTGATTGTATATGCCAACCCGACACTCAGTACCTTGTTCGAGACGGACCTATCCCTGTTGCAGGGATCTTCCCTTGACTGTCTCATTCACCCAAACGATTACCTGCAGCTTGCCGAAAAGCTATCGGAAGTCTCCCTGTTCCCAAACAAGGACGTTCAGTTCACGATTCGGATAATGACATCGACCGGCAAAATGAAATCGCTGGAAGGCTGGGCTGCCGGGATAACCTACCTAGGCAAGCCTGCGATACAGGCGGCCGTTGTCGATGTCACCGACACGAAGAATCTAGAAGAGCAGCTCATCCAGTCCCAAAAGATGGAGAGCATCGGCCAGCTCGCAAGCGGCATCGCACACGACTTCAACAACCTCCTCGGCTCGATTTACGGGGCAATAGAGATCCTGAGGAGAAAGTACGCGGCGGCCGACATGAGTCTGAAGAAATACATCGATATTCTGGATTCTTCAGCCCAAAGGGCCGCTGAACTCACATCCCAGCTTCTGACTTTCTCGCGTCAACGCGAAAGCGACTTTAAGCCGGTGAGGTTGAATGACATTGTGAACGACGCTATGAAGATACTCATCAGAAGCATCGGCAAGAATATAAAGATCGAATCCACACTCGATCCCACGCTCCAAACTATCGAGGCCGATGCCAGCCAGCTCGAAAGTGTCATTATAAACCTCTGCATCAACTCACGGGATGCGATGCCCGCCGGCGGGATATTGCGGATCGCCACGTCTAATATGGAGTTAACCGCTCATATGGCAAGGCAAATCCCCGATGCAGCGCCCGGTGACTATGTTTGCATGGAGGTCTCAGACACCGGCGTAGGAATGGACAAGGAAACCCAGCGCAAGATCTTTGAACCCTTCTTCACGACAAAACCGCTCGGAAAAGGGACAGGTCTCGGGCTGTCAATCGTCTACGGGATCGTGAAAAATCACAGAGCATTCGTAAACGTTTACAGCGAACCGGATCGCGGCGCCACCTTCAAGCTCTACTTCCCCGCGACGGACATGCTCCCTCTGGACGGCACTGAGCAGCTCCCCATGGAGATACCGCACGGCAGAGAGACAATCCTAATCATCGACGACGAGGCTACTCTGCTCGACCTGACGAGGGAAATCCTCGAAGGCCTCGGCTATGTGGTGATCACTGCCGAAGGTCCGCTGGAGGGGATTCAAACCTACCAGGAGCGCCATTCCGAGATCGATCTGGTGATTCTGGATATGCTAATGCCGGAAATGACGGGGACAGAGGTCTATCCGATACTGAAAAATGTCAACCCGGACGTAACTGTCCTGCTTGCTACCGGCCTGAGCATCGGCGACAAGGTCGATGACATTGTTTCGATGGGTGTCAGCAACGTAGTCGGAAAGCCGTATTCCGTTTTCGATCTTGCCGTGCACGTCAGAGAAACCATCGACGCCAGGAAACAGCCCGGCTGATGATCCCCACCGAGGAGATTTCAGTTCAGAAACTCCCAGTTGATACCGAAACCGAAACTGCTGTTTAGAGCGGGATATACCGGCGCCAGGAAGTAGTTTTCTCCGGTCATATTGAAAAACGTAAAGTATATCACGGCCTGCCCTATTTTTGCCTGCACGAAGAAGTCTGAACTGCCGGAGGGGCCGAATTCATTCAGGCTGGTCGGATAATAAACGAGCGCCTCGGGATAGAACCCGCTGCCCTGGAATTCACTGAGGAACCTCCCCCTTACTCCCAGCCTTATATTAAGATGACCTTTGAAGAGTATGTCATGATAGTATAGCTCGCCCGCGGCAAAATACTTCGGCAGGTTATTGACACTGCTGCCGTCCACCTTCTCATTCGTGTAGTTGAAACTGCCGTCTGCACCGAATTTCCAAAAAACCAGTCTCATCGTTGCATCGACACCGTAGATCTTTCTAGTGCTAAGGTTGACAACGGATATCTCCGGATAGACAGGCTGTCCGGAATAGTTTTCCTTGTAATAGATCGGGTCGCTGATGAGTCTCACGTATGGCTTGACGGAGAGGTCAAAGGCTTTTCCGATCTTCGTGCTTGCCTTCACCTGGAACAGCCTGTCGGTTTCCGCCTTCAGACGCTCGTTGCCTGTGAAATTCTGAGTCACGAAGTACTCCTCGGCAAGGGTCGGAACATGATGGGAAATATTCCCGCCGGCTTCCAGATTGAAATTATCATTTCCGAGACCGAGTGATGCTCCGAGAGCCGGGTAGAATTTGTCCGAGACAAAATCTCCTCTCCCGAAGATGCCGGCCTTCACGAAATTCAGAAGATCGAACTCCTCGTCCGCGTATCCCGAGACACGATTCTGGGACGGAATGAACGCGTGGGAGTTAAATGGATTCTCATCCCGGACACCTTCCGCGCCGAAATTCAGCCTTCCGCCGGCGAAGCTCTCGCTCCCGCGGAGGTTTGCACCGATTCTCCTGCTGGTGTTCGTCAGGTAAAACGAAGTATCGGGAGGCGGCACGTATTCACCGTACTGAGACTTATAGTAATCGTAGAAAACCGTAGCGGTGAAAAACCGCGTCGAATCGTACGGGTCCGATTGTGAGTAGGCGGCTTGCAGATGATGCTGCAGGTAGGTCAGATTTGCGGTTGTGCTCCTCAGCGAAATCAGGAATTGCTGAAAGACGTTCGAGTTTATGTTGTAGGGGAGAGCGCCTCCGTTTGCGCCGCCTTTGGTCCGGTAGTACACTTCGGTCGCAGTCAGCTGGCGCGTCGAGTCGATGCTATACCTGTATTCTGCCCGGATGTTCACACCGTCGTAGACCGAATTATCGAATCTTCCGTCCGTCGTCTGCCGTTCAAAACCTGCGTCTATGTTCGAATTGTATCCGATGTTTTGGGAGAAGACCCCGTCGGTTATCAAGTAGTTGTAGGGTTGCTCCATGTGCCTGACCTTCGAATACGGAACCGCCTCACTGTACAAATGCGTCTGGAAATTGATGAGACCGCCGGTCGCGTTGAATTGATAAATCGGAGCACGGAGCGCGTCGATGTACTGTACGCTCCTCATAAACTCCATCGGCACATGATAGAGGTTGAGCGAGGAGGTTGTCGGCTCATTCAGCTCGACGCCGTCAAGAAGGTATTTGGTGTAGCCTGCGCCGAGCCCGTCGAAGTAGAGTTCAGAAGGGTCGCCCGGCTGATACATATTTGCCAGAAAAGTCCCGGGAAGCTTCTGCAGGAGCTCGCCGGAGTACCTGTAGTCGTTCCAGGTTATCTCCGAATCGGAAATCGAGTAGGACGGTTCGTTGGTTATCGTCCCCGCTTTGAGCACGGGAGAAACGAGATGCTTGTTCAGGGCCTTCGTCGAGTCCTCCTGACAGAACACACGAGGGGCAGCCGCAAGCACCATGACCACTGTCAAGAACAGACCGCGCACGACCGGAAGATACGGCTTAGTTGCCATTTATCCAGTGTTGCTGTGAAGGGCATCCGCTGACATCGAAGTAGAATATTCCTCCCTGATTCTACACATCACTTATAGAGCAGAAATTGCTTCCGGAATTCTTCAAATTTCTTCATCCCCGGCTGCCACGCGGCGATGATTTCCTTTGGAGTCTTCCCTTCTTCAATCATAGTCCTGACCTCGGGGTTCCCTGCCCGCAAGTCGAACCCTTCCTTTCGAAGCTTGAATTGGTCCGGATACAGTTTGTGAATAGCCCAAACGAGCGTCACCCCGGCTTCCACCGGTCTGAAGACGTTTCTCCTGGTGACGGTGATTCTCACTCCGTGGCAGACCTCGCCTTCATATTTCGGCTTGATTGCCCACGGAAAAGTATGCGGAGTGAATTCAACGGGTTCGTACCTGACGCCCGGAACGTGCTGCTCGTCGAGAAGCTTGACAAGATTACCGGAGTTTATGAAAGGTGCACCGATCAATTCAAACGGATGCTTCGTCCCCCGCCCTTCGGAGACGTTCGTGGCCTCAAACAGAACGTTTCCCGGATAGACTATGACGGCGTTCATGTCCGGGAGATTCGGCGAAGGCGTTATCCACTTGAGGCCGGTCTGGTCATACCACATATCGCGGTGATAGTTTTCCATCTTGATGACCTTGAGATCGGCTTTGACCCCGCCTTTCAGCATATGGGCATCGTTGATCATAGTAGCAAACTCGCCCGGCGTCATCCCGTAAACGCTCGTGATCGGTTGAATGCCGATGAAGGATCTCAGCGAATCAACCAGCAGCGGCCCATCCACAAGGTTGGATCTCAGCATGTCGGGCCTGTCGAGAACGATAAATTCAATGTGATTTTCGGCAGCAGCTTCGAGGCTCAGGTCGAGGGTGCTGATAAAAGTGTAAAATCTCACCCCCACATCCTGTATGTCGTAAAGAAGAACGTCGATACCCTTCAGCATCTGGGGGGTCGGCTTCCTTGTCTTCCCGTACAACGAGTAGTTCGGCACACCGGTCTTCTTGTCGACGTTACTGGAGACCGCTTCTCCTGCAGAAGCTTTCCCTCTTATGCCGTGTTCCGGACCGAACAATGCCACAAGTTTAACGCCCGGAATTTTATCAAGCACATCGATAATGTGCCTGCCATCCGGGAGCCGGCCGCTTTGGTTAGTTATGATGCCGACCGTCTTCCCTTTGATGAGGCTGAGATATTTTTCCACGAGCACTTCGTCGCCGGTCTTTACCTTGCCCCTGGCAAGAATTGGAGAGACCGAGAATGCTACGAACAGAGGAATAAACAGTAAGAGCAATTTTCTCATCGCTTTTTCTCCTTCAATTTGTAGAGGACCTTCGCCTTCGCAAGCCCCCAGGCGGCAAGGGTCATCCCGTCCCAGATTATGCCTTCATCTATAAGAGACTGGATCTCATCTGCGCTCAGTCTGAACACCTCGAATTCCTCGGAAGCGTCTTTCTGGCTGGCGGCCTGTTCAAGGCCTGTCGCAAGAAAGACCCTGCATATCTCATCCGTGATCCCATTGTATGGATTAAACTCTCCTATCAGGTTCCAGTCTACTGCCCCCATAGCGGCCTCTTCGGCAAGCTCGTTCTTTGCCGTGGCTAGGAAGTCCCCGTTCTTCACGCCTCCCCCGGGAAACTCAAGACTCTCCCGCTTCGAGAGGTACCGATACTGCTTGACCAGGACCAGTTTTCCACCCCCGTCGATGGCAATCGCCATTACCCCACCTTTCGAGTGCACATAGTGGTATTCCCCACGACTACCGTCCGGGAGGGTGTAGTTGTCCAGCCGGTATTCCCAGTATGGGTTCTTGTGGATCGAGTTTGTGCTGAGAGTCTTTAGCTTCTTGAGAGGCAATTTCAGTCCCGAGCGTCCAGAGAGGTTCCGCCGGACAGCCCGTTGGGATACAACTCCACGAGCTCCTTTTCAGAGAAGAAGAATGAGATTTCCCTTCCGGCGTTTTCAGGCGAATCGGAACCGTGGACGATATTCTCTTGCTTGTTTTCCGCAAAATCGCGGCGGATCGTACCCGGCTGTGCCTCCTTGGGATCGGTAGCCCCGATCAGCTTCCTGAATTCCTCAAACGCGTTTTCTTTCTCGAGGACCATCGGAATGCAGGCGCCAGAGGTCATGAAATTCACGAGGTCGTTGTAGAATGGGCGCTCCCTGTGAACGGCATAGAACTCTCCAGCCGTTTCCCTGGTGAGATGCACCATCTTCAGACCCACTATCTTGAAATCGGCTTTTTGTATCCTTGAGATAACGTCGCCGACAAGATTCCGTCTTACACAGTCCGGTTTCAATATTGCGAGAGTACGACTCATATATATTTTGGATTTCCTTTCAGATTTTTGAGCCGGGACAGTCCGAAGACGGCCCTTCCGGCGCTCAACTTGTGGGTTTTCCTATTTCCTTCTTCTGACTTTTCGGGACGATGGCTTTGCGGTCGTTCGCTTCCTGGCAGCCTTTTTGGCAACCGTCACAGTCGTCTTCTTCTTTGACCTGGAACCGAGCACTTTAGAGATCGCTTCACCAATCATCGCCGGACTTTGGACGACAACGATTCCCGCCTTCTTC
>JBJKQU010000136.1:0-20046 GCA_046705025.1 Candidatus Kryptoniota bacterium | reverse complement strand
GATGGGGCTCATTTCCTTACTGGACACAATCCTCAAAATCCAGAATCATTCACGAACCGCCGTATACGGAACCGTACGTACGGTGGTGTGAGAGGACGGCGGGATCGATCCCGCCTCCTACTCGATTTGGGGGGAGGAAGGGAATCAAACCAGGAGAGACACAAGGGACACAGACCGAATATTCTGTTCTCCGTGCCTCTTGTGCCTCTGTGTTTTGATTGAGTCCATCTACTCTGTGGACGGATCGCCAGAGTTTGCCTTTCTCACAGGTTGTTTTCTCGGAAACTTCCCATCCATCATCGCCGCATCATATGCAAAGGCAGCCATGATAATAGCGGCTTGTTTCATGTCTTCTTCGGGAACCCGTTCATAGACATCCATGATGGAGTGATGGGTGATCGTTCCGTAGTCAAGCCAGTCCTGGATGAACTGAAACGCCGGGAGTCCGAGCATGTCGAAGGAGAGGTGATCGGTTCCGCCGGTGTTAGAGAGTGAAATTGTCGACGCGCCCATCTTTTCGAAGGGTTTGAACCATTCACGGAATATGGGCCGCGCAGCCTCATCACCCTGCAGATAAATGCCTCTGAACTTTCCCGCGCCGTTGTCATCGTTGAAATAAACCGCGAAGTGCTCAGCTTCCGGTTTCAACTTCACTTCTCCGGTGGCGTCAAACCAGCTCCCTTCACCGCTTCCGAAGTGCCGCTCCGCATAAGCCCGGGATCCCATTAGGCCTTCTTCCTCTCCGTCCCACAACGCGACTCTGATCGTGCGCCGAGGCTGGAGGCCGAGAGCTTTGATTATCCGCACGGCCTCAAGACAAGCCACGACACCGGTCCCGTCGTCGGTTGCACCCGTCCCGCCATGCCATGAGTCCAGGTGTGCTCCGATCATCACAACTTCATCTTTGAGGTCCGTGCCTAGGATTTCGCCGATGACATTGTATCCTGAATCCGGCTTCGTGAATTCCGTCCGGAGCTCCATCCGAAGCTCCGGTTTCATTCCTGCGTCGACCAGTGCAACAAGCCGGTTGTACTGTTCAGCGGAAACAGATATCTGCGGGAGGACTTTCGGCGCGTCAATATCCCACGGCCTTTTCCAGTAAGTGTACGGTGTGTCTACATTGACAGGAGACGACACGCCCGCGACAAAGATGTTTCCATTGTCGCCCCTCGAAGCTTTAAGTATTGCGATCGCTCCTTCTTTCAGACAAAAATCCAGTTTGGCCGATTCGAACCTGATAGCACGACTGAATCTGTGATTCCAATCAATTTGCGGCCTATGAAATGAAATCGCAACAGGTCTGCCCAACCTCACCGCTTCTCAGGTATCCGGTGGCGATGAAACCTTGCGGTCTGCAAGTCCGTAGGTAGGTATGTGTTTTATCGGGATGAATTACAAAAGTGGAGATTGGAAGATGAAAAGAGTATTATTCGGGGTTTTACTTGCCCTGCTTGTCCTCGCTTCGACGGCATCCGCTGAAAAATTTTCAAGAACGGAAACGAAATCGTTCACAATTTCACCCAAGGGGGAAGTTTCCGTAGACAACACGAACGGATCGATAAAAATCGAAGGCTGGGACAAAGATCGGGTTTCTCTGGAGATTACGAAGACCGTAAGAGCAGGCGACAGCGAGGAAGCCGAAAGGTATTTCAACCGAATGAGGGTCGAGATCCAAAGCGGGGATAATTACCTGCGAGTCCACACGCATTACGGCAATAGTGACGATGACTGGCATGGATTTTTCTCCTGGCTATTCGGCGGCTTTCACTCCGGTGGCGGAAGCGTCAGCTATGTACTTAAAGTGCCGTCTTCTGTCATGACCGAGGCCCATTCCACCAACGGCGAGATCGAAGTGCGTTCGGTTGCCGGCCAGGTAAAGGCGAGCTCCACGAATGGACGTTTGATCCTCGATGGGGTTTCGGGGCGCGTAGTCGGTTCTACTACCAACGGGAGTATCAGTGCTACTCTGACGAACGATGTGAAATTCGAGGGTCTTAATCTCCATACGACAAACGGCTCCATCAAGGTTACCTGCCCCGGCGGCATCAGTGCGGATGTGTATGCGCACACCACCAACGGCAGCATTCGCACGGATTTTCCTGTCACCGTACAGGGCGGATTCATGAGCAAGAGCCTCGAGGGTAAGATAAACAATGGTGGGCCGGAGATACGTCTGAAAACCACCAACGGCAGCATCCATATCAACAGACAATAGACGACGGCGTTTTCCCCGGGGCTCAGGCCTGACCCCGGCACAAGTAACCGTACCACCCGAGACGCCGGGGCGCGGAGGATAATCCCGACAACCGAACTCTGCATCTCGGCGTCTTCCCAAAGTATCTTCGTCGACCCCTCGTCGTGCCCTTCGATTTTCCATTTGGATTTTTTCCATTTATCCTCGCCTCCGGGCGCCGTTGGCCAAACTGTCAGTCAAGAAAATCTGCTAGGACCAGTATAGTTTGTGTGGTCAGCGAGCTACCAAAGTCGCCGTTAACGTCGCCATCATTGTTTTTTGAGCCCTCCGGCGGTAATTTCATTTATAATGAAGAAAATTTTCCGGGAGATAGTCACATTCGGAAGAATGGTGAAATTCTCCCATACACTTTTCGCGATGCCGTTTGCACTGACAAGCGTCGTGCTTGCCTCTTTTGAATACAGAGTGACCGTTTACAAGTTAGTGTGGATAGTAATAGCCATGGTGGGTGCGCGTTCGGCCGCGATGGGTTTCAATAGAATAGCAGACCGAAAGTATGACGCGACAAATCCGCGCACAAAGAACCGCGAAATACCTGCAAACAAGATCTCGCTCGCCAAAGCATCGACATTCGTGGTCATCGCTGCGTTGGTTCTCATCGCTGCCGCTTACAAGCTGAATCCATTGTGCTTCTACCTCTCACCGGTTGCACTTGGTGTCGTCTTCTTCTATTCATTCACCAAGCGCTTCACGTGGCTTTCGCATCTCTTTCTGGGACTTGGAATGGGGCTTGCACCTGTGGGGGCGTGGCTTGGCATCGCCGGAGAATTCAACCTTGTCCCGATCATATTGGGTCTCACTGTTGTCGCATGGGGAGCGGGATTCGATATTATTTACGCCCTGCAGGATCTCGATCATGACGAAGAGTGGGGACTCTTTTCTATGCCGAAGGTGATCGGCGTCGACAAAGCACTTGTTGTATCATCCGTTCTGCATTTCATCGCTTTTACGCTGCTGGTTTCGTTGAGATTTCTTCTACCGCTTGGGAATGTATATATATTTGGGCTCACAATTATCGGTTTGATCCTCATATACCAACATAGAATCGTGAAGCCGAGCGACCTGAGTAAGGTAAATTTGGCGTTCTTCAACATGAACGCTTATCTAAGCGTAGGTCTGTTTGTATTCACGCTCATCGATGTGATTAAATAGAAGGGAAAAGGCGAAGAGGTGAAAAGGCAAAGAGGTAAGGTCGTGAACGGCTGAAATGCTAGCGGGGGAAAAGAATGAGGATCAGGCAGGCTGAGAGGGGAATGAGGATGATAGCGACGAAAGGGCTGGCAGAGATAGAGTAGAAGAGCCCCATTTCCGAGACAAGATACTTTAATCGACGAGAGGGAAAAGATGCCTGAACAGCATGGCGGAAATCAAGGGAAGAAGGACAAGGGAGTCGAGCGGAAAGAAAAGTTTCTGACGGATTCGGGGATCGAGGTAAAAAGGGTCTACGGTCCGGGAGAGTTCGACTATTCTGAAAATCTGGGCTTGCCGGGTGAGTTTCCCTATACGAGGGGCGTCTATCCGACAATGTATCGCGGAAGACTCTGGACGATGCGGCAGTACGCGGGATTTGGCAGCGCCGAGGAATCGAACAAGCGGTACCGGTATTTGCTTGATCAAGGAATAACCGGACTGTCGGTTGCCTTTGATCTGCCGACCCAGATGGGATATGATTCGGACCAACCCATGACAGAGGGAGAGGTGGGGAGAGTCGGGGTTGCTGTCGACTCTCTGGAAGACATCGAGAGGCTGTTCGAAGGGATTACTCTGGAGAAAGTCACCACTTCGATGACCATCAATGCCACCGCCGCGATTTTGCTGGCCATGTACATCGCGGTCGCGAAAAAGCAAGGAGCGGATCTAAACAGGATCTCGGGGACGATTCAGAATGATATACTGAAAGAATACATAGCGAGGGGGACGCACATCTACCCTCCCGGCCCATCACTCCGCCTGGTCACGGATGTTTTCGCGTTCTGCTCAGAGAGCCTACCGAGATGGAATACGATTTCCATCAGCGGCTATCATATACGCGAGGCGGGTGCGACCGCCATTCAGGAACTGGCATTTACTTTTGCGAACGCGGTCGAGTATGTTCGCGCGGCCTCTGCGGCAGGGCTTGACTTCGACAGGTTCGGCGCACAACTCTCGTTCTTCTTCAACGCGAGCAACAATTTCTTCGAGGAAGTGGCGAAGTTCCGCGCTGCGCGGCGCATTTGGGCCAAGCTCGCAAAAGAACGCTTCGGAGCAAAGAACCCCGATGCGATGAAGCTGAGGTTCCATGTTCAGACCGGCGGTTCGACATTGACGGCGCAGCAGATCGACAACAACGTTGTCCGCACAACGGTTCAGGCGTTGGCGGCCGTACTGGGGGGATGCCAGTCTCTTCATACGAACAGCAAAGATGAAGCCTTGGCGCTTCCGACGGAAGACTCCGTCAGGCTTGCGTTGCGGACCCAGCAGATAATCGCGTTCGAATCCGGGGTCGCCGATACTGTCGATCCTCTCGGAGGGTCATACTATGTCGAGAGCCTGACCGATGACCTTGAAAAAGGTGTCTGGAAATATCTCGACAAGATAAGCTCCATGGGCGGAGCGGTGAAGGCTATAGAAGCGGGATACTTTCAAAGTGAGATAGGGCAGAGTGCTTATGAATTCCAGCGCTCCATCGAGAAGAAGGAAAGAATAGTAGTCGGAGTGAACGAGTTCGTTGCCGACGAGAAGACTCGCCCGAAAATTTTCGAGGTCGACCCCAGAGTCAGGGAAGCACAGGTGACGCGGCTGAAGAAATTGAAAGCGGCGAGAGATGCCAATAAGGTGCAAGGACTTCTGGCGGAGTTGAAGAACGCAGCGACAAATAATACAAACCTGATGCCGTTGATAATCGATGCGGTGGAAAATTACGCGACGCTCGGAGAAATCTCCGATGCGCTGAGGGAAGTCTGGGGAACCTATGACTAACCGCGTCTCACTTACCGGGAAACTGAGACTCACTTTTTCAGTGTCACTCCTCTGAGGAAGTGAGTCGCAGTTGGCATACTTCGGATTTTAAAATTTCCCGAATTTGAAAGTCAGGTTGACTGCCACGTCCGACAACTCGGAGTCGGAAATTCCAGGCAGATCGCTTCCTCTCACCAGTCGATAGCCGACCCCGGCATTGAGCCTGAAAAACCTGGTCACATTCAGCTCGGTGGTCACACCCGGTTCAAGCACGAAGAACGGTGAGGCGTGGTCATTCGGAAGAGTGTTTATCCAGTTGTCGTACTGCTCTCGATATGTTACCCCTCCGGCGCCTATTAGCGCTGAGATCGTGTAATGCAGCAGGTCGTTTGGACTGCCGATGTACTCAAGCAAAAGGCCGCCGTAGCCGAAATCAAACTTCATGTCGCCGTATATGCCGTAGTAGGCGCGAGCGGCATCGGACGCGTCAATTGTGTTGACGAGTCCGTATCCGGCCCCTCCGATTAGGAAAGAGTGGTTAATGAGCCAGCCTCCTCCTCCCCCGACAAGCAGCGCAAACTTGTTATTCAGAGATGAAAACTTCACGGTCGGCCCGCCGAAGCCCCCGTTTTCGATCGGCCCGCTTATCAGCGTCTCTTCCTGTGCCTGCAACTGTGCGGAAAGCACAAGAGAAATCAGGATAAGTATTACCCTCTTCATGTGTTCCTCTTCTAAATATGGAATTGACAAAATGCCCGAAAGCGCTGCATGAATACCTCCTGTGAATTTTCATCGTCCTTTCAGCTTCAAGGCGAGAATCCGGCAGGAGGCCGCCGCGCCGGGGCGTTCATTTAACGCATGGAATCTTTCTAACGAATCACGACACCCATAATTTAACGAGAAATGATGAGCAATGTTACCGGAAAGGCGAAGTCAGACGATGGGACGTGTTCCAGGCGAGGGAAGCCGCTGACGGCACAATGGACAATGTTCGAGTCGGCGGGAGCGCATCCACGATATCGTGTGTAAGACCGTCATCCGCGTGGAAGTGTCCTCAATTCGATTTAATTTGAAGGGTAAATGTTATGAACGGATTCAGCGAAAGGACAACGATGAAGATCAACTCAAAAGATTTCCGCGTAAAGCCCGGTGCAAAGGTCGAACTGAAGGAATGGCCGACTTTGGCGGAGCCTGCTTACAACTCCAAGAAGAGCTATCGCAAAATGCTTGAAGAGCACGTCGAGCAGCTAAGCTCACTGCAGAATATTCACTATGCGGCCAATCGTTATGCCGTCTTGCTTATCTTTCAGGGTATGGATGCCGCCGGAAAGGACGGCATAATCCGTCATGTGATGTCCGGAGTCAATCCGCAAGGCTGCGAAGTCTTCAGCTTCAAGCAGCCGAGCGCCAGGGAGCTGCAGCACGATTTTCTCTGGCGAACTACCCGGTGCCTGCCCGAGCGAGGAAAGATAGGAATTTTCAACAGATCATATTATGAGGAAGTGCTGATCGTGCGGGTACATCCGGAAATTCTGAAGAACCAGGGAATTGAGTACCAGGCCGCGAATGACAGGGAGTTCTGGCGCGAAAGGTATCGCTCGATTGTCGATTTCGAAAGGCATCTATACCGCAATGGAACGAGGGCAGTGAAGTTCTTTCTTCACCTTTCGAAAGAGGAGCAGCGAAGGCGGTTCCTTGAACGCATCGACGATCCCGATAAGAACTGGAAGTTCAGTCAGGCTGATCTTAAGGAACGAGGTTACTGGAAGGATTACATGACCGCGTACGCTGCATGCATCAGCGCCACAAGTACAGAAGCTGCGCCCTGGTATATCATACCGGCTGACGACAAAGACAACGCGAGGCTGATTGTATCGCAGATAGTTGTGGATACCCTAAAATCACTCCGCCTGAGTTACCCGAATGTATCGGCGAAACGTAAGGAGGAACTGCGGTCGATCCGTAAGCTGCTTGAGAGTTGATTTCCCTGCCGCAGTGCGCGGGGCAAATTCGTTCTAATCTTCTCTGTTATCTCAGGGCATCCTCGAGCACTGTTGCGGCATCGGTCTTTTCGTCCCGGTATTTCACGATCATCGGCGTGTAGATTGATAAGTTGTTCTTTGCCGCAAAATCTCCGGATGCCCTTCTGGATCCGGCGACAACGACCGCACCTTCCGGGACAACCAGCGGGCGGTTCTTTTCTTTCCGGTAGATCTTTCCGTTTACAAGATCGTAGATAGGTGTTGAGCCCGTAAGAGTGCAGCCTGCACCGATCACGGCTCGCCTCTTGACAATCGTTCCTTCGTAGATTCCACAACTGCCGCCGATCATTACCTCGTCTTCTATGATCACTGGAAATGCACCGACAGGCTCAAGAACCCCACCTATCTGTGTGCCGGCACTTACATGCACTTTCCTGCCAACTTGTGCACACGATCCCACCAGCGAATGTGAATCCAGCATGCTGTCATCTTCGATATAAGCACCGACGTTCACGTAGGAGGGCGGCATGATGACCACGCCCCTGGAAATGTACGCACCGCGGCGTATTGCCGTCCCGCCCGGCACAACACGTACCTGATCCTCGACCGATATGTCTTTTATAGGGAATGTGTGCTTATCGAAGAATTGATCGCTGAACGCGTCCTCTACTTTCACGAGTTTCCCGATTCGAAACGCGAGCAGGATCCCCTTCTTGACCCACTCATTTACTTTCCAGCCGACGGGCCCGGACGGATCGGGCTCGGCAGCGCGAATTTCACCGATGTCGAGAAGCTCGAGAAAGCGTTCGACAAATGATTCAACTTCAGGACTCTTTTCGTGTATCTCGTAGAATTTTTCGATCTCAGCGATCAACAGTTCAACGCTCATAATTCGATCCTAATGCCTTTTTCGTGGGTTGTTCTGGACAGGCACCTGAAGCAAGTCAAGTTCTGATAGAACCTTCTTCAGCTTTTCGCGTGTAGATTCGCTCGGCGAGAGAAGAGGCAATCGGTAGACTTCTTCGAGCATCCCCATCATGGCGAGAGATGCCTTTACCGGAATCGGGTTAGACTCGATGAAATTCGCGTTCATCAGCGGGAGGAGTTTGTAATGCAGCTTCCTTCCGTTCTCCAGGTCGCCTGCCAGGCAATACCTTACCATGTCACTGAACATCCGCGGCACCTCGTTGGCAATCACGGAAATGATCCCGTCGCCGCCGAGCGTTACTACCACGAAGGCGAATTGGTCATCGCCGGAGTAGACCGCAAAATCATCAGGAGCATCTTTCAGAATTTCCATCATCTGAGGAATGTTTCCGCTCGCTTCCTTCACCGCGATGACATTCGGTATCTCTTCAGCCATTCTGAGAGTGGTTTCTGCAGCGATATTGGCACCTGTTCGTCCCGGTACGTTATAAACGACTATCGGGATGTCAACGGCCTCCGCGATCGCAGCGTAGTGCCGGTAAAACCCTTCCTGCGTGGGCTTGTTGTAGTAGGGAGCGACGGAGAGGACTCCGTCCGCGCCGATCGCCTTCGCATGGATCGTCAGCGAAATTGCCTCGCGTGTTGAGTTGCTCCCGGCACCGACAATTACCGGCACGCGATGGTGAGTCTGGTCAAGGACGATCTCCATCACCTGCTGGTGCTCCGGGTGCGACAGTGTTGCGCTTTCTCCCGTCGTACCGGCGGGAAGTATCGCTTCGATTCCATTCCCGATCTGGAATTCGACGAGTTCGCGGAGAGTCTGTTCATCGACCGATGCGTCTTTCTTGAAGGGCGTCACCAGAGCGACTCCGGTTCCGCGGAATAGTTTAGCTTTCACCTCTACCTCTATTTAATTGTGATATGATGTCTTTGAAATAATAAAAACCCTTCTTCCCGACGGCCCACTCAGCCGCCATCACTGCCCCTGTCGCGAAGCCCTGTCTACCTCTTGAAACGTGAGTAAGCTCGATGTGATCGTTAGGGGAGTCGAAATACACCCTGTGTGTCCCGAACTCACTTCCTACTCTGAGAGAATTAACCTGAAGTTCCTCGCTATGAATGCGACCGTCCGGTACTCCCGCCCGAAGTCGCTTTTTCGAAGGGAAATTTGCGAGGATCGCATTCCCCAGCGTAATCGCAGTCCCGCTCGGCGCATCGGACTTCTGATTATGGTGTACTTCCATGACCGCACAGTCAAAGCCTTCGAACTGCCCGAATTGCTTCGCGGCAAGCTCGACCGACGAAATGAACAGGTTGACACCGAGAGAGAAGTTGGAGGCCGTCACTGCAGCTATGCCTGATTTCTCTACGGCCTTCCTTACGTTCTCCGCATCTTTCTGCCAACCGGTTGTCCCGATAACAATCGGCTTCCCCAGCGAAACGGCGAACTCAGTATGTTCGACAACGGCAGCGGGCACGGAAAAATCGATTAGAACGTCGCACCGACCAAATTGGTCTCTCATCTTGTCCAGACTGGATTCAACTTCCGCTACGGCCTGAACTGAATGACCGCGCTGCTTCGCAACGCTCTCAATTTCCTTCCCCATTTTACCGTAACCTAATAAACCGATATTCATTGCTTGTGCACCTGTTGTCTTTTGCTGATCATCTGCGGGATAATTGAGGATGGAGGAGGAAACTGACCAAGAAAGGAAATTCGATCAGCTAAATAGCGCTCCATCTCCTGTTCTGAATCCAGACAGATGACAGTCTGCAAGTTTTTCACTTCTCCTGATCGACGGCATCGATCAACAGCCCGCCGAAGCGGGGCAGCCCAACCATAAACTGTGAAGCCTTGTCCATGGTTTCGGCGATAGCTCCTTTCGTCATGCTTCCACGGCGCTTCGACCATCGGCATGATTACTCTTAACTACCGCGCCTCTATTTAACTACGACCTCAATTTAGTCTCCTCCTCAGTCGAATGCAAATCTTACTCGCTCATGAAGTCGTAATGCTCACTCGTCCTGCCGGAACAACGAATGCCGCGCGGTTGTTGGAAGGTAGCAAATGAGTTACAAGGAAAAGAATCGGATCGAGAGTATTCCGATGGGGGTTAGGATCATCCTTGCATGCGCGGTGTGTCTGGGGATAGCGGTGACCATCGTCTTTCTTGTGAGCCTGGTTTTCCGATAGGAGGAAACTTGTTGTTAATGTATCGTGGCATTAATTTTCGACTATCGCATTTCAAGACGGTTCGCTGAAGAGCCGCAGAAGCACCAAATAAGGAGGTCCACATGTCCACAACCAGAAGGTTACCAACTATTCTATTGCTTTCTCTTATTACCCTCATGTTCACGTGGGTAAATTTATTTGCCCGGGACTCAAAGAACGCCGGTGCGAGGGCAATTGTCGACACGTCTCATTTGACCATAATGAAGTGGCGGCTCATCGGGCCGTTTCGGGGAGGCAGGTCGGTTGCGGTTGCCGGCGATCCGACGAATCCGCTCGTGTTCTACTTCGGTGCCGTTGACGGCGGTGTATGGAAGACCACAGATGCGGGTGCGACCTGGAGGTGCATCTCCGACAAATACTTCAAGAACTCATCGATCGGAGCGATTGACGTGGCGCCTTCCGACCACAATGTAATTTATGTCGGGACAGGCGAATCCGACCCTCGTGGCGACCTCACCTATGGCGAAGGAATGTACAGGTCCAACAATGCAGGTAAAACGTGGAAGTTCATCGGGCTCGCCGACACAAGGCACATTGCGAGAATCCAAATCGATCCCGGGAACGCCGACATCGTTTACGTCGCGGCTTTCGGACGTGCGTTCGGGCCGAACAGCGAACGCGGTGTATATAAATCTGAAGACGGCGGGAAGACATGGAAACGTGTGCTGTTCGTGAACGACAGCACCGGCGCGATAGACCTCGCGCTCAATCCCGACAATCCGCGGATTCTTTACGCGGCGATGTGGCAGGCCGAGAGAACGCCATGGGGGTTCACCAGCGGCGGCGACGGAAGCGGCATCTACAAAAGCACCGATTCCGGTGAGAGTTGGAAAAATATCTCTAGGAATGAAGGGCTGCCGTCAGGCCTGCTCGGCAGAATCGGACTTGCGATTTCACCGGCCAATCCGGAGAGAGTGTGGGCCGAAGTCGAGGCGAAGGCCGGCGGGATCTATCGTTCCGACGACGGAGGTGGCACATGGGAATATCTGAACGGCGACCGTGACTTGAGAACCAGGCCGTGGTACTTTTCGAGGATTGTAGCCGATCCGAAGAACGAAAATATTGTTTACCTGCTGAACGTATCGTTCTTCAAGTCCATCGACGGAGGAAAGAGCTTCAAAAGACTCGGTGTTCCGCATGGCGACAACCACGATCTCTGGATAGCACCGAACGATCCTGAAAGGATGATCGAAGCTAACGACGGCGGCGCAACCGTTTCTCTAAACGGCGGCAAATCCTGGTCCACGCTAAACAACCAGCCAACCGCACAATTCTACCATGTGGTGACCGACAACAGTTTTCCTTACCGCGTCTACGGAGCACAGCAGGACAATTCAACCGTCGCAATTCTCAGCCGGTCAGACAGGTGGGTGATCACGAAACAAGATTTCTATTCTGTGGGTGGCGGCGAGAGCGGCTATATAGCTGTCTCCCCGACAAATCCTGATATTGTATACGCGGGTTCTTATGGAGGACTTATAACCCGGTATAACAGAAAGGACAGGCAAGTCAGGGACGTATCTCCCTGGCCGAACAATCCTCTCGGCCGGGCTGCGAAGGCAGTCAAATACAGGTTCCAGTGGACCTTCCCGATCGTGATTCCCAAAATCGAGCCGAATGCGATCTATACCGCCGCAAACGTACTGTTCAAGTCGACTGACCAGGGCAACAGCTGGACCGTCATCAGTCCCGACCTTACACGCGCAGATTCCAGCAGGATGGTTTCTTCCGGAGGACCGATTACTAAGGACAACACCAGCGTGGAATACTATGGGACGATCTTTGCATTTGCAGAATCTCCAGTCAAGAAGGGAGTCCTCTGGGCCGGTTCGGACGACGGCCTTATTCATGTCTCTACCGACGGAGGGACAACCTGGAAAGATGCAACCCCGAAGGAACTCCCTCAGCCTGCGCTGATAAGCATAATCGAACCGTCGCATTTTGACCCTGGAACCGCATTCGTCGCGGCAACCCGATACAAAGTTGACGATGAGCACCCGTACATATATATGACGACCGATTACGGCCGCACGTGGAAGAAGATAACCGACGGGATACCCGATAATGATTTCACTCGTGTCGTTCGCCAGGATCCGGTACAGAGGAACCTTCTTTACGCGGGGACGGAGACGCACGCATATGTTTCGTTTAACGAGGGTCGGGACTGGCAGCTGCTCGATAAGGGGCTGCCGATAGTCTCCGTCCGCGACCTGGCCGTTCACAAAAATGATTTGATAGCGGCGACGCACGGGAGGTCCTTCTGGATTCTCGACGACCTTTCTTACTTGAGGCAGCTTGCGGAAAATCCGTCCGACCAAAATCGCGTGCTGTACAAGCCGCAGGTTGCGATACGGTTTCACGGCGGCGGCTATTCTCCCAGGATTCCCGGATACGGTCAGAATCCTCCGGACGGACCGATGATTGACTTTTACCTGAAGAATGTTCCCGACAGCCTGACGCTGAGCATTTTGGATTCATCAGGAAATGTAGTCAAGAGTTTTGCCGGCGTGATGAAGAACTCCGGTTCCAAGAAGAAACATAAAGGAAAGAGAGCTCCGTCCGCACCGAAACGGAATCCGATAAGTGTGAAGAAGGGTGCCAACCGGTTTGTCTGGGATATGCACTATCCGGATCCCCACAGGATAAAAGGTGCCGTGGTGTGGGGGAGCACGGGCGGTGCCATGGCTCCGCCGGGACAATACTACGTTGAGCTGAAGGTCAACGATAAGTCATACAAGGAGCCTTTCGAGATTGTCAAGGACCCGCGTGTTTCGGCCACCCAGCAGGATTTTGAAGAACAGTTCAAGCTTTCGAGTAAGATCAGGGATAAGATGTCGGAGATCACGGACGCGGTAAACAAGATACACGCGATCGATACTCAGCTAGATAACGTAAGAGAACAGGTGAAGGGACAGCACTATGCGACCGAGGTTGACAGCGCTGTCGGGAAGATTACAGGCAAGCTCAAGCGCGTCGAAGGACATTTGTACCAGTTCAGATCCAAGGCGGCGGAGGATCCTTTGAACTTCCCGCTGGAGACGTATGAGAGGCTTGGCTCCCTGCAGAGCGCGGTGAGCGGCGCCGATGCAGCCCCGACAAAACAGGATCAGACAGTCTACAACGTTCTTGCCTCCAAAGCCGACAATCAGATTTCACGTCTGAGCAAAATCGTCGACACGGACGTCGCCAACTTCAACGAAATCGTGAAGCGTCTCAATGTGCCCGCGGTCATCGTGAAACCTGCGAGCGACTGATTCGCTGCCGCCCGGCGTTGTATCGCGCCGAAATACGAATTTAAGCACGGCATCGGGCAGAAGTGCTTTTCCTTCCCGATGCCGCGTCTTGTTGCGACATTAGCGCGCAACTGCGGACAACTTCCATGAGATTTAACCGCAAATTCATTGTTAATAGGGAATGACGGCATTAATTTATCTCCAGTTTTCAAGGAGAAGAACATGATTAGAAAAATTGGTACAGCTCTCAGTTTTGTCTTTGTTTCTTTGAATATTGCCTTTGCTCAGCTGCCCGGGGTGCAGAACGGCAGGGTCCTGCTCGCCAACGGATGGTGGTTGACGCCGGCGGGGAAATCGATCGAGCTAAGCACGCTCCCTCTGAACGCTACTGTCTCGCCGGACCAGAGATACGCGGCGGTGACAAACGACGGGATGAGGAAACCGCTCGTAATGCTCGTCGATCTGAAGACGCATAAGGTAGTGCAATCCGTGCAGCTGAAGGACAGCTGGGTGGGAATTGCATTCCACGGTGATAGACTCTTCGTGTCGGGCGGTAATCAGAATTGTGTCTACACATTCAATCTTGTGAACGGAAGGCTGCAAAACTCCGATACTATAGCCTTCGCCCCGCCTCATCCAAAGGTGTTTGCCTTCGCCGCCGGACTCGACGTGCGTGGTAATAGCCTTGCAGTCGTCTTTCGCGGCGACAGCACGCTCAGATATTTCAATCTTCGGACAAAAGAATTTCAGAAAGTGAAGCTCGACGGGATGCCCTATACCTGCAAGTACTTGAAGGGCGGCACCCTTCTCGTATCCATCTGGAGCTCGAAGAAGGTCGAAGCTTTCAGAGGGACAAAACTTGTATACGAAATACCGACCGGAGATCACCCGACCGAAATAGCAGTTACGAAGAACGATCGCACCGCATTTGTTGCCAACGCGAACGACAATACCGTCACGATGATCAGCCTCAAGGACCGCAAGGCGCTTGAGAACATATCCGTATCGCTGTATCCCGATTCGCCTGAGGGCTCGACACCGAACTCGGTCTGCATCACAAGCAACGGCAAGTACGTGTTGAGCGCGAACGCTGAGAACAATTCGCTCACTGTAATAAAGATAGAAGGCCGCCGCGCAGTCCCGGTCGGCTTCATTCCTGTCGGCTGGTATCCGACGGAGGTCGCGGAGTTGAACGACGGCACGGTGCTCGTGATAAACGGCAAAGGAAACCGTTCGCTCCCCAATCCGCAGCATCAATACATCGGCAGGCTGTTCAAAGGGACGCTATCATATTTCCCGTTCCCGGATTCAAAGCAGCTTTCTGCCTACACGAAAGAGGTATACGCGAATACACCCTACAGACCGAAAGATCGTGTGGAGGCCGAAGCAGACCGTGGCACTCCGATTCCCTACAAAGTCGGCGGGAAGTCCCCCATAAAGTATATTTTCTACTTCATAAAGGAGAACAGGACTTACGACCAGGTGTTCGGCGACATGAAGGAGGGAAACGGCGACTCGAGCCTTGTGCTCTTTGGAAGGAAGATTACACCTAACATCCACAAGCTTGCGAGCCACTATGTCCTGCTCGACAACCTATACGCAAACGCAGAAGTGAGTGCGGACGGACACAACTGGTCCACGGCGGCTTATGCTACGGACTATGTGCAGAAGAGCTGGCCGAACGACTACGCCGGGCGCGGTGCCCCGTACGATTTCGAGGGCGGCCAGCCGACCGCAAGTCCGAGCGCAGGCTATCTTTGGAACCTCTGCGAGAGGCACGGGGTGTCATTCAGGGACTACGGCGAATTCGTGGCAAGCAATCCCGACACAGCGGACCCAAACACCCCTCGCGAGAAGGCACTCGACGGTCACACGGATTTGATGTATCGCGGATGGGACCTTAACTACTCGGACCTGAGCCGGTACAACGCGTGGAACCGCGACTTCACGAGACTGCTTGATGAGGGAAAGGTGCCGCATCTCAGCATTCTTCGGCTTCCGAACGATCATACCGCAGGTACAAGAAAAGGTTCTCTTACTCCGCAGGCGATGGTAGCCCAGAACGACTATGCCCTCGGCCTTTTTGTCGACAGGATTTCACGCAGCAAGATCTGGGATGAGTCTGCAATATTCGTGATCGAGGATGATGCACAGGACGGTGCAGACCACGTCGACGCCCACCGGACCGAAGGGCTCGTGATCAGCCCGTATGTAAAGCGTCATTTTGTCGATAACACGTTCTACACGACTTCCTCGATGCTGAGGACGATGGAGCTGATACTCGGTCTGCCGCCGATGAGCCAGTACGATGCGGCCGCCAATCCTATGTTCAATTCGTTCACGATGAAATTGGATTCGGCGCCTTATTCGGTGATGAAGCCACTCATAGACATTCACCAGCGAACTCCCGACAACGCCTACGGCCAGGTTGAGATGAATCACATGGATTTGGCTCACGCGGATATGGTGCCGCCAAGGCTGTTCAACGAGATAATATGGCGGTTTATAAAGGGGACTAATATGCCGGCGCCGACGTATTCGATAATATCCAGAGAAAGCGGAGACTAAGGTTAAACTGCGACTCACTTTCGCAGCGGTTTCCCGAGGATTGAAGTGAGTTGCCGTCAACTTAGATTTTCTTGACTACTCTCAACTCTTCCTTCGTTGGAAATCTGAAAAGGAAAAGGAGTACAAAGAAAGCCGCAACGGCCGACGCCTTGAACACCTGCTCCTGCACTGAAGGGAATATCTGGTGCCTGAAAGCGTGGGCCAGCACGACGACACCAAGGGCTACACCGATCTTAGACAGCCTCCCGAACTCGTACTGGACCGGGTAAAACCGGTGCGACACGAAGTAGATCGCCAGTGCCATTGCCGCGTAAGCCAGGAAGGTCGCCCATGCCGCACCGAACATTCCATACTTAGGAATCAGAAGAAAATTGGCCGCAAGGTTTATAACAGCACCAATGCCGGTTATGTAGGGCAGGTGTGAGGTCTTTTTTTCGATGTAGATGCCAGCCATGAAGTTTACATACAAGCCGTTGAACAGGTAACCGAGCAGGATGATCGGGACGATGCCGAGTCCCGACCAGTAGGCGGGGTTTATTATGAACCTGTGGAAGACGTGAATCTTGACTATGTTATCGACGTAGAGAGACACGAGCAGAACGACAATCGCGCTGAACAGCGTGAAGTAGGTGAGGATTCTCGAATAGAGCTGCTTTGCATCCGGGTCGTTTGCATGCGTCAGGAAAAACGGGCGCCACGCATAGTCGTACATCGAGACCACGAGCATCATGAAGATGCCGAGGCGGTAGTTTGCCTGATAGATGCCGACGGTGCTCTCGTTCGTGAGGGCGAGCAGGATCGGCCGGTCGATTACCTGTACCATCATTGCGCCGAGCCCGGCGGGGATGTACGGAAGTCCGAATTTCAGAAGCTCGACGTACAGCTTCTTGTGAAAATGGATGCCGAGTCTCCGGAAAATTGTCGGGAGGAGCAGGACCAATGTGATTCCGGACGCGATGACTCCGCTGATGAATATCCCTTCGACGCCGGCGTGGAATTTCAACAGCAGGATTACGTTTGCGGCCACATTGACGATTATGTTGATGAGTTTGATCGATGCGAATGTTTTGACCTTTCGCTGCAGCCGCAGCGAAGCGAAGGGTATAACTGCCAGGGAATCGAGCAGAAGCATCAATGCTGAATACTTGATGGTATCCGCGAATTGAAGAGGCACTTCCGCTATCGGGGCGAGCTTGACGTTGTTGAAGAAAATCAGCGACGAAAAGATGAGTGAGGTTGTCAGGACCGAGAGAAAGGGTGTCGTAAATATCTGTTTGTCGTTTCCGATCTCTTTCGTCGAGGCGTATTTGAAGTACGCGGATTCCATTCCGTACATATAAATGATGTTCATGAACGCGATGTAGGAATAGACCGTGGCGACCACGCCATATTGCGACGTGGACAGCACGTTGGTATAGAATGGGACGAGCAGGAAGTTGAGGAATCTTCCTACTATCGTACTGACCCCGTATATCGCGGTGTCGGAGCCGAGGGATTTAATCTTATCGATCATTTCTCAGGTGTGCCCGGAAAAGGTATGATGGGATTATGGAATGTAGGAATGAACGAATTATGTCCGAAGGATCGCTTCGCCGGAAATCTCAGGTGGTATCGTCCCCGGATTAATGCAAAGGTAGCCTGTCGAATCAAGGATTGTGCATCTCTTTTGGTTCTCCGGACGCATGCCCCTTCGAGCCAGCTCCTTTAATCGATCCCAGCGAGCTCGCAAACAGCTCGCGCCTGGTCTTCAAATCAACGGTAGGCCTCGTCGAGATATAATTGAGCCGGTCCCTGCGCCCCTCATTCCGCATTTCCAACATTCCCTTATTCCGGCTATTCCGACGTTCTAGTGCTTTTCGCCTTCCGCAGCCTTTTCCGGATTGTCCTCGATGAGCATTATCGGAATGTCGTTCTCGACCCTGTAAAGGTGCCCGCATTTCTTACAGGTCAGTGTGTCCTTCTCCTGGCTGTAATCCAAGTCGCCGCGGCAGTCAGGTTTCGGACAGCAAAGGATGTCGAGTAACTCTTTCTTAAGCATTGGATTCTCCTTCAATTGAATGGTCAAGGGTCAAAGGCAAAAGGGTGAACGGGTAAATGAGATTTCATTGACCTTTTACCTTTATCCTTTCACCTTTTTTCAGAGCTTTCCGCTCAGCAGATCCAGAAACATCTTCGGCGCCCGAACGGGCCTTCCTGTCCCGGCGTCGACGAAGCTGTGGACTGTGAATCCTTCGGTCATCTTCTCGGGACCGCGGAATATTTCGTATTCTATTTTGAGGCGCGCCTCCGGGGTCTCCTTCAGCATAGCGACCACCTCAATTTCATCGTCATATTGTACCTGGCGGATATATTTGGCATAAGCCTCGGTGACGGGAAGAAAGAAACCTGCCTCCTCGAATTCCCTGTACGTCATTCCGAGCGAGCGCATCAATTCCGTCCTTCCGATTTCGAAATATTCCAGGTAGCGTCCATTGTACACCCCGCGCATCTGATCTGTCTCGGCATAACGGACTCTGATAGTTGTCTTTGTTGAATACATCGGAATGAAAGAGAACTCCTCAAGCTCCCGCGAAAGAACCCATGTTACCGAATTTCACTATCCGATTTTCCACCAGTTTATCCGGTTTCATCTTCTTGAGAGTCTCCAGTTCCTCGATCAGGCATTTCTTCAGAGTTTTAGCCGCCGTCTCCGGATCTCTGTGAGCACCGCCGACGGGTTCGGAGACTATCCTATCGATAATACCCTGCTGCAACAGGTCTTTCGCAGTCAGCTTCAGCGCCTCCGCTGCTTGCTCCTTGTAATCCCAACTTCTCCACAAAATTGAAGAGCATGACTCAGGAGCAATCACTGAATACCAGGAGTTCTCCATCATCAGGATCCGGTTGCCGACACCGAGGCCGAGGGCGCCTCCGGAGGCCCCCTCACCGATTATTGCCGCCACGATCGGAACGCGGAGCTGCGCCATCTCGAAAAGGTTTCGCGCGATTGCTTCCGCCTGTCCGCGTTCTTCCGCTTCAATTCCGGGATATGCGCCGGGAGTGTCGAGCAGGGTGATCACCGGTTTCCCGAACTTCTCGGCCAGCTTCATTAGTCTTAATGCCTTCCGGTACCCCTCAGGGTTCGGCATGCCGAAGTTCCTGAATATGTTCGACTTAGTATCGCGTCCCTTTTGCTGCCCTATTATCATCACTGTTGAGCCGTCGAGTTTCCCGAAGCCTCCGACTACAGCATGGTCGTCCCCGTAGTGTCTGTCGCCATGAAGTTCGATGAAGTCGGTGGTCATCAGGCTTATGTAGTCCAACGTGTATGGCCTTTCGGGGTGACGGGCTAGTTGAACGCGTTGCCAGCGAGTCAGATTCGAGTAAATGCTTGTCCTTAAGTCACTAACGCGTGATTCAAGTTTCTTAATTTCGTCTTCAATGTCAAGCTGGTCGGAAATGCTCCGCATCTCCGCTATCTTCTGCTCCAGCTCGATTATCGGTTTCTCAAACTCTAGATTTTGCTTTGCCATAACGTCAAAAAAGGTAACCAGCCACGGCGTACAAAGTCAAGTATAGCGTGCAGCCGTTCGCGGAGTTTCTACGTGCACCATGAAAATAGATTAGTTGCAGTATATATTATATTGAAGTTGGGAGGAACATGAGAAGAATTTTTGCCACCCTTTTAATCCTGGCGGGCGGTTCGTTAGCGCCGCAGGTTTGCCATGGCCAGGATCTTCTGGCAGTACCACAAAACGAGAAGTACGAGTTTACAGCGGGATTAGGTGGAACCCAGGCGTTCCTCTATAACCCCGCATATCTTGGCCTCTATAACCGGGGCAGCGTCCTGGATGCTTACTACTTCTATCCCAGTGAAGGCCGTCTTCTTCCCGTGGGCGACAGGTTCCATGACCTCGGCATTTTCGGCCAAGG
>JBJKQU010000135.1:0-71806 GCA_046705025.1 Candidatus Kryptoniota bacterium | reverse complement strand
CTACCGATCCCGTAGTAGTCAAACCCCAGCGACTTGACTTTCTTCGGGTCGTAGATGTTTCGCCCGTCGAAGATGACGTGGCGCTTCATGAGAGCCTTCATGGCTTCATAGTCCGGCTCTCTGAATTCCTGCCACTCGGTAACCAGTATGAGCGCATCCGCATCTCTCAGGGCTTCATATTGCTCCTTCGCGAATTTCACATCGCTCTTGCCGACCTTCCCGTCAAGCGCCTTTTCCGCGTTTTTCATGGCTACGGGATCGAAGGCGGTGATAGTCGCTCCCGCTTCGACTAGCTTGCTGATTATCACGAGGGATGGTGCCTCCCGCATATCGTCGGTCTTCGGCTTGAAGGAGAGACCCCACATTCCAAATTTCTTCCCGGCCAGCTTTCCACCGAAGTGCTCTTCGATCTTTTGGGGGATGAGCTCCTTCTGAGCATCGTTGACAGCATTCACTGCCGAGACAATGCTCGTCTCGGCCGATACCTCCTCGCCCATTTTTATCAACGCCTTGACGTCCTTCGGGAAACAGCTTCCCCCCCATCCGATTCCCGGGAAGAGAAACTTCGAGCCGATCCTGTTGTCGTACCCTATGGAGGTCCTTACCTTATCGACATCCGCTCCGAGTTTCTCGCAAAGCCTCGCGACCTCGTTCATGAATGAGATCTTGGTCGCAAGAAAAGCGTTGGCCGCATATTTGACCATTTCGGCACTCCTAATCTCCATCACGAGGATCGGCGCACCCGTTCTGACAAACGGCCTGTATAATTCACGCAGTATCTCTTCTCCCATGGAATCCTCCACGCCGACGACAACCCTGTCCGGGAACATGAAATCCTGGATGGCGCTGCCCTCTTTCAGAAACTCAGGGTTGGAAGCAACTTCAATTATCACATCGCGGTATTTGCTGAATAATCCTCTTATCCTGTCGCCGGTGCCCACGGGTACCGTGCTCTTGGTGACCACAAGCTTATACTCCCCTTTTCCTCCGGACCTGCCGGCGGCTCTCTTCTTCTTTGAGCTGACTATCTTTCCTATCTCTTCGGCGACTTGCATCACGTACTTCAGGTCAGCACTTCCGTCGGCCCCGGGAGGGGTGGGGAGACTGAGAAATATCACGTCCGACCTTTCCACAGCGGTCTCCAGCCTCGTGGTGAAAGACAGCCTCTTCGCCCTGAGATTCTTTTCAAGAAGAAAATCCAGACCCGGCTCATAAATGGGTGATTTCCCTTTCTTGAGCTGCGCAATTTTCTTCTCGTCTACATCTACGCAGATAACCTTGTTGCCCGTTTCCGCGAAGCAGGTGCCCGTAACAAGCCCCACATAACCCGTGCCTACGATAGAAATTTCCATTTCTCTCCTTCAGAGATTTTTGGAATAAGAGCAGAAAAGCAATTGTAACCTAAGCAGATTCCGGCCAGACCAGCCGATCGTCCTCACACAGCCAATTTAAGGTTTCCGGCCTGCATTTCCATACAACAACAAAACGGCCCGGCAGAATTCCCCGACACAAAGCGATGTACAACCTCGCCGCCCACCCCATGTCCCATGGAACGGCCAACCAGGGTTGCGCATCCCCACCCCGACCGCGGCGAGCGCACTGTAGGGTGAATATCATGGTGATGGGCCACCACATGCGCCTATCTCCCTCGGACGGCATTAATTTCCTGTCGGCAGGTAAGAATAACAGCTCAAAACGCGCGCGGATTTTACGGAGGAGACGGACTAATCCGTAAGCGCCCGTCCCACAAGTCCTTCCGGCCACCCTGTTGAGCCAATATTCAAGAGGCGTCCCGGCACACGAGTGTGCCACTATAGCCGGGAGGAAATTTGCCGATAATATGTGTGAAGGAAAGGTCATATGTCATGGAAGACATCCACACAAAGTCATATCGCAATATCAGTGTACCCATATGGATCCGAAATAGACGAGCGAACCGTATATCATGCCGCTTCTCCGGTACGGTAACCGGGCTGACCGGTTGCCTGCAGGGATTCAGGCGCTCGCATATTATGAGGATATCCATCCTGGTTCTGCTGGGCCTGTCGAGTCTCGCTTTTGGCCGTGAAAACAATTATGTGGTCAGTGGAAAAGTGGTCGACGCCGCAACGGAAAAGGGGCTTGCATTTGCAAATATCCTGGTCGAGAACACTAACCTGCACGCAATCACAAATGAGGATGGCGATTTCAACTTCGCATTGCCCGTGCGCGAATCGAGGATACGCGTGTCTTATATCGGCTACAAGCCGCAGTCGATCGATGTCAGTGCAGGTGAGTCCAGACTGATCGTAAAGCTTACACCTGTCAACTTCCTCCTGGAAGAAGTAAGCGTGGTCGGGACGAAGACCGCGGACCGGATACCAAACTCCATCCAGCTCGGAAACGCAGAAATAAAGGATTTCGCCGGTGTTACGAGAGATCCCCTCCGTTCACTGCAGATGATGCCCGGAGTAAGCACCGACAACGAAGCGAGCGCAAGGATGGACGTAAGAGGCGGCACGTGGGACGAAAACTCGGTACTGATAGACGGCGCGGAGATTCGCAATCCTTATCATCTGAAGGAAATCTCACTGGCGAGCATCGGCATTTTCAACCTCGACATGGTGAAGAGCATCGATTTCAGTGCGGGCGGATGGGGTGCAAAATACGGTGACGCACTGAGCTCCATAATGAGAATCGACTACAAAGACGGAAACAGCGAACATTTTAACGGCAACGTACACCTGAGCCTGCTCGACATGTCAGGTTCATTCCAGGGGCCAATCGACAAGAACAGTTCCTTTATCCTGGCAGTCAGAAGGAGCTACCTCGGAGACATGCTGCGACTGACGCACATAAGCCCGGGCATCTATGCCGGGTATTACGACATCCAGGGTGACGTGAATTATCGATTCGACGACCTGAACAAGCTGAAGGTCGATTTTATCTACTCCAACGATGCCGCCTCCCAGAGCCCCTCCAACACGTCGGGGATGTATGCATACTCCGGCAGTGTGCTCGGCCAGAGTACACTCGTATCGAGGTCCACAAACCTGATGCAGAGTTTCTGGGGGCGCTACTCCAGCTTCCTCTTTTCAGCAAACTCTCAAAACGTCCTCACCGACAGGCTGATCGGCCGGACGCTGGTCTACTACTCCGGCGATATTGAACACGAAAAGCCGATTCAGATTTCCAGCATAGCTCTCAAGTACCAGGGATTCCCCGATTTGTGGTTGAACCAGACCGCGGAGGCGAACGAGAGTTATGACCTCGACATGAGGACGTTTTCGATCGGCCAGGAACTCGACTACAAGCTGACGCCGTTTCTGGATATCCAGGCCGGCGCGGGGCTGAAGAGGATCTTCTACAACTACTTTCCCGACATGTATTCGTCAGTCACAACAAGCACAAATGCATCCGGCTTCCCCGACACGACGGTATCGGTCAGTTACGGCAGCCTGGCAGCATATGATACCTCTTCGATTGTCGGACCCAGCTATGCCGTCGACAGTTACCTTCAACAGACCTTCCGGATAAGCAACATCCTGGTGTTGAATCTCGGCGCGAGGTTCGATTATTTCGATTTGGACAAACAAGGGGAGTATTCTCCGAGAGCAAACCTGTCTTACCGGCTGCCCTACGGAATAAGAATGAATGCTGCCTGGGGAATCTATTACCAGCTTCCCGGCTTCGACCAGATCAGGATACCGGAATCTTCCAGGGACAACACCCATTTCCAGAAGGCTAACCACTATGTCCTCGGGTTTGAAAAGAATTTCCTGAATGAAGCCAGCATCAAAATAGATTTCTATCAGAAGTGCTACTCCGACGTGATCCCGACCGTCAGATTGCCATACGGCAGTCTTTTCTACGGCACCAAGCAGAACGACGCCGTCGGATTTGCGAAGGGATTGGACTTCCAGTGCTCACTGAATTTCAAGGTGGTCGATTTCTTCCTGAGCTACAGCTATCTCGTGGCAAAGGAGAAGACACCGGGAACGGATTACTACCCGAGGTGTACCGACCAGAGAAATACGGCCTCCTTCGCCCTGCTCTTCAACCTTGACAGCGAATGGGAAGTGAATCTGCGCGGGTATTACGGAAGCGGCTACGCTTTTACGCCGTACGTCGGCAGAGTCGATCCATCAACGGGATTGACCGTTTGGACACAAGGAAGCAAGAATTCAAGTCATTATCCGGCATACGAGAGAGTGGATGTCAGGATAAGCAAGACGTTTTTCGTCCTGCACAGCCCCCTTCAGCTCTACGTGGATGTAACGAATGTTTTCAATCGACGCAATGTCTGGTCATACGACTACACCTACGACTCGCGCGGCAATCCCGCGATAGAACCGATGCTTTTGCTCGGCATCGTTCCGACCGTCGGCACAAGCTACTCCTTCCAGTTCTGACGACGCAATTGTGTCACCCGCTTCGGGGTTCCTCCTTGATTTGGCATTCGCTCTATAATAATTCCTGCCCTTCGGGCTTCCATGACATTGCTCGTATCACGCCGACCGTAATCCTGCAATTGACATCCTGTTGTCTCCCAATCGCGGAGCGATGGCATTATTGTAGCCGACTCCGAACCCTGAAGGGGTGACATTGCTCTCACTTCGTGACGGGACCCTTCCACGACATTGCGCACACTATCCTAATCACATTTCATAGTAGATATCCCATCATTCCCCGGCCGCGCAGCGGTTATTTCCGTAACGATCCGCCCCCTTCTTAGTTTCAAACCCGGTGCTAATGCAGGAGCGTATGGAGGGAAGTCCCCAGGAAATAAAAAGACAGCAGAATAAGCACAAATCCCAGCCCGTAGTTGACCTTCTTCATCATCTCGTTTGAAATGAATTTCTTGGCCCAGTGGAGTGCGTTGGAGAGACTGAAGAGATAAGAAGCAAGGCCGAGACCGCCGGCAGCGAGGAACATTAGGGAGACATTGGGGTCGAAGTTTTCGACGAGCCCCAGGTCCTTGATAATTCTGACGCCGATCAGCCACCAGACAATCATCATGGGATTCGTGACTGCGAGAGAGAATCCGGTGAAGAACGACAGCCTCTTGCTCTTCAGTGTGACATGGGTAAGTTCGAGCATGTTTGTCTTCGCTGCATCGCGAAAAGTGAAGAACGCGAGCAGCCAAAGGATCAGAGTAGCCAGGATCCCGAACAAGGCGACTACAAGCCTGTGCTTGAGGAAAGGGGCTACACCGAAAAGAGCTATCACGCCATACATGACATCGGAGCTGACCGAGCCGAGTGCCACCATGTATGCGGCCCGCAGATGATTGTTGAGAGAGCGCTTCGCTATCTCGATCTGCGTGGCACCTATGGGGATAGCCGTCAGAAACCCCATGACATAAGTTATAAATAGAAACAAGAAGGTATTCATTAATTCAACTCAGATGTAAGATAGGATTTTATCTCGCCAGAATCTGCAATTGTTCTCCGTAGCGGGACTTGCTGACCGCCTCGAGGTGTACGCCGATTTCTGAAACGACTTCGTTTGGGTCCAAGGAAAGGAAACACTTGACCTGCCTGCAGGTCTTCGCCATTTTGTTTATGCATGTGATATTCCTGCAAGGGGTTTTTGCAACGAATGTCTTCGACGGTGCATCCTGACTCGACGGGAAATAGCCCGGAGCAGAAGAATCATATCCATATATCCTCGGCGGAGTGCCCCCGAATATCGAGATGACGGCGGTGCGGTTTCTGAGGCTCCGGCCTGAATCACGCAGGAACTTCCGTGCTGCCGCGAGATGAAGCGGGCCGGTGTCGCCGCTTATGTAAACGTTGGAAAAATCGATGAGCGCCGCATAGACATCCAACTTAGTCGACCGCGGTATAACCACGACCTTTCTCCTCTTGTTCGGCGGCAGCGCGTACATCAGCTCATGCTCAATAAACCGATCCACGTGTCCTGCACCGAGCAGGATCGTGCACTCGAAATCCGCGAGGTTCTTCAGCAGATCCAGCTGCAGGTCAAACGGGATCCTGGTAAATCTCGCCGACGCATCCGGGTTGAGCATCACCAAAGGCTGTTCCTGTGAGACGCCCCGGCTGATGAGGTAACTGCCGGCTTCTTCAACGGCCTCGTCCGAAAGGTAGACCCTGACGCCGTCGAAGCGTGTGCCGAAATCGGGCGCGGCGAACTCTTTGAAGATGTTTCCTATGAAAGCGTGAGCCTGAAGAACAACATTGTTGACGACCTCCGGCGAGCTCTCATTGCGGACCAGCCGGGCGGCCATGGGAGAATAATTGACGACGGGCCTGCTGCCGAATACCTTGTCTGCAATCATGGGACTGAAGTTTATTACCAGATCGTAATCCCCGCTCTTCGCAATTCGTGAGAGTTCCTTCAGATCCTCATCTAAAGGGAACGGTGCTCCCATATATACCGGATATAGGTTCAGGATTTCGGGATTGCCATACAGGAGGTCACGCGT
Source organism: Candidatus Kryptoniota bacterium (assembly GCA_046705025.1). GTDB lineage: Bacteria > Bacteroidota > Ignavibacteria > Kryptoniales > JAKASW01 > JAKASW01. The sequence goes on along the minus strand of JBJKQU010000135.1, from coordinate 65,379 downwards.
GGATTTCTTGGCGACATAATCTATCTCCGAATCCGGAAAGATTTCCCGCAGAGCCGTGATCCCGGCCTGTGCGATTATAGCGTCGCCTATGTTGAGGTCGGCTGCCACAAGAAACCTTCTGAGGTGTTCTGCCTTCTTGAGGCGGCTCCGCGCCTGACGGGTCACGGTGTTCAGGACGATTTTATTTCCGAGCAGATTTCCTAAAGCAAGATCGAGGAAACGAGCGCCCCTCCGCGGGAAAATATCCGTTATAACGCTAGTCGCCCGAAAGAACCCCTTAAGCTGTGCCTCTTTAGTCATCCGGGTTGTTCTCCGCCCCGTGGTCCAAAGATACCGATTTCCAATTCACGACTATCTTGAACGATGATATATTTCTCCTGTCTCGCCAGTTTGTTCTTTAGATATGATTCTATGACAGAACGCTCCACAAAAAAACTCAATAGCGGTACAACACTGCAGGTCGATTAAAATTTATACAATTTAGTTGAAATAGAAACAAATAGTCCAGTGGAAAACCGAAGGCCGCAAATTAGGTGCAAATTCGGGGGAAATATCCCGGTCACCTGAACGGAAGTGAGGGGCGTGAAGGAAGAACTCTATTCTCTGTCCAGGATCTCGCTCACTTTGGCGTTTATCTCGGAGATGCCGAACGGCTTCTGGATGAAATCGGAGCCAGGCTCGATCATAAAATCATCATCTCCCTCCGCGGCAGCATATCCGCTCATGAAGAGAAATTTCATCCGCGGATTTTTCTTCCGGATCTTGTCCCTGAGCTGTTTGCCGCTCATCCGGGGCATGAGTACATCAGACACGACAAGAGAAATATCGTCCATCCCGGACTCGAACAGCCTCAAGCCTTCCTCTCCGTCACCGGCGTGAACGACCTTATATCCGCTGTCTTCGAGAGCCGTGGTCAGAAGCTCGCGCAGCGCCGCGTTGTCTTCCACGATCAGTATCCTTTCCGAAGAAGACTTTGCCGGCACGAATACTTCTGAAGGCCCTTCGATAGTTTCCGTCCCTGCGCTGATCGAAGGGAGGTAGATTTCAAAAGTCGTACCTTTGTCCGGTTCACTCGTAACGCAAACCGTCCCTCTGTGCTGTTCTACGATGCCGTGCACCACCGAAAGGCCGAGCCCGGTACCTTTGCCCACTCCTTTTGTGGTGAAGAATGGCTCAAAGACTCGTCCCAAAATTTCTTTCTCCATTCCGATACCGGTATCCGTCACGGCCAGCACCGCATAATTCCCGGCAGCCACGTCAACGGCTGAGCGGCCATTCGAACCATCAACCACGGCATTCCTCGTCTTGAAAAGAAGCTCGCCTCCGTTCGGCATCGCATCACTTGCATTCACGGCAAGATTCACCAGAACCTGCTCCAGCTGGGACCGATCAGCGTGAACCGTTCCTAATTCGAGATCGGGTTCGAACTTCACCCTGATGTCGTCACGGATCATCCCCGGGAGAAACTGCACGAATTCGCCGACGAGGTCGTTCAGGTTTATGTCTTTCGGCTGCAAGACCTGCTTTCTTGAAAATGCAACGAGCTGTTTTGTAATCTTGGCGGCCCGTACGGCCAGATCCTTTACGCGGTTCAGGTACGCTTCGACCGTCACTTTGCTGTCGAGTTTCCGGAGGGAAAGTTCAGAGAACCCGATTATCCCGCCAAGAACGTTGTTAAAATCATGAGCTATGCCACTTGTCAGCTGTCCAAGACTCTCCAGCCGCTGGGCCTGGTGGAGTTGGGCTTCGAGCAACTTCCTTTGAGTGACGTCTCTGATAACGGCGAGCACAACGTCTCCGCCGTCCAGCCCCACCTTGCTCAGGCTTATTTCCGCCTCGAATATAGCCCCATCTATTTTCCTGTGCTGCCATTCGAGAAATTGCGGTTTCCCCGACAACGTAAGGTTGAGATTGTCGACCGATTTCTTCTTCGAGAGAACTCCGTCCGGCTGAACCTTTGGGGAGAGATTTTCGATTGTCCTTCCAAGGATCTCATCGCGGCTGCCTGCGAAGAGGTCCACAGCAGCCAGGTTGCAGTCTATGAGCCGGTCCCCCTTAAGGAGTATCATAGCGTCTCGAGTATTATTGAAGATTGTTTCGAATCGGCTTTGAAGGCTGGTTGCGATTTGCTCTGCATCCTTTTGAGCGGAAATGTCGACGATCAATCCTCGAAGTCCAACCGCCTCCCCGTCGCGAACGATTACGCTGCCATATTCGATCGAGGGAAAAGTAGTGCCGTCTTTTCTGACCATTCTATACTCGGCTGCGGCCAGTGTCTTTCCGGTTTTGAGGGCTCTTGCAATGTCATCTCTGGCCCGCTCCCTGTCTTCGGGGGCGATAAACTGCAGGACATCCAATCCTCTTTCGAAGTCTCCCTCTCTCAGCCGGAACATCTCGAATCCCGTCCGGTTGGCGAAGGTGAGCTTACCGGACCTGTCTATCTCATAAACCGTTTGTGGAAGGAAATCCATGAGCTCCTGGAGGCGTTTTTCACCATGGACAATCGCCTTCTCTAATTCTTTTCTCCCGGTCACATCCTGTTTTATCGCAACAAAGTGGGTGATCTCCGAACCCTCATCGCGAATAGGCGTGATCGTCATTTCTTCGGAATAGAGCGTGCCGTCTTTCCTTTTGTTGACGAGTTCGCCGTGCCATACGCCGCCGGCAAGGATGGTATCCCACATATTTTTGTAGAACGAAGCATCGTGTTTGCCCGATTTGACGAGCACCCTCGGGTTTCTCCCGATAGCCTCATCGAGACCGAAGCCTGTCATTCGGCTGAATGCGCTGTTCGCCCAGATGATCGTCCCATTAGCATCCGTTATGATAATTCCGTTTGCTGCCGCTTCCAGAGCATCGGTCTGCAGGTGGATTGTTCTCCTGGATTCCTCTCGTTCCGTAATGTCATGGGCGGTCACGGCCACCGCCAGCTGCCCCTGAAAGACGACCATATTGGAGAAGATTTCCATATCGGCGGTTTCGCCATTCCTGAACTTATGCTTCCAAACTCCATCGAAGGAAAAGAACGGAGAGCCGGGCCTCGCGGTTTTCAGGAATTTTTCGACTTCGCTCTTAGGACGAATTTCAGTGACATACATCTTCAGGAATTCTTCCTTTGTGTAGCCGTACTTGGAGAGTGCTGCTTCGTTTACTTCGAGGAATCTCAGCGTCCTTGCATCATAAATCCACATCGGCTGTGGATTTTTCACAAAGAGCTGTTCGAACGATAACTCCGAATCATCAGGCGTCTTCTTACGCGATCCCCTCGACATCCATGCGAACGCCCTCATGTTCTCCATCCTTTTTTGAGGACAATTGCCGTGTTGATGAAAGCCTCTTCCCGTTCCATGTCACTCTGCCGGGTCACAGCAAAAAATGCAGACTCAATATAACTTCTCCCGCTCGTAATCGGAAAGGCAACGGGGGAGTCTACCCTGGTCTTGAATCTTCGCTCTCTGCGCTCACGACTATCCTGATAACTTCCGCTGCGAGCTGAAGCACCGTAAACGGTTTCAAGATGACCTCACAGCGCGACTCCTTCAGGAAGTCCTGTGTACTTTCCCTCGCGGTATCCCCGCTGCTGAAGACAAATCGCCGTGAATATAATGGCTTCCTCGAAATAAGCTTCCTGTAGAATTCCTCACCGTCCATCTTCGGCATCCGCAGATCGGAGATGACGACATCGAAATCACGCGAATCGACAAGATCGAGAGCCTCTATCCCGTTCTCGGCGGGTGTGACAATGCATCCGTACTTTGCAAGAGCTTCCTTGACCATCGCTCTCATTTCTTCCTCATCCTCAACGAAGAGAATGCGCACACCGTTCAATTTCGACATCTCAAGGCTGGGCTCTTCCTGCTCAGGAACGTCCGATGCTATTGCCGGAAGTTCGATAGTGAACGCAGCCCCTTTTCCGGCTTCACTCTCGACTCTTATGTCGCCCCCAAAAGACTTCAAAATACTGTACGTAACGCTGAGGCCGAGCCCTGTGCCCTTGCCGACGGCCTTCGTCGTGAAGAACGGATCAAATATTTTTCCAAGTATCTCAGGCTTGATTCCCGGCCCGCTGTCGGAAACAACCGCGATCAGTCTGTCTTCCTCGCGATACGTTTTCACCGTAATTACTCCACCCACGGTCTCCTCCATCGCCTGCATCGCATTCGTAAACAGATTGAGGAAGACCTGCTGCAGCTGCTGGAAGTCGGCTATGGTCTCATTTACCTCGGTCTGGTCGTCCCTTATAACGGAGATCTTCCTGACATTCAGCGGATGAGATATCAGGTCAAGAACACTGGTGATCACATCGTTCAGGTTTACGACCGAGCGTTTGGGAGTTCCTTTTCTGGCAAAGGTCAGGAGGTTCCTTACTATGTCCGATGCCCTTATCGCCGACTCTTCTATCCTTTGAAGATATCCTGACAGGTGTCGATCGCTCACATTTCCCCTCGCAAGCTGGGAGAAACCGAGAATCACACCCAACGGGTTGTTGAGCTCGTGGGCAACCCCCGAAACGAGCTGGCCGACGGCCGAGAGTTTTTCCGACTGGACAAGTTCGTTCTGGAGTGTCCGGATCCTCTCGAGGTCTTCACGGAGCCGCCTGTACAAATGCGAGTTCTGAATTGCTATCCCTGCTTGATTGGCGAAAGTTTCGAACAGCTTAACATCGTCCGGACTGAAATCGGAGCGGTCCTTCGTATTGAAGACGGTAAGAACCCCGATGGGCTTGCCGCCGACTACTATCGGCGCAGACATAAGATTCCTTATCCGTTTCGCTCCCTCATTCCCCTTATAGAAATTCGGGTCCTCGCCTGCTTTGTTCGCGGCAACGGTTCGCCCTTCCTTGAACGCAATATGGCTCAGCCCCTCACCCGAGGGCAGCTCAAACATCTGGATCTCCGATTGCGCTATTCCAAATGGACCTTTGATCGTCAGCGTCCCCTCCTCGTTCGGCATCATGACGACAGCCATCTCCGTGCCCAGGGCCGAGGCGGCAGACTTGCTTATCCGGTTGAAGATATTGCTCTCTCTGATGTCCACTATAACCGACGAGCTGAACTCGTTCAGGGCGTCTATCTGGCTATACTTTCTTTCGAGAGACATAGTCATCCGGTTGAACGAATCTATGAGCAGCTTCATTTCACCGGCTGCCTTCACTTCGACTTTGTTGAACTCTCTGTTCGCGGCCCTGTGCATGGCGTTGAGGAGACCTATGAGAGGCCGCGCCATCGAGTCCGAGATCACGTAGGAGACCACGAATATCAGCAGCAATCCCAGCGCGAACATCCACGCATAATTTTCCTTGAGATGTGTAAGTTCGGCGTCGAGTTCGGTGACCGGCTGAACAACCTTCACATACCAAGGGGTCAGGTGAATCTTCGCATAAGTGACAACTTCCTTGTTTTCCCTTTCAAATGCCCCGCTTTGCGTTATGTCCGATACAGATTCCCGACCGGGCCCTTTTCGATTCGTGTCGAGGTTTATGCCGCCGTCCAGGGTGATATCGCCGATGGATCCTGTAATCTCCATGTACCCGTTTGCATTATTGGTGAAGTCCCTCAGAGATTTAGCAAACGCGGTACTCTCGAAATCGATTATCTCGTTCAAGGTACCGTAGAAGGAGTCGTTGACGCCGACGCACGGCACCGATATGACAATGAACCTCCCCTCCTTTGTGATTCTGAAATATCGGGTCAACGGAGACAGGTTGTGAGACTTCCGGAGGCCGGAAAAGAAGTTCTCGGTTTCAGCTTTTACCGAGTCGATGCCGGCGGCGCCTGCAGAGCTGTTATACCTTATTCGCCCGGAAGAGGAATAGACCAAGAAGTATACCTTTTCACCTGCCTGCTTCTCCTCACTTTCGAGCCGGCTTAAGTTATCCCGGAGCAGGACTCTTTTGCTTCTACCCGGACTGTCATATTTGTCCGCAACAAGATATGCTTTCTGAACCTGATCGGAGATCCATTGCGACATCTCCCGCGCCTCTTCTTTGGCAAACCCGAGATTCATGCGCTCCTTCGAGCGCACCCACTCACTGGAGACGAGCCTTACCGTCACGTACACAAAAGAACCGCTGAAAGCAAGAAGAGAAAGGGAAAGCACTAGAAGGAACTTATTTCTGAGCGACATCCGGAATCCTTGGTATATAAGAGCCTGTTGTTACTTCGATCGAAAGGTAAAATTGATTCCGCGGCCCTCATGCAGGAATCACTCAACTTTCCGAAATCAGTCATAGACCGTGCGCAGCGCGCACAGACAAGAAGTACAAATATCGAGCCGGAGTTAGCCTTTCCAATCGATTTGGCAGAGGCGCACCGGCCGGGTTTCAGGAGGAGGAGTGTGCAATATTGCTCACCCTTGTCGAAAATTAGCCGGTTCGGATAATGAACGGCCTCCGGATAACTAAACCTTCAAGGTTATCCGTGTTTTTACTCGGAGCGAGTGATCACTATGATGCAGAGAAGGTGATAAGTTGAGGAGTCGCGGAATGGATGTTACAAAGACGGACTGTCAATATCACAGGAACTTCATGCAGACCTGAGTTATGTCGTCACTCTGGGGCGCCTCGCCGACAAATTGCGAAATTTCCTTTCTGACAACTTCGAGGATCTCTGTGGGTTTGAGAGAGGAAACGGATTTCAACAGCTTTCCGAGTCTCTCTTCCGTGAATTGCTCCTCCACCGTATTCAGCGCCTCGCTTACCCCGTCGGTAAACATATAGAGCGCATCCCCCTTGCCGACTACCTCACTGCCCGTCTGATAACTCAGCTTACTGACGACCCCAAGGATCAGCCCTCCGATTTCAAGTCTCAGGATCCGCCCATCCGCTCTTATGAGGAAGGGATAATTATGCCCCGCGTTGACATAAGTGAGGGACCTGTCGGAAGAGTTGTATACAGCGGCGAACATCGTTATGAATTTGTCCAGGTCTGTGTTCTCAAATACGATGCTGTTGAGACGCGATAGAATCTCGTTGAGATCCAGCCCGGTCGCAACGAGTGCTCTGAAAGCCGATTGAAGGTTCGCCATCAGAAGTGCCGCCGGGAAGCCTTTGCCCGACACGTCGGCAATGGCGACGCAAACCGAGCTCTCGTTCAACTTCACCACGTCGTAGTAATCGCCCCCCACCTGCTTCGTGGGAATGTGAAACGCTGCAACATTGCAACCGGACAGCTTCGGCATTTCGCGAGGCAGGAGTTTCTCCTGAATAGAGTGAGCAAGGTTGAGCTCCTCTTCGAGTCTCTGCTTGGCAAGCGACTCCTCGAAGAGCCGCGCGTTGTCGATTGCCATGGCAGCAAGGTTGCACATTGACGAGAGGTAGCTGATCTCGGGATCCGAGTAGGGTTTGTGCGAGAGCCTCTCGCCGAGTATAAGCAGACCGCTGGTCCTTCCCTTCAGCTGGAACGGGATGGCGACTTTCGCTCCCTTCCTCGCCAGCTGCCCGGCAACTTCGTTCTCATCGCCGGCTTCCGACAATCTGACCGGGTGGTCGACAGAGCATAGCCCTCGAAGATTGAGACCCTCTATGCCGGGTATTCTGTCCACGACTATCCTGAAGTCGCTGCCGCGGGACAGGCAGACTGCGTACCTGCGGGCCCCCGTCTGTCCCATGAGGGCAAACTCGAGAGTCCTGATAGCGCGAGTCTCGTCGACGAGGAGATTGAACTCCTTGCTCAGCTCGAACAGGGTCTGAAGTTCCTGTACACGGCGCTGCAGCTCGAAGTTCGATTCCTTATACTGCTGAAATACGCTGGCGTTCTCGATTGCCGCGGCCGCAATGTTGCAGAGGGTGGACACGAATTCTATTTCGGTCGGAAGGAAATTTCCGCCGATCATCTTCTTACCTATAAAGAAGTAGCCGAACAACCTGTGAGAAGTGCGAATGGCAAATATCCTGTTCACGCCGGCATTCGTCAGGGTCGCCGCCAGTGAAGCACGAAGGTCGTTCGGCTCGACAGCCCCATCGAGGTCAAGCGTAAACAACTCGGCAAGGACTTTGTCATCAAGAGAGATTCCCTTGCCGATCTTGATCATCTCGTTTTCCCCCTGTTCCGGGGCAGCAGCGGCGTGGACCACGGCGGCAGTTCTGGATACCGCGAGTTTGCCCATCGATGCGAGCATGATGTGGTTCAAGATAAACTTGTAGTCGAGCGATGAATTGAGGATCTTTGCGGTTTCGATCAGAGAGGTGAGTTCGACAGTCTGATCGCTTCCGGAAGTTCTGGAAGACGCCCGTCGTTTGGGCTTATTGCGTTCCGAATTACGTTTTCGGGGCATTTTTTAGATATCGGACTAATCTGACTTCGTTTACGGTCTCCCTGCCCCGATACTCTACAGTGTCCATGAGTTTTCTCATGAGGAATATCCCGAGTCCTCCCGGCTTGTGCCGGCCGGACCTCTCTCTTATGTTCGGCACGGGGACCTCATCAGGTCTGAAGCTCGCCCCCCAGTCCCGCACCACGACCTGGAACTCGGAGCCGCCGGCAACGATTCTGACTTCGAACTCGTGATCCGGCTTTCCCTTGTAAGCATGTTTAATTACGTTCGTGCATGCCTCGTCCACGGCAAGAGTGATCTCGGAGACCTCCTTGTCGCCGAATCCGAACCTCGCCGCATGCTCATTTACAAATTGGCGAACATCCGCAAGCTCGGTTGTCGTGCTCTTGAATATTCTGCGACTATCTATTTTGTCCAACCTTTTCACAATTTGTTGTTATATGACTTAAAGTATCATTGACTGTTAAATTTCTTCAGCGCTTCCGCCTGATCCTTGTAAATCTCGTAAAGGAACGGGAAGCCTAGAAGATCGAAGACGTTGTAAACCTTCTGCTGCATGTTCGCCAGCTTGATGTCGCCGTGATTGCTGCGTACCTCGTCGATGTAGGCCATGAAGACACCCAGTCCCGCACTCGATATGTAGCTCAGCGCGTCGAAGTTGACCACGATGTTATATTTGCCCTTCCCGATAAGATCCGCAAAAGTCTTCTCAAGATCGGGAGCCGTGTGCGCGTCAAGGAAGCCGTGAAGCTCCATGACGACCGCATTGCCCGAGTCCCTGGTCAGCACTTTAAACTCGTTCATTACTACCTCCACCTCCGCTAGAGTGTTTCGCTAAGATCCGCCTTTCAAACATTTCCGAATTCATCTCCATTTCAAGATTAAGACTGTTGTGTCGTCAACAGCATCGGTGCCCTGAGAAAATTCCGCCAGGGAACGGATGATGCCTCCTTTTATTTCCGTCGCCGTTCCGCCGCTCAGCTCTTTCAACAAATTATAAAATCGTTCTTCTCCGAATTCCTCGCCCGACGGGTTCCGCTGGTCGGTTACCCCGTCGGTGTAAAAGACCAGTGTGTCTCCGTGCTTCAGCGTTATCCTTTCTTCCTCGAGATGTTTTCCGAATTCACGCGACGGCTCCAGCCCGAGCCCGGCTCCGGCCGGCCTCAAGAGCCTGCATCCGTCCTCTCCAATAAGTACGCCGGGCATGTGCCCTGCCCTTACCATAGATACTTCACCCGTCCGGACGTCGAGGATCGCGTGGATCATCGTTATGAAGAAGCTTTTCTGAAGCGTGCTGTCTACCGCTTCGTTTGCCGCCATCATGAACTCCGAAGGGGACTTCGCCGATGCCGAAAGGGACTGAAAGACCCCTTTCATAAATGCCATGTAGAACGCGGCCGACGTGCCCTTGCCGGAGACGTCCCCTACGGCGAAGGCATATCTATGATCGTCGATTTCGGAATAATCGACGTAATCGCCGCCGACCTCGAACGCCGGAAAAGAAAGAAAATCGGTCTCGAATTTATCCGTGCAAGGAAACGAAGTCGGGAGAAGCTTCAGCTGCATCTCGTGGGCGATCCGCAGCTCGTGCTGAAGTCGTTCGTTTTCTATTGACTTCGTGAAGAGAAGAGAGTTCTGTATAGCCACGGCCGCCGTATCCGCAAAGGCGCTCACAGTCGATATCTCCTCTTCGTCGAACGCATAAGGCATCTCGTGAGCCGCATAAAGCACTCCGATGAAGTCGTCGTGTGCAACCAGTGGGACGGCCAGCAGCGACTTCGCCGGAAAATTCTTCAGGTCATACCCGGCAAATTCGTCGATATTGTGCACAATGACGTGCTTCTTAGCCTGTACCGCACCCCGCAACTGATCAAAGCTGAACGGAGAAAGCTCGTACTGGCTCGTCCTGTGAGTAGCACTCACACTGAACTCTCCGTTCTCATTGCCGCCGTTGCTCGTGTTCCTCAGCTCGATCCATACTTTGCTCGCCTGGGTGACAGTGCCGACGACGGCGACCGTATTGTTGAGGACCTCGGCCGTGTCCATAACGTTGGTGATTACCTTGCTCAGGTTCTGGTAAGAATCCAGTTCCCGCTTCTTCTTCTCGAAGACTCCGCTGGTCGGAATGTGGAAGGCTGTGACCACAAAGGCAAGGGAGAAGTAAATGGTAAGGAAGAGAAACACGATTTTTGCGAACTCATCCATCGGTACGCTATAGAACTGCAGGACGCCGCCGGCCAGATTTGCCGGACCGATCGATGCATATGAATATCCGAATAGAAGTATGAGGACAAAAGAGTGCGCGAGTGCTTTGTACTTTTCCTTCCTCGTGAGGAAGACTATCCAGTTCATGCTGACTATATGCAGTATCGCGACGACAATGGAAATCACAAATGCGATGTCCACGAGCGTATCCATCAGAGGCAGTCCTTTGAAGACGCTCAGAAATGCCGCAGCGACCGCGGATCCGAGGAAGAGCTGAAATCTCCTCCTCACCTTCTTCTCAGGCTTGATGTAGATGATCTCGCTTACAAGCATGAGCAAGATAACCACAAATGCGGCGATGCCGAACGCATAGAACGTGGTCGCAAGAAGCTGCATCACATTGTGAGGCGCGAAACCAGCAGGCGAAGACCCCTTGTTTTCAAGAATGACTCCCCAGGTCGATATAATCGCAGCCGCAAAAAAAGCATAAGCAACGAGTTTCCGCAGGATCTCAAGCGGCCGCGACTGCTTGCGGCTACGGAACGAGATGATGGCGGCGAAGAGAAATACAAAAGCTACTATCGAGAAAAAATTCCGCAACCCATTCAGGACTGGATCCTCGAGGTTTATCGTGATACGAATCCAATCATAAATCAGCAGCAAAACTGCTATTGCTCCGGCCGACACGACGTAAAGGCTATTTCTGATGCTTATTCGCATGCGATTTAATCTAATTCTACTCTTCGCATTCTGCAACGTTTTGTTACAAAAAAGAGGATTATGCGTCCATGATCGCGCCAAGTAAGCGCAGAAAATGTTTGCCGCCCGGGCAGCGCACCGCACTGCACACCCGCCGACCGCCTCGCGGCAGCCCAGACTACAAACCGGTATCGGGCCTATTTGTCTTCATAATTCATTTCCCCGGCCTCGATAGGAACGTCGAGGCGATTCTCATTAGGCACTATGGGGCAGCTGTAGTTGTGGTTATAAGCGCAGTAAGGATTGTAAGCATAATTGAAATCGAGAGTATATACACCCGACTTGTTCTCCCTCAGGTCTATATACCTGCCCCCGGAATATGAAGTCTTGCCGCAGGTGAGGTCGGTAAAAGGCACGAACAAATCTCCGGAGCTGTCGGGAAGCATCTGATAGACATGAAGCTTCACTCTCTTCCCGTCCACTTCGAAGTGGAAATCTCCGTAATCAACCGCGGGCCTGGTCTCTCCGCCCGTCGCTTCGATACCGATTCTGCGCCGCTTGAACTCAGTTATCAGCTTAACCTGGAAGATCAAGATGAAGTTGACGGGATAGTAGTTGAGATGTGTGAAGGATGCTTTTTGCCGGCTAGTCAAAGGAGACTCAGAACTTGTTTTGAAGAAGACATCCTTCTGCTCCCTCATTCCCATCAGGTCATCGATGTAGATTTTCTTTTCGCGGGAGTCGAACTCTACGTGTCTGAAGTTGCTGGAGCAGGAGGCCAGGAGCAACGCTAGAACGGGAAGGAACAGGCGGGAGAATCTACTTGTCGTTCCCAAGTATGAGCTCAAGCGAAATTCGGTGAGTATCTCCGAGCGAGTTTGCATAAGCGAACCGGGCAAAAGAATAATCTATTTCAAGCTTGGGCAGCCGGAGTCCGGCGCCGACCGTAAACTGCTTAACTTCGTTATAGCCCGCCCTTATCGCAATGACATTCTTGTAGTTGATTTCTGCGCCGACGCGGAGATCCGCGCTCAAAGGTCCAAGGTGCACGGTCGAAGAAGACCGCATGTTATCGATATTGAAGAGGAGATCCAGCGCGGGCATCGCAGTGATCGGTCCTACAGAGAGGCTGTATGCGGCCCCCGCCGCCAACGTCGGCGTCAGAAGTTCCGTGGTACCCGTTGTCCATGCGACGACAGTCGTGGTTGCATTCTGGAGGTTCGCACCAAACCTCAAGTTTTTGAAAGGCAGATACATCGCACCGACATCGAACCCTATGCCCGTTCCGTAAGTCGAGCCTATACTCCGACGAATGAATTTCACATTGGCACCGTACGAGAAATTGTCGCTGTATCGTTTCGCGTAGCTCCCTATCAGAGCTATATCGGTAGCGCTGAAGAATGTGATCTTCGAGTAATCCAGCCTGTTCATGCCGCTAAAGTCCCCCAGTGCGGGATCTATGGGATTCCCGTTTGCATCAAGTCCGGCTCCCAGGGTGTTCGGTATGCCGCTTACGCTGAGGACAATCGCGCTTAATCCGACAGTCTCGTCCCTGGAAAGAGGCATCGCAGCAGCTCCGTAGTTGAAGCTGACAATGTCGCTGTAGCGCTGGTCATGCATCAGCATGATTTCAGGATACTTGATTGCCGTGAGTCCCGCCGGGTTCCAGTATCCGGCAGTAACGTCGTTCGCCGCTGCAGTGTACGCCCCGCCCATTCCGAGGGCCCTGCCTCCGACACCTATCGACAGGAAATCGTCGGCATACTTCCCGAATGTTACCTGCGCATCCGCAGAGGACACAAAGAGTCCGGAAAATACCAGGGCCCCTCCAATGAGAATAATCAGGTTTCGCACGCTTCTACCCATTTAAGATTCTCACTCGACCGGTTCAGCACCAAACTCATCTCTCAAGTATTTTACAAGCGGATCGTTGTCGTCCGCATCGCCCCTTTGCTCGGACTCGATAATTGAAAAATCTATCGCGACCCTCATTCCAAGCGTCCTTTGCACCGCATCCTGTATATATGTTTTGTAAGGTTTGGTCATACCTATGACAACATCGTTGGGTGCCCCGAGCATCAGCCAGCCGTTCTTAACGCCGAGAGGCCTCAGGTTTATCAGCTGGGACCAGACTGCAATTCTCTCTTTCCTGACCGCCTGCAGCAGTTCGTCCCACCGGACACTGATTTCCTGAAACGAGAACTCGTTGCTGCTTCCGTTTTCGACTTGGGGCTTGCTTTCCCCGGAGGCATTCGAAGAAGAACGTGCGGCCGACGGGGCTCCTCCGTTTCTGCGGTTGGACATCTCTGCCGGTGCCGGATTCGGTCCTGCAGAGGCAAACGCTTTTCGCTCTGAGTAAAAAGAACGCGGCTCTCGTGCGCTTTTTGATGCCGGAGCGGCAGTGGTAGACTGGGACGCGTTAGCGCCTGCGTTATTCAACGGAGGGTTACTGCGCTCCAAGTTTTTTTTTAATTCGTCAACCTGCTGAAGGAGCTCGCGCAGCCTGACGGCCCTCTCCATGTTCACGAGTTGCAGGAGAGTCATCTCCAGTTTTATCCTCGGCTGAGAAACATACTTTATTTGCTGCATGGCCTCGCTTGTAGCCTTGAGGAGACGAAGCATATCGAGTTCGTCAAAACCGGCGGCGGCTTGGAGGTACCGCTTCCGGTAATCTTCGGATGCCTCGATCAGCTCAGCCCTGCCCGTCGTGGACGCAACCAGGAGATTTCTGAAATGTTCCGATAGCCCTTCGAGGAAATCGACGGAGTCATAACCGCGTGAGACGATCTCCGCCGCAAGCTCGACCGCGCCTTTAGAATCGTTCGCTTTAATCAGTTCGGTCATCCTGAAGAACAGCTCCTCGTCAACGAGGCTCAACGCGCTGACGACGACATCGTGCTTGATATCGTTACCGCAAAAGGCTGCGACCTGGTCAAAGATGCTCAGCGCATCCCGCATCGAACCGTCACCCTTCTTTGCAATCGCGACAAACGATCCTTCATCGATCGAGATTTTCTCTTCCTTGGCGATGAAGCGAAGCCGCTCGATGATCCTCTCGATCTCGATCCGCTTGAAATCGAAACGCTGGCACCTCGTGAGGATCGTCGGAATGACTTTGTGAGGTTCGGTGGTAGCCAGCACGAACAGCGCATAAGGGGGGGGCTCCTCAAGCGTCTTCAGAAGCGCGTTGAAAGCCTCCTTGGTGAGCATATGGACTTCATCTATAATGTAGACCTTATACTTCAGTCTGGAAGGCGAGTAGCGTACGGATTCCCGCAGGTCTCTTATCTCATCGATACCGCGGTTGGAGGCTCCGTCTATCTCTATGACATCAAGGCTTCTTCCATCCGTTATCTCTTTGCATATGTCGCACTCGTTGCACGGCTCGCCGTCTTTGACGTTCGGACAGTTTATCGCCTTGGCCAGGATACGGGCGGTGCTAGTTTTCCCGACTCCGCTCGGTCCGCTGAAGAGATAGGCGTGTGCGATCCTGTTTCGGAGTATCGCGTTCTTTATCGTCACGGTAACGTGGTCCTGTGCCGTGACTTCGTCGAAGCGCATCGGGCGCCATTTACGGGCGGTTACGAGATAGGTCATTTGAGATCCCTGGTTATCATGCCGAACTGCTTTTTCAAGCTCGGCACATCATCCCTGATTGTTTCCCTTACGATCGATATATCCACTCCGAAATATTCATCTATAATCTTGTTTCTCATGTTCACCATATTCTTCTCATCATCCTCAAATTCTTCACACGTGAGACCCCTCACGAATTCCGGAAGCCTTCGCTTCGAGAAACCCGCTCCTCAAGGTCTAGAAATCGGAACATATCACGAGTTTCTTCCCGGACTCTCGAAGGAACCGGCAGCATAACAGGTCATTTCTTCGCCCCGCGGCCGCGGGAGCTCTTTGGCGCCGAGCCGTTTACAAAAACGTGAACCGATGCATCTTCGATCCTCTCGACGGGAACGATCGTTATGCCTTCCTTGAGCTTCTCCGCTATCTCGGTTAAATCCTTCATGTTATCCTTCGGGATCAGGACTTTCTTAATTCCATATCTCTTTGCTGCAAGCAGTTTTTCACTCAATCCTCCGATCGGCAGGACTTCACCGTTCAGGTTTATTTCACCGGTCATGGCAACGTCGGTCCTTATCGGCCGCTTACCGACCGCGGAGATAAGTGCAATAGCCATCGTTAAGCCGGCGGAAGGTCCGTCTTTGGGCGTGGCGCCTTCGGGAACATGTATGTGAATCTCCCTTCCTTTGTAGAAGTTTTTCGGGATCTTGAATCTGTCGGTATTGGCCCGGACATATGTGAGAGCTGCCCGTGCCGACTCCTGCATGACGTTGCCGAGACGGCCCGTTAACTGCAACCTGTCCGGTCCTTCCACCAGTATCGCCTCGATGTTTAGAATATCGCCGCCTCCGCTAGTCCAGGCAAGTCCCAGAGCCACACCCGTCCGGCTTTTCTTGCCTATCTGCTTCGAATGAAATCTCGGGACGCCGAGGAACTGTTCCACCCTGTTCTCATCTACAAGGATAGGCGAAAACTTTTTCACTTTACCGTTATTGCGACTGACTATCTCCCTTGCGATCTTTCTGCACACGCCCGCAATGGAGCGCTCAAGGTTTCGTACTCCCGCCTCCCATGTGTATTCGCGAATCATCTTCATGATCGCCGCGTCTTCATACCGCACGAACTTCCCGTCGATCCCGTGCGCCTTCAATTGCTTCGGTATGATGTGCCGCTTCGCGATCTCAATCTTGTCGTAGTCGAGATAGCCGGGGAGTTCAATGATCTCCATCCTGTCTTCGAGCGGTTCCGGGATATTGTCGCGGACGTTCGCCGTCGTAATAAAGAAGACCTTCGAGAGGTCGTAATCGACCTCGAGATAGTGATCCTGGAAGGAATGGTTCTGTTCAGGATCGAGCACTTCCAGGAGAGCGGCGGCAGGATCGCCGTGAAAGTCGAACGCTAATTTGTCGACTTCATCGAGAAGCATGACCGGGTTTACGACACCCGCCTTTTTCATCGCCTGCACTATCCTTCCGGGAAGCGAGCCGACATATGTCCTGCGGTGGCCGCGAATCTCAGCCTCGTCCCTTATTCCTCCGAGAGATAGACGAACGAATTTTCTCCCCAGCGCCCGGGCGATCGACTTTGCGAGGGACGTCTTACCTACACCCGGAGGCCCCACAAAGCAAAGTATCTGGGAGCGCATCTCCTTCACCAGGTTCAGGACCGCTATCTGCTCGACGATCCTCTCCTTCGGCTTTTCAAGCCCGTAGTGGTCCTCGTCGAGTATCTCCTGTACATGCTTGACATCGAGGTTGTCGCGCGTCTTCTTATACCACGGCACGTCGAGAAGCCAATCGAGATAGTTCCGCAGCACGGTGGCTTCCGGCGAAAACGCCTGCGTTCTCTTCAACTTATCCAGCTCGTCGATAGCCTTTGCCTTAGTCAGCTCAGGTAGCCGCGCAGCCTCGATCCTCTCCTTCAAAACGGCAGACTCTCCTGTGGGGTTCTCGTCGCCGATCTCGTCCTGCATTATCCTGATTTGCTCCTGCAGGTAATACTTTCTCTGATTCTTCTGGATGCTGTCCTGTACTTTGTCGTCGATATCCTGCTCTATCTTCAGAATGTTTATTTCTTCCGTCAAAATCCTGATCAGCTTTTCGTACTGCGCTTCGAGTGTTTTCAGGCTGAAGATCTCGACCTTGTCCGAAACGGAAAGATCCATGTTGGCGAGGATGTAGTAGAACTTCCTGTCGGGCTCCTCCACGTTCTCGAAAGACATGATCGTTTCCAGGGGAATGTCGCGGCTGTTCCGAACATATTCGTGGAACAGCTGTCCGGCGTGCTTCATGTAAGCTTCGAGGCCCACGTTCTTTTTCGATATCTGGGTATTCAGGCTGTACTCGCCGTGAAGGATCTTTTTCTCTTCATAAAATCTCTTCACAAACGCCTGCGCCACACCGTCCACCAGCACTTTCAAAAGTCCGTTGGGGAGCTTGAGTACCTGCAGTATCCTGGCTACCGTTCCAACCTTATAGAGCTCATCACGCGTCGGGTCTTCGAGCGTACTATCCTTCTGGGCCACCAGGAGGATGAACTTGTCGGATTTCGCGGCCGTCTCCACCGCTTCAACGGATTGCTCTCTCCCGACAAGTATCGGGAACAGCATATATGGAAGGACAAGCGAATCCCTCAGCGGCAATACCGGAAGGCGGGTCGGAATATCTTCAACGTTCTTAACGTCGCTCGTTTGCTCTATTTCGTCAAATGTGTTCAGAATTTACTCCGTCAGGCAAAAATTCGATCGGGATTCGTTCATGAAAATATAGCAGAGTCCATAAGGTTAAACAAGGTGAATGAGAAGAGAGCATTCCAGATTTTGATCTTGACTGCCTGGCGCAGACAAAATATTATTTAGCGATGGAAATAGTTCGGGCCCTGATAGAGCACGGCTGGCGTGTTTCGACGGTCCGATATCTCACGACACGGAGAATTGCTCTGAGATATAAAGGAGCAAAAGTCAAAATCGAATTGTAGAGACGGAATAGCGATTGTGAACCAGTAAAGCACAAGCTCAGGGGTCTGAGACGGGAAAAGAACCAGAGTCCGATGGCAGCATGATGGTACGGCGGACGTATCTCTGGAGACACGTACCTGCGATCGTATTCAAAGAGTCCGCGACGGTGAGACGAAAGGAGACGGCTTGACATTGTTAGTTCGTTACGCCGTCATTGCATTCCTACTTTCATTGTTTCATCGTGCAAACGGACATGGCCAGGCTTCAGGCATAGGAAAGGGAAACCTGATGATAGGAGTCGGTCACCTTGGCTCAAAGGCTGTCGCATTTGTGGGTAAAAGGACCTGAAAAGAGGAAAATGGAAATGAAATGATTTGAGCGGAGGTCCGGCCGGCCTGATCATAATATACCCGGGCCTCGCATGACGCTCGGTACGAAGAGAGCACTAAGCTGAAGATCGCTTTCACCTTCGCCCTTATCCTCCTCTTTCAAAAGGTAGTAAGAGCGAAGAAGGCGATCTTCCACGAGAGCGCAAGGCGGCATCGGGTCTTGACTTCATAAATGGGGGGGCATATATTGCCGGCATCATCGGTAACGCCTCGGCACTTACGGACGCGCAGGCCAGGCCACGGAGCGATGACGTAAACGGAGCGTTGGTTTCAAGGGAGTAAAGAAGAGAGCGAAGATGAGTAACTACCCGGAAGAGAAGAACACATACACGGAAAGGTATCACCGTATCCCTTAGTGTACCGCTAACACGAGCAGCCGGCTCAAAGACATTTGATAAAATTCGAGCACGGTGCTTTGTTAACACTACTGCCGCTTTGCGGTTCATTCGAAAGGGAGGATACGGAGATGACATACAGAGGGACACTACTCGTTATTCTAACAATAGGGTTTGGGTTGGTTACAAAAGCGCGGGCGCAAGGTCCTGTTTATCCAACTCAAGTTTCGCTTTACCCGCAAGTGTCGGCGGAGACAAACGGGATGGGAGGTGCCGGGGTCTCCTTCGTGTCGGACAATGCCCTCGCAGTTATAGCTAATCCGGCAGAGCTGGGCTTGTTCAGCTTACACGGTATAATGGGTGTGAGTTATATGCCAGAAATACCTAGACAGTTGAATGCGTATGCTATAAACATGGGATTGAATCTTAATAGGATCTTCCATGGAGTTCCATTCCTGATAGGTGTGGGGATCGGTTATTCTCATCCCAGATATTCTTACCCCCTATTGAATCAAAACTTCCAAAATGCGGTCCAAACTGATGCAGCGAATGATATAACGATCGGCGTAGGAATGGACTATCTTGTGAAGTTAGGTTTGGGGTACACCATGAAATGGGCAAACACAACGGGAGCGCCCGAGTATCTTACTTACTACAAGTCTGCCTATTCGCCGGACCTTGGTGCAATACTGCAATTCCCCATCGTGAATTTGTTATCCAAGTTGAAGGGCCTGTCAACGATTTCGACTTACGGTGTTAGGCCCATCTTTAATCTGACAATAGGCTACTCTGAGAGAAATGCAGGTGATTACGCTCCATATGGCTTTGCAATTCTCCCACGTGAAGGAGATCTCGGTTGGAACTTTGAAGCTGGCTTGGAGACCGATGTTGCAGGCCATAGATGGGAATGGTTGTCCTTTACTTGGCTGAGACAGAGCGATGCCCCACTTGTTTCCTCGACCGGCTCCTTTGTGTATCTAAGCGGGCTGGGCAATTTCCATGTTAGTGATAATCTCATTGCAGGTAGGCCCACGGACAATGTCAGTGTTGAAAAGGGGTGGCAGCTCCAACTGGGACAGTTTATATATCTCCGAGGGGGGTCGGCAACCGGTCCAGAAATCCCGACGTATTCTACGTTTGGATGGGGAGTGAAACTGGATGGGCTCATTAAAACGCTCATATTTGCACACGGTATAGACCAAAGTGGAAGCCTTGCGCGATTTCTATTGGATCATATGGACTTTCAATTTAGCTACAGCAAAGCTAATGGAGAGATCGTGGGGTACGGAAATACAACCGGAATCGGATTCGAAGGAGAACCGTTCGAAAGTCTGACTCTGGTAGTCAGATGATTCTTTGCCCGGGCAAAGAATTCCCGACAAAGGAGTTTCCTCTCATGTTGGAGTTCAGCGCGGGGAGAATAAACACAAAGAAATCGGATACACGGGAAAACAGACCTGCACAAGGCAGGTTGCGGAAAGGAGAGTGAGACCAAGGACATAATATGTCAAGAAGGTTGGGGGGGTATGGACGGGACCTCAAGCGTTCCGGCGAACGCATGAACAACTATCTGCAAGAAACGGAGTTAGAGAAAGGACGAAAAATGAGATATCTAAAGGACCGTCTTATGATGCTGTGCATTCTAATGGTCATTTCCACAGTCGGCTATGCACAATCTTTCAGTAACGTCCCGGTTGACGTTGGCGCCGTGGATCCGAACTCCTATCAGTGCGACGTATAATAACGAGGTAGAGATGGGCGCAGTACCGGCAGTTGGTCCGGAAGGCGTTGTTTATGTCGTCTACGACTCGAACGCAAATAACGCTACCTCGTACATAAATGTTGCGATGTCAAAGAACAGCGGGAACAGCTTCCCATTTAAGTACACCGGGGAAGGCTTCCCAAGCCTTTTCAATAGTATGGTAGGGCACTTACGCGTAACCTCCCTACCAACAATTGCTGTCGATCCTAACAACGGAGAAGTGTATGTGGCTTGGGCACAGAATGATGGGGGAAGCCAAGGGATGGACATCTATTTTATGCATACAACGGCTGCTGGGGAAATTACCAGTTGGACTACGCCAGAGATAGCGACTCAGACAACAACCGGCAACCAGTTTTTCCCATGGCTGACAATCAATTCAACGGGACATATCTCGCTAGTTTATTATCAGGAAAATTCAAACGGCGACGTCGATGTTTACTCGGCACAATCTTATGATGGCCAATCCTTTGTCGGTCAGAATGGTACAGGTCAGGATGTGAAATTGACATCAGTAAGCAGTAACCCGGCTGTCGGTGCTACTAACAAAGCTTCGGACTACATCGGGGTTGCGTCTGACGGCAGTGGTGAAGTGCACGCGCTTTGGACAGACTTTAGGTCCGGTACCAACCAGGATATCTACTCTGCAAACTATAATCAGCAGCCCACCGTCACACTCACCGGCCCGACCTACATCGATGCAGGCGGTAGCGGAGCTTACTTCCTAATAAATGGCAGCCAGAGCAGCCAGATTCAGATTGATCTGGGCTCTTCCGTCTCAGTCCAGGCTGTCCCGCAGAATAATAATTGGGCGTTTGCGGGTTGGAGTGATGCAAGCCGAACTAATCCACAGACGATTACCCCGTCTGATAACGTTAGCCTCTCTGCAAATATCAAGGACTTACAACACTCCATGGACGCTAGCGCTCTTTCCTACAACAGTCAGCGGAAACTTGCGAGAGAGTCCACCGGCTTATTGGACGAAGTCTATTCTGACGGCGGCCGCATATGGCTCGAGGAAAGCAGCGACGGTGGAAGTACCTGGCAGCTTGCCAACAACGGTCCTCTTGACGATGGCAGCGGCACTGCGTCTAATCCATCTATCGCCGTAGCAGACGATATCTACATCGTCTGGCAAGAGGTGAGTGGAAGCTCGAAGTATCTCTACATAGAATCACCTACACTTATTTCGACCCCCGCTATCTTAGACACCGATGTCTCGTCATTCGACATCCAGCCATCTGTCGCAGTCTCTGACGATGGGGCGGTTCTTGTCGTGTACAGGAAGAGTGACGGACTCGGCAACCCGAACAAGCTGTACTACACTTACGCAGGCAACGGCAGCACATTCTCGGCGGGACAGCAGGTGTTCGTCAATACACCGGCTCCCTATGATTATCCATCGACAGCATGGAATGAAAGCAAGTCGAGGTTCGTGCTCTCCGGGAGCAGCAACTCGAGCGGCCTGTCGATCGGGCTGTGGACCTTCAACGGCACGAACTGGGACAGCACCTACAGCGTATACAGTTCACCTACTTCCCCGCAGACCACGCCATATTCGCAAGTTGCAGTTGACGGAGACGGGCGCGCTCAAATTTCGTGGATCGGCTATGACAATTACTATGGCGAGAACTCGGCCGCGATGCAAAGGAGCTACCTGAACGGCGATTGGTCTGCAGTGAACATATTCAGAGACGACATCCTGAGCCAGCCGATAATGTTCACATCGGTTGCCGGCCATGACGATGCTGACGGCGGCGTATCGGTCGTCTACGGCAGGAGCCCGGGCGGGGACGGCCAGGTGATTTACGATGTCTATTCCACCGACGGGACGGATTTTATCGGAGCATACTGGCTGTCTCCCTCTGCACCTGTTTATAACCCGAACCTTGAGGAGCAGGTATCTCCCCAACAGGTCCAGTTTATCTCGGCAAAGGGGTCTTCATCGCCTTACGGCCTCTAGATTCAGACTAAAGACAATACAGTTACAGGCAATCACACAGGGACCATGAAGGTCAGGGAATCGGATGAGGCAGCGGGCGAGATTCCTTTAGCTGCATGGAAGACATACCGCCGCCTCGAGCTTACAGATACGACGACCGGCGAGGAGTTGATTATTCAATTCGGCAACATTCTTTCAGGCTCGACAAAGATGAACCAATTCTCGAGCGTCGGCAAGTTTCCTTCAAGCGGCCTCACTCCGGGCTTCATGCGCACGGGTGCCTTCAACCTCGGCAAGGGAACGCCTCTGACCGTCGAGTGCGGAGCCAGGGATATAAACTGGACTCAGAAAACGACCGTGGATGTGGAGCTGGTAGATTCTTCGACGGGAAAAGCCATCTCCCAGATTCGGAAGTTCACCTTCCCTTCGTCGGACACTGCCGCCTACACTAATGAGCTAATGACCCTGACGCCGAACGTAGGCCCGGTGTCAGATGCTTATGTATCTGTAGATGTAGAGGGAGTGGACACGAGCAAGGTTGTTGTCATACCGGCAAATGTCTATGTGATAAACAGCGGCTCATCAAACAACGCGCCGCAGACACAGTCTGTTTACAATGCGCTGCCGACGGAATACAAACTCGATCAGAATTATCCCAATCCGTTTAATCCGACGACAACTATCAATTACCACTTGCCTGCAGGCGTGTTTGTGACATTGAAAATCTATGATGTCCTCGGCAGGGAAGTAAGGACGCTTGTAGAAGGCAACGAGTCTGCAGGCTACCACAGCGTTGTGTTCGATGCATCGGATCTACCGAGCGGAGTCTATCTCTACAGAATTACCGCCGGAAGCTATAACTCTGTTAAGAAGCTGATGCTGGTCAAGTAATTAAGTCCGGCAAATGGAGCCCGGGAGCAATTATCTGCTTCCGGCTCCTCCTTCAATAAAGAGCAGTCCGGCAACACTTATTTTCTTCTCTCTCCTTGAAACACATGCTTTGTACTTTCAACCCCTGCTGACTAACTTTTCACGATAACGATAAGATGAATAAGGCGAGGGATATGAACAAGAAACCACGCCGAAGCGAGTCGTCTATGAAGCCCTTTGTGGTTGGACTTCCCGGTCATCTCTGTGTTGACAAGAACAGGGAACCACTGGACGAGATCTAAAAAGGAGTATCACATGAAAATTCGATTAGAAGAGGCCCTTCAATACCACTCATCTGGCAGAAAGGGGAAAGTTGAAGTTGTACCAACAAAGCCGTGTATGACGCAGCGAGACCTGTCGCTGGCTTACACGCCCGGAGTAGCTGAGGTTTGCAGAATAATCGATAAAGATCCTGACGCAGTTTACGAGTACACGTCAAAGGCTAATCTGGTGGCAGTTCTTTCAAACGGCACCGCCGTCCTGGGGCTTGGCAACATCGGGCCGCTTGCGGGCAAACCCGTCATGGAGGTCAAATGAGTCCTTTTCAAGAGATTCGCAGATATTTACGTTTTTTACATTGAAATCGACGCAAAGACGCCTGAAGAAATTGTCGCCGTGGGCAAGGCACTCGAGCCGACGTTCGGCGGGATCAACCTCGAAGATATCAAGGCGCCGGACTGCTTCTACGTCGAAGAGAAACTCAAGGAGATAACCAACATCCCGGTGTTTCACGACGATCAGCACGGGACTGCAATTATAAGCTCGGCTGCCCTGCTCAACGCACTCGAGGTAGCCAAGAAAGACATCTCGAAGGTCAGGATCGTGGTGAACGGTGCCGGGTCTGCCGCCATTGCCTGCACCAAGCTCTACATCAAACTGGGAGCGAAGCTCGAGAATGTCATAATGTGCGATTCAAAGGGTGTCCTTTACAAGGGAAGACAGAACGCCATGAACCCTTACAAGGAACAGTTCGCACAGGAGACAAACCTTCGGACATTGTCACAGGCACTGGTAGGAGCAGATGTGTTTGTTGGGCTTTCGGTTGCCAATGTCGTGACGAAGGAGATGGTCCGTTCGATGGCAGCCAATCCGATAGTTTTTGCGATGGCAAACCCGGATCCGGAGATAACTTACGAAGAAGCGACCGAAGCGCGTGGAGACGTAATTATGGCGACCGGCAGGAGCGACTATCCAAACCAGGTCAACAACGTATTGGGCTTCCCATTCATATTCCGGGGCGCACTCGACGTGAGAGCAAAAACGATCAACGATGAAATGAAGATCGCAGCCGTCAACGCACTCGCAAACCTGGCAAAAGAAGCCGTTCCCGATTCAGTGAAGAGAGCATACGGCGGAATCGAAATCGAATTCGGGAAAGACTATATAATCCCGAAGCCTTTCGATCCGAGGGTGATAACCTGGGTCGCGCCTGCGGTTGCGAAAGCCGCGATTGAAACAGGGGTCGCCAGGGTACAGATCGACAACTGGGAAAGATACGTCGACGCGTTGAAGGAAAGGATGGGGATCACGCGTGAAATCGTGAGGACGGCAATATCCAAGTCGCAGAAGAGCGGCAGAAGGATCGTGTTTCCCGAAGGAGAAGAGACGAAGATACTGCATGCCGCGCACGTGATCACCGACGAGAGAATCGCGACGCCCGTCTTGCTGGGGAGGAAATCTCACATCGAGATGAAAGCGCACGAAATGAAGATCGATATGGAAGGCATCGAGATAATCGATCCGACCCATTTCGAGAAGAAGGAAGAATACATTGAAAAACTCTTCCAGATGCGTCACAGGAAAGGGATGACACGGGCCGAAGCGGGAAGGTTCCTGGAGAGGTCAAACTACCTTGGAGCCATGATGGTACGCATGAACGACGCAGACGGGCTTGTGTCCGGCTTGACTCAATCCTATCCGAACACGATACGGCCCGCCCTTCAGGTGATCGGTATGGCGGAAGGGCGCAAGAGAGTTGCCGGCCTGTACATAGTGATGACCAAACGCGAGACCTACTTCTTTGCGGACACTACGGTAAATGTCGATCCGACCGCAGAGGAACTGGCCGAGATCGCCATTATGACGGCGGAGGTCGTTCAACGGTTCAATATCGTACCCAGAATCGCGATGCTTTCGTTCAGCAACTTCGGGAACACCCGGCTTCCGGAGTCCAACAAGGTTCAGGAAGCTGTAGAGATAGCCCACAGGCTGGAGCCGAACCTCATAATCGACGGTGAAGTTCAGGCCGACGTGGCACTCTCGCCCGATGAGCTCGAAGAGGTATATCCTTTCTCAAGCCTCCGCGGCGGTGTGAACACGCTGATCTTCCCCGACCTGAACGCAGGCAACATAGCATACAAGCTCATGGGAAAAATCGGAGGCGCCTCCCTTCTCGGTCCCATTCTGATGGGCATGAAAAAGCCGGTTCATGTCCTCCAGCAGGGTTGCGACGTGGATGCTATCGTCAACATCGCCGCAGTTTGCGCCGTCGAGGCCCTCGACCGAAACAAAAATAACGGCCAGTAACCGGCAACGTAATCAGTAGGAATTGCCTCCGGTAGCCCGGTTACCCGGGACATGCCGGAGGCTTTCTTATCTCAGGCAATATTGGACGGAGTACGCTTCCTAAGGTGAGGCCGTAATTAGCCGAAGGCTCTTATTCGGACCTGAGCGCCCTGGCCCGCAGCTCCGTGATCTCCCTGCTCTGCGCCTCGACTTGGTTGTACAGATCAATCAGATGCTCGTACATCTGATCCTCGAGTATTCGGGACTGAGTAATATCTTCGAACTGGATGATGATTCTCTCTTCGTTTTCGTCGCCGTTCATGTAGTAAGTTCTTACTCTGAAGTATCTCTCTATTCCCTCCGCCTTGAGGGTCCCCACGCTTTCGCCCTGCATCTTGCATTCCGCGACCATGTTCTCAAAGTCCAGAGAATCCTCGTGCCGCAGAAAATCATCAACTTCTACTCTCTCCCCCAGATTCAGCTCGAAGGGTAGCGTCTCACAGGCACTAGCATTGGCGTAGATCAGGTTCAGGTTGGAATCGGTAATCAGCAGCGGGATTCTAACTCTCGTAAACACTTTGAAGAAATCGTAAGTCATAATCTCTCTCGTCAGGTAATTTGGTAATTGCATCTACTCTGCCGCCTTGCTTAATCGGGCGGCTTTGCTTCTGTGCTCAACGAGGCGAATGAACTAAATGACCACACAAGCGAAAACCAGCCTTGGAAATTCCTCATCAGAATAAAGGAACATTCCGTACTGAAGTCACGACAAAAGCATCCGTCAGCTGCCGAGATAGTCTATCTCGACAGTCTTGACATCGCGGAGTTCTCTCGCCGAGATTGTCTTCACACGGGACTGCTGAAAAGAGAGCTCTCTGTCTTCGTCTCTCTTGTTGAAGTTCAATTTGACCAGAACGTTGCTTGAACCGTGCAACGTGATCCCCCGCTCCGAAAAGAAACTACCACCAACAATTGACAAGCCGGGAATGTTCGGCGCAGGAGAAAAGTCCACTGCAGGTCGCGGGATCACCGTGACTGTAACACTGACAACACCCGTGACCTGTGCTATGGAAGTCGACGTTTGCAGCATCAAACCTACTAAAACCAAGAGGGATAATATCGTCAGCAGATTTTTCATTGTCTCTGAGCACTAGAGCTTCCAAGACAATGCCAAATGGCCTGTCCAGCGCTACTGCTGTTGCCGGTAGGCTAATCCCTTGATTTGCCGTCGGTTAGATAGCACCATTCAGATCAGTCAGGCCCCTTGTTTCCGATGTCAAGGTAACTCTTCCCATCGGGTATGAAAATTTTACCTGTAACGCGACGGGCGATTTCCTGGTCAGAGTGTACTGAAAGCAAGAGACCTCCCTACTCGCCTAGATGAGAGAAAGGAGAACCGGACGCGCGCCGCACGCCGATACGGATTAGAATAACCCGAAAATCGTTCGGAGAAACGGCGTGAAATCGAAGGTGATGTGCCCGATGACCGGCACTCAGACATCTGCGTTTGCAGCAAAATCTGTGTTTCCCAACGTGAAACCTTTATGAGTGTTTTCGGCCGGGGAGGACTTCTCGACGCTGCCTCTAGGGAAAAGACATTACTCGCGACGACAGGTACTCTTTGTAAGAGCGAATCTTCTTCAGAGCAGCCGAGGCTTTCGCCCGAGTCGGGAAGGTGGGCGTGATTACCAAGAATTTCATTTCTCTGACGTCAAAATCTACAATTGCGGTAAAACCCGTCCGTCTTTGAAATGCAGCAGCAAAGGCTGCAGCGGATTCGTGATCCGATAAGGTCCCAACTAGTACTGCGAACGTCTTAGCCGGCTTGTTCAATCCGTACACAGTTACGAAAGCACCACGGAACTCCGGCTTCCTCTTCAATGTGTCCGCCACCTTCTGACACTTTTCTCTGCTGGTGAACGGCCCGACCATAACTGAGAAGAGCCGAGTGGACCTTCTGAAAAGCACGATCGACTGTAATCCGACTTCCCTGCTGATCCTGCCGGAGTAATCCACGGCGGCAGTCATCGAATGAAAAGCCGCGATCTGCACCGAGAACAAGTAACGGTTCTCTCGCTCGGAGGTTGAGACGATAAAAGCATCCGTGTAATGGGATTTACGTATGAAAGCCATAAGCACGCCGACCGCATCCTTTTTCCTCCCGAATTCTCCTGTCCGCACGAGGTACAATCCGGAATTGCTGTTGAAGCTGACCTTGATTTCTCTGCCGGTCCTAGTCTCCGCCTCTCCGGCGAAAGTCACGGCACTATTCTGATCATTGAATGCCCCGATCTGGACGGAGAACCCGGCGGGAGTTTTCTCGGAGGGAGGCGGTCCGGCCGGCCGCTCCAAGTTATTTCGGGCAGGGACCTTTCGTGGAGGCGCACTGATCTCTTTGCTTCCTTTGTTCTTCAACAATATGCTGAGCCCTTCGACATAGTCACCATTCTTTGTGGGCTTTACATCAAACAGTAACTTTTCCGGGACCTCATAGACGCCGAGGACCGCGAGCTGACTGGAATCCACATACGCCTCATATCTTCCCGGCGGAAGGCCCATATAATAAAAACTGCCGTCATTAAAAACGGAAACGCTCTTCTCAATGTCTCCGGAAACCGATTTGATCTCCATCGTCAGACCGGAAATTGCAGACAGTTTTCCATCCTGCGACTTCAGCACGCGCCCCTCGACCACTCCCCCGACAAAAAAGGGAATGTCGATTTTCTTGTAAGAATCGGGATCCGTGATGAACGAAAACGATTTCATTTCCGGTATCCATAGAGGGTTCCTGATGGAGTTTATATCTACATCTGCGCTGTATTGAGTGTAAGGGAGGAGGTTCCAGTCTCTGATGATGCCGTCATTCGATTTCTCTGTCGACACGGCCTGTCTCAAAGGCACGTTTCCTTCTTTTATGACTTCCTCTCCCGGGTCATATTTCCCGTTGCCGTTTGCATCGACGAACATCCTCATCGATGCCGCCGAATGCCCTACCCATCCGAGGTCGTTGAACAGGAAGTTTCCGTAATTGCTGTCGAAGCCGACGGAGCCGCTGACGTTCTCGGTGTAATATCCGGAACCGTTTTGGAACTGGGTAGTTGTGGTGGAACGGGTGAACGGAAGGTCGGCTACGATTTGCACGTTGAAAGAAGTCGACTTGTTTATGTAATCCCTTTCAGCCGTGAAGGCTATCCGGATGTACTGCCGCACATCCCTCGAAAGTTGAAATGAAATGTCGTCGAGTGAGTTCTTCAGTATCCCGTATCTGCCGGTGACGTTGAGAAAGGTGCCGTTCAGAAAGTCCAATGGGCCGCGCGGAAAAGACAACGAGTATAAAACTGTCCCCGTGTAGTTGTAGTTTTCAATGGTCCCGCCGCCGGCGTAATTGATCATCGACCTCAGGTAGCCGACGGACGCGTTAAGCTGGGACAAACTCGCCGAAAAATATGCCGAGTAGCTGTAAGATTTCTGCCCGCCGACATAATCTTGCGCGTCTCCGGCCGCCCGGAAATTGAAACTGTTGTGACTTATGGAGAAAGGCAGATACGCGTCTGCCTGGGCCTCCTGCAGTTCGAGCCCTGGGTTGTAGAGCAAATTCTGTTTGTACCGGGAGTATAACAAATCAAACGCCGCCTGGGAAGCGTACAGTGCGCTGAAAGTCGACCTGTAAAACGCCAAAGGGGCTGCATCGATGCTCAAGGTGTAATCTGTCGCCAGCCGCAGATAGAGCGAGTTGTAGATCAATGGCTTCGAAAAGAGCGGGCTGTCGAGATAATCCATTCCGATTTTGTCGGTCATCCAGTCATTAACTCCGAAGACAACATTCCCCGACAAGAAATCATAGTCCGTGTTATCGAGCTTCCCGGCACTGATGGTATAGTTGACTTGTCCGGCCGGAACGAAAGTGAACGGGATCTGCAGCCTTCTGTCCGTCTCGCTGAACTCGCCGTTCGGGCCGTAATACTTGATCTGTATGAAAGATGTGCCGTAGACTAATGGAATCGAGAATTCAGCGTTGCCCTGCGCATCCGCTCGCTTGTATCCAACAAGCTGGCCGTTTACATAGAGCTCTACGTCCCAGTTCGGATTTGTTTTGGCCCTTACGGTGTACTGTCCGAAGAGTGTTCTGACAGCCAGGGGCTCGTTGGACACCTGCGCGCCGCGGTATCCGTATTGTGTTAAACCGTTCGAAGAGAGGTTTCCGAGCGCGGCATATGTCAGATAAGCCGAAGAATCCACGGCATATTTCCAGCTGAAGCCGCTCGAGTAAATGCTTGAAATGTTTCTCGCGAAAGAACCGGACACACTTCCTTCAGTTTCTCCGCCCAGGATCTCCGCACCTCCGGTGAGCGAATAATTGTAGTTTGATGATCCCCCGTTGGTAAAAGCGGACAACGAATAATCAACCACACCCCCGTTCAACAAATTTCTTTCTCTCGGATACTTCAGCGGAGCCTGCACCAGGTTGCTTTCCGGTGACGTGACCTCGTAGCGTCTCATTATTCCTCTTTGATAATCCCGAATAATCGGCAGCTCCTGATTCGCCCTTAGAAAAAGAGAAAGCGAGCTGAAATCAACAGTGAAATCCAAATTGAAGACCCTCTTGAAGAAAGACGGCAGGACATAGAAATCGAGCTGCCCGACTATCACTTTTGAAGTGTCGAACGCGATCTCCTTCCCTCCGATTCGAGCGACACCCGCGGAAAAATCGATCTCGTATTTATCCGAAGGCTTTATGTAGAAGCCGCGGAGCACTTTCGAGCGCATATCCACCGAGTTGTCGACCCTAAGCTGCCTGAAGACCGCGCTGACCGGGATATACACGGAATCGTTGAGATAGAAGGCCGTAATCACGGTGTTGACCAGCCCGCCGAAGCTGAATGAGAGATAAATGTCCTCTGCTTTCGAATTCCTCCGGGCTTCCTGTTGAAGGGGCCCTTCGGATCCTGACGCTACTTTAGGCGCCGCGAGTAGCGCAACAAGAAAAGCCACCCAAAAGTACTCTCGTGCTCGGATTTGTTACCCCCAGGTATTTCTATTGATCACATACAACAAAATGTTCTAACTCGAACAAGCCGATAAACAGAAGCACGACTATTGGACGCGGAAGGAAAACGTCTTATCAAGCGCAGGGACCGTCAACAAGTTCTCACTGGCAATATCGTTCCTTTCAGATCGCAGCTTTATCTCGGCAGAGTACGTGCCCTTCGGCAGATCAGAACCAGGCACCGGGAATTTTACCACGAAATTGGTCTGGTAGATGGCAACGGCATCCTGATTTGAGTAGACACTCTTGCC
Organism: Candidatus Kryptoniota bacterium; assembly: GCA_046705025.1. GTDB lineage: Bacteria > Bacteroidota > Ignavibacteria > Kryptoniales > JAKASW01 > JAKASW01. The sequence continues at coordinate 34,508 of JBJKQU010000135.1, read as the reverse complement.
TGAACTGTCCTTGATGACCGCCGAGATTTCTCCAAAGAAAGGGGAATTGCCGCCGCGAGAAACGTGTGCCAGCAGACTTACCGTCGCAGAATCGGGGACGGCGTCAACCTTCTCAATCCCCACGGTGGTATTGGCGAAGCCTTTTTTGTAAATGACGGTTGTCACCTGTTTCAGCACGAAGGTGATGTTTGCGGTTATGCCGCTCCTGACAGTATCCACGGCTCTTGCCTGCGGCGATGAAGTCGTAACCAGGCGCGTCCAGTACTCGCCGTCCGGAATATCCTCAGGCGCAGTCGCAAGAAGTCTGACCACCTGTTGCTGTCCGGGGTTGAGGATGAATCTCTGAGGAAAGCCTCTCAGCCATTGCTGGCAGGAGTGCTCACGTGCCATCAGCCTGTCATCGTATTGCATTCTTACATTGCCGAGAGAGTCCGATTCGGGAAACCCGAACCTGAACGAAATCGCGATCTCCTGCGGAGAGTCCGAACGATTCATCACGAGGAAGGTGCCGAAACGTGACTGATCGCTCAAAAACAGGATTGTCGGCGCGACAATGACCTGTGCCTGAGCGCAGCTTATCGCCGCCAGGATCAGAAAAATCAATAGTGTCTTTTTCATGGTCGAAATTTAAAGAAATAAGAGTTACATCCCAATCATTCAGTAAGTTGCAGAAAGCGTGAATGTGCCGCTGTAGTTTCCGGAAAGCTGTCCTCTCGGAACTGAATTCAAGGACCCGCCAAGCCAGAAATAGTAATGTCCCATAATACCATCGCTCAATTCCACATCAATTCCGGAAGGAATCCTGGTCGAGCCGGCCTGATTTATCCTGACGGTCGATCCCGAAACAACGGGCCTGAACGTCAATGTATGACCGTTCGCATCGCTCAATGTTACGGCCGCGTCATATGAGACGGAGATTGTTTTGCCGGGACTGCCGACAGCCGTGAACATCGGTGCCCTGGGATTGGATTGGGGACTCAACGAAGCAGGAGATGTACCTGCCACAATTTCACCGAAATCAAGCGACCCGGCGGATGCAAGAGAAAGTGCCTGAACTGCCGTCACGCTTATGATTACGGGCTGCGTTTCCGTTACGGTCTTGCCGTTGGCAAGCACTATAGTACCACTCACCATTATCGTACCGGTATAAGTACCTGAAGCCTGCTCGGCCCCCGGGCTGACGGTCCCCCCGATCCAGAAATAAATCGTAGAAGGAGTATTAGGTGTCACCGGTATCCCGGAGAGACCCTGGGAAGGATCAAAGCTCGTGCTTCCGGATAAGCTGTTCGTAGAATTGTAGGCCGCCGAGTATCCACCGAATGTAATCCACATACTGTTCATTCCCGACCTAAGCCGTCTTGGCAAGCTGAAATTGAATGAAGCCGTACCGTCCTTCTTGCTGTTAGTGCTGAAGGCAGATTCGAATTCCCCGGCGCCCGGCCCGGAAACGGAGATGGTGGAGCTTGTGTTTGTCAGCACCGTACCGAAAGATATGTTCTGGAGCAAGGTGAATGCAATCGAAGGATTTTGCGCGCTTGCTCTCCCTGAACCGATCAGGATCACGGCGATTAGAGCCGCGCCGAGACATACTCGTTTCATCAAAAACTCCATTCTGCACCATTCATAGGCAGCCGGCAGAGATGTCCCCGAATCAGTATGTCACAGAGACTGTGTACGTACCACTGTAACTACCTGCCGGGACGTTCTGCACATCAATCGAACCATATAAGTATAGGTATCCTTGATAATTATTACCACTTACATGACTGTTCAGCTCGAAGCTGGTTTGGCCCGAGGCTGTCATTGATGCGGCAGTTGAAGGATCGTCGGCGGTAGAATTGTATGCTGCTTCAGGAGTAAAAGTGATAGAGTTGTGGCCATCGGTTAGTGCAGTTGGCGGCGTAAGCGTGACGTAAACTTTCTTTTTACTTCCCCCAATTGTGACGTGAGCGGCATTTGCACTTGTCATCGCGACCGAATCGATTCCCGTTCCGGAGACGACGTTGCCGAAAGACAGATTTCTATCGACGTACAACGAGAGACCGGCAGCAACCCCCACCTGGATAGTCGCGGTTTGAGTATATGATTGGGCGAAAAGTCTGGGCGCTGTTGAAAAACTGATAAGCAAGGTTATGAGGACGGCTGCCCATGAACCTCGTCGCTTCCCCCGCCGAGAGAGAATCGGCCATGAAGAATTCTCCATGTGTTTTTTCCGCCTCATTAGTATGACACCGTTAAACTGAAAGTGCCGGTATATGTTCCGGCAGCCTGGCCGCTGGGTATGGTAACGCTTCCTCCCAGCCAAATGTAATAGGAACCTGCGCTGCTTATCGAAATATGCCCGCCGCTGGTCAACGCCGGTGCAGTAGACTGATCGGTGGACAATGTATCGCCGACGACAGTCGGGGTGAAGGTCAGGGTAGCTCCGGAGGTGTCCGTTAATGTGACGGCCGGCGATGTGAAGGAAATGTTCATAGGCGTTCCGGATCCGCCGGTGACAGTGAAAAGGCCGGCAGAAGGACTCGTGTTGGGATTGACGGCTCCGCTGGTCCCGTCAAGCGACAGGCCGAGATTAATTGTGCCCGAATTGTCGCTGCCGCCTGAAACGCCGACAGCGACCGGGGCAACAACGCCAGCTGTGATCGTCACCTTGGAACTCTGTGCATTTGCTGCATTCACCAGAAAGAGGGGGAAAAGGATCAACCAAAAAGTCGAGCCTTTCCAAATTTTCTTGTTGTGCCGGATGCCGCGAGTCACCAGAGTTTTCCCGGACCGATTAGTATGTGACGGTTACAGTAAGCGGTACACCACCGTTGCTTGTGTTCGCAGTCGAGTAATCTCCCACAGCTGCGCCGGTGGTATTTATGCTGCCGCCGACAGATATGTAGTAAGATTGTGAAGACGAAATGGTAGCCGAGTGACCGTTAGTAAGAAGGTCACCCCCGGTCCCGAAGGCCGTTTCACTGCCGTAGAGAGAAGGCGAGAAGCTTATTTTGTCGCCATTGCTGTTAGCCAGCATGGCATCGGTATTCCATGTTATGGTAATACTGGAGCCTGAGTTTCCTGTAACGGTGAGCTGCGCACCTGCGCTTGCCGGGTCAACCGTCTTGCTGGCGCCCTGGACGATGTTTCCGAAATCCAGTGCAGCACTACCTGTTATCGACACAGCCTCGATCACGGTGGCTGTGACAGTCACTGAAGCCTGGTTGCCCGTCTGGGCTAACGTCATTCCGGCAAGTCCGAGGACCATCGCCGCTGTTAGCACTAATTTACTCATCAATTCCCTCCTAGTGGGTGCTTTATTACCTAATCCTGTGGTACTTGAAATAGAAGCCAACGTTCTTTGGACCGAAAGGCCGATCTTGGTGAGGTGCTTGCGCTTAACAATTCCATCGGAATTCACTTCGGAAACTTTACCATTGTCGGCCTCTCGACAGCCTGTTGATGAGTTCAATATCCGTGCCAGACAAAATCCGCCAAATTGAGCCCCCAAAAGGCATTTGAAAATCGACGGACAGCCCCCGTTACATTTTCGTAACGCCGTGGCCGGAAATTGTAACTCTTCCGGGAAAGGAACCGGAGTCCTTCTTCCAATTCTGAAACAGAAAAAGAGATCTATCCCGAATGGTAGGACTGTAGTAGCACACCTGATCGCCAGTCTTGTCAGGTAATTACATTGGACCCCGTGCGGCGACGGCACAGCACTGCCCGGGCATGCGAAGGCCAGATCAGATTGAAAGCTTTCTACCCTGCCCAGCAGCGTCAGCTGAATGTAATGCGATTACTTCAATTCGATCGATTGAATTTCGGATGTGAAGGGAAATGTAACTCGGGTCACTGCCCTCCCTGCGTGCGTAATTGTCCCCTCGATGGACTTGTGATCGCTCGTCAGCATTACCCCGTTCTTAATGCTGGACAATCGACCGCCCATGATCTCGACAGCGATATGCCTGTAGCCTGGCTTGAAACGTCCATCCCTTGAAAAGGCCAGCTTGCCTCCTCGCCCCTCTTTGTGAAAAGACACATGCATCTCCAGGTAGTCCCCGTTCCTGTACGCCAGGGATTCACCGTCGTCAAAATAGGCATTGCCATCGGCAAACCTTCCACTGCTGTAGACCCGCAGTATCAAAGTATCGGCCTGTTCACTTGTAGACTGTGTGAGACTCTGGGTAAACAGCACAGTCCCGTCTTTCACGAAGATAGGGGTCCTGCCCAGCGGCGCATTGACCTTGTGCCACCCATGGTTCATCTCTACACCGTCGTACAAGCTTGCCCATCTCCCTTCCGGCAAAAAGAGATCCCTCCCGATGACGGCCGAGTCAAGTACAGGGGCAACGAGAATCCGACGACCAAAGAGAAACTCGTCGGACAGTTTATAGGCCTCCTTGTCGTTCGGAAAGTCCAGATAGAGCGGTCTCACTATGGGCAGCCCGTCGACATGAGCATTCCTGAATGCCGTGTAGATCTCGGGAAGGAGCTCGTATCGCCTGTCGATAATCTCGCGGTTTATCCTGGTATACTTTGCACCGAAGGACCACGGCTGTCGCTGCTTTGAACCCCACGTGCTATGGGTTCTGAAGAACGGAGTAAAGACACCCAGCTCCAGCCATCGGGAAAAGAGTCTCGGCCCGGGATTTCCCACGAACCCACCGACGTCGCTCCCGACGAAAGGCTGCCCGCTCACCCCGATATTCAGGAACATCTCCAGTGCCAGTTTAAGGTGGGCATAGCTCGACACATTGTCCCCTGTCCACATTGCTGTATAGCGCTGGCCGCCGGCATAGTTGGAGCGGGTCAGGACAAACGGTCGCTTGCCCGGCTCGAGCTCTTCCAGACCCTCGCGAGTTGCCCGCGCCATCTGCATGCCGTAGACATTGTGAACCTGTGCATGCGATACCGTCTCGCCGTTATCCAGCCTCTCGACGACATCGAGGGGAAAAGTCTTGTTCGGTGTACTGAACACGCTCGGCTCGTTCATGTCGTTCCATATACCGTCGACTCCGTCGTCGAGCAGGTACCTGTATTGTCTCCCCCACCATTCCCTCGCCTTCCCGTTCAGGAAATCTGGAAAGACGCACGGACCCGGCCAGACATTTCCAACGAAATATTTACCGTCCGGCATTCTTACAAAGGCATCATTCTTCAAGCCGCTTTCGTAAACATTATAGCTGCTGTCGACCTTGATCCCCGGGTCGATAATCGTAACCACCTTGAAACCGAGCTCGTGGAGCGTGTCGAGCATGAGCTTCGGAGTGGGAAAGTTCTTCGGACTCCATGTGAAACATCTATATCCGTCCATGTAGTTTATGTCGAGGTAGATGACGTCGCACGGTATCTTCCGATCCCTGAAGCCGTGTGCCAGCTTCAATACGCGCTGTTCGGGATAGTAGCTCCATCTCGACTGCTGGTAGCCGAGGACCCACATCGGGGGCATATGCATCTTCCCGGTCAGATCACTGAATCTCCCCACGACCTGGGCAGGGTCCTTTCCCGTCAGGATGTACAGCTGAAGCGCGCCTTTAGCGGCATAGTAAACCAGCATGTTTCTTTGGGCCTTCCCTACATCAAACCTGGTACGCGACGGATTATCGAAAAACAGGCCATACGAGCCCTTTGGGTCTGCCTTAAGGAGAAAGGGAATGCTTTCATACAAAGGATCGTGTGTTACGGAATAGGCGGGGAAATCGTTGTTCCACATCGTGCAGCGGCTTCCGTACTTGTTGTATGGGAGGGTCTTCTCACCGAGTCCGTAGAAATTCCGCGCCCCGTGAATGTCGAATTTCGCGACCAATCCGCTGTCACTGAAGTCGATGCCGGTCATGTCGAGGACACCGACACCCTTTTGGGTCTTGTAGCTCAGTCTCATCGTCTCAGGAAAGAACTCTATCGAACCGTCAGGGAGGTCGAAGCTTATCTTCTCGCGGGTCGCGCTCACATTACCGGGCAGTTCTTCCTGACTTTCAACAACCGCAAAGGACTTCAGAGCAGAGTCACTGCGCTCCACGGTGAGATGCACGATTCCCGGCTTAAAGACATCGAGTTTGGCCTGACCGAAGTCGTAATAAACGACAACCTCGTTATGCGTCTTCTCAATCTTCACTAGTTTGCCGAATCCGCCATTCTGAAGCTCGTCGGCTTTTGATCCCGACTCCATTGCGAAAGCCCCGGTTGAAAATGTTGCCGACAACAGAATCACACTGCAGGAGGCAATGAGGTACAAGGAAAAAAACCTGTAGATGGAGACTCCGTGGCTTCTGCGCAGGTGGTGCATGAACCTGTGGCTGAGCATCTCAGCGGTTGAATTCCTCATCGATCCCTCCCATTACAAGAGAAGCCCTCAGAGGGGCATGTTTCAGATCACTTTCAAGTGCAGTTCTATCAGCTGATCACGGCTGACTTCGCTGGGCGCATCATCCATAAGCGACATCGCACTGCTGGTTTTCGGGAATGCGATCACGTCACGGATAGATTTGCTCCCGGTGAAAAGCATGACCATCCTGTCGAATCCGAATGCGATTCCGCCGTGCGGCGGCGCCCCATATTTGAACGCCTTCATTAGAAAGCCGAATTTCTTTTCTGCCTCGGCCTCAGAGATCCCAAGGCAGCTGAACATCTTCTGCTGAAGTTCGGGATGGAATATCCTTATGCTTCCCCCGGCAATCTCATTTCCGTTCCAGACAAGATCGTAAGCGCGTGCGCGCGCCTTGCTGACCGCATTGTCCGGGATCCATCTCTTCTTCTGGGCAAATTGTTTCAAGCCCTCGTCGAGGTTCACTACGTCCTCGTCTCGCGGAGAAGTAAACGGGTGATGCATTGCCGCAAATCGTTTCTCGTCTTCCGACCACTCCAGCAGCGGGAATTCGGTCACCCACAGAAGCGAATTCTGATTTTCATCGATGAGCCCGAAGCGTCTTGCCAGCTCGATCCGGAACAGTCCGAGAGTCTGATATATTTTACTCCGGGGCTGTGTGACAAGCAGAACCAGATCACCCTCCTTAGCAGAGAACTTTCCGCGCAGAGCCTCGAGCTGGTCGGCGGTGAAATGCTTTGCCGTCGGGGACTCGAGCGAATCTGCGGTAACTTTGAAATACACGAGCCCGGCCGCCCCGCAGGACTTCGCCAGTTCAGTCAGCTCGTCGGTCTGCTTCCTGCTGACACCGGCCTGCCCGGCCAGGTTCAGCCCGCAGATCAGATTGCCGCTCTTTATGCTCGATTCAAAGACTTTGAATTGGGACCCGAGCAGCGTTTCGGTAACATCGACGATGGGCAGGTCGAAACGCAGGTCAGGCTTGTCGCTCCCGTATCTTGTAATCGCCTCGTCGTAGCTCATCCGGGGGAGAGGCGTTTTGATCTCGATGCCTTTTACCTCCTTGAACAGCGCCTTCATGAGTCCCTCGGCCATCCTGTAGATATCTTCCTCGAGGATAAAGGACATCTCGATATCGATCTGCGTAAACTCCGGCTGGCGGTCGGCGCGAAGGTCTTCATCCCTGAAGCATTTCACGATCTGGAAATATCGGTCGTATCCCGAGACCATCAGGATCTGTTTGTAAGTCTGAGGAGACTGCGGCAGAGCGTAAAACTTCCCGCGGTGTATCCTGCTGGGGACAAGGTAGTCGCGGGCGCCTTCCGGCGTGCTCTTCATCAGGAACGGAGTCTCGATCTCCAGGAAGTCCAGCCCGTCAAGATACCGCCGCACGATCTGTGCCATCCTGTGACGGGTCGCGAGATTCCGCTGCATCGGCTCCCGGCGCAAGTCCAAATAGCGGTAACGCAGGCGGAGGTCCTCGCTGGTGTCGATGTCGCTGTCTATCGGGAACGGAGGAGTCTCCGCTTCGTTCAGGACGATCAGGTCGTCGGCAAGAACTTCTATCTCACCCGTCGGAAGGTTCGGATTGGTTGTACCCTCCGGTCGGTGCTCCACCTTTCCCGCGACGGCAATAACATCTTCACTTCTGAGTTGTTTGGCAATTTGATATACCGACTCATTATGCTGGGGTGCGAAGACAACCTGCGTCTTCCCATACCTGTCGCGAAGGTCTATGAATATTACACCGCCAAGGTCTCTGCGGCGGTCTACCCAGCCGTTGAGAGTTACGGTTTTATTGATTTGGTTTGCCCTAAGTTCACCACAATTGTGCGTTCTTTTCTTTCCACGCAAGGATACTGTTGTCTTAGACATCTGTTTGGGAATTCTATTTATTTTTGTTCGAAAACTGTGAAATCCTCCGAAGGAGTGCTTCGGATAATATAATTACGGGTCAAAGTTAAAGTCAAAAGTCAAAGGTCAAAAGAAAAAACGAGAATAGGAACGGAAACTCCACACCGCAGGCTAAATCCTGGTAGTCCACCTGAGTTTTGTGACTTTTGCCTCAGGGACTCCGTCGGGGACTTTTGACTTTTAACTTTTGAATTTTGAATTGGCTCTCTAAATCCTACCGAACTTCTTATCGAGCTCGAGGAGCGGTATCTTCACCAACACGGGCCTGCCGTGGGGGCAAACATACGGCACTTCAGCCGCAAAGAGCTGGTCCAGCAGGGATCCCATTTCTTCAACTGTGAGGTAATCGCCTGCCTTGACCGCCGCCTTGCAAGCATAAGTCTTGCACAATTTCTCGCGCGGAGTGAGGCGCAGGTCGTTGTCGCGCTTGTACTCGCTTATGATTTCAGCTATGATCGTGCTTTCCCTTCCGGCCTTCAGGTCCACAGGGACGCCGTCTAAGACCGCCGTCGAGCCGCTGAACAACTTGATACTGAATCCCATTTCGTTCAGATCGCTGATGGTCTCTTCGAGTACGGCAAAGTCGCCGGGATCAAGGTTCAGGCTGATCGGGAAGAGCAGCTGCTGAGTATTCTGGCCGTGCTCACGGAAACGCCTCAATGTCCGTTCGTATATTACCCTCTCATGGGCGGCGTGCTGATCGACAACGAGGAGGCCTGTGGATATCTGCGAGATGATGTATTTGTTGTGAAGCTGATAAATGATGCCCCCGGGGCTCTCCACGGCCTCGCCTTTCCCGGCGGACTCCGATTCCGCGGCTGGGGCAGCACCGGTCTGTGGTATTCTCAATGCAAACAACGGGTCGACCGCGTCGGCTATTCTCTCGTCCTGGATGTAACGCTGCGTTGCCTTGGCGTTGAAACTAACGGGAACGATTCCGCCCCTGGATGACTCTGTAGTAGTGCGGCTGACGAATTTCCCTGTATCGGACGACACCATCAGCTCAGGGACCAGGTCGCTTCGAACGAGCGCTTCGCGCGCAGCGGAGCGTATCGCGCCGTAGATACTGCGTTCATCTCTGAACTTCACTTCGAGCTTGGAAGGATGAACATTCACATCAACATCGGTGGGAGGGATCTCGATAAAAATGGCGAAGAACGGGAAGTCTCCCCTGTCGATGAGGTTCTCGTACGCCGAGAAGGCAGCGTGGTTGATTGCTTTACTGACGACGTACCTTTTGTTCAAAAACAGAAATTGCTCACCTCGCGTCCGCTTCGTATACTCGGGCTTCCCGAGAAATCCCCTTACACTGAGGTGATCATAGTCCTCCTCAAATGCGACGAGCGAATCGGTGAATCTCTCGCCGAAGACCTCGTCCAGCCTTCCCCGCACGCTGTCCGATTTTGCACGCAGCACGATTTCGTCACCGGATTGAAGAATGAACTCGATGCCCGGAAACGCGATGGCGTAGCGCGACACGGTCTGATATATGTGCCTGAACTCCGTCGGATTCCCTTTCATGAAATTCCTGCGGGCCGGCGTGTTGAAGAAGAGGTTCTTCACGATAATTGTCGTTCCGGTCGCATGTGCTGCTTTCGACGGCTCTTCCAACTTTCCCCCGTCGATCCGCAAATATACCGCTGCGTCTTCCTCGTCGGTCTTCGTCTTTAGTTCAACCTGTGCTACGGCAGCTATGGAATAAAGCGCCTCCCCGCGAAAGCCGAGGGTATTGACGTTCTCAAGGTCCTCATATGTGGCGATCTTGCTGGTCGCGTGCCTGTCGAACGCGAGCACCGCGTCTTCCTCCGACATCCCGATGCCGTTATCGGTGACCCTTATAAAGGTCTTCCCGGAATCCTTTACCTCCACTTCTATGGAAGCCGCGCCCGCGTCGATCGAGTTCTCGATAAGCTCCTTGACAACCGATCCCGGACGCTGGATGACCTCTCCGGCCGCGATCTTACTCGCCAGCTCTTCGGAGAGTACCTTGATATTCCCCATCAGGAAGATCCCTCCGCAAATGATTCTTCTACGCTTATAAATGAGTTACTCATTGTCGTCCCGGTCGGAGAATAAGGCGTCTACGAAGGTCGTCCGGTCGAACGGCTGCAGGTCGTCTATCCCTTCGCCCACACCGATGTACTTCACCGGCAGCCCGAGTTCCTGGCTGATCGCGACCACTATCCCGCCCTTGGCGGTTCCATCCAGCTTGGTCAGGACGATCCCTGTAACTCCCACGGCCTCGAGGAACTGCCGCGCCTGAATGAGCCCATTTTGTCCGGTAACTGCATCAAGCACGAGAAACACTTCGTGCGGAGCCTCCGGAACGATCTTCTGCACGACGCGCCGAATCTTCTTCAGCTCTTCCATGAGGTTCGTCTTCGTGTGAAGCCTGCCGGCCGTATCTATAAGGACGACATCGACTCCGCGGGATTTGGAGGCAGCGACCGCATCATACGCAACTGCTCCCGGGTCGGTCCCCGGTAGCTGCTGAATAATCTCAACCCCGGCCCTGTCTGCCCATATCTTCAGCTGCTCGTTCGCTGCCGCTCGAAACGTATCGGCAGCTGCGATGAGAACTCTCTTGCCTTCGTTCTTGAAATCGTATGCAAGCTTGCCGACGGTTGTGGTCTTCCCGACGCCGTTGACACCGACGATCATTATCACTCGGGGGACCTCGCCCGCCTTGTCAACGCCGTTTCCTCCGACCAGATATTTCGCGATCTCCTCCTTCAAGAGAGTCCTAAGCATTTGGGCATCTTCAAACCCTTCGTCCTTCACCCGTGTACGAATGTCACCGATGATCTTCTCCGTCGCGGCAAATCCGACATCAGCAGAAAGAAGTACCTCTTCGATTTCATCGATAAGCTCATCATCTATCTTCGTCTTCCCGGAAATGACTTTCGATATTCTGTCGACGAAGTTCGTGCGTGTTCTGGACAGACCATCCTTTATTTTTTTGAAGCGATCAAGCAATCCCATTTCTTGCCATTCTTTCCTGATAGATCCTTATGTAAACAACCAGGGACACGAATACTGCAGCCGTGCTGATGTACATGAGGAGCACCTTGACTGCAGCAAGAGCGTCGATCCTCAGCGTCGCCAGTACAAGATACGCCGCAATGAGGGTAACTGTCCACTTCCCGGCCCACACGGACTGTACGATCACTTTGCGGCGATTCATTATCACCAGGCTCCCGGTGACGATAATTATGTCCCTGACCCCGACCAGCACGGCGTACCACAAAGGCACGTCTCCTGCAATAACCAGCGCAGCCGCCCCGACGATTATGCAAATCTTATCGGCGGCCGGATCAAGAAGCTTCCCGAAGTCGGTGACCTGGTTCAGAAGCCTGGCAAGCATGCCGTCGAAGAAGTCTGTAGCTGCGGCAAGCACCATCAGTGCCAGCACTGCCGGCCGATATTGGCTGCCGGGATGCAGGATGAGGATGACAATCGGAATGAGGAGTACAATGCGACTCAAGCTGAGAACGTTCGAGATCGTCCATCGCTTCTCAACACTCAAGATGTCGTCCAATCAGATTTTCTCCGGATATTGAATTAGAGACACTCTCAAGCCGGCAATCACGCCGCTTCGAGAAGTGGTCACCAGATCGACAGCTATTCTCTTTCCTCGTTAATGTTCGCCTCGAACTCCTCTTTACTGTTGGTCTCTACATCAGTCGGGTATTCGCCGCTGAAACAGGCCGTGCAGTAGTTCCGGCGTGAATCTACCGGAACAGAGTCGAGCAATTTCTCAAGCGATAGATATGCCAGCGAGTCTACGTTCAGCTCGCTCCTCATCTTCTCGACGTCTCCATCGAATTGGTTTGCAAACAGCTCCTGTTCGGATGGGAAATCCATGCCGTAATAACAGGGGTGCATTATTGGCGGAGAGCTGACGCGAAAGTGAACCTCCGAGGGCTCCGCTTCACGGATAAGCTTCACCAGCTGCTTACTGGTCGTTCCGCGCACGATGGAATCGTCAACTATGACTACTTTCCGCCCCTTAAGCACACCTTTCACGGTGTTAAACTTCATTTTCACCTTCAAATCCCTGACATCCTGACTGGGCTGAATGAATGTTCTCCCGATATAGTGACTCCTTATGAGCCCGATCTCAAATTTCGCCTTTATTCCCATTTTGAGACTCTGCGAAACATACCCGAGGGTTGCCGTGTTAGAAGAGTCGGGAACACTTATGACCACAAGCTTTTCGTCCTCATCGTTCTGCACCGGCGATTCTTCGGCCAGACCCTTACCGATCTTTCTCCTGACTTTATCGACACTCTCGCCGAAAATCTTGCTGTCGGGGCGCGAAAAATAAATGTACTCAAATATGCAGTGGCGGGATTGCTTCGGTATGTCGGGCAGGAACATGGACTGGAATTCCCCGCCCGCTACAGCCTCGTCGTCTACGACGATGATCTCACCGGGCTCGACGTCGCGGACGTACTCCGCGCCCATAACGTCGAAAGCACACGTCTCTGAGGCGGCGATGAAGGTGTTTCCCAGCTTGCCGAGGGCGAGCGGACGAAAACCGTAAGGGTCTCTCGCCACAATAAGCTGATTGTCAGAAAGTATGACGAGCGAAAACGCTCCCCGAATTTGCTGAAGGGCGTCATATACCTGCTCTACGATGTTCTCCTTTTGACTCCGCGCGATCAGGTGGAGAATTATCTCCGTATCGGTGGTCGTCTGGAAAAGCGTTCCTGCTTCTGTCAACTCGCCCCGCAGCCGGTGTGAGTTCGTCAGGTTGCCGTTATGTGCGATGGCGAGATTGCCCTTCCTGTAGTTGACGACGATCGGCTGGACATTCTTCCCGCTCTCCGCTGCCCCGGTCGTCGAATAACGGTTGTGGCCGATCGCGGCGTCCCCCCTTAAGGTTTCGCGAAGGAGCTTCTCGTCTTTGAAGGCGTCGGAGACAAGGCCTGTCTTCTTATGGACATTGAAGAACACCTTCTCTGCTGTTCTTTCTCGTGAGACGATGCCTGCTGCCTCCTGCCCGCGATGTTGAAGAGCATTCAGACCGTAGTAAACGTAGCTCGACGCTGCCTTCGCGCCGTAAACCCCCACAATTCCGCAAAAAGTCTTCGGTTTGTTTATTCTTAAGGTTATCTCGTCCATGCTTCGAAACTCCAATTCAATGGTTCCCGTCAGAGCTCGGGAGAAAACTGAAGGGGGAAACAAATCTGTCCGACCTATTCACACGTTACTTTCCCTGGATACCGTGAGCCATTCCCAAATTAAGCAAGTGCGGAAAGTAAAACAATCCTGAGGAGAGGACCCCCGGCCAGCTTCGACCGTATTCCGGCCCCGATGAAGTTGCCGGCCTTCCATTCCAGGCTATTCAGGCATCCGGGCTTACTTGCGTGTCGCACCCACCGACGAGACCGCATTAACTGCCAACCCCGGTGGTAGGTCCTTCTGCCCAATCTTTAGAACAGAGTTAAATGAAAGGTGCGATAGCCGAACCCTGTGTGAGAACGATGAACAGGCCGAGGAACAGCAGGACAAAGATAATCGGTCAAAGCCACCATTTCTTGCGGATCCTCATGAAAGCCCACAGCTCTCCGAAGATGGCCGGCATGTACTTCAGTTTCCTAGCTGCCTTCGCCGCCCTTGTCTTCTTCCGTTCAGTCTTCATATCAACCTCGGTCGTGAATGTTGAAAGAAGTGTTAATGATAACGCAGCAATGCCGAGTCTTCACCCCAGGGAACCGTGATGGAGACGATGGCTCGCGGTGTCCACCTGCGTCCGGGACGTCCGGTTAAGACGGGATCATTTTCAACACGGATGCGGGCTTTTAGACAAACGAACACAAAAAAGAGGGCCGACGGATTTCTCCGCCTGCCCTCCGTGTAGAAGGTCGATAGGGACGACCTTACTTTAGCAGCAACATCTTTTTCACAGCGGTGAAATTCCGTGTCGACAGCCTATAGAAGTAGACTCCGGACGGCAGGACTTCACCATGTTCGTTCCTTGCGTTCCATGTGACGACATGAGAACCGGCACTCAGGTTGCCGTTTACAAGCGTAGCAATTCTCTCTCCGAGGATGTTGAATATTGCAACCGTCACGTGCTCTTCCTGAGGGATGCTGAACGCGATCTGAGTCGTCGGATTGAACGGGTTCGGATAGTTCTGATCCAGCGAGTAGTTGGTCGGCTGAACCGGCTTCTGCTGGACTGCAGTCGGCGTCTGCGGCGACACTGTGAAGCTCGTCGTGTAGGGCTGAGGACTACCGTCGGAGCTATATGACGGCGTAGCCGTGCTCGTAGAGCTGGAGGTGTAGCCCACCGCCTCTGTGAATACGGAGTAGGTTCCCGGAGCCAATCCGGTAATCGTGTAGTCACCGTTTGCATCGGTCACACCGTAACCGGCAACATCACCGCTCCCATCGGTCGCATAGACAAGTGCCCCACTCAGTCCGAGTGTGGAAGATGTACTCCCGAGCTTGCTGTTCCCTGTCGGCGAAGTAGACGAAACAGTGCCGGTGACCGACGTGTAACCTGAGGCTGAAGAAGGAAGAGGCATCACATAGATGTCAATCCCGCTGGTCGAGTTACCGTCAACCGGTATCGCCGTCGCTTCGGTCCATCTGACTGTCGGGCCGCTCGTGCTGTAGAACGAAGGGGCATAAGAGCCGAGCGGGACTGCGAGTATCTTGTAGTATCCCGGAGGAAGGTTCTCGAGCGTATAGGCGCCCGTGCTGTCCGCGTCCGCGAAATAGGCACCGGCGACATGCATCTTCAGGGTGTCACGTTGATCCCAAATGTCTCTGAAGGCTATTATCCTGGCAGCCACACCGGAGTCTGTCGTCGAATCCATTACGGACCCGGAGATCTGCCCGAGAACGACTGGCGGAAACGGTGTCAATGCGAAACTAATGCCGGTCGTATTGCTGTCGAGCTTAATCACGTCTGCAGACAGGAAGTTGGATTCATTGTCGTAGAATGTCCTGTGATAACCGGTGGCCTTAGCGAAAGCGATATAGTCGCCCTGCGGCAGCGTGTCGCTGTACACGCCGTTGCTGTCGGTGTACGTCTTGAAGACGTAAGGGGAGTTTCCTTCCAGACCGAAGTCGCGGCCTTCGTTCCGATCCTGATACATATTCTGGAAGAGGTCCCTGTAATTGTCTCCGCGCTCCCACTGCTCCTGATCATCTTTTGCATTGTTGAAACCGAACCCAGCCCGGGCAAAGACTACCATGGCACCCTTCAGGACGGTTCCTGTAGTGTCGGTAACTGTTCCCGAGACGGTGAAATCCGGTGTGGCATGGAAACGGCTTTGAAGTATGAAGTCCGCAGTCTGTGTTGTTGTATCACTGACAACGACGGGAGTTGCGTTTGCCATGCTGTAAACGTCGTTATACCATTCGGGCAGGTAGTTCGGATTCAATGGTATAGCTCTGACAAAGTACCTCCCTGCGTCTACATTGCTAATTGTGTAATGGCCGGTGGAGTCGGTCGTGGCCCTGTAGTCGAAATGCCAATCCGCGTCTCGCTGGTACAGTCTTATCAGGACACCCGAAATCGGATTGTTCGAACTGTCCGTAATCGTCCCGGCGATTGTTCCGCGTAATCCGGCAACCCGTATGGTGAATGCCTGCTCTGCGTGACCGCCGCCGCTCGAAGTCACCAGGACCTCCACTTCGTACCAACCCTGCTGTTGCGGCATCCAGTCTATGAGTCCGGTCGAGTCGATGGCCATCTGTCCGGGATGCTCACCGAGACGATAAGCAAGAATTGCCGTTGAGTCGGAAGATACCGCCTGGACCTGGTACTGATAAAGCGAATCTACTGTGGCGGTAAGCTGAGGCTGGGACGTTATTGTGACTTTATCATGTCCATAATTATGGATACCGGCATACACTCGTGCAATCGAACTTGTCCGCACTTGACCCGTCGAGTCATATGCCTTCACCATGTACATGAAAACCGTGCTTGGCGGCAGCGTTGTCGTGTCCTGATATTCATTTGCTGTCGTCGAGTCAATCTGAGCAAACTTTATATTGTAATCCAAGCTCACGTTCGCAATGCTTACCTGTGCCCGGTAGACGAGATAGTAAGCCGTCGAAAAATCTTCGGGACTTTCCCACGAGAGGTTTATCCCGCTTTCTTGCAGCTCGGCTTGAAGAGTGAATCCTCCTCCCATTCTATCCTGTGCACTGGCGGAGGTGAAACTGAGGAGCATAGCCGCAAAAGCCACTGCTGAAAACACTAGTAATTTTCTGGACATACTAACCTCGTTTTTAGCACAAAAAGACGCAATAGGTGTGCCGAAACGGGTACCGCAAATGGAAGTAAAAGGGGGGGCTTTCAGGATAGACAGGAAATATTAACCGCGCAGAGATTGCACTTTACCTGCAACCCATGCGGAACCGTAGGAGAGATCAAAAGCTAAAAACCGACTCGAAGTCCTATACTTGCACGCTTGATTGCCGGCGAGTAATCTACCGTGAGGTAAGGCGGGAGCCTGAGAAAAACATCCAATTCAGAATAGGCGTATATAAGCACAAACGCAGAGACGGAATAGAATTCAGACTTGTAGTAGGCATTGTATGAGTTGTAGGCACTTTCAGCCGAACCGGGAGTCGAAGCGCTCAGGTACTTTGAACGGGCATCGCGACGAAGGAAGTCAAAGACAATCGACGACACAGCCGCGACGGCCCCGGCGCCGAGAAGGATGTAACCCTTCGCTCTTCTCCCTTCGTAAATCTGTTCCCAGCCGGGAAAGATTATCGTTCTGAAAGTAGGTCCATGAGGCTCCACTGGTCCCTGGAAGAATCCCGGCCTGTTTAATCCTGACCGTCCCTTGGATAGCCCAGAACGAAAGGTTTGCTTCGCACTTTCGAAAACTGCCAGGATCTTCGGCGAAGTCATCACCGGATCGAGCGTGAGCGTCGAATCAATCTTGAGCGCATCGACGAAATGTTCTATGGCCGCCTCATTCTTTCCCTGCGCGACGAGAGCAAAAGCCAGATATTTTTGAAGCTGCAGTCGGGTAGAGTCACTCACAACCTTGTCCTCCAGCTCCCTTCTCGCCTGCAGCTCAGCTGAAATATAAGAGCCTTTGTCGAAGAGCGACTTTATGGACTGAAGAGTGGAATCGGCCTGACTCCGGTTTTGAGCGAACGAGACAGACGAAGTACCGAGAAGCAATACCGTAAACAGGAAGGCCATCAAGAAGAGTACAGGAACGCCCCGAAATGAGGACAACGAGTGTCGTAAAACAACTGAATGGGTTCGGCCGCCTACCTGCGCGTGCTCCGCTTCGAGCGGGACCAGCATATGAACTGCCGGGAGTTCTATGCACACCGCTGAACGGATCTCCGATCTACACGCTAGCCACAAAGGATTCATTCAGTTATATCGAATAGCCGCTCAGCCAACTCTTGGATGATCGGTCATTTAATCAGGACCATCTTTTTGTCAATGCTCTCATTTGGGGTCAGTAACCTGTAAATATAAGAACCGCTCGCAATATTCGCACCATCGAATGAAGCCGAATGATTTCCGGCAGTCATGTACCCATCCACTAAAGTCCCGACCTTTTCACCGATCATATTGTAAATTTCCAGCCTTACCTTTGCTCCGGGAGCAGGGACGTCGAATCGTATCGTCGTCGTCGGATTGAATGGATTGGGATAATTCTGGGACAGGCTGAACCCTGTCGGAACCGTGTTTGGAGTCTGCCGGATCGCGGTTACGTTGTACAAGGTCGACACTTCCGCCACAGGAAACTGGCCGCTCTCGTGTTCCGGAGAGACTCCGCCAAACAAGTAAATCTGCCCGTCTCTTCCCGCGGCTGCCACGAACCCTCGTCTCGGCTCCTCAACCGAAACATTGGCACTTCTCATTATGGCATCATCAGGGTTCTGAAAATCGAGCATATCCACATCGTTGAAGTAGCCGTTCTGCATGCCGGACTGCCCCCAGCCGGAAATGACGAAGACCGAATCGTTTCTTGTAACCGATCCGAAAAAGGCTCTCGCACGGTTCCATCTGATTTGAACCCCTACCACACCCTCCGAAGGGACATATCTCTCTATGAAGCCCACTGGTCCGATTGAGGAGCCCAGTCCGCCCAAAATGAAAATAGAGTTTCCTATCCTGGCTACGGTGTGAAAGGCTCGCGCAATAACAGTCTTCTGCGGCAGAACTTTCCAGGTGCCGTCCTCGGGGGAATATGAGTCCACCTCCCTTCGGAGTACGTTCATCGAATCTCCGCCTCCAAAAACAAGAATGTTATTGCCATATGCTGTCGCAGCAGCTCCCTTCCTGGCGAATTCCATGTTCGGATCGTAGTGCCATTTGTTCCGGGTAGGGTCATATACCTCCACCGAACTCAACACCCTCCCCAGACTATCCACCCCTCCCATCACATATATGGAATCATTGAGGGCGGCTGCGCATGCAAACACCCTGGGAGTCTGCAAAGGCGCGACTGTTGTACTCCATGTCTTGGTGCTGAGATTGAAGGCCTGTACTGTCGAGGTCCCTCTCATATTTAGGAAGTTCCTCCCCTGCAGACTTTGCGCACCTCCGATGAGATAAAGCGTATCTCCGATCGTGGCCGAGCACATACCTACTCGGGGGTAGGGCATGTCCGGAGGGGACCCTTCCTGCGAAAATGCGCGGTTCTGCAGGGACCCCCATGCGAGAACAAGCATCGTTAGTGTGATCAACCGATTTTTATTCATAGACTAAACCACATCCAGTTGTGGTACATACTGCAACCGTTGTGCCGTCAGTTTTCGTCATTTTCCAAGAAGCTGAAATTCAGCCGCAGCGTGTCCCCCGGCTTTACATTCAGATCACGCATTATATCATGAAACGCAGGATTCTGAATCTTCAGGTGGCGAATCCCGGGAGATACAACTATAGGCTTGCTTGAGGGCGTCGTCTCGCGCCACTGATCGTCGACATAGACTTCACCCCACGGATGGACATTGATAAAAAGATATCCGGCATCCTTCAGGAAATTGACATCCACGCTTGCAAGCACTTTCGAATGCACATCCACTTCCTCTACAATCGGTGCGAAGTAGGGGTTGTTGAATGTGACCGTATGCCTTCCTGCCGGCACCTTTATAGATCCGGAGATCGGAGTCCTGCCGGCGTATTCATTGTCGATGAATATCTTTGCCCAGGGCGTGCATGCAATTGAGATATAACCGGAATCGGACTTAACCGATGAACTCTCATGGCCATATTGCTCTCTCGATGCCGGATAGCCGCCCTTGCCTTCCGACTGGTTGCCAGTGGCAACCATTTTTCTCTCCCCTGAGTTTGATTTCCGGGAAGTATCGGCTCCTGTATCCGTGCTCCCCCTCCCTTTTCCGGCAATCGAGTTTCCGATCGAATCAGATGGAGACACAGCGTTATTAATTCGAGGCTTCTGAGCAGGGCGACTCAACACCAAAGAGAGACCCACAACAATTACAAGAATTATCCCGACCCCGATTGTCAGGAGTCTCTTTCGTCCCAGTTCGGCTGACTTACCGGATTCGGAAGGGGTAGCAACAGCGCCGCTCCGGGAAGCCTCTCCACCGGCGGATTCCAACAGGAACTTAAGCGCATCGGATGCGGATGGGAACCTGCCTTCTCTGGCCGGTGCCAGAAGACCTTTCAGAAATTCAAGTACGTGGGGAGAGCATTGAAGCTTGAAGCTGTCGAGTGAGCTTAGCTCAAAGGCTTGTATTTTGCTGATGCATTCCGTATATGATCTGCCCGCAAGGATCTTTTTTCCTGTCAGCACTTCAACCAGCGTCACACCGAGTGAAAACAGGTCGGTCCGATTGTCGACCGCTTCCCCTCTCGACTGTTCTGGTGACATATAAGCCGGCGTCCCGATGAGAGTTCCGTCTATCGTAAGAGAAGGCGCATCAGACACGGCTGCGAGTCCGAAATCGGTTACTTTGATCACGCCGTCTGCCGAAACAAGTATGTTACCGGGCTTGATATCCCGATGGACAACTCCTCTTTCGTGGGCATATGCCAATGCATTGAGGACAGAGACAGCGACTCTGTCGAACAGTTCTCCCGGGCGCACGTCCGGATCAAGGATCGCTTCATCGAGCGACTTCCCCTCGACATATTCCATTACAATCGCCGGGGCTCCCTCGACTTCGGTAAGGTCGTAAACCTGAACGATGTTTTCAGAGCGAAGGATGGCGCATGCTTTCGCCTCCCGTCTGAACCGGGCCACCAGATCTTTGTCTTTCAAGAGATGCTTATGAAGAACCTTGAGAAGAACCGTCCTGTCAAGGACATTCTGGTGGGCCTTGTAGATGCTGGTGGTCGGGCTCTGGTTGATAAGTTCCAGTATCGTAAAGCTATCTACCGCCACTATTCCATTCCTTCAGCCGGTATTGAAGCCACCTGAGCGAGACGCCCAGTTTTTCAGCGCTTCTCGTGCGGTTTCCGTCGGTTTCGGCGAGCGTTTTCTCTACCAGCCTGCGCTCAAACTCCTCGAGAGTCAAACCGCTTTGCAGAAGCTCTTCTTCAGAATAATGCTGCAGCTTGAGGTCCTCTTCGGTTAACTCCTCACCGCGCGAGAGCACCACTGCTCTCTCTATCGCATTCTGCAGTTCACGGACATTTCCATACCACGGGTGTCTGAGAAGAACCGACATAGCTTCGGGATTCACTCTCCTGACGCTCCGGCCGTGAGTCTCGCAAGCGCTCTTAATGAAATGACCCACGAGCGGCGTTATGTCCTCGACTCTGTCACGAAGAGGCGGGATATGTATTTCGACGATATTGAGCCTGAAATACAAATCCTCACGAAAACTCCCCTTCTTGATCTCCTCGTGAAGGTTCTTGTTTGTCGCCGCTATGACTCTCATGTCGATTTTCTTTGTTTCGACGTCTCCGAGGCGCCTTATCTCTCTTTCCTGGAGGACCCGTAGAAGCTTCGCCTGCAACGCCGCCGGAAGATCGCCGACCTCATCAAGAAACAGTGTCCCCCCTTCGGCATGTTCAATGAGTCCCTTCTTGTCCGCATTGGCGCCGGTAAAGGCTCCTTTCTTGTACCCGAACAGTTCGCTCTCGAGAAGCTGTTCCGGGATGGCGGAACAGTTTATCGCCATAAATGCCTTATCCCACCGCCTTCCCTTGTCGTGGATCGCGCGCGCGACCAACTCCTTTCCTGTCCCGCTTTCGCCGGTCACCAGAACAGACACATCCGTATCCACCACCCGCTGCACCAAATCCAGCACGGCCTTCCAGCCCTTGCTTTTTCCTACCATTCCCGGAAACAGGGTCGAGCTTTTCACCTCGTTTCTTAAGCGGTCGTTTTCATTTCTCAATTTGTCATACCGCTTCGCATTTTCGACCGCAACAGCCGCAAGATTGCCGAAAACAGCAAGAAATTTTGTGGTCTCAGCGTTGAACTTCCCGCGCGACTTTGAGCTGTCCAGATAGATCGCCCCGGTGGTTTTTTCCTGCAAACGAAGGGGAACGCAGATAATCGAAAGGAGCTTTTGAGCAACGATGCTCCTGGAGTCTTCAAAGCGCTCGTCCGTAAGAGCATCGAAAGTCAATACAGGCTCTCCCGTTGTGAGCACCTTATTGATTACAGAGGATGAGGCGGCAGACTCTATTGCGTCCTTCTCGCTGTTGAAGTTCTTGGACGCGACAACGTTGAAACCGTTTTCGGCCGAATCATCCACCAGGACGATGTATCCCCGCTCGGCATCCAGATGAGACATGGCAATTTCTATCACGCTTTCCAGCAGCTCCTGCGAGTCGAGAATAGAGTTGATCTTTTGAGCTATCTCATAGAGGACAGTGAAATTGTCTTTAGTCTGTTCTTGCATGATCCTTTCCTTAAGGCACTACAAAAGAAGCTTCTTTCGATCGCGAGCTGTTTCCGAAACCGTCGACGACTGCCGCAGTCCAGAAATACGTCCCGCTCGGCAGGACGCCCTGGTAAGTGAACGAAAGGTCAGCGGAGCTTAAGCCCGACTGCGACCAGACAACCGTCTGGGTCCCTCCGGCGAGGCTCACGACCTGCAGCTGGTATGTGTAGTCAAAGGACACTATGGGAGGATCCCAGTTGAAAGTAGGCGAGGCCGTCGTCGTGTCGAGGCTCGCGGGGGATGTCGGCTCAGGCTCCGCTTCGATTATTCTCGTGACGTAGAAGCCCGAGCTCTCTCCGCGGCCTCCGGATTTGTCTATCGCAAACACATTCAACTTCTTACCGACAAGCCACTGCAAGTCCTGGTTGGGAAGCTGGTCACCGTCGATCGTTGCCTCGAAATTCTTGTCTGTTATAGAGTAGCTCATCGCGAAGGAAAGAGAATCCACTTCCACGTAAACAGAGTCGATATCTGCAATGCCGTCAGGGTCTGTCACAATTGACGAAACAACTGCAGAAAAGACCGGCCCCGGCCACCATTGGTCAATCTTACCGGTGATGACCTGGGCGTTGTTCACCTGCGGCAACGCATCGATGTGGATTTCTTCATCATATGTCCTTCCAGCCTCGATCTCAACGCCGGCAGTGTCGGCCAGGTACGAGGACTTCGTCACGATGAGGGTAATATTTCCTGATGGAGCACTTTGGAATGAGAAGCTGCCGTCCGAAGAAGTAAACTCTGCCTGGCCGCTCTGTTGGATTACGACAAGGGCGCCGGCAATTCCTTTGTATGGCAGGCTGAGCGACAGCACTTTTCCCGCCAGCAGGCCGGTCGATTTATAACCCGGCGATGAAGGGTCGACGGGGTTGTCGTGGGGAGCATTCAGTGCACAGCCAGCCGCAATCAGGCCCAGCATGCTCAGCATCAAAAAGGCGCGTGTTTGTCTCCTCATTCACTTCTACTCTTGCCAGTTAGTTTATCAATGACAGTGCGCAAAATCAAGGTTTATGGAATGACATAAGCACAGATGGGGGAGATTTTTAATTTGGAGGGATAGAGAGTGAGAACCCGAGAAATGCTCTCGGTTTGTATTCACAATGTCCGCCTCTTGAGGAAGGAAGAGTCAGAAACGCAAAGATGCCGGACTACTTGGATTGAATCACTTTGAGGAGCGAACCGGCAACCGAATTCAGGACTTCGTCGGAGTTATAGAAACCGCTATCGATCTTCCCGCGAATTTCGGAAAGCCTGCTTTGCATCTGCACTTCATGGAGCTTCTTCGCTTCAGGTGAAAGCTCTACCTTATCACCAACGCTTTGCGGTGTGTTTTCTTCCGATGAATTCACTTTTTTCTTTACTTCCTTGGTGTTGTCCAGGTTCAGCATCGGATCGATCGGACTAATAGCCATATCGCCCTCCTTGTATCTTGTACGCGGCAATTCCTTTTGCGCTTCTTACTTTAGCCAACTCGCTCAACAACGACGAAAGCCTGGCGTTGATGCCGCCAATCGCCTCGTAAACGTCTCTTTGGATATTATTTACCACTAGACTCATTTCACTTTTTATATCGGAATTCTCAATTGAAACTTTAGCGTCACGAAGTTCTCTAAGAGCTTCTATGAGGGCGACGCGCTTACCTACCAGGCTGGCGGATTGGGCCAGATCACCCTCCGATATCTTCGCCTTTAATTGGGCTGCGTTATCCAACAGCCCCTCAAGTATCTTCATTACCTGTTTTTCAGCGCTTTTTTTGTTCATAATCTGACCGATAATGCTGGTTTAGTTTCCAATTTCATTTTAGACCACCATCCCGCTCGACTGCATTCCGCTCCAGATGCTGTTCAAGTTGGACTGGGTTTGGTTAAGTTGAATAAGCATCGACTCGTATGCTGAGTACTGCTGCCTGACCGCATCGGCCTGTATGTTGATGTTCGCCTGCATCGCCTGAATCTGGTTGCTCATCGCCGTTACCTGATCCTGTGAGCCGTTAATCTCCTGATCCATCACACCGCCCGGGTGAACGTACTGATTTAGCAGAGTGTTGAGCTGCACCGCCACCCCGTTGGAAGAATTGAACAGGGCCATGACGCCGCTGGGGTTGGATGTAACCGCGTTAGTGAATTTCGTCTTGTCGCTGATAGACAGAGTCCCGTCATTAGCCAGGGTTATCCCGATCGTACTAAGGGCATTGGGGCCCCCGCTCTGCGCGGAAGTGATCTGACTCATGACGATGTTTTGCAGCCCCATTTGGAGATTCATGGCCGTCACGTCTCCCGCGAGCGCTCCACGGGTCACGGACTGCGTTCCGTCTGAGGCGGTAGACGTGGTATCGGTTATGTTCTGATTCAAATAGTTGATGGCCGTGTTATAGGCACTGATAAAGCTGTTCACCGAGGTTTGAATCGAACTTGTATCGGCACCGACCGTAAGGGTAACCGGGTTGTCGGTGGGCTGCTGTGTGCCGGCCAGACTAAGTGTCACTCCGGTAAGTACATCACTGACGGTGTTCGAGCCGCGGACGATCGGTATGCCGTCGAGTGTAAAATTGGCGTCGAGGGCGGCGGTTGAGCTGTTGACAAAGCCGCCAGTAGTGGAG
Source organism: Candidatus Kryptoniota bacterium (assembly GCA_046705025.1). Taxonomy (GTDB): domain Bacteria; phylum Bacteroidota; class Ignavibacteria; order Kryptoniales; family JAKASW01; genus JAKASW01. The sequence goes on along the minus strand of JBJKQU010000135.1, from coordinate 9,825 downwards.
CTCGAAGCGGTCCTGCCGCTTATGACGCTGCTCGACCAGCCGACATTGGCCGCCAGGGTCCCCGTTACGTCGGCGACACTGATGGCATTCGCGGATCCGCTGTTTGCACTTTGAAATACGAGTCTTGCCGTTGAATTTGTGTCGTTGACGACGGACGCATACACGCCTGCGTTTGCAGCGTTTACAGCCGAGGCAATGTTTGCCAGCACGGTGGAGTTGGTGTCCCCTGAATTGACATTTACGTTGACGTTTGTAGCCGTCCCGTCAACGGTGATGGAAAATGTGAAAGCGCCTGTCCCGGCACCCGAGATATCGGTCCCGGTCTGAGAGAATTGGTTCGAAACGAGGGTGTCGTTCTTCGCAAGCTGCGTCACAAGGAGTGAATGAGTTGCCGCCGCAGCTGTTGCCTGAGCGGTTGCCGTGAGGATAGAAGTATTGGAAGGAGTAGCCGATTTCGCAGACAGTGGCGAAAGCGTTCCCACGGAGGCCAGACTGCTCGCCTGTGTCTGAAAGTCGGTCAGTTTCTTCTTCAGCGACTGATAAATCGAAATAAGAGAATTGACCTGCGACTGCTGATTTTGCAGGTTCGTCACCGGCTGGCTTACAGACTGGATATACATCTGGACGAGCTGGTCTATGCCGCTCATCGACGAAGCGTTTGTGCTTAGCGTAGGAACTGATGTTATAGACGAAGATGACATATTCTTCTTTTGCTCCTATGACAGCTTGAAAGCTTCCGCCCACGCCGAACGGAGCTCGCTTATATGTTTTTCAACTTCTTCAAAATTCCCCTTCCTTGACTGATCCTGGCAATATCTGTATAAGCGGAAGAGCCCAAGTGAGACGTCCTTGTAGTCGAAATTGAGAGCAGCAATAAGCTGGGTAAGACCTGCATTGACCTTCGCCGAATCATGCTTTTTGGAATTCACTATCACATAATCGAATACCCTCAGGATCAACTGGACAGGGGTCAGACCCATTATCTCATTTCTCTTGTAGCCGGCGAAAGTATTCTTCGGACTATATGTCATGGTTTCCACGGATTCACCTTAAACTGCGGTTTTTTTAGTCAGATGACGAAAGTTCATAAATCAGGGAGGTGAAGCACCCCCCTCTGTTGGAGGAGGAGTGCTTCCCTCTGACGGGTTATGAGAACAATTTCAGGATGCCGGCTGGCTGGGCATTTGCCTGCGCCAGCTGCACGGTAGCCGTCTGCTCCAGGATCTGGAGTTTCGTTGCAGTAACCTGTGCTTGCGCAACATCAGCATCCATTATCTGGCTCTGTGCGGCCTGAGTGTTAGTGATCGAGGTCTGCAGAACCTGCTGCTTGAAGCTCAGACGAGATTCAAGAGAACCGACATACTGAAGCTGCGAGGTCACTGTAGAGATAGCTGCATCGACAGAATCCAGAGTAGCTCCTGCTCCGATATTCGTCGAATCCAACGAACTAAGGGAGAGAGACGCCGAGTCTATCTTAGTAGACAGCGAGACGGACAATGTGTCGCCGCTGTCGGCTCCGACCTGGAAGGTCTTTCCCGTGAAGACGTTGTTCAGCAGCTGCATGCCGTTGAACTTGGTCTCGGAAATCGTCTGGCCAATCTCGTTCAAGTAGTCGTTAACCTGTGTAACAATCGCTCCGAGTTCGTCGGAGCCTAGTCCGGCGTTACCCGCCTCCGTTACCAACGACTTGATGTTAACGAGAATGCTGTTGATTGCCTGCAGACCACCTTCAGCAGTGGAAAGGACGCTCCCAGCATCACTGACGTTCGTAAGAGCCTGGCTCAAGCCTGCCGAACGAGCGGAGAGCTTCGTACCGATAGTGTATCCGGCAGGGTCGTCGCCGACGCTGTTGATACGCTTACCGGTGGCAAGCTGCAGCTGAGCTGTTTGGAGCTGTTGGTTGATGTTGTTTAACGCGTTGTACGCGTTCATTGCGCCGATGTTGGTCGCAATGCGGAATCCATACTGTGAATCCGCCATGGTGTGTTACCTCCATGTTATTTTCTTCGCGGCGTCCATGCCGCAAGAGGAGACCCGATTTAACGGCTTACAATGGTGCTCCTCTCACCATCGCGCCTTAGCTATATCATCGGAATTGTACTACCGAACTTTAGCCCCGAACATCCCAAAAAATGACCGAAATCAGCTCGAATTCGAAGGGCCCTATGCCTTCAATACCTTTTCACAGGCACCGATCAGCTCCTCGAGCTGTTTATCAAGCCTCAGGATATCCCTGTTCCCTGCGCGAATCCTCACGAGATATGGATACCCCTCAGCTATCCGGTTCAGTGACAGGTATCCTATGGCTGCTACATACAGCGAAATCACGTTGCCAGGATTAACCCGCAGGCTGTTATCCGCATTCCCGATCGCGGCGGCAAAGTCGTTTTTCTCGAGTGCAAGCTGAGACAACTTCATGAAAAGCTTGTCGAGTATCGCCGGCCCAAGCTTCCGGTAGTCGAGCTTAAGGACCCTGCCTAACTCGGCAAGAGCTTCTTCACGCTTCCCGATGCTCATCAGCGTGGCACCGATCTGGTAGTGGAAATAAGGGTCGTCCGGCGATTTTGACGCCGCCTCGTTGAGCAGCTTCAAATTCCTGTCTGCCCGGCTCTCTCCTCCCTGCACTACGCTTCTCGTGTAGCCGTGATGGACTATTATCAAATCCGATGCGAATATCTTTCCCCCGGCTCTCTCTATGGACGGACGTATCTGCTCATGTATCGGCATGACATAACGATATTCTCTTCTGTTACGGAACAGCCGGACAATCTTCGATTCATCATAATTCGCGGCATTGTTCTCGGGCAGTCTGCTCCTCACTTTGATTTCGACGCCCTCAGCGTCCGTGGAACTGACGATATCAGGAATCCTCTTTTGTGTGTCTGCAGGCAATTCCTCGTCGGCATCAAGCACAAGGATCCAGTCTCCAGAGGCATGCTCGAGTGAGACGTTCCGCGCTTCCGAAAAGTCGTCATGCCATTCATGCTTAATCACTCTCGCCCCGTACCGTTCCGCTATCGGGACAGTTGAGTCGGATGAGCCCGTATCCACGACGACGATTTCATCGGCGATGTCGCGCGCACTTTGAAAACATTGCGGAAGGAACTCCTGCTCGTTCTTGACGATCATACAGAGAGACAAATGCGGGTGGTTCATGGTCCTTTTCGAATCTTCTCTAACGGGAGAAGCCCGTCATGTCGATGGGTTAGGGAGATAGCTCTTTACGGCTTCCAGAATTATCGGCCTGAGCGCAATGTGATCTACGCCTTCCGACTTCTCTTCGCCCTCTCGGTTTGTAAGGAGAACGGTGACGCACCCCGGCTGTGCTTGCTTCATCTGCCTGCAAAGCTCTCTGCCGTTTATGGAAGGGAGGCTCAAATCGACAAACGCTACGCCGAAAGTCTCCGCTTCAAACAGCTCCGTAGCCTCTACTGCATCCGTCGCAACTTTGAGCCGCGAAAACGCCTGAAGGAGAGTCTGGGTCTCTTCCTCAGCCAGTTGCCTGTCGTCCTCGACCAAAATTGCGCTCTGCCTCTGCTGACCGACCGCCTCAACAGGCCTAATCTCGCAGACATCCATCGTCAACTCGCTGTCATGCGCCGCTACAGTCACCAGATAGCCTAGTTTCTCGAGCTTCTCGATCAACGGTTGAATGCTTCCGCGGGTATCGGCAGCACTTCCGGTCGGAATCCCCCCTTCTTCTCCCGAAAGGGCGATTATAAGATGCCTGCCTTTCCCCTCAGGAACTTCGCTCTGAGCGGGCTGTGTCGTCTTCATGAGCACCTCACAATCGGGGATCCCGGAGGTGATGATGAAATTGACCAGTAGATCTTTGACCAAATCAAAGGTGGCGGGATCAATTCTGACTTCTGCCAGGACTGAAACGTCGAAATTCCTGACGCTTGCAGCTTCATCCACATGCTCCATGACGGCGGCCCGAACTGCCTGAAACAGCTCATCCTGATTCCTCATGGAGCTGTCCAGGTCGACTGATATCTCTTTTGCCGCCGACGCGAGACGCAGCCGGATTTCCTGCATGACGCGCTCTTCACCTTGCAGGAAGGAAAGCCGGGAGAGAGCTCCGTCAATCTCAATCCTCGCATTTCTCAGGGATGAGGGAATTTTTTCAACCGTATCCTTCAGCCTGGAATAGTCATCTCTTGCTCCTTCGAGCTTGGACAGCAGATCCGCCGCTTCATTTTGCAGTGCAGGCAGTCGCATGGTCAGGATGCTTTTTACCTTATCGAAAGCGAGCTCTACCATGGAGCGCGAAAGCCTGTCTTTCTGGCATTTCACCCTGATAATTCCGACACCGAACCCGATGAAATTTGCCTCGTATACCGCAAACTCTCCATCTTCCTTCTCCACAATCCCCAGCGGGGTGTCCGCTGCGCCGGCTTCCCGCTCCGTGGAGACGGCAACTTCGACATCTTTGTGTCTGTTCGAGAGGGTCTTGTTCAAAATTTCTATCACCTGATTCGCACCCGATGCCCCGGCAAGCATCGCCATGAAGTCGCTCATCATACGAGAATCTTCTCGAAGCTGGGCTGAAATAATCGACTCGACCTCAGCCTGCCTCTTCGCATCAAGAACTTCGATGGCCGCCGACAGGAATGCACTCAAATCGGCCGCCGCAGGGAGGGCCGCTGAGAAACCGGCTATGAACACCAGGTTACCCGACCTGGACCTGGCAGCTATATAAGACCCCTCATGTGCCTTCATCTGATGTTGGGATGCCAGCTGGCTCATCGGCGCGAGGAACCCGAACTTCAATCCGGGGGCGGGGACGGAGGCCGGCAAATCCCCGCTCAATGCCAGGGATGTCAGCATCGAACCTTTAGCTGAGTAAACACCGGAAGAGTTTGAGCCAAACACCCGTTTCAGCAGTTCATTCGTCTTCCCGGCTACCTCTTCGAATGGCCCTTCGGCGATTGCGGCCAAACCGGCCAGTCCGTCGACCACCCTGCCGCTCTCTTCGAATTTACGCTCGGCCGTCATGCCCGCGTATATACCAACTGTTGCGGAGGAGGCAGCCTTTAAGACCTTCTCCAGCTCCGCAACCGAAGGATCGGAACTGCTCCCCTCACGCAGCGCGACAGCAGCAAAACCGGATATATCACCCCGGGAGATGGCCTTGAGGACAAGTGAAGATTCTCCTGCCGAAATGACGTTCATAAATGTTGAGTTCGGCAGCTCTTCTCTCGTTAGAAACCCGCCAGCGTTTGCGGTCGAGACATCCACCGGCAGCAAGCTCAGAGACAACGGCGGCTCCACTTTTCCCGAAGAAACGTTCAGCAGATATACTTCAGCCGATCCCTTTCCGGTCTGCATTATCCCCGCGCTCAGCAATCTCGCAGATTCGACACCGTCGGTTTTGATGAGCTCATGGAGGGCCTGAAGGATGCCTTCATAAGCGTCGGACATTGAAACCCTTCTCAGGGTTTCTTGCCTTGCCGTCAAACGATCTATCTCACGCTGCCGGCGAACCTCCTCGTTAACTAGCCGAAGGCGATAGACTTTCAGGCTCCCCATGGCAGCAGTTTCGAGCCGGTAGAACTGTCCGTCCAAATCGATCGGCCGCTCCGCTCCTCCGACAAGGATCTTGCTCGTAAAACTCTCTTCATTGAATGTTTCATCCAGCCTAATGCCCAGCTTGTTTCGGGCTGCCAGATTAGCGGCAGATACCATATTATTCTCGACTATGAAGATGGGCTCCTCAGAGAAAGACTCGAGCGAACTTGTAAGCAGGCCCTGAGCACTGCGGAAACGCTGCTTCGCATTCTCTTCATCCGTAAGATTCTGGACGAACACGAAATTCGAGTCATGAGAACCGACGACGGTCAGCCCCAGGAACCTGCGATCAACCGTCCGGCAGGTCCTGGCGACCCTGTTATTATACCGGAGTTCCGACTTAAATACTTCAGGAGACTCGCCGAGGTGGAGCAAAAATGCATCGAGCGTCTTTTCCCCGCCGGGACCGCCGGAAAGGAAACTCTGGAATAGATTTTCGAAACCCTCGTTCCATTGAACGAATTTTTCCTCCTTCAAGAGAGCGGTAGGAAGTGCACTGTTGAATACGTTTTCGAAATCCGCTTTCGACTTATCCAGCTGTTCCTCAGCCGATCTGAGTGAGGTAATATCGGTGAAAACATAGAATCTGTATGACCCCGTGGCCCAAGTCGTAACGCTGAACTTCCTGTTTTCGGAGGAAGGTACCTCAAATACTGAATCGTGGGAAGAAATTGCGGGAATGGAGTTCTCCGAAAGAAACTCGTTGAGCCCCTGACCATCTCTTGTTTCGAAAAGACGTTTTGCGCCTTCGCTCACTAGCGAGACGGTTTCACCGGATACCGCCAGGATGGCAACTTCCGCATTCCTGACTGTCTCCTCCGAGTATTTCCTCTCTTCTGACAGAAGAGCATTCATTTTCTCGTTTTCAGCCCGAAGAGCATCGATCGTGCGCCCGAGCTCGCGCTCAAGGTTCGTCTCCGATGTCCGGTCTATCAGATATGCCACATAGCCCGCTCGCTTCCCCTCGGCATTCCTGAGGGACACGACCCGGGCGGTGTAATTCTTGCCCGAATTCTGGAATTCTATCTCGCCGCTCTCCCCCGCGGGAAGATTGACCAGGAATTCGATAAAGTCCCGCCTCTCCTCTTCCCCGACTATCGATGAAAGAGGTTGGCCGACCGTTTTGCTCTCATCAGCAAACAGAGCCACCAACCCCCGGTTGGCCTCGGTAATGACGCCCCGATCATCCAGCATGGCCGCAGGAATCGGCATCCCGTCAAACAGGAGGAAGTGTACGCTCTCCTTCCGCGCAAGCTCGTATTTCACCTGAACGAGCTGCTCATCGAAACGATTTTCTAAAGCACGCAGCTTCTTCTTGAGGCTCGCCAGATATGTCGCGTACTTTATGAGAAGTGCAAACTGACTCAGTCCCCTTTTTACGTCCTGCCGCTTGTCCGGCAGAAGGACGAGAACGGCATAATCGCCGTCGTCCGTCTCAACAGAAGAGAACGCGAGTCTTGCAAAGCCGAGTTCGTGCTGGAGCTTCCTGCATGCGGCAGATGTCGTCAGGTCTCCGATAAGCGGAAATGGGCTGTCATATTCGGCGTAGTCCGCATCGAAAACTCTGTCCCGCTCGCGCGACAAGCCTATCCTGTATACATCCAACTTGAGTCCGGCCCTCAAAAGGAGGGTCGACAGCTCTTCCGAGTTCCCGTTGGAATAGGCGGCCAACTCGGCAGACTTGTCTTTTCGCCTGAAGATAAAAGCGTGGGCATCGAACGCACGCCTGATACCGGTCGCTATGCAAAAAGTGGACTGCTCGAGAGCATCCGAGAACATGACTTCCGACAGGGTGGTAAAGAAACTCGACCTCAGCCTTTCCAGCTGAGCCTCATTTCTTTCGACGGTCAGCGCCGTCTTGCGTCTGAAGTTTGCCATTTGCCTTACGCCGAATACGACTACCACAATTAACAGTAAAAACAGGAGGAAAACGAAACCGGAAAGTTCGTTCATTGTTTGGGAAGAGTAAAGAAGAAGGTAGTCCCTTTTCCTTTACCGGCAGACTCCACCCAGACGGTTCCGCTGCCCAGTTCGACAATTTTCTTGACGAACGCAAGGCCCAGCCCGCTTCCCTCAACTTTCTCAGTATCCGAGGTCTTGACCCTCTGGAAAATAGAAAAAATCCTTTCGTGAAACTCTTTGGGTATACCGATGCCGTTGTCGCGAATGTAGAAAAGGAAGTGATCTCCTTTGTCTTGTGCCCCGACAGTCAGATGCGGGTCCGCCTGTTCACCCATATATTTTATCGCATTGTCGATTAGATTGCTGAATACCCTTTCTATGTACCTTGCAACCACGAAGAGCTTGGGGAAGACCCCTTCGAGCGAAACTTTGATCTTCTTCTCGGAAAGCCTCAGCGAGAGTTCGCCCAATATCCGGTTGACGATCTCGCCCAGGTCCACTTCCTCCAGTACAGCCTCGACGCTCCCCACCCGGGCAAGATCGAGCAAGTCGTTCACGAGGGAGTGAAGGCGGTTGGAGGAGGTGAGTATCGAGTCCACCAGGACGCTTTGCTCGGCTTCGAGATGGCCGTTCCTTTTGAGTTCGCGCGCAAATCCCTCGATCACCAGAATCGGGGACTTCAAGTCGTGAGTAATGGCATAAGTGAACTGCTGAAGCTCGTGGTTCTTGCTCTCGAGGAGCCGGGTTTGCTGGATTGTTTCCTCGTGCAGTCTGGAGTTTTCTATAGCCGCACCTATGACGGTCCCGATCCCCTCTATGATCTCGCGCTGCGTTTCTTCGAGAACCCTCTCGGCATCGCTGAACATCGCGCCGACGCCGACCGCCTTTCCTTTAGCCTTCAGCGGAAAAACGACTATAGATGCAAAGGGCGACTTCCTCAGAGAACGGGGAACGCCGTCAAAATTCTCGCTTCGAATGATCGATTCCACACCGCCCGACTTGAGAACCTTGCCGAAGACGGTAGAGTCGATCTCCGAGCCATGGACCTCGGAAAGGAAGTCTTCCTCCAGGTTGGCACTGGCCGCTACGAAGATTCTCCGTCCGTTCTTGTCAGGCAGAAAAATGGCCCCCGCGTCTCCTGCGAAAATGTCCATGGTCTGTCGAACCGAATATTCGAGCACTTCTCTGAAGTCGATCGTGCGATTGAGCAGGGTGGCAATCCGATTGATGGCGCTCAGTTGAAGGTTCCTCTGAGTAAGAGTCTCTTCCAGCTGTCTGCGGTTAGTCACGTCGATAAGTATGCCCAGAGTCCCCACCAACACGTTGTCGTCGCCAAAGACCGGCGCAGCTGAAATCTGGACATATAATTCTCTGCCGTCCTGCCGTTTCAGGAGAAGTTCAGCAGAATCTATAGGCCGCTCTGCGGCGATTACCTTGCCGAAGGGAAGATCGGAGGAATTAAGGGTGATTCTTGAAATGGGATCGCTCAATCCGCGCAAGAGAAGAGCCGAGTTCTTGTGGATGTTCACATCTTTGCTGACCCCAAAAATTACTTCCGACGCCCTGTTCATCCCTACGATCTCACCGAACCGATTCGTAACGATTATTCCGTCCCCAATCCCCTCGAAGAGCCGCATCAGGTCTTCGGGAATGATTAGAGCACTATTTCTCAGGTCAACACTCATTACTCATGGACATATTCTCGGTTACCAAGTTATAAACAGGCCGCTTCAGTTACAAACCTAAAGGTAAAAAACGAAACCACCTTACTTAAGCAGCGGCGGGCCAAGTCGAAATAAGGCCTCCACGACTGGTTTGGGTACTTGCATATAATTACCCACAAGTATATTATATTGTTCCTGTTCGCCGCCGACGGATTCTTTGAAAACCTGGGGCTGTAGCTCAGCTGGGAGAGCGCGTGAATGGCATTCACGAGGTCGAGGGTTCGATCCCCTTCAGCTCCACAAAATCCAAGCCTTCCAAGTCCCGCCATTCGATTCCGTTAAGTTTTAGACTGTACAATTTTGTGTACAGTCCTTTGTGCTTTGACTATCCTTCCGGGGGAACAGGAGGAAGCCATGTTCCTATTCAAACGACACGGTAAATTTTACATCGACTATTTCGACGAAGCCGAAAACCGCAGGAAACGAATCTCTACCCATGCCACCAGGAAAGACGAAGCCCTTAGATTCCTTTCCGAATTCAAGGACAAGCTGAGCGAGTCCCAAAAGCCGCAGTTCATTTCCCTTCACAGATTTTCCGGCGATTACTGCGAATATGTCAAAAACCGGCATACCGCAAACTACTTCCTGACAGTCGAGCGAAGCCTCGAAGCCATAAAAAGGTTTGCCT
>JBJKQU010000134.1:0-2895 GCA_046705025.1 Candidatus Kryptoniota bacterium | reverse complement strand
CCTCCTCAGTATTTCTCGAATTCGGCATCGCCGTTTCCGTTATGCGATGAGTGCTCGTCGAGTGTAATCAGATGTCCGTTCGGTGATGCCGCCATCGACGTCTTCTCTTCCTTCTTCGGCTTGACGGTGGAAAAGTGAGCTGTATCCCTGTCCTGTACAGGCTTCTTGGAGGCTGCCTCTTTCTTCGCAGAGCGGTCTATGTTCGCGCCGACATGATTCGTGACCTCGCTTCTTTTTTGTTGCGCGTCAATGCTCAACTTGAAGAACCCAATCGCCTCTTTCATAGCCTCGGCTTGAGCTGCCAGCTCTTCAGAGGTTGCCGACATTTCCTCCGATGCTGCGGCATTCTGCTGAGTTACCTGGTCAAGCTGTTGTATAGCCTTGTTGATCTGCGAAGCGCCGGTACTCTGCTCCGCACTCGCTCCTGAAATCTCCTGGACAAGTTCCGCAGTCTTCTGAATATCGGGCACGAGCTTGCCGAGCATCTCTCCCGCTTTCTCGGCGATCTCAACGCTCGAGCCTGCAAGATCGTTGATCTCGCCGGCCGCTGCCTGGCTCCGCTCGGCGAGCTTTCTTACTTCGGAGGCTACCACGGCAAACCCTTTCCCATGCTCCCCGGCTCTCGCGGCCTCAATTGCAGCATTCAACGCAAGGAGGTTGGTCTGCCGGGCGATTTCTTCGATTATAGATATCTTGCCGGCAATGTGTTTCATCGCATCCACGGTTTGTTTGACGGCTTCTCCTCCCGTCCGCGCGTCTTGCGATGAGCGGCTCGCGATACTCTCGGTCTGATGTGCATTGTCCGCATTCTGTTTGATATTGCTGACCATCTGTTCCATTGAAGACGAGGCCTCTTCAGCAGCGCTTGCCTGCTCTGTGGCTCCCTGCGACATCTGTTCGGTGGTGGAACTCAGTTCCTGGCTACCGGACGCAACGTTTTCCGCCGATCCGCTAATCTCAATCATCACTTTGTCCAGCGCCCTTCCGAACTGGTTGATGCTCTGCTTTATGTTCGCAAAGTCTCCCCGGTAATCGGCCGTTATGCTGGCAGTCAAATCGCCGTTCGCCATCTCTGCCAGAACCGCCCCGACGTCGGACACAGTCCTTTGAAGTGAGTCTCCGAGAGAATTGACATCTTTCTTGAGATTATCGAAGTCACCCTTGTAGGCCGCTGTTACGCGGGAGCTGAAATCACCTTCCATCATTTTAGACATAACACTCGCAACATCCTGCAGCGGCAGTATGACCGCGTCCAGGGTATCGTTAAGACCTTGAACGATTTTTCGGAAGTCCCCTTTGTATTTGTCAGGATCGGTACGTGTCGAGAGTTTTCCTTCGAGGGCTGCCTTGCTGAGGATGTCGAGGTCGTTTATTACGTTCCGGAGGTTTCCGCGCAAGGTGTCCATCCTCTGATTGGCGATAATCTGTTTGCCTGGGAGCTTCTCGAGTTGGCGGGTGAAGTCGCCATCGGCGTAGGCACCGAGTATGTCGAGCAGTTTGAGGATGTTCTCAACGTGCAGTCGAACCCCGCCGTTCACGGCCTCAGCCATCCGCTTATATGCGCCGCTGAATTCTTCTGCCGTGATGTAAGCGTCAATATCGCCCGCCGCCTGTGCTTCGTACATGTTTGCCGCAGCTCCGAGGACCTTATTCAGATTATCGATGCACTGGTTCAAATTGCTTTTTATAGTGTTGAAATCGCCCTCGTAATCAGCAGTAATCTTCTCGGGGATATCTCCTATACTGATCCGGCGCACGTATTCAGCCGTGACATTAAGCGGATTGATGAGCGCGTCCAGAGTATCGTTGACGCCCTTTACGATTGTATTAAAGAGTCCTCGATGCCTGGACGCATCTGCTCTCGTCGATAACCGTCCCTTAACTGCCGCGTCTGTAAGCGTATTCACGTCCGAGGACATCTGCTGTATCGCCTCGATCATTCGGATAAATGCCGGAGTGAGATGATCTTCCTCGCATCGTCGTCCCCTGCCCTGACCCGATTGCCTGATATCCTCAAGATCGCGAATATCTCCGCTTGAAATGTTGTTGACGACGTTCTGAACGTGTATAAGTCGATCCACTACATCGTTTATAGCTTGGCCCGTCTCACCGAAGACGCCGGGGTATTCACCTTCCGTCCTGCGAGTGTAATCATTCAAAGCCATGCGTTTCAGCACCGCATTGCTTTCTAAAAGCCCGGCAAGGTTGTCGATCAAGCGATTGATATTGTCCCTGATCCCTTTGAAGTCGCCTTCAAAGCCCTCACTTATCTTCTCCGGCACATCTCCTTTTGCGATGCGTTCGACATGCAGCGCCGTGGCATTCACCGGCTTCGTGACTGCGTCAAGCGTGTCGTTGACAACCTGTAGGAGTAATCTTGAGTCTCCTTCAACTTTCCTGAGGTCCGCGCGCTCAGATAGCTGACCTTTCTTGGCGGCGTCACAGAGGCGCAGCATTTCCGCCATAATAGATTCCCTGTCCCGGACCCATTGCTTCTTCACTCTACTTTTATTCCATGGAATAAGATTCATCCGTACGTCTCCTTTCACAAATGGATTGCTAATTTTGATTGTTTCATAGTCTGTAGTTCACAGCCGGTAAGCGCCGGATCTTTCTAGAAGCGTTATCTCGCCTTCCGCGCCCGGTTGTGAGTTTCCGGCTCCCCCCAAGGAAGGAGCCGGAAACCGAAACTCGCCTGTTCCTGTCTGGCTTCTGCCTAAACCGAAGCCGTCTTATTCTCGCTCATCGTCGCTCTTACCGCACCGATGTTTTCGGACGAGAACACCTTGTCGATATCGAGGACGATGATGAACTGCTCGTCGCGCTTGCCCATACCGCGTATGAACTCCGTATTGAGTCTTGTCCCGATCTTCGGCGGCGGTTCGATCGATGATT
>JBJKQU010000133.1:0-3214 GCA_046705025.1 Candidatus Kryptoniota bacterium | reverse complement strand
ACACCGCTTATGAATGTGGAGCAGCCTGCCCCGACAACTCCAAGCACAGGAATAAGTGCAAAATTCAAACCAGTGTTCAGGAGTCCCGCCAGAATATTGATCACGGCCATAGTCTTTGTCTTCTTTGCGAGCGACAATCCAACAGTGAATATATACAAGGAGACAAAGAGGGTTGCCATTGAAATTATAGGGATGACTTTCTCGGCGCTATAGTAAGCAGGTGTCGTGAATATCACCAACACCTCATGAGCGAACAGAGACAAAGCCAGGATAAACCCTAATACTGCCACAAGGAAGTAGTTGAATATTCTCGCTATCTCTCCCGGGGTTTCAGGCTTCTTATAGTTCTGGTAGATCAGCGGAACAAGTGCAGTTTGAAAACCTGCTAATACAAGACTCACGATGGCAGCGAACCTATAGCCTATACCGAAAATTCCGACGTCGCTCAATGTCATCAAGTCTTTGATGGCTATCCTGTCGATGTACAGGAAGAGGATGGAACCTACGCTACCCGGGACAAGAGGAAGTGAAAAGCGAAGCATCTCTTTCAACTTCCCGAGATTGAAAATGGGTCTATAATTTTCCTTCGAGAAGTACAAACAAGAAAGGTTGCCGGCTGCGTATCCTGCCACCATTCCCCAGAAAACGCCCAGGATCCCGAAATGAAAGCGCACCATCAAAACTATTATTGTCGAATAAGCCACCGCGGTGTAGACTATACTGGAAATCGCGAAGTATTTGGGTTTCAAATACCACTTGAGCTGATTCCTCAGGTACACGAATATGCCGCCACCCCAGACCGAAATCATTGCTATCCGGAAGACAAGAACACTGGAATCTTTTCCGATTACTATGGCGTTAAAACCTTTCGCAAACGCCAATGCGATGATTAAGAACAGTGTGTACATCCACAGCACAAACCACAACAAAGTGGATGAATATTCATCCCTGTCTCTTTTCGTTGCGGCATCTGAATAGAATCGAGCGAACCCCTGGCCGATTTCAAGTGCAACAGTAACACTTGCAAAGCCGGCCACCACCATGAGCATATCCATGATACCGTAGTCCGCAGGTGTAAGCAGCCTGGTGTAAATCGGCACCATAATTATCTGTATCCCTCTGGTTATGAAGGTACCTGCCGAATACACTGCGCTGTCTTTGAAGAATTTCTTAATCACGGATGACGCGCTTCCTTGCTTGTGATCGAAGAACCGAGACGAATAAACTATTCCCTGACATCATTTTTCCTGTAACTAGCATTCAACAACCCTTTTGTACAAATCGAAGAGTTTTTTTCCCACCACAGACCTGCTATAGTTATCCAGAGCGTACTTCCTTAGCACGTCAGGATCGTAGCTTTGCCAATTCATGGCCATGTATTCTATTCCGTCTACCAAAGCATCCAAATCAAGATTCTCTACAATTATCCCTTCTTCCGGTCGGACTATTTCTTCCGGCCCTCCGCTTCTGGTCACAACCACAGGGACCCCGTTTGCGATTGCTTCAACCGTGACGACCGAGAAAGTCTCATACTTGCTCGGCAGTACAAAAAAGTTGGCGGAGCCCAGATACTCTCCGAGGCGATCGTTCGGGACATAACCCATGAAGTAAACCACACGATCAAGCAGCCCCAGATTTCGGGCATGTTCCTCGAGGTACCTCCTGTCCGGCCCGTCTCCCACGATATGGAGTCTCACATTCTCCCGACCTTTTTTAGACAATTCTCCGAACGCGGTAATCAATCCATAAATGTTCTTGTCTCTGTTGTTCAACGTCGCTACCGTAATAGCAACAGTGTTATCCCCCCGCTTTTCACGGTTCAATACTTTTTCAGTGACATCTACGATGTTTGGAACTATGTAGTATTTGTTTTCGATGCGTTTGATCCGTCTAATGGCCTGATTAAGATAGTCCGAAACGCCTACAATTGCCTCCGCATATCGGAAGTTCAAATGCGTGAAAAGCCGTTCAAGGACGCCTGCCTGCCTCCGGTACTCTGCGACATCCTTGCACTTGATGTAAATGGAGGAATGTTCAAAGACTATGAACGGTACGTGTTTTAATACTTTGGTAAGTATTGCGACAATGCCCAGCCTCGATGCAACATTCACCTGAATAAGGTCGATCCTTTTTACCATATTCCGTATTTCCCTGATGCCCAGGTAAGTCCCCCTTATGAACCGCAAAGCATTGCTTGTCGAAGCTAGTACCCTGGGGCGCAACCGTGACGTCGCAACATACACGATGACTCTTGATACATCATTTTTTCGCCTCGTCACGATATCGATGACACCGGGTTTCAAGTTTGGATCGAGGGTCACATATAATACTGAAACTTCACACAGTTTTGCGACAGCCTCAGCATGTTTTTCAATGAAAATCCCCTCCAGTGGCTTTAGCCGGTTGGGGTACCAACTCGCGAGGTAGAGCACGCTAATCTTCGAGGGGATCAATGTTATCTTATCCTCCGTCTCCGGCTATGTGGAAGTCTCACGGCGGTGCACTTACGGAGAGTTGATCAGAATTGTCCTCGAGTCGTGGTGATCGCCGACGTGTCAACCGCACGCCTTGTTACCATGGAACTACTTCCCCGTTGAAGGTCCGGGAGAAACTGTAAAACTGGTGAATGGGCTCTCGCGTCAGCCTTCACGCACTGAGGAAGTTGAGATACAAGGAGTCAGTCTCCGGCCATGAAACCCCGTATTGAGTCGACCACAAAGCCGATTTGGTCATGGTTCAGCTCCGGGAATATCGGGAGCGCCAGCGAGTGTTCAGCCGCGAAGTTAGATTCCGGGTAGTCGGAGTCATTGCACTTCAGATACGCGAAGCATTCCTGCCTGTGGAACGGAACGGGATAGTAAATCTCGGTGCCGATTCCCTTTTCGGTAAGTGCCTTCTTCAACTCATCCCTACGCTCAACGCGGATCACGTACTGGTTGTAAATGTGGTAGTTCTGAGCACCGCTCGATTTATAAACGGCCTTAGGAAGGAGAACGCGATTCTGTGCATCGATAGATACGTGTCCCTCCTCCTGCGCAAGGCCGGCATCGACGAACAACTTAGTGTAAAGAGCGGCGTTCTCTCTGCGCTTCTGCGACCAGGCATCCAGGTGCGGCAGCTTGACGTTCAGGACGGCGGCCTGGATGGCATCCAGCCTGAAATTACCGCCGATAACCTTGTGGTAGTATTTCGGCTTGCCGCCGTGTACGCGCAT
>JBJKQU010000132.1:0-9755 GCA_046705025.1 Candidatus Kryptoniota bacterium | reverse complement strand
CCGCGCACCCGGGTTTCATCCGCCTGTTCTTCCTTAATGGTTATGAGGCGGCTTATCTTCTTCCCCTTCTGCTCACGGTCGGAAATGAATTCCTCATCTAGCGTGCAACTGAAGGAAGTGTCATCCGGCTCCCTTCCGTACAGTGACTCGTACTTGTGCAGAATGTTTCTTCGCAGGGATTCACTGAGCTGCGGGTCGTCGTGAAAAAGGTAGCGCGCCCCGAATCTGCCATTCCTGACGTCGGGAACGGATACCGTGGTCGGGGAAAGCATCGTAAAACTCATCCGTTCTTTCCACGACGGCTCCGGCAGAGTCTCGACCTGCTCCACCAGGAAACGGTTATACTCGCGGTCGACGTAGAGCTCCTGATTCTCGAATATCCCTACGACCAAATGCTGCAGCGCTTCTTCGATGGGCATGCTTACATACCAATCCACTTCGGGCGAATTGATTCTCATCATGCCGCGCGCCCGGTCTATCTCGCGGTCCCTTATTTGAAGCTGTGAAAAGCAGAAGTGTTTGAATCTCCTGACCGTTCCTTCGGGCTGGTATCCGTTATCGTGAAGAAAGGAGGCATAGGCCGGCGACGACTTCTCGATCCATCCGTAGATGGCTCCGGAAAGGTAGTAGGCGTAATTGAAGCTTATGTAGCAGTTGTCCCGCATTCTCCGCAATCGCAAACAGAGACGCATTTCCAGCCCCCTGTATATTAATTAGCAATACACTTGCTTTTGATTGCCAACTGGACGTCCCGTACCAGTGCTTACCGACTCAATCCCTCAAAACAAGTCCCTTCCTTGCACAAATGGATGTCAGACACACCTTAGGCGGATTCTATATCTCACTTGTGCAGGGGGCGCTGTGTGAATCTAAACGGTCACTTTCAGATTTGCAATAGAAGGCATCGATTAAAATCGACGCCTCCCAAAAGCACGAAACCCCGAATGGGGTTTGGGGATTCTTCCCAGCCGTACGTTTATAACGGACGGCGAAGGAAACTCCGTGTCTCGGTGTCTCAGTGTTTTCACGAAGGGATCCCGGGAGAATTTGATCTGCATTTGTATATCTCACCACGGAGACAGGAAGGCAGAGGGATTTTTGAGACAACCAGGGGGATTCTTCCTCGCCGTAACCTGTTACCCATTCAGCACTAACCGGGCCGCGCCACTTTAGCCTGCATTTGCCTTGAATATATCAGAGGATTCTGTCGATCATCGTTCAACAGATCACCGATCTTCAGTCGCGCAACCTGTTCGTCGCTCAGGATATTCTTAATTCCGTTGAAAGTGGCACCGTCGGGCATGTAAGCGCAGGTCATCGCTCGTCGAACCCCCGGGGTCATATTCGGACCGGCGCCGTGGATAGTCTGCCCGTTATGGAAGGAACAGCTCCCTGCCTTCATCGGGACTGCCACCGGTTTTGAATTCGCCAGGTTGGGATACATTTCGAATATCGCATCCATGTTCTTGCCGATGCCTGGGTTTTCAAATGTCGTTTGATGACATGATCCCGGTATGAAGTACAGGCAACCGTTCTGCAGGGTTGCGTCGTCAAGAGCGACCCAGATAGACAGTGCGCGCCGATCGCTGAAGGACCAAATGGGGGTATCCAGATGCCATGCAGTCGGGTTGGCCCACGGACGCTTTATGAGAGCCTGATCATGCCAGATTCTTATTCCGTCGCACCCTGCCAGCTCCGCGGCCAGCTTGCCAAGTCGCTCGTCAAGCATCAACCGTTTTACCTTCTCATTTGTCTGCCAAAGGTTCACCAACTGGTCAAACACCTTGCCGTAATACTCCGCGTCCTTGTTTATGCCGTCATCTTCACCTGTTTTTGTCTCCTCTCCCGGAAACTTTCTCCCCCCTCTCTGTTGCGTTGCTTCATCCACGGCTTCCCTCCAGAACGCCAGCTCATCGGCATCCAGCAAGCCTTCGATCACAAGATACCCCTCTTGCCGATAGCTCCGTATCTGTGCTTCCGCAAGTTCGCATCTCATATGCCGACCTCTCCTTTCTATCTATAAAGTACGTTGCAACACCGGACCACCCGACATTTCAGGTCGTGCGCAACTTCTCCTCATCTGTTTTTCAGCTTCCCGGCGCAGAGCCGCCTTGGATCCGCGCTCTTGAGACCCTCACAACTCAGGTCAACTCCGACGAAAAGTTTAGCTCAGCTGTCCGACAGAGTCAAGATTCATGAGGGCGTGCCGAAGACAGTTCTCGTCCCCTGATCGCTGTCTCAGTTTTTTGGATCTCGATATGCGAAGAAAAGCATTGATCCCGATTGAAGGCCGCCCGCTTTTACCGAACACCGTATTGGCGGAAGAATCGACTTCCCGGTGAGCCGTTACGTGCACTATTTGAGGATTGCCGTGCCTGTCGGGTGAATAGCCAATGAGTTCAACTTCAATCAAACACCACTCCCAAATAAGTGACGCGATGCTACGGAATAGAGCTGCTGAATTTCTTCCTTCTATTGCGAATATAGTCCACGAAGATGTATTCGCCTAACTTGTTCAGCGAAGAATAGTAGGCTCTTCCCTTGTTTGCCCTGGTTAACTCTTCGACGAAGTTGATCAGGTACGGGTCCTTCGCGACCATGAAAGTGCTTATGACAACCTTCTCCCTTCGACATGCGACCGCTTCGTCAAGCGTCTTATTCACAATGCGTGGATCCAGCCCGAACGAATTCCTGTAGAGTTTTCCGGATTCCTCGAATATAGCCGAGGGCTTTCCATCGGTGACAAGGAAAATCTGCCTGTTGACATTCCCTTTTCTCCGCAGGATACTCCGGGCAAGACGCAGCGCAGCCAGCGTATTCGTGTGATAAGGCCCCACGGTCACAAACGGCAACTCAGCGAGAGTGATCTCTTTCGCGTCGTCGCCGAACACCACGACGTTCAAGTGGTCCTTTGGGAACTTGGTCCTGATCAGTTCTGCAAGTGCAAGCGAGACTTGCTTTGCAGGAGTAATCCTGTCTTCTCCATATAAGATCATCGAATGGCTGATATCCAAAAGTACCACAGTCGCGCAATTCGTCAGATGTTCGGTCTCATATATCTCGATATCGTCTTCGTTGAGACGGAAGTCATCGATGCTGTCATGCCTCAACGCGTTTGTGATTGTCGAGGTCAGGTCTATGTTTGTCGGCAAATCTCCGAAAGTATACTTCTTCGTCTCGCTCAGACGATCTACCCCTTGTCCCGTATGCGGTGACTCGTGCGAGCCCTCAGGGCTTTTCTTAAGATTCGAAAACACCTCCCTCAGGGCATCCTCCCTGATACGCTGGACTCCCTTCGAAGTCAGGATGACGACATCCTTGGCGTCCTCGACATACCCGAGTTCTTTCAACTTCTCAATAAATTCTTCCAGACTCATTTCCTCATCGAACAGCTCATACTCCTGACCGAGCTGTCGCATCCAGTCGAGCGCCTCATCCGCGTCGCCGCTCGTCTGGAGCAGGAGATAACTGAAAAGCGAGATCATATTCTGAAGTCGCTGCTCGTCCGTCATGGAATTCTCGGTCCATTTCGAATACCTGAATCTCATAGCTCACCTCGTCATGCTCTTACTTTATTTCTCAGCGAATATCATCTGGACAAATTGGTTATATGCTTTTTCTTTCATCAAAGTGCTCTCCGGCCCGTGGCCCGGAAAGATTCTAACGATCGCGGGGAGAGACATTATCTTTTCCGATATGCTCTTCGAGATTTCCTCCATCGAACCGGTTGGCAGATCGGTCCGCCCTATCGAACCGGCAAATAAAGTATCGCCCGTGAACAATACATTCTCGTCCCTGATGTAGAGACAGACAGAACCGGCAGAATGACCGGGGGTGTGAATCACCTCCAGCTCGAGCTTTCCAATTTGAAGCTTCATCTTGTCTTCAAGTGCAATGTCGATACCGACCGGCTCGAGCGGTTCGGGTGGAGCGATGACCATCCCGTTCGGGTCACGCATCATCCATTCGTCGGCGCGATGTGCATATACTGGAGCGGCAGTCAATGCCGCAAGTTTCTTCATCTCGCCTATGTGATCCCAGTGGCCGTGCGTTGCAACCACCTTCGTGATTCGAACTCCCGTTTCCCGAACCCGCCTGTATATCTTCTCCGAGGACCACATGGGAACGTCGATGACCATCCCTTCCATCGTTCCACCGTCATACACCAGATAGCCGATCGTCCAGATCGGCCCGTCCTCGAATTTCTCGATTTCCAAGATCAGTCCTCCTCGTACCGTCCCTTCGGCGGGAAGATGCTGCCGACCAAATCTTTATACGCAACAACGTTATCTGCATCGTCTTTTGCTATCCTGGAAAACTGATGAAGCCCGTCGAGAACAAATTCCATTGAGGTTGCCAGTTCATACTTCTTCGACTCGTCGACCTTCATATGCCGCCGTGCTACTTCCTTCAGGTTTGTCACTTTGTTCAACTCAGCGTAGTAGCTGTCGAACGGCATATCATCGGCAACTTCAATCTTGTTGCCCGACTCAAACCATGAGATGATGGGGGTATATTCGTCATCCCGCTTCTTGGGCTCCTCGCCGGGAGAAGTCCGGACCCTCTTCTGCAGCGGGTCAGGGAAATACTTTTTGAAAGTCTCCCGGACTGCTTTTCCGATGAGCGCCCGGCTAACCTTCACGTATCCTTCCTGCTCACCCTCAAAGACTAATTCCAGTTTCCCGGTCATGCCTGGAAGCACTTGCTGCAGATCGCAGATGCGCGGCACAATGACCTTCTCGTTGTTTATAATCGCCCGCCGCTCCGCGCTGCTTATCAGGTTCTCCATCACCGAGATGGTCATGCGAACGCTGACGCCGCTCTTCTGGTCGACGAATTCGCTGCCGCGCGCCTGGAAAGCGATTCCTTCAACAACTTCTTTAAGATATCCCGGCATCACCACTTCTCGTCCGCTGTCCCGTGCAAGCCAGGCCTCCTGCTCCGTTATCTTCATTGCCTCTTCAATCGTCCGGGGATAATGTGTCAGAATTTGCGAATCGATTCTGTCCTTCAGAGGAGTGATGATGTTTCCGCGGTTCGTATAATCTTCCGGGTTTGCCGTAAACACCATCATAACATCGAGGGGGATCCGTACGTTGAACCCACGTATCTGGATGTCCTTTTCTTCCATTATGTTGAACAGGCCGACCTGTATTCTCGGCTGCAGATCCGGCAGTTCGTTTATTGTGAATATCCCGCGATTTGTCCGAGGGATGATCCCGAAGTGAATTGCGCCTTCATGAGAGTAGTGCAACTTCTGAACGGCCGCCTTTATCGGGTCAATGTCTCCTATCAGGTCCGCTATCGTAACATCCGGTGTCGCGAGCTTCTCTCCATAGCGCTGTTCCGGAGTGAGCCAGTCGATCTCAACATCGTCGCCGTGCTCCTTGACGAGGTCGACACAGCGCTTGCAGACGGGTCTGTAAGGGTTATCGTTGATCTCGCAGCCTTTTATTACCGGCACCGTTCCGTCAAGAAGGCTTATGAGACTCCTCGCGATCCTCGTCTTCGCCTGTCCCCGCAGTCCCAGCAATATCATGTCGTGCCTGGCTAGAAGCGCGTTCACTATCGAAGGAATTACAGTCTTGTTATAGCCGATTATTCCAGGAAATAACGTTTCCCCCTTGTTGAGTTTGGCAATCAAGTTCTTCCTCATCTCGTCCTTGACAGGAAGAACCTTGTAACCGCTTTTCTTCAACTCGTCTACGGTTCGCGGCAACTGCTTCATACTCTCCTCTTACCTCTCGTGAGAATTTATTTTCACATCTTCCAAAAAGCAAACCAATTAACAATTGAAACTACTCAATCAAATTCATATTTTCTAACAATGTCAAGATCAAAAAAGCTCCTCATCCGATTGAGTTCGGGGGGCGACGTGCTCCTTACTTCCCCCCTCTTGAAACTGATTAAAGAGAACGAGCCTGAATCGGAAATACATTTTGTCGTCAAAGATTCGTATGCAGATCTCATTCGATGTAATCCTAACGTCAACGTAGTCCATTTAGTTCAAGATCACGCAGATATTCATCATCTCGAGAACCTGAGACGCAAATTGGTGCAGGAAAGTTTTGATACCACACTCGACCTACACAACAATTTCAGAAGCGTTTATCTGAGAAAGAATACGGCGAAGGACATTCGAGTAATAAAGAAAGATATACTAAAACGAGCTGCTCTGTTGAAGGCAAAAGTAAATCTCTACTCCGATGTTAAGTCTGCCGCACTTAAATACGCACAGACTTATGATGAATCGATCTCCCAAGTTCCGGCACCCGAGATTTTTTTCCCTCAAGGAGTAGAAGAAAGTGCCGCTGAAATCCTCAACGCCTCCGCCGGTGGAACCGGACAGTCTGTCTTCTTATGTCCCGGGGCCAGACATTTCACGAAGCGCTGGCCTGTAGAGTACTGGTCTCTGTTGGCCAAAAAGATTTCGTCGTTCAGCAGGGTTGTCTTGTTAGGGGGGCAGGCAGACACCGAGGCGTGCGCCCGAATATGCAAATCCTCAGGTGCGGTAGACTTCTCGGGGCAGCTTTCTCTGATCGAAAGTGCGGCAATGCTGAAACATGCATCCGCGGTTGTCACGAACGATTCCTTCCTCATGCACGCGGCAAATGCGCTTGGGAGAAAACTTGTCGCGATTTTCGGATCGAGCGTGCGTGAATTCGGTTTCTACCCTTACGGCGTCGAGAATAAGGTGCTGGAGGTCGATGGGCTGAAATGCCGTCCCTGCTCGCACATCGGCAGAGAGTCCTGCCCAAAGGGCCATTTCAAATGCATGGTCGAAATCCATCCGGATATGGTCCTTCAATCTCTGAAGACCCTGCTTGAGAGCTGAATGCGGCTATTTGTTCACCAGAAAGCGGGAGGATATTCGGTCGACGGCCGGGCGAGCGCAAGGCGTCTGTACCGGCCGGCTGACCCGACGGACTCCCAGCAGTATCCCTGAAACGCTTGTCGGTACACCTACGGCCGGTGCAGGGCTCCTCTTATGTGAGTTTAATCCCCGCAAGAACTCTCAAAGCCTGTAGGTACTTCTCACTCGTCCCCTTGATGATCTCATCGGGCAGGTCAGGTGCCGGCGGCTTCTTCTCCCAGTTGATCGAAAGGAGGTAGTCACGCACGAACTGCTTGTCGAAGCTCGGCTGCGATTTCCCGACCTCGTACTTCGATTTGTCCCAGAACCGCGATGAATCCGGAGTCAACACCTCGTCGATGAGAGTCAGTTCCCCATTCTCATCGAGGCCAAACTCAAGCTTTGTGTCGGCAATGATGTTTCCTTTGCCTTCGGCATATGAGGCAGCAGCTTTGTAGACAGCTATAGTATAGTCGCGGACTTTCTCGGCGGTCTCCTTTCCAATGATCTTCACGACCTCATCGAAGCTTATGTTCTCGTCATGGACACCCATCTCCGCTTTCGTCGATGGAGTGAATATCGGCTCCGGCAGTTTTTCCGATTCGCGCAGGCCTTCCGGAAGCGAGATTCCGCAAATTGAACCGGTCTTCTGATAGTCCTTCCAGCCTGAGCCGCTGATGTATCCGCGAACAATGCATTCGACTGGAAGCGGTTTGGTTTTCTTTCCGATGACGCTTCGCCCGTTGAGCTCTTCCTGATAAGTCTTGCACTCGGATGGATAGTCCTTCACATCAGATGCAACCACATGGTTCTTCACAATGTCCTTAGTGAAATCGAACCAGAAATTGGATATCTGATTGAGCACCTTTCCCTTGAAGGGTATACCGTTAGGAAGTATAACGTCGAACGCGCTTATGCGGTCGGTAACAACAAACAGCAGCTTGTCGCCGAGGTCGTATATATCGCGGACTTTACCGCGCTGAAATAATTTCAGGTTTGCAAAGTCGGTCTTTGTGATTACTTTTTCCATTTCTCCCTCTCTTCTGATTTTGAACTTGCTGAAATGAGTTGGCAAATTCCGGAGCCGCTTATCGACGGATCCCTGATCCAAATTAACGTCTTTCGAAATATTTTCCGAATTTTGTTTCAGGGAGGCAGTCCGTTGCTTCTGCGGTCATCTGTTCAGCTCAGCGAAGGTTTTCAGTCCGTGTCGTACTCTATCAATGAGAAGACATCCCTGCCGGGGACGACCTTTCTTCCGTTCAGAGGTGTCAGCTCAATCAGAAAGCAAACCCCCTCAACCTTTCCCTGAAGCCGCTCGATCAGCTTACATGCAGCGGCGACCGTCCCGCCGGTCGCGAGCAAATCATCGTGCACCAGCACTCTCTCTCCTGGCTTTATCGCATCCCTGTGAATCTCCATCGAGTCGGTCCCGTACTCGAGCTGATACTCCTGGCGAATGACTTCCGCCGGGAGTTTCCCGGGCTTACGTATCGGCACAAAGCCCGCACCCAGCTTGTAAGCGAGAACGCTGCCAAAAATGAACCCGCGCGATTCAACCGAGACGACCTTGTCGATACGCTTGTCTTTGTAATGATCATAGAACTGGTTGACGACATACTGGAACGCTTCCCTGTCATTGAGAAGCGTCGTAATATCCCGAAACAATATTCCCTTTTTCGGAAAATCGGGGACTGCCCTGATTTTGCTGCTGATGTCCACTATTCCCACTCCATTTGCTTTTTGTTCAAGAAAGAATCAACGCCTTTTTGGAAATCGTCTGTCGATCGGGCATTAACGTTCATCATTGCGCTATAGCTCATCGCCTCTTCGAAAGTCATGTCCCTTACTCTGGAGAGAATCTCTTTCGTCAGTGAAACAGAGGTTTTGCTCGTGCCCACGGTAAACTTGTGCAAGAAACCCTCAACGGTTCCCCGGATATCTGAATCTTCGATCACTTGTGAAATGACTCCCATGCGCAGCGCTTCATCGGAACCGATTATGTCGCCCGTTAGCAGCAGCCTTCGAGCGTCGGGCTCACGCAATTTCCTCAACGCAAGATTTGCCACCACCGCGGGGACGAAACCTATTTTCACTTCAGTAAAGCCGAACCTGGCCCTCTCGGACGCAAAGACTATGTCACATGCGAGAACAAGTCCGAAGGCGCCTGCCAGGGCGGGACCTCTGACCACGGCACAGACGAGCTTACGGCTTCTGTATACTTCTGCCAGAAAATTCTTCAATGCACATGAGTCCTCAAAGTTTGCAGTCGAGGAATTCGCGGAGAGTCTTCTGAGGTAATCCAAATCTGCGCCGGCAGAGAAGGCGCTCCCCTCTCCTTCAAAGACGATTGCCCTGACGTTCTCGTCTGCGTTTGCATCGCTGAAATATTTCGTCATTTCCCCAATTGCAACGTCGTCAATAGCATTCCTCTTTTCAGGACGACTCATTCTTAAATAAGCGACCTTCTCCCTAATCTCGAATTTGACCCTATCGCCCATTATCTACTCCTTCCACGAACTTAACTTCGTAACAGTCTTGGTGTCATCCCTGCAATCTTGCTCAAGATGGTGCAGCCAGAAAATGCAAGATCAATATGGCCAACTTAGACCAAAGCATCAACTTCGGATGGCGGATCCGAATTTCGGCACTGGCTCAATTTAAAAATATTCAACACAGAGGACGCAAAGAAGTCGCACGCAGAACAACTATATTCCTTCGCGGTCTGTGCGATTATTTGTCTTTGCGATAAATCAAACCGCGCCAGTACCGAATGTATTGCCTCACTCATGGGAGGTATCGTCGCGGATGATTTTAACCGCCAAGCGCGCCAAGAGTCGCCAAGTGTTTGTTTCATTGATAGTTGTCTTTGCGTGTCCTGGCGAGCTTTGCGGTTTCATTC
>JBJKQU010000131.1:0-6461 GCA_046705025.1 Candidatus Kryptoniota bacterium | reverse complement strand
TAAAAACATTCAACGCAGAGGACGCAAAGGAGGCGCAAAGCACGCAGAACAACTATATTCTTTCGCGGTCTCTGCGATTATTTGTCTTTGCGAACTTTGCGTTAAATCAAACTGAGCCAGTACCCGCGTTTTTGTTTCGTTTCCTGTTATAATATAGATTCAAAACATACCGGGAGGTTGTCCATGAAAAGGTTCCTCAAGCTAAGCGCATTTCTGGTACTTATCCTGCCTGCAGCACTCCTGAGCCAAACGAGGATTCACAGTGTCAGCTTCTATTCGGAAAGCGTCCACGACACGATGCACGTAGTGATCCTGCTTCCCACCCACTACGACAGCAACCGCGCGTACCCCGTCCTCTATCTTCTTCACGGCTACGACGGCAGCCAGGTCGATTGGACCGAAAGAACAGACCTCGTGAGCTACAGTGCCAATATTCCGATAATCATCGTCATGCCGGAGGCGAAGAACTCGTGGTATGTGAATTCGGAGACAAATCCCAGGGCCCGTTATGAGGACTACATCATGCACGACCTTCCCGGATTCGTAAACTCCCTTTACCCCATCGATATGACCCGCGAGGCGATCGCCGGGCTCTCCATGGGAGGATACGGGGCCCTGGTACTGGCCCTGAGGCATCCGGGCATGTTTCAGTTTGCGGGTGACCTGAGCGGCGCCATTACGATTCCCGGTGTCATCGATTCCGTCCGTGCTCACCCCGGCGCTCCGATACCGGGGGGCCAGGGGCCGATCTATCCGAGCATCGTGAGCGTGTTCGGCGATTCGAACAAGGCATTCAGGGACAGCCACAATGTCTTCGTGCTGCTCCGCAGGGGGCACGAGAAGAAGCTCCCTTACATATTCTGCGCGGTCGGCATTCAGGACGGTTTCACGGATTTCCTCCCCGCTCACCGGCGTTTCACGAACATGCTTCGCGAATACGGCAAGCCCTACGAATATCATGAAATGCCGGGCGTGCATAATTGGCATTTCTGGAACATGGAGATACAGCCGCTCATCCAGAGAATGGCTATCATAATGAAGTTGAAGTGACGACCGGCTCTAAGCTTGAACGCCTGAACGCGGAAATCGTTGACTGCCGTAAGTGTCCCCGGCTCGTCGCTTGGCGGGAGAAAGTGGCACACGAGAAGATCGCGAGATTTTCATCCCAGAAATATTGGGGAAAACCTGTTCCCGGGTTCGGTGATCCCGGAGCGCGGGTTCTGATTGTGGGGCTCGCACCTGCCGCTCACGGAGCGAACAGGACGGGACGGATGTTTACCGGGGACAGAAGCGGCGAATGGCTGTACAGAACGCTTTACAAGTTCGGCTTCTCAAGCCGTGAGACTTCCGCTTCCGCCGCCGACGGCCTCCGGCTTAAGGGGTGTTATATAACCGCGGTTGCCAGATGCGCTCCTCCGGCAAATAAGCTTCTGCAAGAGGAAATCAACAACTGTGAGCCGTATCTCCTCGAAGAATTTTCAATCCTGACAGACCTCAGGGTCGTAGTATCACTCGGAAAGACAGCGTTCGATCGCACGATTACATCGATGAAGAAACTCGGCATCTCAAGCTTTGACAGAATACCGAAATTCGGCCACGGCGTCAAAGTGCCTATAAAAGAAGATCTCACTATTATCGCTTCCTATCATCCCAGCCAGCAAAACACTTTTACAGGAAAACTGACGAGACCGATGTTCGATTCTATCTTCAGAGAGGCTCGAAGACTTTCAAAGTGACGGGAACCGATCCCTCACGATCCCAGATTCACGCCCAAAATCTCTCCATCCGTCAAAAAATCAAGTTCCCACCGGTTTGTTCCGATAAGAATTGGTAGAACACCTCACCGCACAACGGGTATTATTCCGTGCAGCAGTGAGATGGAGCTCAGGAAGAGCGAAAAGGTCAACCAATTAGAAAGAGAGAGAGTCATGGACGACAACACCGGGGGAGCACCCTCTCGCAGGCTCACGCGTCAGGAAGAAGAGGAGCTATTCTCTGCAATTATTACCGGCTATCTGAAGGACAAGATAGATCTAGAGATTTACCCGAAAGGGATATCGATCAAAGAACGGTCGAATCCGGGTGCAAAGGAGATATTCTTCCCGTTTGAAGAAGGCGACGAGTCTTCCAGATAGCCAGAAGATTACCGTTTGAAAGGTTCGACTCTGTCCGTGAAGTCGGGCTTGTAGTAATCCTGACTCGCGAAATTCTGCATCCATCCGTTCTCGAGCCCGAATTTCTCAAGCAGTTCCAGGACTCTATCGTATTCCGATTCCCGGATGTGGCGGCTCAGGAGTGTAATCGACGCCGCCTTGTTCGCCGGGTAGTACTGCGACATTATCGATAGAGCGGTCTCTTTTCCCAACTCTTCCGCTATCCATTTCAGCGTGCTCTCGCTGCTTGCGATGTCGTTCGGGAGAACCAGATGCCTTATCAGCAGCCCCCGCTTCAGAAGCCCTTCATCGTCGATTACGAGATCACTTCCTACCTGCCTGTGCATCTCTTTGATCGCACGCCTCGTGAATTTCGGATACTCTTTCACTTTTGAGTAGGAATAGCCGTCCGCTTCTTCGGCATACTTGAGATCAGGCAAATAAATGTCGACGACGCCGTCGAGAAGTCTCAACACGTCTACGGAGTCGTACGCATTGGTGTTATAGATGAGAGGCAGCCTCAGCCCTTTTTCCGCCGCGATACACAGCGCTTTTACTATCTGCGGGACGAAGTGGGTCGGCGAAACCAGGCCGATGTTGTGGCACCCCTTGTCCTGTAGCTCAAGCATAATATCCGCCAGACGTTCAAAGCTCACCTCGTTCTTCAACTCCACTCTGTAATTCTGGCTTATCTGATAATTCTGGCAGTACACACAGCGGAGGTTGCAGTTCCCGAAGAAAATATTTCCCGCTCCATTAGTCCCGACAAGCAGCGGCTCTTCACCGAAGTGCGGGCAATAAGAACTGACAATTGGGAGATAGCGTGAGTAGCACCGTGCAATCTGACCCTCCTTGCGGTCTATCCGGCAGTCGAGCGGGCATATATCGCACGAGGAGAGCATCTCATCGAGGATCTCGGCACGTCTTTTTAATTCCCCATTCTCAAACAGCTCTATATACGATGGTACAAACACAAGGAACCTCTCATTCGATCATCTAGACTCATTCTCTAAGGCATCTACTCCGGCAATCCGCGATTCAATTTACATCAGGGGTTTGTTGCCCACAGTTCTATTTCCCGCACGAGTGCGCGGGGCGGGAGCTTGATTGCCCCGACAACCACATCCGCAACGTCTTCGGCCCTGAGCCTTGCGCCCCTTCCCCCTTTCAATATCTGGCGGGCTTCCCGGTCGCTCGAGTCGACCGAGCTCGGTGTAACGACGATCACGCGTATGTTGTAATCACGGACTTCTCTCAGCAGCGCTTCCGAGAATCCCTCTATGCCAAACTTCGAGGCTGAGTAGGCGGTCGAATTTGCCCTGGCTCTTTTCCCGGAAGTCGAAGATATCATTATAATCGTCCCGTCCAGCTTCTCCATCATCTCCGGCAGAACAGCGCGTGAGAGCAGGAAGGGTCCGGTAAGGTTGGTGCCGATTATGTTATTCCACTCGTTAACCGACATGTCCGTGACGGCTTTTTCGATATACTGTCCGGCGTTGTTGATAAGGATATCTATGGTGCCGAACTCGGTCAGGGTCTTCGAGAGAAGCCGGTGCACGCTCTTCTCATTAGACACGTCGGTCTGTACGGGTATCACACGCCCGCCCTCTGCACCGATTTCTTCTGCTGCAGTACGCAAGTCCGCCGGTTTTCTCCCCGCTATGACGACCGAGGCCCCCTCAGAAGCAAGTCTCTTTGCTATATACTTGCCTATTCCTCTCGAGCCTCCCGTCACGATCGCAACTTTGCCGCTGAGACTTCCATCCGGCTGTGTTAACGGCTCTCTCTTCTTGCGGGGTCCGGTCGATTTGGTTCTCGGCATATTACTCAAAGTCCCTTTCGAAGTACCGGCTGGCACCGGCGCTCTGTTTTTTCTTTTTCTTGATGGCTTCCTGGATCTTCTGATTGAACACCTCCGCAGCGTCGTAGTCGTAAGAACGGAGGAGATGGCTCAAGGAAATAACTTCCGCAATCACGGTTATGTTCTTGCCCGGCAGAATCGGCAGCTTGACGAGCGGGATTTCTACACTGAGGATCGAGACGTATTCGTGGTCGAGACCCGTCCGGGTATACTCCTGTGTCGAGTCCCACTCCTCGAGCTCTACCACCACTTCTATCCTCTTTCTTTTTCTGACGGCCCTGATGCCGAAGATGCTCCTGACATCTATGACTCCGAGACCGCGGACTTCCATGAAGTGTTCGGCAATCCGGGAGCTCTTTCCTATCAGGATATCCTCACCCTGGCGGTAGACGCTGACTGCGTCATCTGCCACAAGCCTGTGTCCGCGTTCCACAAGGTCTAGTGCGATCTCGCTCTTCCCGATGCCGCTTATCCCGACAAACAGGACACCGACGCCGTAAACATCGACGAGCGAGCCGTGTATTACGGTGTTGGGAGCAAAAACTTCATCGAGAAACTCGCCGAGGAAGTAAACGAGGCGAGTGGTCTCAAGTGTGCTCCTGAAGACCGAGACGCCGTGAGATGTAATTATATCGATGAGTTCCTGCTCGATCTCGTTGCTGTTGGCTATGACGACACACGGAATATCAAACTGAAATATCGTTTGCAGGGCGCGCCGACGATCTTCCAGTTTCAGCGAACTCAGGTAACGGACCTCTGTGTTCCCGAATATCTGGACGCGATTGTAACTGAACAGCTCAACGTAGCCCGCCAGTGCCAACCCCGGGCGGTGCACGTTCTTATCGGTTATGAGCTTGTTGAAGCCTATAGTCCCATTAATCGGCTGCAGCTTCGTCCTTTCGTGCATTGCTTTATAAAGCTCACCGACACTGACGTCCTTGCGCCTTATTTCCTTTGTATCCCAAATGCGAGATGCCATAACTTTAAAAATATATAAACAAAACCGTCCAAATGCACCTGATATGAGGAGCGCGAATGGATCCCGACGAGAATCGGGCCCCGGAATAGACCGTGAAATCGGCCTTCGCGTCCGACGGTCATCATAAATATCGTGCGGAACCTCTTGACATAAGAAGCCAGTTGCCCCATATTCCTCGGTGAGCTACCATTTAACCAAAAAGATCGTGCTGAACTAAGAAGGCAAGGCAGCTGCAAAATGAAGATAGCGATTACCGGCGCAACCGGATTCATAGGAAAGGGACTCACAGGTCTTCTGACGGACAGGAGTCATGAGGTAATCGTTCTGTCCAGAGATGTACTTAAGGCACGTTCGGCTTTCGGCAACCGGGTACGGGCAATCAGATGGGCGCCGGACAATGAACCGGAACTGGTCGCAGGGCTGGAGGGCATCGATGCGTTCATAAACCTGGCCGGAGAAAACATCGGTTCATCTATGTGGACCGGGAAAAAACGAAGTCGGATAATCCGCAGCCGGCTCTCTTCCGGAAAGCTCGCTACGGACGTCGTCCTGTCTTTGAGGAGAGAGCCGGCTGTCCTCATACAGGCATCGGCCGTCGGATTTTACGGTTCACGGGCCGACGAGCAGCTCGATGAGACTTCAGCGGCCGGAGAAGGGTTCCTGGCGGAATTGGCACAGAGATGGGAAGATTCAACAAAAGAAGTGGAAGCGTTGAGCGTCAGGCGGGTTATCATAAGGACAGGAGTAGTCTTCGCTTCCCAGGGAGGCGCGCTCCCAAAACTCGCTTTACCTTACCGGCTCTTATTCGGTATTACCATGGGCTCGGGGGAGCAATGGGTCCCGTGGATTCACTATTCTGATGCATTGGAGGCGATCCATTTCCTGGCAACGAACGAAGCATCATCGGGCATCTACAACCTTGTGTCGCCGGGTGCAGCTCGAATGCAGGAAGTCTGTTCAGCCATCGGCCGCGCTCTTAGAAGGCCGACTATCATGCGACTCCCGGCCGGTCTGCTGAAACTCTTAATGGGGCAGATGGCAGAAGAGACGATATTGCCAAGTCAGAGAGTGAGTCCGAACCGGCTTCTGTCAGAGGGTTTTCAATTCCGGTACCCGGATCTCGCGACGTGCATCGGAGAGGTTTTCTCGGGCAGGGGTCGCGATGATTAACGGGATATGCGAGCTTTACTTATTCCTTTTCCAGGACAAGAATAACGACAGTTTTTGTGGGGCTCGATTTTGCCATGGCTGGGAATTGACCTCAAGGCAAGGGACTTCGGCTACTGAAACGCTCAGCCAGGCGGATACCCTGGCCAAACGCGCTGTCCTGGAATTCTCTCGGTGTGCTCCGTATGTCTGACTATTACTTATTCCCCGTTGGAACCGGAAAGCGGTTCAGCTAAATTTAACTGTTGAGTTTGCTTTTCGTTGCGCAGCACCCACCGTTTCAGTCGTTGAAATGATCATC
>JBJKQU010000130.1:0-11283 GCA_046705025.1 Candidatus Kryptoniota bacterium | reverse complement strand
ATAAAGGATGCCAGCTATGGATTGAACCTGATCTCCAGCTACATTCCCCCTAATCCTCTCGTCATCAGGAACAATAACCGCGGGGTTAACTGCACCAATTACAGCGACCCGAGTTTTATGTCAACCGTCTTCGACTATAACAACTACGATGTCTATGGAGACGGAACCTCGACACCGCTGCTCGGAACGTCGACAGGGCCGGGATATAACAGCTTCCGAAACCCCGGGATATATCAGGTCTATTCAACTTATAGCGGTACGATCAGTGCCGAAGGGAACTGGTGGGGAAGCTCTCCGGCCTATCCCGCCGTCACGGCCAACGTGGATTATGCCAACTGGCTCTCAACGGATCCCAATCCGTCACTGAGACAAACGGGCGGCAAATCCGGCGTGGTTGTCCAATCTATGGCCTCTTCTTCATCGGGGGCGCAGAACTCCCAAACAGACATTGCAAGCTCGGATTCGGGCATGGCAAAAATAGATGCAGCGTACCGTTTGTATCTCGGAGGAGATTACAAAAACGCGCTGCAGGCTTTTCAAGCGGTAGTAGCTAATTATCCCAATGACTTCTCTGGTTGCCGCGCCCTGGTTTTCGCCGAGCGGTGCCTCGATAGACTTGGCAGTTCATCGGGTGTTCTCACCGAACTGAACGATGCATCTGCTTCACACTCAGGCACCAGGGTAGGCAGATTCGCTGAGGCAAGGCGAACGTATCAATATCTGCGAGGAGGGAAGTATCAAGAAGCTGCTGCGCAAGCCCTTCAGACCGAGGGGTCAACGAACGATACGACTCTGGTGAAATTTGCGCTTTATGACGCCGGGAGTATCAACTGGTATGATCTTGGCAACAAGGGAGATGGCGAGAAATACTATCGCCAACTGATCTCCCGCTTCCCCGGCGATCCGCTCAGTGCTTCCGCGCTTGCAGCTATGGGAGAAACGGCAGCGCCATCCTCTCCTGAGCAGCAAGCGAGTATTGTAACAGAAGATGAAGGTGTAGCGCTTCGTAATTATCCCAATCCGTTCAATCCGACTACGACCATCTCGTACAATCTGAAGATGGGCGGTCAAGTAACCTTGAAAATCTACGACGTCCTCGGAAGGGAAGTCGCAACGCTCGTCGATGGACTACAGAATCCAGGTTCCCACGTTGCGCAGTTCAGTGGGCAGAACCTGGCCAGCGGAATATATCTGTATCGGCTGACCGCCCCCGGAGTGGATCAGGTTATGAAGATGATCCTCATGAAGTAACGTAATAGCTCATCTCCTGATTTTTAACTCATCAATCGAGGCCCGATTTCCAACAGAATCGGGCCTCGCGTTTATGCAGAGCGTTGAAAATTCCTCCAGTCAAAAAGGATCGTCTTTGAGGCTATCAGGGCAAGTCGATGAGCTTGGATATCTTCCTGAGGGCGTGTGCCGAAGACTTCCCGCTTCCTGCTTCCAGCCGACCAAGCGTCGCTTCGTCCATTTCCAGTTTCTTTGCAAGCTCCTTTCGCGTCATCCCATGAAGCAGTCTATATCCTTTGATTTTCTGGACCGTAGTGGCTTTCGGGAATAGTTCTTCCGGCACGTATCCCAGGAATTCGATTATCTTCGGGATATGTCTAAGCAGCGGCTCGTGATTGCCCAATTCCCAGCCTTTGACGGACATTACGTCAACCTGGAGTTGGTCAGCGACCTCCCGCTGGGGGAATCCCAGGTCAAGTCGCCTCTTCCGTAGGTGATCACCGAGCATTTGGAGTTCTCTTGGGTAGGACTTCGGAAGTGGCCTTTTCACTCTGATTTCGAGGTGGCAGAATGGCAATCCGCAGGATCCTTCGGACGCAACCTTGTCCCTGCGGAAACTACGGCAATCCGAACGGGACCTGCACGTGCACACGATCCGACCTTGTCGAGACCTCGACTTAAGTCGGGCAGGATACTCAAAGTGGCAAGGACAATCGCGGACCTGGCAGATAGTTCTGACAACATGCCGGAACACATAGCCGAGGCGATACAGTATCCGAAGGATCCTGCGGACAGGACGCTGGACAGGCAGCTATATATGGAGGCATAAATGGTACGGAATAAAGAAGGATGATTAATCTTTCAAATTGAAACGGGTGAAGTGGAAGTGGAGAAAAGTAGAGGAAGAATGACGGCAGAATTCTTTAACGTAACAAGCATGCCGGAGGTGGGGGGTATTGCAATATCATTTGATATGATATATAATTGCACTGGAAATGACTTTAAAGGCGATTCCCGGTTTATATGGACAAGAAGCCCAGAAAAGGGGAATATTTGGAGATCTTACTGCGGTCTCCTAAGACCATCTTTACCACTAAAGATGCTGCTTTACTGTGGGGTGAGGATGCGGAACAAAAGATCACGGGGCGATTGCACAAATACGTCAAGGCGGGGAAATTAGTTAGCGTTCGCCGCGGCATTTACGCCAAAGACGAGAACTACGACCGGTTTGAAATGGCAACCCGGATTTACACTCCCTCCTATCTAAGCTTCGAGACGGTCTTGACGAGAGCCGGGATCAACTTTCAGTATTATGATAGCATTTTTGTCGCATCGTACGTGAGTCGCGATATCAAAGTCGTCGACCAGAAAATCTCATTTATCCGAATGAAAGATTATGTGCTGAGCAATACCGGGGGCATCGAACATCCAGACGGGTACTCTATCGCAAGCAAAGAGCGTGCATTTCTGGACAGAGTATACGTCAGCAAGGACTACCACTTCGATAACCTGGACGTGCTGGATTGGGATAAGGTGTTCGGAATCCTGCCCATCTATCAGAGCAAACGGATGGAGAGCAGGGTACAGGAATATTTCGAACATTATAAGAAATCCCAAGCATGACGATCAGTTACGCAAAACACAAGAATATTCTCCTCCAGATATTGAAGGACATTTACTCCGAGACGGCGATAGCACCGCACTTGGGGTTCAAAGGCGGAACGGCTGCTCACTTATTCTACGACCTGAATCGCAACTCCGTCGATTTGGATTTCGATTTGTTGGATGAAACCAAAGAGCAAGTCGTTTTTGAAAAGATTCGGAAAATCGCTCAGAGCTACGGGAGGATCGTCGATTCTCGGATCAAACGTTTCAATCTTATGAATGTTATCTCGTATGATGTAAAATCCCAAAACATTAAGATCGAGGTGAACCGCCGCGACTTCGGCTCACGCTACGAAATGAAAACCCTGCTCGGAATCTCAATGCTTGTCATGGTGCGTGAAGATATGTTCGCCCACAAGATCGTGGCGATGCATGAGCGTGTCGGCAAGACGAGCCGCGATATCTACGACGTTTGGTATTTCCTGAAGAACAATTGGCCGCTGAATCGGGAAATCATCGAACAACGTTCAGGTATGCCGCTCAAGGATTTCCTTCAAAAATGTATTGACCAGTTGGAGAAAATGAGCAACAAGAACATCCTTGTTGGTCTGGGTGAGTCTTTGTCTGACCGGCAGAAAGACTGGGCACGTGCAAAGCTCCGGTCAGATACAATCTTCTTGCTCAATGCCCGCATGGAGAGTGAAGGATGATACTGTGCAGGAGAGCAAAATCTCCTATTTCCGTAATTTCGACCACGGACTATCCTTATAAAATGGATCGGATATGTCGTGGGGCGACCCGGCCGCATGCAAGTGGGGACGGCCAGAGCAAAGAGATAGAGAGTTCTGTCAGCCGGACAAGGGTGGAGAAGACCTCTTGAAGCAGGCGATCACAAAGCTCGGTCTGAGCGCGCGGGCATACGATCCGACCTTGTCGAGACCTCGACTTAAGTCGGGCAGGATACTCAAGGTCGCGAGGACGATAGCCGACCTCGCTGACAGCGGCGACATCAGACCGGAACACATAGCTGAGGCGATACAGTACCGTAGTCTGGACAGGCAGCTGTATTTGGAGGCATAAATGGTACGGAATCAAGACGGATGATTAATCTTCCGAATTGAAGCGGGTGAAGTGGAAGTGGAGAAGAGTAGAGGAAGAATGACGGCAGAATTCATTAACGTAAAACGCATGCCGGAGGTGGGGTAACACCCCAATGCGGTTCGGGGACTGACGGTTACAGGGGATATGATTTCAGGGACGCTTGTGCGCCCGGCCCGGAACAGCCGAAACACGAGGAACCATTTCTCACACTTTCAGCGTTGGATGTCATTATAGCAACACAACGTCATGACGGGTTATGACTCGCTGGCGAAATCGGATCAAGGAGCTGGCGCATAATTCCGTATACTCTATGGAGTTCAAAATTCACAGTTAAGGACCAATAGGAGGTATTCGATGAAAATTCTCTACTGCCTGTTCTACGTAGCTGCCTTCAGCTTGTTCGTTCAGTCCGCTGCCCTGTCACAGATTTCTATCACTGCTTCCGATTTGTCGAATATTTTCGCCGTTGGAAACTCGCGGTTCTACTATGCATCGTTGGACACGGAGAAGATGAATGTAGGCACGGCTTCGAGTTCTTCGTCTCAAACCTGGACTGCTCCCGCATTGGCAATAACCGATTCTTTCAGATTTGATAACATCCTTCCGTCGTCGACTCCATACACCACCTTCTTTCCGGGAGCGACATATGCCCAGATCGACACAAGTTATTCTCTGGGTTTAACAGTCAAGACATACCTGTACTACAAAGAGTCGAGCGATTCTCTCGTGGAAATAGGCAACGCCGAGCACGAGTCGGGCGTGGTTGGCTACACAGCAATCGACACGAGCTACATCTTTACCTCCCCCACTGGTTATACCCCGATCCCGATGCAGCTGGGAGACGTATATTCAGAAATTGCGGACACTGTCGACGAAGGCGGGGGGATAACGGATGTCCTGACCAGCCTGTCGAGGATTGACGCTTACGGCACATTGGTCCTGCCCGAAGGTTCTTTTGCAGCCTTAAGAGCCACGAGCACCTATACCACATATGTTTACTCCGGGGGCAATTTGGAAAATACTTACAGGCTCTATACGGTCTCATGGTACACTAAGGAAGGTTATGATATGACATTGGATGTCGACTCGGGTTCCACGTCCGGCACGGTAAACATATACGATGTGGACATATCCTACACCGGCAAAACTCCGGCAACGGCGGTCGAATCACGGCCCGGTCAGCCGGTCACTTTCAGCCTCGGGCAGAATTATCCGAACCCGTTTAACCCGACAACAGAGATCAGATATCAGCTGCCACGGAACGGCCAGGTGACCCTTAAGGTTTATGATGTTCTGGGCCGGATAGTGGCAACGCTTGTTGACGGCTATCAATCTGCGGGGGTACATTCCGTTCGGTTCGACGGTGATAATCTTCCCAGCGGCGTCTACTTCTACCGGCTTACAACCCATGGGGTGAACCTGGTGAAGAAGATGATCCTCATGAAGTGATCCTATAACATAACTTCCATTAAGAAGAAGCTATTCGAGGCCCGATTTTTAAGAAATCGGGCCTCGTGTTATCCCATCTTTCCTGCCGCCCCTCAGGCCGACTATGATCATTCTGAGGGCATTGATTAAATCTCAACTGAGAGCGACTTGACGAACTCCTGGGAATCCTCTATAATTAGTGCGCGAGTAGCCTCCGGGCTTCTGAGGTTCAGGATAGCGCGGAAAGACCCAGGAAGGTGTAAGTCGGATCAGGGTTTGCCGGTGATGGCCTATCTAACATCACCGGAAACGGGAATAGGAGATCGTGGAGAACAAACAGTTGGAAGTTTGGAGAAAACTGTTCGCGGTCGGTTTCGTGCTCGGGCTCGGATTCCTAATAAACGTTGCTCGCGCCCAGTCGTATCTGTACGCAGCGAAGGCATATATGCGAGAGCGTGCCCATGAGATGGAACCGGTATCGGTTTCGACCGATTCAGTGCTCAGCAGGGTTGGGCAATGGGGATGGGGGCCATGCCTCGGGGTTGCTTCGGAAGGAGACCTAACCTTTATCGGGAACGGTCAGTTACTCCAGGTGCTGGAGACGAGCGACGGAGGCAGCCCAAGGCTGGTGGGGCAACTCCTGACTAAAGGCACCGTCTTTGGAGTTGTAGTGTCCGGAAACTACGCTTATACCATAAGTCCCTTTCAGGTAATAGATATATCCAACCCGGTTTCTCCTAAACTGGTGAGCACCTACATCCTGCCTACGGCATACCCTCCAACGACATTTATCGTAAAGGGCAATTACGCCTACATTGGAGATTTTAACGGGGACATCTATATAATCGATATATCTAATCCGGATTCTCCTCATAGCGTCGGTGCAATGCAAGCCAGCGGGGAGTCGACGGCTGGTATAGCGGTGAGTGGGACGCATCTTTTTGCAGTAACCGGAGACGGCATGCATCTGGACGATTTTGACATTTCGAATGCTGAGTCGCCAAGACTCGTTGACCGTATCCCCTTCACAGGGATCGGAATGAGTCTTGAAGTTGCAGGACATTATCTGTACATGGGCATAACCACAACGGAGCCGAACTTTCAGATTTTCGACATCAGCAATGCTTCGAATCCGCGCTTCGCCGGGGGAATGGAAGTCTCCAACTATCCCGCGGACATTTCCGTTTCGGGAAGGTATGCATATGTATGTCTCGACACGGCTGGATTCGAGGTTCTCGATGTATCTAACCCGTCCTCCATTAAGCCACTGGCGACAATTCATGGACCCAATGAAAGTGCGAACAAGAGTGAGGCGCTGCCCGGCCCCCAGGATGCGAGCATCGCCTCAGGCCTCGCATACGTATCGACGGGTACAGGGCTGTGGGTAATCGATCTCAGCGAACTCCAGTCATTGAAACCTCTATATTTCTATTCGACGGGGTGGTCGGTGAATCAGATAGCGCTTGATTCTTCCGGCGATGTAGTTGTCAGTTCGGATTTCGGAATAAATCTGGTGGACATATCGTCCCCTTCCGAGCCGGTTACAATAGGTCAATACGCAAGCAGTGAAGTTATAGGCGATGTCGTGCTTTCTTCGGACATTGCTTATCTCCTTTGCAGCAGAGATCTGATTCTCCTGGATCTTTCAAAGCCGGCAGGTCCGGTCGAGCTGAGTTCACTTCAGATCGACAGTACAGGTGGAGTGCGGAATCTTGTAGCATTTGGAACTATGGCAGTCGACGGGGACCGGCTCTACATTGCTACGGCCCGGGATGAGCTGCTGAAGGTAGACGTATCGAATCCACTCCGGCCCATTATCATCGGAAAGTGCCGTTTGACTGGAAACCCTATCGATTTGTCGGTAGATGGTGGCTACCTGTACGTGACAGAAGCAAACACCGGAATAGAGATTTTCAGCACGGGTGCATCAGCACCTCTCCAACCGGCGGCTTCTTTCCTTGTCCGCAACATTCGCGGAACTTACCTGCATCAAAATCGGATGTATGTCGCAGCTGACTCATTCTGTGTCTATGATATATCGAATCTTCTAAACCCGCATCTTATGGGAAGTACAGTTCTTCCGGGCGGGGATATAACGACTGTCAGTCTTTCCTTAACAGGTGACTTTGTCTACGTGTCATACGGGACCTCCTTTCTTGTGACCAATGTTTCCAATCCCTACAGTCCTGCCGCCGTGTTCGATACAACAGGATCCTTCACATGGTTCGTCGAGGCGGACAGCAATTTCATTTTGCTGGGGGCCGGGGAGGACGGGTTTTACATTATCAACAACGACCTTATATCACCCTACTCACCGCCGGTAGTTACACCGATTCTCTTTGAACTCTCCCAGAATTATCCCAATCCATTTAATCCTTCGACAACAATAGACTACCAATTGCCGGTCGGTGGATTCGCGGTACTTCGGGTCTACGACATCCTTGGAAGGAGGTTGGAAACGCTGGTAAATGATTACGTAAGTTCGGGCGCACATTCAGTCAAATTCAATGGTGAAGATCTATCGTCCGGTGTGTACTTCTACAGGCTTCAGGTAAACGGATGTTCAGCAATAAAAAAGATGCTTTTGTTAAGGTGAGAGCTTCAAAAGCGTCCTCTTAGGAATATATTGGGGAGACCGAGATTTAAGATTGCGATGCGGGGCTGTTGCGATGCTGACAAGCTTGCTTTTTCTGATGAACGAATAAAAAAATGATCCTGAACATCCGTGGAAAAGAGATCAAACCCAAAAGGAGTTGTTTCAGCTCGCAATGGTAGCGGCTGTTGCGAACTTCACGCTCCTGGCAGCCAGAGCCGTCAATTTATCCTCTTCTCTGTCTGCTCTCATATATACTGTCCTTATTCTGTGCACAGGAACCATCATAGGGTTCGCAGACAGAAAACTGAACGTCGTTTCACCAACTCCGTTGATTATGCCCCTTGCTGCCGTCCCCGCTTCCAGAAACTCGGGTTTACGGCCGGGCCTCTAGGGGAGATTCAAGCAGGCTCTATTGCCGGTGCTGGACCAGGCTGTCGCCGATGTCATATTGAAATCCTTCCGCCGACTAAGAGACAACAAGTGAGCACTATATAAGCTGGTCGTCTACGAAGCAAGGGAATCCTGCCTAAGTGTACGCTTTGTATCAGAACCGAACGGCGGGATGTATCGGAACCGTACACGATCGAGTTTCTGGAAGATGCAACTCGTCTATTAGTCTTGATTTCTGCCTTTTTCCGGCCCTCCCCGACGGCACGGCATTTGCTCATATCTGACCAGACAAAGAACCGCTCCCCGTTGCAGATTACGGATCACCGGAAGGACGGTAAGGTTATGCGCAAGTACAGTCGGGAGGATAAGGCATGGGATTGTCTTTAAATCGGTTCTGAACTGATGGTATATCGGCCATTTGGGTGATTGCGGGATCAGGCGAAAGATTGTAAGTTTTGCTAATCAGGATTCGCGGTAGGCGCTTTGGAGATTGGCATCCCAAGACGCGGCCCGAATACCGGCTGAAAACGCAAAAGGGAGTTGTTGATATGAGAAACAGCAGCACAGTGTTGATGGTACGACTCTCGTTGATGCTTGTACTGGGGATGGCCTTCTACAGTTGCCGTACGTCACCGACGGGTCCGCATGAGACATCGAACGTACAGTTATCGGCGGACTACGTTGCGTGCACGGAGGTGTGGCTGAAGATAGCGTTCAACGGTGAGCAATCGGCTAACGGCGAGTATAGAATAACCCGCGACAGCACGACGGTTCTGACAGGAAGCTTCTCAGGGCCAGACACGATTGTCATCGACACGACGACAGAGGCGGAAAGGACATACACTTACCAAGCATACAGGCTCGTCAACGGGAAGGTGTCGGAATTTGGTTCGCCGATCGAGGTGACGACGCTCGACTCGACAAGCAATGACTTCACATGGCGAGCGTACACATTCGGGGGGAATGCCGGAAGCTGCATACTAAACGACGTAACGGTAATCAACGACACCGATGTATGGGCTGTAGGAGACATACCTCTGAAGGATTCATCTGCAGACGGCTACTCAGTCTACAACCTTGTGAGATGGAATGGCAGCAAATGGAGTCTGGAAAGGGTTCCATACATCTATCAGGGAGAGCTGTACTACCATCCTATCGAAGCCGTGTTCGCGCTGGGCACAGATGACGTTTGGCTCGGTGGGAATGGATTGGAACATTGGGTTGCTGACGGTTTTGAGGACGTAGAAGCTGTTAATCCATTTTTTCTTGGCCATCTAATAGAAAAAATATGGGGGGATCCTGAAGGTGGTATCTATATAGTTGGCGATGCAGGGACAGCAATTGAATCGGTCAACGGCGGCTGGCACCAGACAGCAACGGGCACCAGTCTGACCTTCCATGACGTTTTGGGAGTTTCTGACTCTGCAACTGGACAACAGGAAGTCTTGGCAGTGGCATCCGACCAGTTCACGAACAACGGCGTGGCGGTTCTGCAACTGTCAGGAGCACAGGCGACCATGATACAGACAACCGGCCTTCCGACGACTAATATGGTCGGCATCTGGAGTGCAAGCGGGAGAGAGTGGTACATCTGCGGAGCTGGTTTGTACCGCAGCAGGTCATTGAATTCGCCATGGGAAGAAGTGAAGGGCCTACCTTCCATAAATATGGAGGCCATCCGGGGAAACGGTCCCAACGATATATTTGTGGTTGGAGATTACGGACTGATCACGCATTTCAACGGCTCCACGTGGTCCAACTTGACCCAGCAATTTAACCCCAACACCGTTTTCTACGCTGTAAGTGTGAAAGGTAATACCGTGGTGGCAGTAGGGGCCACCGGTGTACCCGGTGATTCGCCGGCATTAATCCTGGTTGGAAAAAGAAACTGAAAAGAAAGGAGGAACATGGAACCAAAATAATCGGCGGAGTGATTTCGGCACTCCGCCTTTAGCAGGACCAATAAGATAATGGCACGTGACCATCGAAGACGATTCATGAAAAGAGTCCCATGAACCATCCTCCTTACTTGTTCCCAGTGAAATTTAAGGACTCGGTTCCTTATCAGAAAGGGGTCTTTTAGAATGAAAAGGTTGAGCTTTCTTTTGGTGAGCATACTCGCCCTTTTGGGCTTCTCTTCGATCGGATTAGCGCAATATTCAGTGGGCATAACCATTAACGACGACTGGTATGAATCTCCGGAAAATTATGGCGCTGATCTCATCGCAACTATCTATTACAACAATAATCCCATTTCTAATAGCAGCAACTATTACTACCGGTGGTATGTATACTTTTCTCAAAATGGCAGCTGGGAGCTTCTAACTTCAGGGAACGGCTTAAACGAGGCTATCCCCGAAAACTATCCCGGTAATTCTATGCAGGCGTACGTCGTTGTGACAGATCAGGCCAATCATACTTTCACGAATATTGAGTCTGACACTATTTGTCCTACTACGATCCCTAACATGGGTCAAACGGTCACATTCAGCCCGTTGCAGCAAAACGGGGGAAGTCTGAGTGGAACTGTTACTCCCAAACATTGGAGGTGGACAATCGGACAATGGAAGAATGGCTATAACTTTCTCATGGAGAATAATAATGAAACGATCCAGTCGACCCCCAACTACGTTTCGTCTCTGACGCAGAAACTGCAATACTGGAATGGCTCCACATCTGACATTGCAAACTACAACACCTTTTATGTTAACAGCGGCCTGACTACGCTTCAACCGCACTATGGAGCAGTTGATGGCTCAGCGACAATCACCACCTCCGTGATCGACGCTGGCAACGCAATTGGTGGTACAATAAGTTTCCAAGACCCTTGGCTAGTGGATGAAGCAGGTCTAGGAGGCGTGAAACATAGCGAAGGGATGAACGCACCCTTTAAGCAGCGCTCCGCTCCGTTTCATCCAGATCTGTCAACATCC
>JBJKQU010000129.1:0-8007 GCA_046705025.1 Candidatus Kryptoniota bacterium | reverse complement strand
TTTAACGCAAAGTTCGCAAAGACAAATAATCGCAGAGACCGCGAAAGAATATAGTTGTTCTGCGTGCTTTGCGCCTCCTTTGCGTCCTCTGCGTTGAATGTTTTTAAATTGAGCCACTACCCAATTTCCCATCCAATGGGGTGGTGCCGGCTGATACAGTGGGCCTTTTTCATGCGGGTGGTTTTAACCGGCAAGCTCCGAAATAATGCGCGAAGGCCGCAAATGGAGCCACACTTCCGCGGGATAGGCCGCTACCGCATCTTCCCGTACTTTGATTTTCCTCCAGCCAAGGGTTATATTTTCCCTTCAGAACTGAAATAGCCAACGTAAATGAGACTAACTCCTATCCAGATCCGCAAGCAGGAATTCGCCCGAAAGATGCGCGGTTTCGATGCAGAAGAGGTGGAAGCGTTCCTGACCACCGCTGCAAACGATTTCGAGGAGCTTCTCAGGGAGAATATGGATCTTCGCGCGCAGAAGACGGCGCTGACGGAAGAGCTCCAGAATTACAAGAAGCTCGAGGATTCGCTTCGCTCGCTCGTTACTCAGGCCGAAAGAGCGGCGGTCGAATCTACCGAAACGATGAAAAGAACGGCGAGGATAGTCGAGCGCGAGGCGGAGGCAAAGGCACAGCAGCTTTTGAACGAAGCGAAAGACGAGCTCTCCCGCGCAAAGGTCAAGCTGGATGAAGTGAAAAACCTTCGGGAAACGATTTTGAGGACCATCCGTACAATCCTTACGGCTCAGCTCGATATGCTCAGTTCGCTGGAGAATGAGACGCTTCAGCAGGAGCCGCCGACAGATGTACTCGATATCAAGTCAATAATTGGATCAATAGAGAAATCGAAGTCTGAGAAAGATGACTAATCTCAAAGAGAAAATTCAGGAATCTGTAGACGTAATCAGAACGAAGAGCGAGAGCCGGCCTTCGGTCGGGATAATTCTCGGGACGGGGCTCGGCGCTCTTGCCGACGAGATTACGGACAAGACGGTGATCGACTACGCCGACATACCTCACTTTCCGTTGTCGACCGTGGAGTCTCATCATGGGAAGCTGATACTCGGCAGCCTTGGCGGGAAGGACGTCGTCGCGATGCAGGGACGGTTTCATTTCTATGAGGGCTACTCGATGGAACAGATCACTCTCCCTGTGAGGGTAATGAAGTTCCTCGGCGCGAAGACGCTGCTCGTCTCCAATGCCGCCGGCGGGTTGAACCCTAACTTCCGCAAGGGCGACATCATGATC
Source organism: Candidatus Kryptoniota bacterium (assembly GCA_046705025.1). Classification (GTDB taxonomy): domain Bacteria; phylum Bacteroidota; class Ignavibacteria; order Kryptoniales; family JAKASW01; genus JAKASW01. The sequence continues at coordinate 6,761 of JBJKQU010000129.1, read as the reverse complement.
ATCGTCGACCACATAAACCTGCTCGGAGACAATCCCTTGATAGGGGTCAACGATGAGTCGATCGGTCCCCGTTTCCCGGACATGAGCGAGCCGTACTCTAAGGAGTTAATCAGTACTGCGATGCAGGCTGCACTCGATAACAGGATACGCGTCGAGCGTGGAGTGTTCGCGGCGATGACGGGTCCGAGTCTCGAGACGAAGGCTGAATACAGGTTCCTGCGCATGATCGGGGCCGATGCGGTCGGGATGTCGACGGTGCCGGAAGACATCGTTGCGGTTCACATGGGAATGAGAGTGTGCGGCTTTTCCGTTATTACCGACGAGTGTTTCCCCGATTCGCTCGTACCGGCCGCCGTGGAAGACATAATACGGGTGGCGAACGGAGCGCAGCCGAAGCTGACGAAGCTGATGAAAGCGGTCGTAGAAAGAATATAGTCTGAACAGAATGTTGAAACGTGCGATTGTAACGATGCGGTATGTCCCCGACAAGCGAGGCTTGAAATGAAATTGACTGCCATCTTTCAGAAATTTCCCGACGGCTATATCGGTTTCGTTGAGGAGCTCCCCGGCGCAAACACGCAGGGGAGGACTCTTGAGGAAGCGAGGGCAAACCTCGAGGAAGCGGTTGGACTGGTCCTCGATGCCAACAGGCAACTCGCAGAAGAAGCGATTGCCGGGAAAGAGGTAATCAAGGAAGAGCTGAAACTGGTCGTATAACATACATAAAGATTGAAGAGATCATATTTGATACGTCACCTCGAAAAACATGGTTGTGAACTCTTACGGGAAGGAAGCAGGCATACCGTGTACGTCAATCGAAAGTCGAAGAAGATTTCCACTGTTCCGCGGCACAAAGAGATGATAGACAACCTTGCGGAGAAGATATGCAAGGATCTGGAGATCCCAAAGCCATGATTCTTCCCGGGTGGAACTTCAGGCTGAAGCACCGATGAACGGTTTAGAAAATGGAAAGTTTGCAAGGTTTCGGAAAAACACTCGTAATTATCGGAGGTATAATCGTCGTCCTCGGACTCCTGCTTATGCTTTCCGAAAAGCTCAATTTCCCCTTTTTCGGGAAACTCCCGGGGGACATTAATATAAAGGGGAAGAATTTTCAGGTCTATATCCCGATCGCTACCAGCATCATACTTAGCATCGTCCTAACCCTGATACTCTATCTGATTTCGTATTTCTCCAAGAGGTAAGAAGAATTGGCCAGGTTCAAAGAAATAAGCGACAAAATTAAATACTCCGACCTCGAGCACGAAGTTCTCGAGTTCTGGAAGAAGAACAAAATTTTCGAAAAGAGCGTCAGCGAGCGTGCCGGAAAACCGAACTTCACGTTCTACGAAGGCCCGCCGACGGCGAACGGCCGGCCGGGGATTCATCATGTCCTGGCGCGGACGCTGAAGGATCTGGTGTGCCGGTACAAGACGATGAGCGGGTACCAGGTGCATCGCAAGGCCGGTTGGGATACTCACGGTCTGCCCGTCGAGATTGAGGTCGAGAAGAAGCTCGGGATCAAGCACAAGGACGAAATCCTCGTTTACGGAGTGGAGAAGTTCAACGCTTTATGCAGGCAGTCGGTCTTCGAGTACAAGGACGACTGGGAAGTGATGACCGAGAGGATCGGCTACTGGGTCGACCTCAACGACGCGTACATCACATGCGAGAACTATTACATCGAATCGGTCTGGTGGGCACTCAAGAGATTCTTCGACGCCGGGCTCTTATATAAAGGTTACAAGAGTCAGCCTTACTGCCCGCGCTGCGAGACGTCACTCTCTTCGCACGAGGTCGCGCTCGGCTACCAGGACGTGAAGGACACGACTATCTACATCAAGCTGAAAGTCAAAGGCGAAGAAAACACTTACTTCCTGGTATGGACGACGACTCCATGGACGCTTCCCTCGAACGTGGCGATTGCGATAAACAAGAACGAGACATACGTCAGGGTTCAGAACAAGGGGCAGACACTGATAATGGCGCGAAGCAGAGTGGACGTACTCGACGGCGACTACTCGATAGATTCGGAATTCAAGGGGAGCGAGCTGCTCGGCATGGAATACGAAAGGCTTTTCGATTACACGCCGGTATCGAAGCACGGGTTCTACGCCACTCACGGCGACTTCGTCACGATGGACGACGGTACCGGGATAGTGCACATTGCGCCGGCTTTCGGCGAGGACGACTACCAGACAGGAAGGGCATACGACCTCCCGTTTCTGCAGCTCGTCGACAAGAGCGGCAACATGACTCCCGAGGTCAAAGACTTCGCCGGCAAGTTCGTCAAGGAAGCCGATCCGGAAATAATAGAGAATCTCAAGCGTCGCGGTCTCCTGTACAAGAAGGAGACGATCACGCACAGCTACCCGCATTGCTGGCGCTGCAAGACGCCGCTTCTCTACTACGCGCGTGCGTCCTGGTATATCGCCACGACGAAGTTCGCGCCGAAGATGGTCGAGCTCAACAAGACCATCAACTGGGTCCCTCCCGAAGTCGGCACAGGAAGGTTCGGCAACTGGCTGGCGGAAAACAAGGACTGGGCGCTATCGCGAGACCGTTTCTGGGGGACGCCCCTCAACATCTGGATCTGCACGAACGAGAAGTGCGGGCACACGCAATCGATAGGAAGCGTCGAGGAACTCCGCAAATATGGAATGATGGAAAAGGGGAAAAGTGGAATAATGGAGCGCATTGAAGTTCCGGAGAACCTGGACCTTCACAAACCGTTCGTCGATTCGGTGGTTTTGAAGTGCGAGAAATGCGGCGGCGACATGAGGCGGACGCCCGAGCTTATAGATGTTTGGTTCGATTCAGGCTCGATGCCGTTCGCACAGTATCACTACCCGTTCGAAAACAAGGAATGGTTCGAGAGCCACTTTCCGGCGGATTATATTTCCGAAGGGATCGACCAGACACGCGGCTGGTTCTATTCGATGCATGCGATCGCGACGTTCCTCTTCGGGAGTCCGGCATACAAGACCGTCATCAGCCACGAGCTGGTGCTCGATAAAGACGGCCAGAAAATGTCGAAATCCAAGGGGAACGCGGTGGACCCGTTCAAGGTCGTTTCGGACTACGGCGCCGACGCGGTCCGCTGGTACCTGGTTGCATCCAGCCCGCCTCACAAGCCGAAGCTGTTCGACGAGAGCGGTCTCGTCGAGGTTCAGAGGAAGTTCTTCAGTACGCTTCTCAACACTTACTCCTTTTTCAGCCTCTACGCGAACATCGACGGCTTCACATATTCGGAGCCGAGAATTCCCGTGAGCGAGAGGCTCGAGATAGACCGCTGGATAATTTCCGTATTGAACACACTCGTCGAAAACTACTCGACCTCGATGGACGCTTACGATGTCACGAAGGCGGCAAGAGCGGTTTCCGACTTCACCATCGACCAGCTCTCGAACTGGTATGTCCGGAGAAGCAGGCGCCGGTTCTGGAAGGGGGAGATGGCGAAGGACAAGCTTGCCGCTTACCAGACCTTGTATGAATGTCTCATGACGGTCGCGAAGCTGATGTCGCCTTTCGCTCCGTTTATTTCGGAACAACTTTACGGCTATTTAAATGGAGTGACTGCTCTGGAGACGCACGAATCGGTTCATCTTTCCAAATATCCCGAAGCGAGGGAGGATGAGATAGATTCGCTTCTCGAAGAGAGGATGTCGCTTGCCGAAAAGGTCGTCTACCTGACGAGGGCGATGCGGGCGAAGTCGAGCATCAAAGTGCGCCAGCCGCTGCGAAGAATCATAATTCCCGTATCTTCACAGCACATGCGAGAAACCATATCCGGGGTTGAAAGCGTTATTCTCGACGAGATCAACGTCAAATCCGTGATGTACGTCGCCGATGATTCCGAGTTTGTGAATAAGGGAGCTAAACCCAACTTCAAATCCATCGGTCCAAAGTTCGGCAAGGACGTCAAGGCGGTAGCCGAGCTCATCAGGTCGATGACGGGCAAGGATATAAAGAAGCTCGAGAAGGAAGGCTCCATCGATCTTCGGACAGATTCGAGAGCATTTCACGTTGTCCTTTCCGATGTCGAGATATTCAGTCAGGAGCTTTCGGGCTGGCTTGTCGAGTCGGACGGGACTCTTACCGTGGCGCTGGATACCGAGCTCGATGAAGACCTCAAGGACGAAGGCATAGCAAGAGAGTTTGTAAACAGAATACAGAATCTAAGGAAAGACGCCGGTTTCGAAGTTACAGACAGAATACAGGTCTATATAGATTGTCCGGCAGAATTCATTGAAGCTGTGTCAAAATTATCCGATTACATAAGATCGGAGACCTTAGCTGTGGAGTTCTCGACATCTATCAAAGACGGAGAGTATTCACAGGATGTTGAAATAGAAAAGCAGAAGTTTAAAATTGCAATCAGCAGGGTCCGCAGGATCCGTTAGGAAAAGCAAAGGAGTTTAGAATGGCTAAGAAAACGGCAGCAAAAGTCACAAAAAAAGTGAAGCGGGCGACTGCGCCTAGGAAAAAGGCGGTCGTGCGCCCGGCGGTCGGTGGGTTAAAGTCTGCGACCAAGAATGCGCCTGCCAAAAAGGGGTTCAATAAAACTGAGCTCGATCACTTTCGCCAGATAATTCTCGCCAAGAGGAAGCAGATTATAGAGGAGCTGGAGCTGATGAGCGAAGCGATGAACGACAATTCGGGCGGCGATTACTTCGAGGAGAATTCCCCGTACTCTCTGCATATGGAGCAGGGAACCGACACGATGGAAAAGGAGAAGAATTATCTTCTTGCAGCCAGGCAGCGGAAGTTCCTCGAATATCTGGACGATGCGATTAAGAGAATCGACAAGGGAGCGTACGGGTTCTGTCAGGACTGCGGGAATCTCATCGACAAGGCGCGGCTGGAAGCCGTTCCGCATGCACAGCTGTGCATATCATGCAAATTGAAGAGAGGTCAGTAGTTTGAAGGTACTTTATGTGACATTGTCGGTCGTAGTTGCGGACCAGGTCACGAAGATGCTCGTCATGGGCGTGTCGATCCCGGCGTTGGGAATTCATATACCCGGCATGCCTCTTTTCTCGAGCGAGCCTATCTTAGGCAATTTCCTGCGCTTCACTTACATTCAGAATCCCGGGATGGCGTTCGGGATCGATTTCGGCTGGAAGTCGTTCTTCGCCTTCTTCTCGATCATTGCAAGCGTGGCGATCTTTCTATACCTGTACAAGGTCCGGCAGGAAAACAGGGTCGTCAGGTTCTCGCTCGCCCTGATTCTCGGAGGAGCGGTAGGAAACCTGATCGACCGGGTTTTCTACGGTCCCCTTTTCGATCACGCCGCACTCTTTCACGGAAGGGTGATAGATTTCATAGACTTCGATTTTTTCAACATACACTTGTTCGGTTATAATTTTTCCCGCTTCCCGGTTTTCAACATTGCCGACGCATCGGTGACCGTCGGGGTCATCATGCTGCTGATATTTCACAAGCGGGCCATGGAAAAGCCGGAGGTGGAGATCGAAGGCGACGGTCAGATTAGCCGGGATATACCCGGAGGGGATAGCGCCGTCGGATCGTCTTCTGAAACCTGTGGTCATGCAGGTGAAACAGGCAATGCTTCGAAGGGTTGAGATCGTTGTCGCGCCGGGTCAGAAGAAGAAAGAACGGATAGACAGATACCTTGCGGCGCAGCTCGAGGTTGCCAGCCGCGCGAAAGTTCAGAAGTACATTGAAGAGGGGCGCGTGCTCATAAACGGGGAGCTGGTGCGCGCGAGCTACAAAATCTCACCTTACGACAAGATAGTTGTAGACATTCCTACATCGGCGCCGCCCGACCGGGCCGTGCCGGAAGACATCCCGCTGAACATAGTTTACGAAGACCGGTCGTTGATCGTAGTGAACAAGCCGGCCGGAATGGTGACGCATCCGGGTCACGGCAACTGGACGGGGACGCTCGCGAACGCACTTCTCTTTCACTGCAACAGGCTTTCTACTCTCAACGACCCGTACGTCAGGCCGGGAATAGTGCACCGGCTGGACAAGGACACAAGCGGGCTGATCGTCGCCGCGAAGGATGACGTGACTCATGCTTCGCTAGCCAGACAGTTTGCAGACCGGACGATCGACAGGGAGTACTGGTCGCTCGTCTGGGGAAAGCTCAGCCCGAAGCGCGGACTGATCGAGGCGGAGATCGGGCGGAGCAAGAGCGACAGGAAGAAGTTCGCCGTCGTGGAGGACGGTAAGTTCGCGGCGACGGAGTACGAGGTGCTGGAGGAATTCAAATACCTCACGCTCGTCAGGCTGAAGCTGCGCACGGGAAGGACTCACCAGATCCGCGTGCACCTCTCGCACATCGGGCATCCCGTGTTCGGCGACCCGACATATCACGGGAAGCGGATAAACTACGGCGAGCCTACGCCGAAGTTCAGGCATGAGATCACGAACCTGCTCAAAGTCCTGAACCGCCAGGCGCTGCACGCGAAGACGCTCGGGTTCGTGCATCCTATGACGAAGGAGCACATGCACTTCGACTCCGAGCTGCCGGACGACTTTGCCGAAGTGCTGAAGGAGATCGCGGAAGCATAGCTCCCTCGGAGCAGGTAGGGATCGGAGAGCGCGGGAGCGCCACGAAGTGGTCACATAGTGAGAGCTCCCTTAGAACTTAAGAACTTAAGGGACCTTTGGGATCTTTGTACGGGCGACGCATGCGTCGCTCTTCTTCCCTGACTTCCGAAATACTCTCCCAAAGCTTTGAAACCCTTTCCCGGAACTGCTGAATACTTTCCCGGAGTTCCGAAACACTCTCC
>JBJKQU010000128.1:0-6798 GCA_046705025.1 Candidatus Kryptoniota bacterium | reverse complement strand
GAATATGCCGGTGTTTGTCAAGTCAACAGGCGGTCAACCAAAATTGGCGCTCCCTGTTCTTATACCGTTGAGGGCTGTCCACTTCAGGACCGATATCGAATACATCTATCCGGATATCTCGACCTTCGAGATAAAATACCTTTTCATCCTGTCGGGAGTCGCCCTCCTCGTCCTGGTAGTGTCCACTTTTAATTTCCTTGGTATAAATTTGACTCTTTTCTCCCGCCGGCTCAAAGAGGTCGGGATAAGAAGAGTGGTGGGCGCGATGGGCGCGAACCTTATGGTACAATTCCTGGTGGAGACCATATTTCTGACACTCGTGGCATTCTCAGTTGCACTTTGCATGGCGGAAATTGTCCTGCCGCTTTTCAATTCTATGATGGGAGTGACTCTTAATCCTGGATTCCTTTTACAACCTTTATCGTTGGGCCTGATCGTCGCGCTCGCACTGATCTTGAACACAGTTATGAGTCTCTATCGAGTACGATTCTTGACAATGTCAAATCCACAGGGCTTGATCAAGGGCAGGGTCGCCGAGTTCTATCCCGGATTTACAGGAAGGCAGGCGTTGATCGGTTTTCAATTTGCCGTTTGCGTGTTTCTGATCTGCTGTGCCCTCATCATGATCGATCAGCTGAATTTTGTAAGGCACAAGGACCTCGGCTTCAGCCCGGGCAACGTGCTGGTGATCCCGGGCAAGAGTGTAGGTACAAACACCGGGATCGAGGACGCATTGGAAGCAGAATTGAGAGAATATCCGGACATCATAAATGTTGCTTCCACTTTTTGGGTTCCCGGCCGTAATGAACAGCGGTATATCAATGCGTTTACGCGCAGCAAAGGAGGGAATAGTAAACCGGTCACAGTCTATTTTACCGCGGTGGGAGCCAACTTCCTTCCGACATTAGGCCTTCAGCTTGTGAAGGGGCGCAACTTCGACCCGAGGTTCGGATCTGACTCCACGGCTGTCATCGTGAATCAAGAGGCCGTCCGGGAATTGACCCGGCGTGGTGCAAGCGGTGACAGTGTGCAATTTCTTAATCAGAAGTTAAGGGTCATCGGCATTGTGAAGGACTTCAATTACCAATCGTTGAGGCACGACGTCAAGCCTTTGGTAATCTCTTATGGCACGGACCTCCCGAGCTTCGTTCTGAAGATCAGGCAAGGAAGTGAAGCACGAGTCCTGGCCCATCTCGCCAAAATCTGGAAGAAGGTAAATCCCGGCCGTCAGTTCGACTATTTCTTTCTGGAGGACACGATGAGAAGATTATATTCAAACGAAGACAGAATGTTTGCAGCTCTGTTGTCGGGTTCGGTCCTTGCAATCTTCATATCACTCATGGGCGTTTTTGCTCTTTCCTATTTCCTTGTTGAAACCAAAACGAAGGAGATAGCCGTCAGGAAAGTACTCGGCTCATCACCTTCCTGTATAATCCGCTTGCTCGCATCGGGTCTCCTGAAGATGGTTGCTATTGCAAATATCTTTGCCTGGCCCTTAGCGTATCTGGTGATGCGCGGATGGCTGCAAAACTATGCCTACCGCTCGGGAATTGGTTTGTTCATTTTCCCGGTGGTTGGACTAGTTACCCTGGCACTCGCATTGACAGTTGTGGTCGTAATTGCAGAAAAAGCAGCGACGGCGAACCCGGTCGAAGCACTTCGATATGAATGAAATCAATCATCAATGACCAATGATCATTGATCACTGATCATTGAACAAGGAAGGTTATGCTGAAGAACTACCTTAAGACCGCTTTCAGAAACCTCTGGCGAGACAAGACCTATTCGTTGATAAACATTATCGGGCTCTCGGTCGGGCTGGCTTCATGCTTCATCATCCTGCTTTACTCTGTCCACGAGTTGAGCTATGACAGGTACAACAACAAGCTAAACAGAATTTACCTCATGACGATGGACTGGCCCTTCAAGGCCCAAGGTTGGAGAGAGCCGCTCGTCCCCTTTCCAGCAGGTCCGGCATTGAAAGCCGAATACCCCGAGGTTCGAGAATATGCAAGATGCAATTCGAGAACTTGCCAGGTGCAATACGGGACAAAAACCTTTGACGGAATCCGATGTGTCTCGGCCGATTCTACTATATTCAAGATTCTGACACTGCCAATCGTTGAGGGAAATCTCAAAGAAACCTTCGATCAGCGCAACTATGCTATCATCAGTCGCTCACTTGCTAGAAGACTATTCGGGAATGGCGACGCAATCGGTCAAGTAATTGATGTGAACTGGTCGGGACAAAACTATTATCTCACAGTGTCAGCAATCATGAGAGATGTCCCTTCGACATCAACCTTTCAGGCAGACTGTATCCTGCCCATCTTCGTGGAAGAAAATTCGATTATGAAACAACACTCAACACTTCCTGACGTCCTTCAAAGATGGTGGCCGCCTGAGCTGAATACTTATCTTCTATTGTCAAGTAGCAACTCCGCCATTCAGCTGCACAAGAAATTGGTCAAATTTTCAGACGAGCACGCTGTCTATCCAACCTTTCCTCATGGGTTTCATCTTGCTGCTCTCAAAGACCTGTACTTTCGGCCTGCCACGATCATAAACACTTACTTTATGCCAAAGGGAAATTTATCCGACGTCGAGATTTATTCTGCGATAGCGCTTCTCATACTTTTGATTGCCTGCATTAATTTCGTGATGCTGAGTACGGCACGAGCCACGGCGAGGACGAAAGAGATCGGCGTACGGAAAGTTATCGGTGCCACCAGACTTGATGTTGTAAAGCAGACGATGATTGAGTCACTCATGGTTCCAGTGATTTCGTTACCGGTCGCTTTGCTCCTCGTCGAACTTTTCATGCCTTCTCTGACAACTTTGCTTGGGAAGAAATTGCCCGCGGACTATTATCACAGTGCCGAATCACTAGTACTATATATCGTGGTTACCCTTGTAGCCGCGATTTTGTCGGGCAGTTACGTGTCACTTTATTTATCCGGTGTTCGCCCGGCTGAAATCCTGAGGAACAAATTCAACAGAGGTCATGAGCGGGTTACGCTGCGGAGGCTCTTGCTCGGATTTCAAATGGTTATTTCTGTTGGACTGATACTTTCGTCGATAACCATTTACAGGCAGATGCGCTATTTTCAAACGAAGAATATGGGCTTCAACGATAAGAACCTGGTGGTATTCTCGAGATTAAGTAACGATTATGCTGATACGCTTCTCGGAGTCAGGTATCAAATTTTTTCATCAAAGGTGGAGATGCTCCCGAATGTCGCGTCAGTGTCCTGTGGCGATTTTGTGCCGGGAACCGAACCTGCGGACATGGAGCAGGGGACGAATCTGTCCGATCCTCAAAAGATTTTTATGTTCGATGTCTATTCGGTCAACCGTGATTTCTTTGAGGCAATGGGAATGAAGATGACTTACGGGAAGACATTCGCACAGGCTTCGCGGGAGGAATCAAAGGATGCTGTCATTATAAATCAGCGAGCAGCTAAGGATTTCGGCATTACAAACCCATCAGAACAATTAATCCAGGGTGACCGCATACTTGGGATTGTGAGGGACTTCGTCTCTCATTCACTGCACAAGAAAATCACACCTACTGTCTCCTATGAAGGTCCGAAACATATGCAGGAAATTGCTGTTAGGTTGAAGCACATGAGCGGTGCTCAAGGGACTATCGCTTCGGTCGAAAAGGAGATTGAGAAATTGGACGGCGACCGGCGGTTTAGCTACCAGTTCTTTACTGACAGGTTGAGTAAGATGTACAAGAGCGACTATATGTTTGGTGACATGATTGCATACTTCACCGGTCTGGCAATCTTCATCGCATGCCTCGGACTCTTCGGTATGTCATTATTCGTGATCCAACGACGCGTGAAGGAGATTGGCGTCAGGAAGGTGCTTGGTGCATCGGTGGCAAGTATCCTGTTTTCGACTGTAAGAGAATTTCTGATACTTCTCTTGACTTCAACGGCGCTGTCGTTGCCGATAAGTTTCTACTTCATAAATAAGTGGCTGAACGAATACGCTTATCACATAAACGTCAACGTGATCTCCGTACTGCTGACATTCACGGCGGGATTGGTGATCGTGTTTCTTACGATAAGCTACCAGGCTCTGAAGGCGGCCACCACTAACCCCGTTGAGAGTCTGAGATATGAATAAGAAATTAGGATTCCAGGATGAAGGTTGAAGGTGGTAGGATTTCGAAATCGTATGGGCGAAACGGACGAAGGGAGAAACGGTGACAGGAGGCGGGAAACTGGAGATGGAAGAGGTGGTGAGAGCAAATCGCGTCGCACGCTTTGACAGCTGCTCTATGCGAGAAGGGTCTTCCTATTCGGAGGATTCATCCGCTCGGCGCCGGCCAACAGGTCACCCTGGAACGGATCCTGCTATGATTCCAAGCACCGGCTTGAGCTTCCCGTTTGCCGGATCGGCATCGACACCGAAGTTTTCCAGCGTCGTGGAACCGAGAAGGCACAGAGAATCTTTCGGTCCAAATATTACCAAACATGGAAGGGTCTCTTTGAGGTCAGGTATTGTAAACGATGCAGATCCCAGGAGTCTTCGATCACGTCGCCCGTCGGCCAATATGAACTCTCTCGTATATAGCGGCTCGATCCCGATTGCCTGCAAACGATCTTCAGGAATGAAGCTGTGCAACGCACCCGTGTCAACCCAGAAGTCTTCTTCAAAGAACCTCTTTGGGTCGGTAGGGTTTGCGACCCTCGCTCTGACCTTAAACATGCCCATCTTCTTCCCTTCCATTCTCTTCCTCCGAAGACAATTTAACCGGGATTGGCTGGCAAGTCAACGAATCAAGCGGAGAGAGGAAATAGGAGAAAGGGGTTTGGCGGGGAATGACGGAGATGGGAACAGGGAACACGGATTCCGTGCACCGTTTTCCGTGCCGCGTGCTCCGTCTTCCTTAATAGAAAGGAGTAAGAGATGCTGAAAAGTTACCTGAAGTCCGCATTTAGAAGCCTGCGCGGATTCAAAATTTACTCGGCGATCAACATCGCGGGTCTAGCCGTCGGGCTGGCGGTGTTTATCCTCATCATGCAGTTCGTCCGGTTCCAGCTGAGTTTCGACAGCTTCAACAAGAACGCGGACAGGATTTATCGCGTGGTGTGGAAATCGATCGGCACTGCCGGAGAATTTCCGGCTAGCGCCATTACCCCCGAGCCGCTGGCCCCGGCACTTAAACAAGAGTTCCCACAAATCGAGTCCGTCGTAAGAATCGAGAAGTATTATCCTGTGCCGGTAGTTTCCTACGGAGACAAGCGCTTCTACGAAAATCGGGTGCTCGAGGCCGATCCGACGTTCTTTGATATCTTCACTTTCAAGTTCCTCGAAGGCAATCCGAAGACAGCCCTTGACAATTTGAACTCGGTTGTGATAACGAAGTCGGTTGCTCGAAAGTACTTTGGGTTAGAAGATCCAATCGGAAAAATTGTAACATTCGACGGCTATGGAAAAAGCGAATTAACTGTCACGGGTGTGACAGAAGATGTGCCGGCTAATTCGTCCTTAAAATTTGACTTCCTCGCTCGACTACAAGCGAGCAGGGACGCCAAGTGGTATATGGCCAGCGCATACACTTATATTCTTTTAAGAAAGGGCGGCTCACCCGCGTCGCTTGAGGGAGAATTCCCACAATTCCTTGACAAGTATGTGAAGCACGATCAGATCGTAGGTCGCGCATCGAAGATCATCGCTCTAGATCTCCAGCCTTTGAGGTACATTCATCTACACTCGAATCTTGACTCAGAGTTGGGGCCGAATGGGGACATAAGATATGTCGAGATATTTTCACTCATCGCAATACTGATCCTCATCGCTGCATGCGTCAACTACACGAACATATCTACCTCTCGGTATCTTCGGAGGATAAACGAGATTGGGGTACGCAAGGCGATCGGAGCAAACAGGCGAACACTAATATTTCAAATACTGGCTGAATCCGTGCTGCTCTCGTTCGTCTCCCTTGTCCTTTCGCTGGTACTGGTGGAGATATTCTCGCACTTGTTGATACGATACCTTCCGGGCATCGAGGTCCCCGCGCTTTCATTCGGACACAGCTCATCCCTGCTGGGTCTTCTTGTAGTCCTTGCCGCCGTTACCGGAGTCTTGTCCGGTGCCTATCCTGCGTTTTACATTTCGAGGCTGGAGCCCACACAGATGTTGAGACGGTCGGTCTCTCAGCTGCCCATCACGTTCAATTTGAGAAGGGTGCTCATAGTTTTTCAGTTTGTGATTGCGACACTGATACTGCTGGGAACGGTCGTGCTGCTCGGTCAGCTTCGCTTCATCGAGAACGCCCGGCTCGGATTCGATAAGGAGAACGTGGTTGTAGTGGACGATCAGGCGTCTTCGCTGTCGGAGCAATACGAGCCGTTCAAGAATGAATTACTGGAGAGTCCCTACATCACCTCCGTGAGTTCTGGAGATGTACCGGGGCAGAGAGGTGGCTTTACAATCTACAAGTACGTAAATGGGAGACCGGTCGGAGTTCGGGTCATCGACGCTGACTTCGATTACTTGAAGACCTTGCGTATTCAGCTGAAGGATGGCAGAGCTTTCAGATCGATCGCTGATACGGCAAGTTCATTGGTGAATGAAGCATGCGCGAAGCTAATGAGTGGTGGTGGCGTGATCGGAAATGAGCTACATTGGGTCGGGAGAAAGTCACTTGGGGGGATTGTAGGCGTCGTCAGGAATTTCCACATGGTTTCTCTTCGCGATTCTGTAGCTCCGCTCATGATAAGGTTGCGACCTGGAGAGCATGGAAACGTGATAGTCAGGATAAAGCCGAATCACACC
>JBJKQU010000127.1:0-9507 GCA_046705025.1 Candidatus Kryptoniota bacterium | reverse complement strand
TGTCGCTTTCGGTGTCTCATTATCAGGGGGTGGGGTGTGTAGTATGTCAGGTTCTTACCGCCTTGATCGCGACATGTCATGTGCTATGCGTACTGAGGAAAGACTTTAAGTCATTTGTCCCGTCGCCTAATCAGGCGCGGGGGCTGAGATTCTTCCTACAAGATCTTCTCCCTAAAGAGACCTAAAGCCCGATCGGATTCTAAGAGGATCACCCGCCTGTGGAGGCGTAATTAGGCTTAAGGAATCTCTGTCAAATGTGCCTTCATTGACGAATGGACATGAGTGGATTTGCGGTCTAGCGAAGTGCGGGGTGTACCATCGTGTGGCGGGGGGCTCGAAAAAAGGACCCAGCCTCCTGAAAACCTGCGAATTCAGTGCGCCGTACGTGACTCGAACACGTAACCCTCAGCTTCGAAGGGTGAAGTACTTGGGAAGTTTGTTCCTCCCTGCCCCTCCGGCTCTCGGAGATTCGTTGCCAACGAAATCACCACAGTTGCTTATTGGCGAGGTGTGTCTCGAACAAAGGCACTTCACAGTCGAGGTCAGTTAACAAAGTTTAGAAATCGCAGAAAAAATAGTGCTACATCACTCGCGACAAGATAGGAGACAAGTACGCAATTAGCATCGGGTGCAGGCCTCCAGCTCCTCAAGCCTTATATCCTCAACAGGTTGCCAATGCTCGACCGGAATACTAACAAACCGTGCGTCCTGTTATCAGTCCAGTTTCTTTACCGCCTCCGCCAGATTATCATGCTTGACGTGGGAGTATATCTGGGTCGTGCTCAGCTTTTCGTGCCCGAGCAATTCCATCACAACAAGGATAGGAACATCTTTCTGTACCAAATTGGAGGCGAACGAATGTCTCAGCGTGTGAAAGTGAACCTCAGGATTCACGCCGCAAGCTCTCACTGCTTTCTTGAATTTCTTGCCGACAAACTCACCGTTGTACGGAAGGCCTTTGTCCGTCGGAAAGACCAGACCCGTGGGCTTTGGTCCGCAGGCTGACATGCGCCTCCTGAAAAGATCTACCATTGTTTTGTTGAGCGGAATAATCCTCTCCTTCTTCCATTTGGTGGAAAAGCTCTGAGTGCTTTCAACTCGCAAAGTGCAAGCAGTCAAGTCTATTGCTTCCCATCTTAGATTCAGCAGCTCACCACGGCGCATCCCGGTATGGAAAGCAGTTGTAAAGATGTCCTTGAAATCCTGCGTCTCCGTGTGGTCCAGAATCTTCTGGAACTCTGCCTGGCTGATAAATACAGGCAGGAGCCTCGGAAGCCGCGGAATCTTGACTCTGGCAAATGGATTTTGAGAGATATCGCCCCACCCTTCAGCTCTTGTAAACGCTGCTTTGAGTGTCCTCAAATATTGACTTGCTGCGTACGGGGCTCTGGCAAAAGTGGTGATGATAAATCTCTCTGCCGATTTCGCAGTCAGTTCACTCATGAGTTCAACTCCCACTTCCCTCTTCATCATCTTAAACGCATCCCGGACAATCTGGAGGTAAGCCTTCGAGAAAACGGACGCGACATACTCTTCGTACCTTCGCTGGAACTCCGCGATCGTGCCGCCGTCTTTATCCACTTCCGGTGCGATTGGTTCTTCGACCATGATGTGAAGTTTCTTAGCAAGGTGTTCCATGACCTTAACTGCTTCCGCTTTATTCTTTTCTCCGGTTGATATTCTCCTTCGTTTTCCAAATTTTTTGTCAAAGTAGCTGATGTAATAAATCTCGCCCCGCTTGAGTAAAAACATGATGTTGCTCCTTTCTGTTTGGAGCAGCCATCAGAGGTCGGACTGTACACATGGCTGTACACACGGAGGCCAAAAATCGTCGAAATTGGTTCAAAAACGCAGGAATTCCCTGCCTGTCACGCAGGAGGTCGCGAGTTCGAGCCTCGTCAACCCCGCAAATTCCTCCATACAATCCTCAGCTTCACAAAGAGTTGCGCGTTGTCCACTCCTTTCGTTTGCTTTCAAACTAGACCTCCTGCTAGGTAAGCAGAGCGCCTCGCGTTCGATCCCCCGAGCTTAGCACCAGAATCCCGCAATATGTCATAGATTGCAGGATTCATCCTCTTCTTATCAGACAAGCGTTGACTCGTGGGCCTATTCGACAAACATGCCACATGGTCAGTCTGCTTCATCAACTCGAAGCAAAGGTAGACAAGCAGTTCACTCAGCTAATATCAAAGCCGCTTGTCTGCGCCTGGGTTAGTGGCTCTGGGTGCTTCGTTGCCAACGGCGTCACGGCGGACGTTTTTGTCTTCTACCGTCCGAACCGCGGGTACAACGATGAACAGCTGTAGAAGATCAAAGATTGTGAGGAATAGGTTCGCATCGCTAAGTGCCGCCTTGAGGCATCCTGCATTCTCGTGCACAATAACTGAGGGGGAAAAGAAGCATTATCCACAGCCAGACACCCTCAGCAGCGATGCCGTTGTTTCGCCTATTGATTCCACGATAGGCTTAACTATACTTATTGATTTCGATAGGTGATACTGTCGCTAACAAAATAAGAATCAAGAAGACCTCCAGGTGTCTCCCGATTATCTGGAAGCCGCTGACGCAGTCAATGCCAGGTTCGAAACCACCGCCCCTATTGGTAGAGTGGGGAGGAAAAGAACCACATAGTGGTACACTCCCATGCCCGCTATATGCCCGGTTGGGGAAGGAAAGTATATAAAAAAGGATTTTCGGGTATCAGGAAAACCGCGATACCAGAATAACACCGCGAATTCGGTTTGCGCTGCGCATTCTAGCCGACTGGCACACCATGATATCCCGCGGACAGAATATCGGTAAGCCACCTTAGTCTTATCTACAGACCCAGGCTCTTCAACAACTCGCTTGCAATGTTTGAGCTCTCCAGCCTCATCATGGTCTCTTCAGAAGTGCCGAAACTCAGAAGATTTACGCTTCCGTACCAGACAATACGATCATCTATAACTGCAAATTTCTGATGAACCCCGGATTTGAATAACAGATTGACGCCATCGTTTCGCAAAACATCTAAGGTGTCACTCAGTTGCGGTCTATCCTTCTCCTTGAAGTCCTCGCATGGCCTCGTCATGATCGTCACCTTGATGTTCATATCAATCGCCCTTCTTAAATGCTCGCGGAAATTCATTATCCGCCTTCTCAAAACGAAAGGACTGATTATGAAAATGTTACCGTGTGCATTCTCAATGTCGGCGCAGTAAACCGGATAGAAACTGCTCGTGTCGAAAATGAAATTCGCGGCTTCCGGCGCCCCTCCGTCACCTTTGGTTTTATATCCAAATGAAGCATATCCGCTGAGTCGCTTGTTGTACATCTTTTCAAACATCCCTACATGCGTATCGACATAGTCGTAAACTTGAACCTCTTTCTTGTTTTCGTGTGTTCGGTGTAACCTGCCTACGTATTGCCGCAAAGTTCCTTTCCAGGAAATCGGCATGGCCAGGAACAGAGTATCGAGGCGTGGCTCATCGAAACCCTCACCTATATATTTCCCCGTTGCAACTATGGTCAGAGCATTTCGTTGAGGTGCATCGGCAATCTTTTGCAGGGCTTCCCTGGTTTGCCTGATCCCATATTTGCCTGTCAGCGGAATTACGTCCGCTACCCTCTCGCTTATCATGCCTGCAAGTTTTTCAACATGGGAGGTCCTTTCGCTCAGCACAAGCGAACTCCTGCCGGCCTCGTAATTCGCTATTACGTCATTGGCTATGAGCCTATTCCGCATTTCGCTGGCTGCTAACTCGGAATAGAGCTCTTGGATGCGAGGATCTTTTCTGTCCGAAACCGATACACTACTATCAACGGGAATTACGAAACTTGTGAATCTTGGGATCACGAAGTGGTCGAACGGCACCAACTGGGACTTTGCGTCCACTTTGTATCTCATCGGTCCGCAGTGCATGAATATAATCGGATGATGCCCGTCCAATCTCACCGGTGTCGCAGTCAAACCGTAAACATATCTGGCGTCAACGTTCTTGAGAACCTGCTCGAAACTGAAGGCGGGGACATGGTGGCATTCATCCACAATGACCATTCCATAATTCCTTACCCGCTCGGAGACCTCATTGTCTCTGTAAAGAGATTGCATGATTCCGACATCGACTATACCGGTTGGACTATCTCTGCCTCCACCAATTTGGCCTATTGGTGAGAGTCGCTTCGGTCTCCCGCGCTTCTTCTCCGGTTGAGGGACTTCTTCTTTGATGATTAAGAACTCCGATAGCTTCTTCACCCATTGCGAAAGGAGTTGTTTCCTGTGGACTAATACGAGTGTGCTCGTTTTCCTCTCTGCTATTAGTTTTGCAGCTACTACAGTTTTGCCGAATGCAGTCGCAGCAGCCAACACGCCGTTATCAAATTTCATTAACTCATTTGCTGCAGGAAGCTGTTCATCTCTTAGCGTTCCATTAAACTCGATA
The DNA here is from genome assembly GCA_046705025.1 of Candidatus Kryptoniota bacterium. GTDB lineage: Bacteria > Bacteroidota > Ignavibacteria > Kryptoniales > JAKASW01 > JAKASW01. The sequence continues at coordinate 5,086 of JBJKQU010000127.1, read as the reverse complement.
TCGATTCTCCTGCCACGATTGGTTTCATCCGAGATGATCGGTAAGAGATTCAGTTTGCTCAATAAGGCCTGAACATCCCGTAGACAGCCCCTGGGAAGGCAGAGATACTTATCCGTCTCGTCTGAACACGATATGATTCTTGGCTTGTTGTAAGTCGGCAAACGCATTGCCTGGGCTTTATAAAACTCCGGGTTCTTAAATGCTGCCAACCGTTTTAATGCATTCAATCCCCTCTGCGAAACGCCTTCCTTCGAGACATAAATCATATTCGCCTTTACGACTTCCGGCTTCTCAGGAAAATCGTCCTTCTTCAACGAAATAGTCCCTGCCCTTTGCCATGGTTTCTGTGTCTCGTTGTCATCCTTTCTCAATATCCCAAGATCGTTTTCGGCTCCGAAGATGGAGAGTGTTTTCGTCAATGAACCGACTTCATCTTCAGATAACTTCCTCACCGAACTCAGGAAATTCCACTGGTCCGGATACGGTTTCAGCTGCTCATCGATGAAAACGCTGTTCCCCTTCTTCCGTGGTTCCATCTGCAAGGGAAGTGCAATCAGATTACCGAATCCTCCTTTCGGCATAGTGTCCTGATTGGGAAAGAATCTGTCGTACGACTTGAACATGATTTCATGCCTCTTATTCATAGAATAAGTCAGCAGGGCCGATCCGAACTTTCGGGCGGAAGCTGCCGGTATGGGTTCTTCAAAGAAGAACCAGAGGTGAGCGCCGTTGCCTGAACGTGACCGTTCCCCCGCAAGGGGGATGTTCAATTTGGAACATGTGTCTCTCAGCACCGATATGTCTTTTTGCCAACCGTCATCGTCGAAGTCGATTGCTAGCAAGTAACATGTGTCGTCATGGCACATAGGATATAGTCCGGCTGTAATCTTTCCCTTGAGATGCTCTTCGACGACTCTGTCATTCAAAATCTCGAAAGACTTGTTACTGCACTCATAGCATTTGATCCGTGGTTTGTTGCAGATACCAGGCTTCCATTCGTTGAGGCAGGCGGGCGAGTATCCGGATTGTCCTTTTGAATTTCGCCATCTCTTCGCATAGACATCGGTTCTTCCTTTAAAGAGGGACATGAAGAGCTCTATCTTATCTTCAGACCCGCTCTGCTGATTCACTTTTCGATCCGAATTCTTCCCGACTCCGTCGGTTAGAGCGTCGTTCGGAATACCGGATATGCTTCCGGCACTCGCCGTTTCAACTCTCCCTATTGCCAAGTCATTTGGATGACCGAGTGCCGCGAGCCGGGCTTTGAGCCTCTCGACCTCTGCCCTCAGCTTATCGTTCTCGATTAGTAAAGCCTGATACTTACTCAGAAGCGACAGGATATTTTTCTTGTCCGTAGTCATACCGGCAGTCCGTTTGGAATTTAACGTTTTCTTTAGGAAGAACCTGAATTTGAGGTATTTGATTGCAGTAACATGTCAATAATGCCAAGTTATTGCTATAGAATTCGAACGGCTCGTAAATATTGTCGACGATTAACCGGTCTTTGAGACACGATTTCTACTGGCCGGAAATGCAGTTCCAAAAGATGTGATCCTCCAGCTCTCCCGGTAGGCGAAGGCCGGTCGAATTTACCAGATTCGGCGTGGACTCTATGCGCTCGCGCCACCGTACCGAAAGGTAAAACCGCATCCATTCCTTGTCGCGAATCGTATGGTCAGGGCATCCTATGTCAGCTGCCAGTCAGCACTTGAGTTTCATGGCCTGATCCCGGAACACACGCCGATTGTAGTGACTCTATGAAAGACTATGTTGCTCAAATCACCCGCGGTGCCTCGACTCCGCTTCAGGCAAGGAATATTGTGAGGGAATATTTGCAGGCCAGAATCCTTGGCGCCATGCAGCGCGCGGGGGCGATGATTCCGCTCTCCTTTCATGGTGGGACAGCATTATTGGCCTTTTCCCAACTTCATCTTACTGAACAATGCCCTGCGGCAGACAGGGTGGTCGGGACCCGAATTGTCTGAAGACAACCGGCGCAATTTAGTGCGGGAAAAAGTCGATACGATGAGCTGGCAGGCTGTTGTCGACGATGTCCGCCCCTTTCTTGATACGACTGCTGATGCAAATTTGCTCACGAGAGAGAATCTGGATCAATTGCTTTCAAACACCGGTTGATGGGCCATGATTAATGCGGGATCAATCCCACATAGTGGTACCCTTTCATGCCCGTTATATGCCCGGTCGCGGGGAGAAAAGTATATCAAAAAGGATTTTCGTGTATCACCAAATCTGCGAAAGCGAAATAAGATCAGCAAATTCGGTCCATGCTGCGTACCATGGAATGACAGTCACGCCTGCGTGCCGGAACGGCATCTGGTTTAAGTAAGAGTCTGTTGAGGCACTTCGGCGTGTCCCCAGGACCCTACGGGCAGGCACGCAGGAGGTCGAAAAGTTCCGGGGGTACAACATCACAATATGTCCCGCTGTCCGCGGCCTGATCTACAGCCTGACGTAATTGAAGAATCACCCTCCTCCGGACAGGCGAGTCCATCCTGCTATCACGGATGGAATCCTGTCATTTGATGGAGTTTGTTAGTTTGTCTTTTCACGGGCTTTCGAATAACTTACTCCCATGTTGTGGGAGCCCCTGGGCGGCCAGTTCACAGATTATCTTTGAAGGAGAATGATCGTGCAATCAAAATCGAAGTTCTGGTTCCTTAAGCACATTAATATTCTTGACGGGATGGAGGAGTCGCTCGTTCAAAGTATCGATAAGATGTCTTCGATGTCGACAGTCAAAAAACATCAGCCCATCTATTTCGGTGACGAGCCGTCGCGGTCGATATTTTTCCTGAAGGACGGACACGTTAAGATTTCAAGAATATCTTCCGATGGCAGGGAAGTTATCATAGACGTTATAGGTCCCGGCGAGATTTTCGGCGAGCTGTCGCTGGTCGGGCAAGGCGAAGGCCGCGATGAAATTGCCGAAGCGCTGGACGATGCCCTCATCTGCGCGATGAATGTCCAAGACTTTCAGAATATCATGAAAGACAGTCCCGAATTGAATCTTGAGGTGACGAAGAAGATCGGCTTGAGACTTCGGAAAGTCCAGAAGCGCGTAAGTGACATGATCTTCAAGGATGTGAGGCAGAGAACCGCGGGGTTCCTAGTCGAATATGCCGAGGAGTTCGGAAAAATGAAAAACGGGATAGTAACGATAGGCAGTCCACTCACCCACCAGGAAATCGCACTCCTTACCGGCTCGGCAAGACAAACCACGACAGCCATCCTGGATGAATTTCGAAAATCTGGCTTGATCGAATTCAGCCGCGACAGTTTCACAATAAAGAATTATGATAAGCTGAAAAAGCTGGCCGGGTAGCGCCTGGCGGGCATCAATTCTATCCACACATCCGGCGATCCATCAAATAAATAGTATACGTAATCCACTTACTTCAGGTCCTTTCCACCATTCCAGAATTCCGGTATCCTCTCTTTTCCATCATTCCATCTTTCCCCTTTGATTTGTCATCTACCTGACAGACTCTCCAACGCTGGCATTCTATCTTTTGGCGTGAATCAAGAAGCAAAAACAAATCATTAGACTAAAAGCCCCAAAGGGGCAAGGAGAAATGCCATGAGGAAAATCAACGTGAGTAGAATCGCTGCAACGCTACTTTTGGCGCTGCTGGTCGCTGTGTCATTTTCTCAAACAACACCTGCCTATGCGCAGGAAAGCGGGCTTGTTACCGTCCAGTCGAAAATGCCATTTAACAAGACCGTTTCCTCGCTTAAAAAGATGATTGCGAAGAACGGGATGATGGTGCTATCCGAGCTCAATCAGGGTAAAGTCATGGCTATGACCGGCCTTAAGATGAACGATGTCTCTCTGTTCGTAGGGAATCCGACCGTCGGCCACAAGCTCTTTTCTGCTGATCGCGGCGTAGGAGTAGCAGTCCCGATCCGAGTGAACATTTACGAGAACACGAACGGCCACACGTATGTCAGTTACGTCAAGCCAAGCGATCAGCTCGCCCCGTTTCATAACAAGAAGGTCGACATGATCGCAAACATGCTCGACCAAAAGCTAAGCATGATGACGGGAATGATCTCCAAATAGTGCAAGCGGACCTGCTTCGGGAGCGGCCGGACAGTGAGTTCGCCCACTCCTGTGCGTTTCAGAGGAAGGAAGACGAAATAATGGACAACACAAAGAAATCGGAATTAAAGAAGATCGTTCTGGCGGCACTTGCACTCCTGATGGCCGCAATTCCACCTAACCTATTCGTCGCGGCCGAGGCGGGATATTCGACGCTGAGCAGCCTGGCTGTCGAGTTCCTGATTCCGTCGATAGTGTTTCTTGCGATCGTAATGGCGGTAACCTGGTTTGCAGGGGAGCGCCAGCTCTTTAGACAGATCAGGACAGGCATACTGGCAGGCCTGGTGGGAACCATCGGGCTGGAAATAGTTCGTGAGATCGGGTATAGACTCGGAGGCATGCCGGGTGAACTTCCGGAACTTATGGGCGTTTTGCTGCTGAATAGATTTGCGGACGGTCCCAGCCTTCTGTCTAATATCGCCGGATGGTCGTACCACTTCTGGAACGGCGCCTCGTTCGGGATCATATACAGCCTGTTCATGGGCAGAGGAAAGGGTTGGACCGGAACGAGCTACGGCATACTCGTCGGCATCGGATTCATGATGAGTCCTGTCGTAGTCGCGCTCGGAGTCGGACACTTTGGCCTTGATTTCGGCTGGGGATTTCCGGTGACCGTCATCCTCGCGCACATTGCATTCGGCACGGTCCTCGGCTGGTTTGTGTTTAGAAAGAATGAAGGGCAGAAGAGCATTCTTACTTCCGTGAAAGCCCTGTTCGCAAGAGGATAAAATATAAATCCAAACTACAAAGTCAGATTGAATGCGCAGGTGCTGCTTGCGATCCTCAAGGCTGAAGAATTAAAATAAGAAAGGAGCAATAAAATGGCTAAGTGCGCGACATGCCTGAAATCCGACATAGGGGCATGGAAATTGAAGGGTAAAAAGATGAGCTGATCCGTTAAGTGTCTGAGATAGCGATAGACGCAGGGTTGGCGAGAGAAATTCGGGAGACACTGAATTTGTCACC
>JBJKQU010000126.1:0-4137 GCA_046705025.1 Candidatus Kryptoniota bacterium | reverse complement strand
CCGAGCGCAAAAAACGCAGTCACCTTCTGTGGCTGTGTGAGACCAAAAGTCAGAGAACAAAGACCAAAATCTTTGTTGATGGGATCCCTTTCCCCCTTGACTTTCTTTTCCATAGGCGAAGGGGTGATACTATTGTAGCCCGTCAAACAAAAACCAGTGATTGAACCCCGAAGGGGTGACATTATGAATCGGCTCAGTGTTTCTCTGTGCCTCTTGTGTCTCCGTGTTTCAGTTCAATCCGCGCCAAAGCCCGAAGGGGTTTTCTGCAAGTTCCAAGGCGTCCGTTTCAACGGATGCCGATGCTGAAACAGAGGTCAGGATCCAAAGGTCGGAAGTCAAAGGTCAGATAGCGAAACCCCCGTACGGGGTTTTGTGCCTTATTACGGCCGTTCGTTTTAACGAATGGCGAAGGAGCCGTAAATTGACACGACAAACAAAAGCAGGAGCGATGCGGAACGATGAACTCACACAGTTTCAGTATGTCCGGTCTCGTTAGAGCTTTTTCCGTAATTCCCACCCGATCGAAAGCCGTTGTGTGGCTGATGGCACTTCTGATCCTTCAATCCTTGTCTTATAGGTCTTTGGTCGCCCAGGTAGAACCCGCTACCGGCAGGGCAGAGACATTCTCGCTTGCCGACGTTCGATTGCTGCCGGGTCCGTTTAAACATGCGATGGATATGGACGAGAAGTATTTGCTTTCGCTCGACCCCGACCGACTCCTTGCACCATACTACAAGGCTGCAGGGATTCAGCCGAAAGCCCCGCAATACAAAGGCTGGGAATCGTCCCAGTTGTCCGGGGCCATCCTCGGGCACTATCTCTCGGCTGCATCAATGATGTACGCGTCGACGGGCAACGTTAAACTGAAGGACAGGGTGGATTACATCGTCGCCGGCCTGCGCAAATGTCAGGACACCCTGGGCACCGGCTATATCGGCGGCATACCGGACGGACCGGAGTTCTGGAAGAGAGTGGAGGACGGCGAAATAATCGCACAGAGCTTCAGCCTAGACAGCATGTGGTCGCCATGGTACAATCTCCACAAGGTCTTTGCCGGGCTTCGCGATGCGTATCGCTTCACTGGGAACGAAGAAGCCAGGGAAGTGATGATAAAGTTCGGAGACTGGGCTGTGGGCTTCTCGCATCACCTCACCGACGCACAGTTCATCCGAATGATCAAATGTGAATACGGCGGCATGAATGAAGTGATGGCGGACTTGTACGAAATGACGGGAGAGAAACGGTTCCTGGATCTGGCCGAGCGCTTCAATGACGAGCGGCTCTTCGGCCCGCTTGCCGACGGCGTCGACTCGCTTGACGGCAACCACGTCAACATGCAGATACCGAAAATAATCGGTGCCGCGAAGGAATATGAAGTGGACGATAACAGTACGATGAAAGACGTGGCGGACTGTTTCTGGCAGGAAGTCACGCAGAAGCGGACCTACATAAACGGGGAAATGGGAGATTATGAATACTTCGGGAAGCTCGGGGACCTTCCGAACCGCCTCAACCGGGAATCGGGCGAGACCTGCAACGTGTACAACATGCTCAAGCTGACGCGGCACCTGATGGAGTGGGACCCACGGGCGGAATATGCCGCATACTATGAGCGCGCCCTGTATAACGACATCCTTGCTTCCCAGGATCCCGGGACTGGGATGATGACTTATTTCATTTCACTCGAGCCCGGCTTCTTCAAGACGTTCAGCACTCCATATAATTCCTTCTGGTGCTGCGTCGGAACAGGAATGGAGAATCACTCCAAGTACGGCGAATTCATCTACATGCACAATGGCGACAGCCTCTATGTGAACCTCTTCATCCCGTCCGTCTTGAATTGGCATGCCGGGAGAGTTAAGGTCCGGCAGGAAACGAACTTTCCCGAATCGCAGAAAAGCACGCTGAAACTGAGGATGAAACATAGTCGTCTTTTTACGTTTGAAATACGCCGTCCGTATTGGGCGGGGGCCGGTTACGAGATAAAGGTGAACGGTAAGGAAGTGACAGTGAACGGTCGGCCGGGAAGTTACGTGAGTGTGACCCGAACATGGCATGATGGAGACAGGATAGAGATATCTCTCCCGATGCGGCTTCGGGTGGTGCCGATGGCGAACGACAGCAGCAAGGCAGCGATTATGTACGGTCCGATTGTCCTGGCGGGGGAGCTCGGCGGCTACGTTCCGCTTCCGTATGCGGATGAGAATAACCAGTTCTTCCACATGCCGGACGTGAGTGTTCCTGATCTCGCGATTGCAGGCGTGCCCCATGATGTGAATAAATGGCTGAAGCCCGTGCCGGGCAAGCCGCTTCATTTCAAGACAGTCGGAATCGGACGGCCACGCGATGTGGAGCTGAAACCGCTGTACGAGATCAGCCATCAGCACTATACTGTCTACTGGAACATCGTTTCCGAAAAGTAAGCGCGAGACTCGCTTCCGCAGGTCCGGATAAGAAAACGAATGTTCCGCGATTGTTGGTCCGGTGGCATATGAAACGATACCGAGAAAAGAGACAGACAGCGTATTCAGAACACAAGAGCTTCCGTCCGAAATTCATTTCGCTCCCGGACCAAAGATACCGGATCCCGGTCCGGAAGGGAACGCGATGACTATTCAAGTCGCCTCTCGGGTGGACGAATACCCGCCCTGCAAAGAATGGTCCCGGACTCCCGATATCCGGGTAAAAAACGACCGCACTTAATCTCAGGTTTCACTTGACGACTTGAATCAGGACCACCACCCGGGAGCGGCGGCCCTGTAGAAGAGCCTGGGTTCCTTATGATCGTCCAAAGTTGGAATCGCCGATATAAATCGCTTGTTCGTCCTTCTCCCGACATCCCCAGCTCAAAGATTCTAAGAAATGACAACGGCGAAGCCGGGCATTCGGGTACTGGCTCATTTTCAGACCTGCCGGAAGCCCCGAGCTAATTTTAACCGAAAGGGGGCAGTGAATGCGCCGGGAACGCAGCGATTAGCTATTTTCTCTTTTGCGGAATGTGCGCCTCCTCTCCTTTCTTGGTATTTAGATTCAAACTGAGCCTCAATTGGAATTTGCTCTGTTTTCGGCCGACTCATCGTAATTTCTTCAATGCAGCCCAGTCTAATTTCAGCAGGTGCTGCCTGTTGCCACGAATAAAGGAAAAAGACGTGAGAGTCGATCAGGAAATGCTTTGGCATGTGGTAAGAGGGATGGTTAACGAATCAGAACACTACGGAGTTCTTAGGGATGTCTCTTGAAAAGCCTCTAAAAGCGGGGATGGCTCTGGTTAAGCGTCCCGTTTGGCAAGTCGTGAAATACACGCCCGGCGATTCGAGCCTTTTCGTAAAGTGTGACGGCTCAATCATGCCGGGTGGGGAATACGTTGTGCCCGGATCGGTGAATGATGATTCGAGCTGGAGCGATATTCCATTTATGGATAATTGGGCCCATTCTATATTGGAGACCGCGAGCCGCTCTATCTGGTAGGGGTCAACAGTATTTGCGGGTCTTCAAAAGATACGGTTTCCCGGAACTGCCAGATTCCGGGGCCTGACAGATAGAAATGGGTACTTCACTTGCGACCTGCATGCAATTCTACCGACCTGAATCGCGACTCGGACAAGGGCAGGCTTTCCCCCGCGAATGCTTGCAAGCCACTCCAGGACAGGCTGACACTCTGTAATTCGACGGGCAATTACAAGTAAGACAGACGTCAGATGACGTAACGCAGGGTACGTGCCCACCGAAGACACGACGCATCGACGTTTTTCCCAAACTCGCGGTACGAATTGATTCGTGGACGTTGGCGGAAACGGGGCGCATTACGACGGAAGGTAAAAGGGAACAGGATGCGATCGATCCCATTTTCATTGTTTCTAGTTTGACTCTGTTTGCGCTTTCGTCCTGGAGGGAAAGTAATCTTATCGGTCCGTCGGACAATGACCAGAGACTGGCCGCTTCAAGTGGGTAACATTCGGACTCATTCCTTTACCTCGTAAGACAGACAGTACGGGTCAGGAAGTTTTTGTTGTTGAAATGAGTGCCGAGCTAAACTGTTCCTTAACTATCCGGATGAGGAAGGAGAGGCGCTCTCCGTCCAAGGTTCCGGACATGGTAAGACTCTGTAGCCATGTAGCGAGGAGTCGGTATAAGACT
>JBJKQU010000125.1:0-17294 GCA_046705025.1 Candidatus Kryptoniota bacterium | reverse complement strand
CCTGGCAGAACGCCTGGCAGAAAGCTGCGGGGTCAGGGTCTTCATACAGCGGCACGACGGGGACGCTGTCAGCGGGGACGCATGTCATTTACGCCTTTGCGACGGACGGACAGGAGGCAACTTCCATCAACACCGGTTCTGGAAGCAGCCCGATTATCGGCGGGATTGCGGCATATGCGTTCGATGTCGTGGCGCCGCCGGTACCGGCTCTTACTTCGCCCGCAAACAATAGCGTGAACCTGCCGGTGGATGATACACTGCAGATAACCGCTTCCGCGGGAGCAACGAGCTATAACTGGCAGGTTTCCGTGAGCCCGACGTTCTCGTCCACCGTCGTCCATAATTCCACGAGCGGAAGTACGAACGCCGTGACTCTTTCAAAGGGCACTAAGTACTACTGGCGCGTTCAGGCGGTAGGCAGTGCCGGGGCGAGCGTGTATTCGGAACCGGATTCACTCACAACGATCTTGGCTTCACCGACGCCTGCATATCCATCGAACAACGCAACGAACCAACCAACCAGCCTGACACTAAAGGTAGATTCCACAGCAGGAGCGACGGGCTATCATTGGCAGGTGTCCACCAGCCCGACGTTCTCATCCACGGTTGTCGACAATACGACAACAGACACCACAAACGCCGTATCGCTTTCAATGGGGACGGAATATTACTGGCGTGTTCAGGCGGTAGGCAGTGCAGGGGCGAGCGCATATTCGGGGCCTGATTCGTTCAAGACGATGTACGTCCAGGCGCCGCCGACACCGGCGCTGTCCTACCCACCGAACAATGCGGTGGGCATCCAGACGGGTAATTTGATCCTGAAATGGGATGAAACACCGCCTTATACGACATACGTGTGCATGTTGTCCACCAATCCGGCGTTTTCTCCGATAATCGTGCAGGGGGGACAATCACCAGCCACGACGTTTGAAGTTGACTCCCTGTCGGCATTGACGAAATATTACTGGCGCATCTGCGGTTACGGAGATGGAGATGTGAGCCTGTCCTTGACGGATTCCTTCACGACGGCGGTCGGAGTGCCGGTAATGGCATCGCCGGCGGATAGCGCGATGGGCGAGCCGTCAAATTTGATACTGGAAGTGAATTCAGTGCCAGGAGCAACAGGCTATCATTGGCAGGTATCTACGAGTCCAGCTTTTTACACGACGGTAGTCGACGATTCAACGGAGGGAATAAGCGATACTACCGAAGCAGTGACACTGATGAACGGCGAGAGGTACTACTGGCGGGTAGAAGCGTTGAGTGCTACCGGTCCGAGCGGGTATACTCGTGCAGAGACATTTACGACAATTGCTTCGCCGGTACTCGTATGGCCGGGCTGTAATGCGGTGAACCTGCCTGCTAACATCACCTTAAGAATAAATCCGGTTGCCGGAGCGTCGGGTTATCGCTGGGAGATTTCCACCAATCCGATGCTCGAAACGATACTCGTCGAGGATTCGACAAGCGGATCGGGAGACACAGCTGTCGCCGTAGCACTGACGGCAGGGCGTGAATATTACTGGCGTGTCCAGGCATTCGGTGCCAGTGGAGCCGGTTCTTATACGGCGACTGATTCATTCAGTGTCATGTCCGTGCCCGGTGTTCCGCTCTTGGCATATCCAACTAACAACGCGTCTTACCAGCCGGCAGACACCTTGACGCTGAAATGGCATTCGGTGGTGGCAGACACGGGATACGTGTGTCAGATTTCTGAGAATACATCGTTTTCGCCTTTGGTTGTGGCACGAGACACGACAAGAGACACTACATTCACGGTGACTGCGCTGGAGAACCTAAGAAAGTATTATTGGCGGGTATGTTCGTACAATGCAGGTGGAATGAGTGCATTCTCAATGGTTGACTCATTCACGACAATCATCGCGGCGCCGTTGGCACCTAACCCGAGATATCCGATCGGAACGACAGGAGAGCCGAGGATAACGATGTTCACGTGGAATCCATCGGAGAACGCGATGAGATACCGGCTTCAGATTGCCAAAAGCGACTCGCTGGATAGCCTGGGCGGGTTCATGAGAACGTATGTCGTTTTCGATACAACGCTTTCCGACACGACCGACACGTTATCAACGCCTCTTCGGGCGGATGTGAAGTATTACTGGCACGTGAGCGCAATAGATACTGGTGGAGAAGGAGTATACTCGGCTGTCGAGACATTCACGACAGGGATAGGGCTCACGGGCATCGACGAACTGAGCGGAGTGCCGAAGGAGTACAAGCTTTTCCAGAACTATCCGAACCCGTTCAATCCGACGACTGTGATCAGTTATCAGTTGCCGATGAACAGTCGCGTAACGCTGAAGGTATACGATATACTTGGCAGGGAAGTGGCGACACTTGCGGACGGCGAAGAGAATGCAGGAGTCTACAAAGTGACATTCAACGGAGCAAGATATGCGAGCGGCGTGTACCTCTACAGGATTGTCGCGGAAGGAGCAGACGGAAAAGAGTTTGTGGCGATAAAGAAGTTCATTCTGATTAAATAGTATCATTTGATACTAACTACAAATAGTATGGAAGCTTAGGAGTGGAAGCCTGACTCGGCGTCGCACGAGTCGGGGTTTGTGAAGGTGTTTCGGAAGAGGCGCCGGGATTGTCTCCCTTGATTCAAGGGGTTATCCCGTCGCCTTTTCAGACGAGAAGTTTTACTGCCTCCGAAAGCTTTCGTACTTCGACGACTTCGATTCCTAGCTCCGACTTCGCGTTTTTTTTATCGGAGCCGGAATTGAAGTTTGAGTGCGGTACGACTGCCCTTGTGAACCCCAGCTTTGCCGCTTCTTTGACGCGCCGTTCTATCTGGCTGACGCTTCTCACTTCGCCTGCCAACCCGACCTCGCCTATCACCAGAGTACTGGAATCCACCGGGATATCCTTATAGCTGGAAATAACCGAGATGGCTGCCGCCAAATCTACTGCCGGTTCGTCTATCTTCACACCCCCAGCTACATTCAGGAAGACGTCGAACCCGCCGAGCTTCATCCCCATCCTTTTTTCGATAACCGCGAGGATTATGCTCAGTCTCCGGTAATCGAACCCTGTCGACGTCCGCTGCGGCACCGAGTATCCGGTCGGTGTGACAAGCGCCTGTATTTCAAGAAGGATAGGACGGGTTCCTTCCATAGCTGCAGTCACGCTCGACCCGCTGGCACCGAAGCTCCTCTCCGAAAGAAAAATTTCCGACGGATTTGCAACTTCAACCATGCCGCTTTCGCGCATTTCAAATAGCCCAATCTCGTTTATCGAGCCGAATCTGTTCTTGTATGCGCGAAGAATCCTGAACGAGTAGTGGCGCTCGCCTTCGAGCTGGAGCACCGCATCGACGATGTGTTCGAGCACCTTCGGGCCCGCGGTTATTCCTTCCTTGGTAACATGCCCGACCACGAAAACCGTTGTCCCTGTCAATTTCGCGAGCTGTGCCAGCCGGGAGGAGCATTCACGCACCTGGCTAACTGTCCCCGGAGCAGACATGACCTCTGGGTGGTAGACCGTCTGAATCGAATCGACGATCAGGAGCGTTGGATTGAATTGCGAAGTTGCTTTCATTACGGCATCGAGGTCGGTTTCGGCGAGAACGTATAGATTATCGAGATTGGTTATCCCGAGCCTGTGTGCCCGCACCCGGATTTGCACCCTGGATTCCTCGCCCGTCACATACAGGATCCTGCCCAGCTTCTCATTTCTCGCCAGCTGCATCAGAAGCGTGGATTTTCCAACACCCGGATCGCCGGCGACCAGGATAATCGAACCGGGCATGAGTCCGCCGCCGAGCACGCGGTCGAACTCTTCAATGCCGGTTGAGAGACGCTCTCCCTCTGTCACCTCCACCTCGCTCAGTGGAGCGATTTCAATCTTCTCTCTCGACTCTTTACGCTTCGGGGCTTCGGCGAGCAGCTCCTCTACGAAAGTGTTCCACTCACCGCATTCTGGGCAGCGCCCGGTCCATCGCGGAGAAATGTACCCGCAGTTCTGACATGCGAATCTGATTGTTTGCTTTGCCATGACCTTTCTAGTGAATCAATACCAGTTCCTGCTGCTCCCTGCCGGTTACTACGGCCTTGTTAGAGCTGTCGATAAGGACGTTCAGCTCGGAGCGCACGCCCATTTTGCCTTCTATGTAGATTCCGGGTTCCAGGGAGAAAAGGCATCCCGGTACAAGCAGGCGTGTATCCTGGGTTTCGAAATTGTCGATGTTCGCCCCATTGCCGTGTACTTCCTCGCCGATGGAATGTCCGGTGCGGTGTGTGAAATATTCTCCATAGCCGCTCTGAACCACGACTCCCCTGCACACATCATCCACGTCGCGTCCGGCTACCTGTCTGCCTTCGCTGAGCCTGTCGTTCAGGAACTTGAAGCCTGCCTGCCTTGCATCTCTGACAACGTTGAAAGCCTTAACATATTCCTCGGGTGGGTTGTCGCCGACATATGCACTCCAGGTGATGTCATAGTAAATGGAACCCGGCCTCTCGAGCTTTGCCCACAAGTCGATGAGAAGCTTATCGCCCGGCTTGATCTTCCTTGAGCCCTTTGGAGTGGGTGCGAAATGCGGGTTTGCGGGATGATCGTTCGTCCCTACGATTGGAAGGTCGTCCGTGACGAGGCCGTTCGCCTTGAATCTCTTTCCGATAAATTGCTGTATCTCATATTCGGTTTTGTATTTCTTGCTCTTGAGAGATTTGCGGACCTCGTGGAATGCTTCGTCCAGGATTTGATCGACGAGCCTTCCTGCCTTGTAGTGTGACTTGATGGCCTTTTCGTCCAGGAGGGCCTCGAATTGCTGGACCAGGTCGGCCGAGGAGACGACCTCATGGCCAAAACTCCTTACCAGTTCGAGAGTTCCGCCGTCCGCGATCGATACATACGGGATATCGTTGAGGGGAGAATACTGCATCGCGATCCTGGTCGGGTTGCCGAGCATCTCCTTGAGGTTGGCGTGCAGCTCACGCCAGGTAGAATACATTGTTTTCTTCCCGGGTAGGTGATCGAGCTTCACCGGCTCGACCCTGTGGGCCAGTTTGACAGGCTCTCCGCTTGCCGGAACGTAATAATACCACCGACGGGTGGCCATAGCATGAGGATCCATACCGAGGATCTTCAGTCCCAGGTGGTCCCGGTTATGGAAATCGAAAAACAACCAGCCGCCCAAACCGAGCGAACTTATTGCAGTCTGAATCTTTTGCAGGTCCATGGTTCCTCCCGAGTTTTACACAAATTATGAAAAGAGACCCATTAAAAAAAAACCGACCCGCTGTGGGGTAGCCAGCAGGTCGGTACGGATAGTCCGAGGATTCTTGGGGTAGGGTGGGATCCTCGTCGAAACCCTTTTAAACTCGCGTAAGTAATATAGGCCTGTGTTATTGTTAATGCAAGCAAAAAAAGTAGGGCCCTTTCACCCGAATTGCCTCCAAAAAAGCGACAAACGAGCATTCGGTGGTGGGACTGGCGCCATTCCCGGCGAATCATTCCCTGCTGCCGGATGAATTCGGCATACACTTCGGGAGCCCCTTCAAGTTGCCGCTCGATACGACTCAGAGCCTGAAACAAACACCTCCAAGTCTTATATTGACACCAGAACCTAGTGAGTCGGAGTTTGCCGAGCATCTTTAAGACAAATCATAATCGAATTCTCGTAGTGAGGCCCGACAGGGTCGGCGATGTGGTGCTTTCAACACCGGTCTACCGTACTCTGAAACAGTCTTTTCCGGGGTGCTTTACGGGCGCACTGGTGTCGCCGTACACGAGCCCGTTGCTGAAGGGCAATCCCTATATAGATGTTGTACTCACTGATAGTCCGAATCAGGCGGAAGGCGGCAACAGTTTTATCGGCAAGGTGCGCGAGATCCGGTCTTACAGGTTTGACACCGCACTTCTTCTGATGCCGACCAAGCGAATGGCATACATGCTGTCCCTGTCCGGCATTCCTTATCGCGTAGGCGTCGGTCACATCTTGTACGAAGTGGTGACTTTCATGCGCGGCGTTTCCCGGCGCAAGTACAATCCGCTGCGGCATGAGTCCGATTACATGCTTGACCTTGCCAGGAAGATAGGAGCGGATAAGATTTGGGCGAAGCCCGAGATCTTTGTCAATGACGACGAAAAGGCTGCGGCGCGGTTATTCCTGGAAGAGAAGGGGGTTAACCCCGGCAGACCTATAGTCGCGATGCACCCCGGCAGCGGCCGCTCCGCGCCTAACTGGGAGGTCGGCAGGTATATCAAGCTGGCTGAAATGGTGTCCGACGGGGGAACTCAGGTTCTGGTAACCGGCAGTAGCGGCGAAGGAAAACTTCGGGAGGCTTTTCTCGCAGCCGGCGTACGGGGCGTAACTGCATCGTTCGGTGAGCTCTCGCTGCGTCAGTTGGCGGGAGTTCTGTCGGAAGTAACACTACTGATCTCGTCCAGTACGGGTCCCATGCATATCGCTTCAGCAGTGGGGACGCCGACAGTATCGATGTTCTGCCCGCTGACTGCCTGCTCGCCGAAGTTGTGGGGCCCGATCGGGAATTCCGCTCGTATAATCCTTCCTCCTGAAGGCTTTTGCATGAATAGTTGTCCGCAGAATCCACATGTTTGCACGTTCGGAAGCGGGAACGAGGGGATAGACGTTCAGACGGTGTTTAAAGCTGTAAAGGACTCTTTAAATAAAATGGAATCGGTATATGATAATTCGGCAGGCCACGGGCAGCGACGCTGACGCAATAGCTACGCTCTTATCGAAATCATTTCTCGAAGATACGGCGGTGATCCGTGTCAGTATCGAAAACAATCCGCGCTACTCGCTCTCCAACATGTATGTCATTGAAGACAAGACTTTGAGCGAAAAAATTGCGGGTTGTCTGCGGATCACACCGTTTGACGTATACTCCCGGGGGATCAAGATGTCGATGGCAGGAATCGCGGCCGTCGCGGTTCAGCCGGAAGCGAGACGGCGGGGGATCGCAGAGGCTTTGATGGAAGAATCTCTTCGGAAGATGTATGAGATGAACTACCCGATCTCGATGCTTTTCCCCTTCAAGCACCATTTCTATAAGAAGTTCGGCTATGGTTACGTCGGCAACATAGTTCAATATGAGTTCTCACCGGCAAACGTTCTGAATTTCGAGGAACGAACGTACGTGCGCCCTTTCACGAAGGCAGACAAGGCAAAGGTGAAAAGGGTTCTTCTTCAGGAGCTGCAAAACCATGGCAGCTTCACGCCGATACGGGGTGACGGCTTCTGGGACCTGGTCGTGATGCCGAAGTTCAAAGACGCCTATGTCTATGACTCCGGGGAAGTGTCGGGCTACATGGCTTTTGAGCTCTATAAGGAGCACGGCCCCGTGAACGGTCAGGTCGGCGAACAGGTAATAAACATAAAGGAGCTTGTGGCGGTAGATGCTTCATCACATCGCGGGTTGTGGGGGTTCATCGGCGCGCTTGGCGAACAGGTCGATCGCGTGAGATTCATGGGACCCGCGGACTACCCGTTTCATCTTTTCTTGAAAGAGCCGCGAGAGCCTGACTACCGCAGACTGTTCTTCGAGTATAAGTCTTTCTCCATGGTTGCTTCCGGATTTATGATGAGAATCATCAACGTACCCGATGCTCTAAGGAGTATGCGCCACTCGCTTGAGGCACCTGCCGATTTCGTCATTAGAGTGAACGACGGCCAATTGCCTCAGAATTCGAAGATTTTCAATCTTCATGTCCACGGCGGAGAGACTGCCGTTGACGAGACAAAACAGCCATTGCAATTTGAGACCGATATTGAGATATTCTCCCAGATCTATTCCGGTTTTCTGAAACCCAGCGATGCTTTGAGATATGGTTTTGCCGGAGGGGAGCCCGGGATCGCCACGAAACTGGATGAACTTTTTAAGGCCCCGGCTCCGTTCATATATCAGTTCGACATTTTCTAAATTTAGGAGAGGCTTTTATGAATTCATTGTTGATCCTGTTATTGAGTGGCCTTTTGCTTACAAATACAAGCCCTAAAACGGGTTCCAAGGACGTCGGCCTCAAGTGGACTGACTTCACGGAAGGGGTCAAGGAGGCAAAAGTGACCAACAGGAAGGTGTTGATAGATGTTTACACCGATTGGTGCGGCTGGTGCAAGAAGATGGAGAGCGACACATATTCTAACCAGCAGGTGAAAGATTACCTAAACAAGAAATTCGTCCTGGTAAAGCTGAACGCCGAGAGCGACGCGAAGGAAATGTTAGATACCACCGAAATTACAGATGCCCAACTGGCCTCCGCCTTTCGGGTGAACGGTTACCCCACAACGATTTTCCTCGAGTCGGACGGGCATCCGATCACTGCCGCTCCGGGCTACATGGGACCTGACAAGTTTCTGAAGGTACTCGAATATATCGGCGGTGACTATTACCAGAAAATGGGATTTGACCAGTTTCTAAAGCAAAAAGGAGCGACTGCTGAGTAAAGCAGAGTAGAAGTTCTTAACAGGCGGGCTGTTATTACATTTGCGGGAATATTCGGAGGGGGCGTATTGGTCTGCCTTTCGCTTCAACTTTTTTCCTTCCCACACGTCTGACATTTCGGCCCGTTTGTATTTCCGACAAACCGGTAGTGAGAATGCAAGACAAAAATAGAATCGTGCTTCTGGACATACTCCGCGCAATCGGGGTAATGTTGATGATCGAGGGACATACCGTAGATGCCGTTCTGAGTCCGGTCTACAAAGACGCCGGGAGTACGATATTTCAGTTCTGGACTTTCTTCAGGGGATTGACCGCGCCGTTCTTCTTTTTCTCGGCAGGTTTGGCGTTTGTCGTGGCGACGGTGCGGGACAGCGGCGGCTCTCTCAGCGTTTCGCACAAGGCGAAGCTGAGGCGAGTTAGAAGGATCGCCATGCTCCTATTCCTCGGATATCTTCTCCATTTTCCTGCGCAGCTGCTATATAACCCGTCGAACGTCAGCTCGGGAGAATGGAAAATCTTCTACCTTGCAGATGCTCTGCAGATCATATCCCTGTCTCTCCTGGTAATCCTGGCTATCTCAATCCTTGCTAAAAGGAAAGGGACTCTTCTTCGCTGGTATGTCATCGCGGCGTTTGTTTCGCTTGCAATTGCGCCCTTAACCGAGCCGATCGTTTGGGAGAAGTTCACCTCTCCCTTCATTTATTCTTACCTGACTTGCCGTTCGGGCTCCTTCTTTACTTTTTTCCCCTTTTCAGCTTACCTCTTTGCGGGAGCTTCCTTCGGTGCTGCAGCGATATCTCTCCCCGCGGACACGAGGGCTCACCTCCTGTCCGGAAGTTTCATGAAAGCCGCAATTGTCTCTTTGCTTCTGTTTATGGTCTTCTATCCGATACAGGTCCAATTCGTATCTCCGGCCGCTGATTATTGGAAGGCACTTCCTGCAGTAAACTTGCTGAGGTTCGGACTGGTCACGCTGGTGGCCTCGGTCGTCGGGTACGCAAGTCTGGGTATCAGCAGCTTTCCGAGGATCCTTCCGGCGATCGGCAGGAGCTCGTTGACGGTTTACGTCGTGCATCTCATGATCGTATACGGTTCACCGGTGAACAAGGGATTGGCCCAGCTGCTGCCCGATGGAGTCCATCCGCTCGTTGCCGCTCTCCTGGCCGCCGGAGTAATGCTGCTGATGTTCGGGATGGTATACACGATAGAGGCTCACAGGACTAGAAAGAGAAGACCGACGGCGGTTACGATCGGGGAGATTGCGAAATAGTCCCGGCTATTTCGCTTCTGAAGGGGTGCGTCGTTCTATCCAGTCTTTGACCTCGATTTGCATGGCCACCTCGTCGCACACCGGGAATTTCAGGCAATCTATGCAAATACTCCAGACTTTGTGGGGAAGCTGCTGTTTGTCGATTATCTTGAATCCCAGCCTCTCGAAGAAATGCGGCTTGTAGGTAAGCGCGAAGACGTGCTTGAGTCCCATCTCAGCCGCATCGTCCATAAGGGCTTCCACAACCCTGCTCCCCAATCCGCGGTTTTGGCTCCCCGGCTTGACGGCAACGGATCTAAGCTCGGCAAGATCATTCCATGTAATGTCGAGCGAACCGCAGGCCAGAATCGCGTCCCCGGGTTCGGAGTCTTGCGATTCCCCCTCTTGTGCGGAAGCGGCCACGAAGTAGTTTCTCACCTGCTGCAATACCTGGCTCTGGGACCTGAAAAGCATCTCTCCCTTTTCGGCATAGGAGTTTATTAAAGAAACAATTTGCTGCACATCGCCTACTCTTGCACGGCGAATCTTTATATCAGTATCCAACTATAGTATCCTCTCTCTTGGTAATCTTTATATCTCTAAGCTGTGACGCTTTGATCCTGATAACAAGATTGAAACCCCGATAGTAGCCTATTGGGTTCCAGGTCAGGTTCATTTCCCAGCAGTGAAGGTCCCTGTAAACCGTTACGGTCGGGATGGTCATCTGGTGTGCAATGAAATCGTACCCGCCCGTGAATCCGATCTTCCAGTTTTTCGTCAGGTTGAAGCCGAGATTGTAACTCACCGTAGCATACGTGTTGAAAGATCCGGGGTATGGTTTTGTAATTCCATAATTGAATCCCAGATCCAGATTCCACGGAATGTTCAGGTTGGGTCTCGGTGTCTCATTATAGAAGGCATCATATTGTTGAGTTGCCTTGACTGAATCACTCTGCTGTGTAGGGGTCTGATTCGTTTCCTCACGTTTTGTGCTCTTGCCCTGAAGCGTCGTTGAAATGCTGAGACTGAAATTCGTCATGTCCGGGAGCTCTCCATCCGACCACAGGAACCTGTTGACCCTCCTTTCCAGCGCCGCATCGTACTGATAGAAATTAAACGAGCTGTTGCCGCCGATATCGACCTTGCCGCCGACATTGGTTCTGTAGTTTACGCTCAGCTCGGAAAGGGGCAATGTCTGGCCCTTCGCCGCGAAGTTGTAGGAAAGGCCGAGACCCAGGTTTAGGAGTTGATACTTCTTTTCAACCTGTGAAGTATCGCTGGGCATCGTTTTCATTTCGAAATTGTTGTTGATCGAAAGCTGCAATCCTGCGAATGTCCCTGCCGGCGCGCCACCGAACGCGCTGCTGGAATAGTAATCATACTTGACGCTTTGCCCGTCGAGAGAGTCGTAATGTCCGTAATAACGCCAGAATGGTTGTGAGAAGTCGGGCTGGTACGAAAAAGTCAGACTCGGTTGGAACGTGTGCCTGAATGCCGCGATTCCGAACATATGGGGCGCCACAAGGCCGAACAGTCTCGTGCTTGCGGAAACGCCAGTGTTGAAGTAGCCGACATTGTAAAAACCATGTTGCGGACGCGTGAACACGCTGTCCTCTCCTTCCGCGTTCGGCACATCGCCGTAAACTGTCCGCACGCCGTACATCTTGTCGGTGACGGACATGAAAGGGGAAATCGTGAAATAACCGGCTTTCGGCGCCGCGCTGATGGAAATCGAATGCTGTGCTCCGTAAGAGCTTGTTTTTGTGACCGTGTGGTTAGTGGTGTCGACAATCTTCGACGAATTGTTCAGGAATTGTCCGTTGTAGGAATACCCGATAAGCTCGTACCACGCCAGCTGGTTTGGAGAAGCGTTTTCGTGAGCAGCGCTCCTGAACGGATAACTCTGGGAATGGGACAATGTTAAGTTCGGCAGGCTCGAGCTTATGGAACCGGTACCTAAGTTCTGGTCCCTGTGGATGTTGATGGAAAAGCTGTTGCCCGATCCTTCCCATGTCTTGAACAGCGTCACGTCCGATACCAGGTTCTGTTGCAGGATCTGTCCGTAGTCGATGCTGGTTGTCCTGAAATAGTTGCTCGAACTCATGCTTACGTTGGCGACAATTCTCGTGCTCGGATCGATCGTCTGGTCATGTGTGAATTGCAGGTCCCAGTTTTTCTGGACGGTGCGGCCCGGATCGCCGGGTTCACCGTTGTACCTGTAGCTGTAGGCGCCGTACAGACTCCCGTTGAAGTAGTATCTGAGCGCGTATCGCAAGCCGCTTCTGACGTCATATCCGCCGCGTGTGTACCAGTCGAGCGTGGTTGTAAGGTCGGAGTAATCGTTTATTGCCCAGAAGTAGCCGAGATGGGAGAGGTACCTCCCTGCATTAGCGGTCTCGCCGAACGAGGGAGTAATTATCCCGCTCCGCCTGCCGGACTTGGCGGGGAAGACGCCGAACGGGATGGCGAAGACGGGGACTCCGTCGACATACATGATTATCGGCTCGGCAATGATCGTCTTGTTGATTACCAGTTTCATTTTGGAGCTCTGAAAGTAGTAGTCCGGAGGCGTATTGTCGCACGTGGTGAACCTGCCGTTTTCAATGTACATGGCGTTCTTTGCGTATTTCTTTATCAGCTTGCCGTGGTAGTAGCTGTTGTCTATATCGGTATTTGCCAGAGTTATTCGTCCTTTTTGGCTCTTGAAGTCATAGGCTACATGAGACCCATCGTAGGTTTCACCTGCTTCGGTGAAGACCGGCTTCTCGATTATCTTGTCCGCGGTGTCTTTTACTCCTTCCGCGTTCAGAATGGCCGTCGTCCAGTTGATGCCGATCTGACCCGCATCGAGTTTGAAGTCCCTGTACTTCATGTTTCCCTTCTTATACAGGAACATCTCGCGGTTGGCAATCGAATACACTATCGAGTCGGCGGCGCTGTAGGTAACAACGGTGTCGATGGCAGATTGCGACCGGGTGGTATCTTTAGCGGCCTTGCCGGAAGCTGCAGTGGTATCCTGTACCGGCGATCCCGTGAGTCCGAACGTCGCCCTTTCCGATGCCTGGAGAGTTGACGCTGCGAAAATAATTATAGCTAAAATGGATGCAATTCTCACGATACATCAGATATCAGAAGACGGGGTCATCGCGTTGAAAACGGAGATTCTATTGTGCAATAAGCGCCGCAGCTCCGATTATGCCGGCGGAATTCTCGAGCTTTGCCGGCACCACTTTGACGCGCGGTCTCAATGGCGGAAGCACCCGCTCCTTGATCGTTTCCTCGATTGAATCGAAGAGGGCCTTCCCGGCTTTCGACACGCCGCCGCCCACAATCAGATTGGCAGTATCGAACAGGTTGAACGCTGCCGCGACCGCTACACCTATATACATGCCGGTTTCTTTCCATACTTGAAGTGCAAACTTGTCTCCCTTGTCGGCAGCCTGGCTGATAATCTTGGGCTCGAGCCTGGATTCGTCTCCGTTGATAAGCCTGTTGATAAGCGAATCGGGATGAACCTTCAGCTGCTCGTACACGCGATGCGAGAGGTATTTCTGTCCGACGTAAGCCTCGACACAGCCGCGGTTGCCGCATTTGCAGTGGGGCCCGTCATAATTTATGGAGATGTGTCCGATCTCGCCCGCACCTCCGGTTTCCCCGCGAAAAACTTTCCCATCGATGATGAACCCGCCGCCGACACCCGTGCCGAGGGTGATCATTATGAAGTTCCTCAAGCCTTTGCCGGCTCCGAATTTCAGCTCGCCGACGGCCGCCGCATTGGCATCGTTCTCGACCTCCACGCGGTGACCGGTCTTCTTTGCCGTTTCGTCTCCGAGTCTGAAGACGGTCCAGTTCGCAAAGTTGGGCGGGTACTTGACGGTGCCGCCGTCGAGGTCGACCAGGCCGGGTGAACCTATGCCGATCCCGAGCAATCTGTCGTTCTTGTATTTCCCTTTTACTTCATTCACCGCCTTGTCAATTTGGCCTACAACGGCTTGCGGATTCTCATCTGATCGCGACGGGACAGGTGACCCCTCAAGCAAGAGGTCTCCCTCTCTCGACACCGCGCCTGCTTTGATAAACGTGCCGCCAAGGTCAATCCCGATTATGTAATCCATTCAAAATATCCTTTCTCGAAGGAGCCCTTCGAAAGCAGCGGGAGCTACTTCTTCCTTTTTTTCCAGATTGATTCAAGATATTTCTTCAAAGTTGCTTCTCTGCCGATTTCCGTCGGCTCGTAGTAAATGTTGTCTTTGATTTCATCCGGCAGGTACTGCTGTTCGACGAAGTGATCCTCGAATCCATGCGCGTATTTATACCCTTTATGATAGCCGAGATTCTCCATGAGCTTTGTCGGCGCGTTCCTGAGGTGAAGCGGGACCGGTAAGTACGGCTTCTCGCGGACGTCTCCCGCCGCCTTCTCTATCGACATATATGATGCATTGCTCTTCGGGCAGCTTGCGAGATAGGTTGTGGCCTGTGCCAGGACGATCCTTGCTTCCGGCATACCGATATAGTCCACAGCGGTGAAGCACGCAGTGGCCAGGGTCAGCGCGTAAGGTTCGGCGTTGCCGATGTCTTCAGAAGCAAGGATGATAAGCCGCCTCGCTATAAACTTCGGATCCTCGCCCGCCTCGAGCATCCGGGCCAGGTAGTAGACGGCTGCGTCCGGGTCGCTCCCGCGCACACTCTTTATGAATGCGGAAATTGAATTATAGTGCTCTTCGCCGGTCCGGTCGTACTTGTAATGCCTGACCTGGTAAGCCTCGCGAACGGTTTCACGGCTTATTTGCCCGGGCTTCTTTTCACCCGACGGTCCTGCGAGGTCGACGGCAACCTCGAGAGCATTCAGCATTACTCTTGCGTCTCCGCCGCTGAGCCGGACGATTTCCTCTTCGGCATCCTTCGAAAGAAGCGGCTGACCGCCGATCTGCTCCTGATACTTCTTCAGCACTTCGTCTTGTTGGATTGTGTGCTCAAGAATTGTGTGAAGCTCCTTTTCGCCCAGGACTTCGAGGACGTAGACCTGGCTTCTCGACAGGAGGGGAGATATCACCTCGAACGACGGGTTTTCGGTCGTTGCGCCGATCAGGATTACGGAACCGTTTTCGACGCTCTCCAGCAGCGCGTCCTGCTGTGCCTTGTTGAACCGGTGGATTTCGTCGATAAACAGTATCGTGCGCCTCCCGACCTCCAGCGACTTTTCAGCGGTTGCAATGATCTCGCGCAGCTCATGGACTCCGGAAGAAACGGCGTTGATCTGGAAAAAGTCCGCTTGCAGCTTACCCGCTATTAAGCGAGCCAGGGTAGTCTTTCCCGTGCCCGGGGGCCCCCAGAGTATCATGGAGCGGATGCTCCCGCTGTCGAGCATCTTTCGCAGAGTCCCGTCTTCCCCCACAAGGTGCTCCTGCCCTACAAAGTCTTCAAACTTCATCGGACGAATTCTTTCTGCAAGAGGGATTGCTGATTTCGGCGGTGCGAAAAGGGTGGTTTCCTGCCCTGGGAACGAAAATCTTGATCCTGCGGATTGAGACCTTCTACTTTGGTTCAACTTTGATGATTTTTTCGCCATTTCTATGCATAAAATACTTCTCTCGCGCTATACGTTCAATTTCCTGGTCGCTTGTCTGCAGTCTCTTTATTTCTTCCTGCATGGAGGCGTTTTCCTTCTGCAGCTGCTCGATGCGGCTTTCCAGCGTCGCCTTTTGACCTGCAAGGGTGATTCGCTGCAGCAGCCCCTTCTCGTCGAACAGCACATACACAAGCCCGACTGCGACTATCAACAGGATTGCCGCATTCTTCCTTTTTATATTCTTCAAAACCTTCTGAATTTTTATCCTATTCACTTCCGATCGGACCTCTGAATGAAGAAAAGGTCCTCGGGTAAGTATGAGTCAACACCTGTCGGGGCAACTCTGATTTCCAGTTTGCTTCTTCATTTGCTCGGGAGAATTCATACATCTGCAGCGAGTGTCCAGGTTATGTCGTTTTATTTCTTGTTCAGGCTGAGTTCGACGATTTTGCCGACAAGTTCTTTAAACGGGATGCCGGCCGCCGCCGCCGCCTTCGGTACCAGGCTCGTATCGGTCATACCGGGGATGGTGTTGACTTCCAGGCAATATGGTATGTCGTCGTCGCCGACTCTGAAATCCACTCTTCCAAATCCCTTGCAGCCGAGCGACTGAAACGTGTTGACCGACAGTTCCTGCAGCTTAACCGCGAGCGCCGGCTCAATAGGAGCGGGCACCAAATAGTCCGTCATTCCCTTCGTGTACTTGTGGTGGTAGTCGTAGAACCCCTCATGTGGCCTGATCTCTATCACCGGCAGGGGCTCGTCACCGAGAATGCCGACCGTAAGCTCGGCTCCCGGCACGAATGCCTCCACTAGGACAGTGTCCGAGAATTTTTCCGCTTCGTCAAGAGCGCTCTCCAGCGCGGTCTCGTCTCTTACTATCGTAATTGCAACCGATGAACCCTGGTCGTTAGGCTTTACAACGTTGGGGTAACCCAGATGTCCGACTTGTTCTTTGATAGCGGGACTACGCGGCGAAGAGTTGACCCGGTAATCGTACCAGTCGGGAGTGGGGATTCCGTGGTGCACAAACAATTTCTTAGACATCACCTTGTCCATCGCGAGCGCACTTGCCATCACGCCGGAACCGGTGTAGGGAATTGACCGCAGCTCGAGCAGCGATTGGATAACCCCATCTTCTCCCCATTTGCCATGGAGTATTATGAAGGCCAGCTCGGTATCGTCAAATATTTTTGAGTCGATAGCCGAGAGATAGTTCTTGTGCGACAACTTTCTCAGGATCTCCTGCGTGGGCGGGGTTGTCCCGACCCCCTGTGAAAGCAGATCGGCTTCCGGTATCTGATCGCGGCCGAGAGCCGGATCCACTAAGACTAAATCGTGTCCCAGCTCGCGGAGGGCTCGCGCTATACCTCGGCCGGAGGCTATGGAAACGTGACGTTCCGGTGAACTCCCGCCCAACAGAACTGCGATTTTCAATAATTCTCCTGATTTTCAAGCAAGTTATTTAAGAGAGTGGCAAAATACAAACCGTGCCGCAGCAACCGTCAGCCGCCAAGTGAAGGTCACAAAACGGTTGTCATGTAAGCTATGTCCCGTCCGCGAGATCACATAGTGGAAATGATCCTTCTCGGGAAAAGGTTGCTACCACCCGGGTCCAAATAAAGCCGTTGCTGTTTTTCATGCCTGATCCCCTTTCGGTGGTGTGAAAAAAGTCAATGACATTATTTGTTCCTTTATATTATCTTCGCACCATCGGGGAAAATTTAATGCCCTACTAACCTAGGGGACAGAAGGAGCTTCCAGCTCCAGAAAGGTGCCTGTTGCCAGCCGACGGGCACCTTATTATTATCCGCAGGAGTCTCCACACTATTTGCTCTTTCACCCTTCGGACTAGGATTTTCGAGGAAATCGGCCGGCATGAGGCATATTGGGGCAATCTCACATGCTATCTTTGGTAGTGGCTCAATTTAAAAACATTCAACGCAGAGGACGCAAAGGAGTCGCAAAGCACGCAGAACAACTATATTCTTTCGCGGTCTCTGCGATTATTTGTCTTTGCGAACTTTGCGTTAAATCAAAC
>JBJKQU010000124.1:0-19899 GCA_046705025.1 Candidatus Kryptoniota bacterium | reverse complement strand
ACGACAGGCACCCTTGCCGTCCGGCTAACACTTCCCCCTGTCGGGTGTGTAAAGAACTTCCACGCTCTCCCTAATCTCATAGAGCGTAGTCATCTTCAAGCAGTTGCGCCCTGCCGGGCGCACAAATGGAAAAGGCCCGCGCGATCGTTCGACAGGGCCTTTTTGCCGTCAAAATCGTTTTGACCAGTTACTTCAGATTCCCACCCGGGCTACATCCTTCTCATTGCCCTGTTTCCCATCGGCGGGCGCGTCGGCCTTCCCTTCTTCTTCTGAGCGGCCGGCTTCACGAGCACCTCTTCCATCGGCTTCTTATTCAGGAAGTACTGCTGCCCGATCGAGAGCGCACTGAACACAAAGTAATACAGGTTCAACCCTGACGGAAGGTTGTTGAAGATCAGCCACATAAAAATCGGCATGCCGTAAATCATAAACTGCTGTCTCGGATCCTTCGTGGTCATCTTCATCTGGAAGAACTGCGTGACCGCCATCAGAACCGCAAGACCGCTTATCTGGTTCATCCCGACGAAAGGGAGAGTGAAAGGCAGGCGCAGCACCGTATCGGGAATCGAAAGATCCTTAATCCACCATATGAAGTCGGACTGCCGCAGCACTATGTTGCTCCTGAAGATTGCCCACAGTGCATACAGTATTGGGAGCTGCAGCACCATCGGCAAACATCCTCCCATCGGGTTGACCTTGTACTCCTTGTACAGGTTCATCACCGCCTGGTTCATTTTCTGCGGTTCTTCCTTGTACTTCGCCTTGATTTCCTCCATCAACGGCTGGAGGGCCTGCATCTTGCGCATAGACTTCATGCTGGACACCGTCAGCGGGTTCAGGATGATCTTGAGGGCAATTGCA
This sequence comes from Candidatus Kryptoniota bacterium, assembly GCA_046705025.1. Taxonomy (GTDB): domain Bacteria; phylum Bacteroidota; class Ignavibacteria; order Kryptoniales; family JAKASW01; genus JAKASW01. The sequence goes on along the minus strand of JBJKQU010000124.1, from coordinate 19,038 downwards.
AAGATGATGATGACGATGCCGTAGTTCGGGATGAACGAATGCAGGAACTCAAATGCCGGGAGCATTACGTATTCGGCAATAGGGCGTATTACCCAGTGCCAGCCCAACCCCACGGTTCCTTCGAGGCCGACATTGTAGGACTTCAGAATGTTGTAATCGAGAGGGCCGACGTATACCATGAACGAGTCCGTCTGGACGGGCTGCGCCTGATACCTCATATCGAGGGCGGTAAAGTACTGCCTCTTCAGGCCGTTGTTCGGAAGGCTATGCTCATCTCCATGCAGGTATGCCCCGTCCGCCGGCTTCCCCTTCGAGACGATCGCGACAGTGAAATACTTGGTCGTCTGGGATATCCAGGATGTGTTCCCGGAGAGGATCTGTTTGACCGGATGGTTGAGTTTGGACGCCTCGAGGGAGACGAGTTCCCCGCCGTTGTCTGCGTAAGCCGTGGAGAAGCTTGATTCGTCCACGCTGTTCTCTTCGGTGTAATTCAACCCGTGCTCCCACGTCACCTGATACTGGTAGTTCGCAATGTAAGGCGCCATGTTCTTAAAGGTTATCTGAGACCCGAAGTTGTAGACTCCGCCCTTGAACGTATAGGCCCTGACGATTTGCGTAGAGTCGTTTACGTTGAGGGTGTACTTGACCTTGAATATCTGATTCTTCGTTAGCTGTACGACTTCTCCGTTGCGGTAAGACGCGTCGAAATAGAGTCCCCTCGTATCGATAAGCTTTCCGTCCATTGTCTGGAAGACCAGGCTGTAGTCGCGATTAGATTTGTAGTTGACCAGCTCCACCGGTGCGCCGTTCCACGTCTTGTACTTGGTCAGGGTCCAATCGTCTATCATGCCGCCTTCGCTCGTCAGGACCGCCTTGTACAGACCGGTCTCTATCGTGATGGTTTTCGGCGTCCCGTGCGTAAATTTGTTGAACGTCTTACCGTAAAGTCTCAGCTGCGTCGTATCGCTCGCTGCTGCAGACAAAGCTTTCTCCATCGGAACAGGCGATGTTTGAGTGGGCGGCTTTGTCGCTTCCGCGCTCGCGTTATTCTCGTGATTTCCCGTTCCTACGGCTTGCTCGGTGCCGGTCTGCTGTTTGGGATGCGGCGGCTGTTTCGGCGTGTTGAAAAACATCCACACAAACAGCACAAGCGTGATGAAAATAATTCCTATGGTTTCGGTCTTCCCCATGTATCTTCCTTTATTTCACCGGATCGTAACCGCCCTTGTTGAACGGATTGCACCGCAGGACTCTCCATACACTCAACAACAATCCCTTCAGGAATCCATATTTGTGGAACGCCTCGATCGAATAGGTTGAGCAGCTTGGGTAAAACCTGCATGATGGTGGAAACAACGGTGAGATGAATTTCTTATAGAGTCTGATCAGCAGCACCGCCGCGTTGGCCGGCAATGTCGTTGCTGATTCTGGATACAAATTGCTTAAAGTCTTTTTCAACGTCTCTCAGTGGCAGGGATTTTTCGGCAAAGTCATGATTGTAGTTCAGTACAATGTCAACGCCGGTTTTCTTTTCTCGAACGGCAACTTTCAACATCTCACTGTTGAGCCGGAAGGCCTCCCTCATCAGACGCTTCAGCCGGTTCCTGTCGATTGCGCGCTTTACCTTCCTCGAAACGGTGAATGCGATCCTTGTTGACCTGCTGTCGGTGCGCAACAAGTAGACAACCGAGATGTTACTTCCGGTGACGCGCTTTCCCCTCCTGAATATGTTGCCGATCTCTCTTGAAGATTTGATAATGCAGGCTTTCGGAAGTGTAAAACGTCCTCTTTCCTCCCTATGGGACAAGCGCCGCCCAAAATTTATTTCTCGTCGCTGACAGTGAGGCGCCAGCGTCCTTTAGCCCGCCTGCGGGCCAGAACCTTTCTGCCGTTCTTGGTCTGCATCCTCGCGCGGAAGCCGTGGGTCCTCTTTCTACTTACGTTATGCGGTTGAAACGTCCTCTTCATCAGGCACTCCTGTAATTTTAGATTTTGCCCGATAAGTTAGCTCCATGACCGACAAAATTCAAGGTTTTCCTTGCTTCAAACGGCCGGGCCGCACTCACATTCCTTGTTATTAACACGCCCGCCCGGATAATCCACAGCAACAGGTCGGTTTTCCACAAAACGCTTCCACTTTTCCACAGTTTGGCCGTTTTTGGGTTGGATTACAAAATTTTTCGCTCAGAGGGGGATTTATAAAAGTTTTCCACAGTGCGGCCATCATTTCAAGTAACCGGCCTATTCACAACGACTTACAGTAGAAAAACCTCCCCTTGCCATCTTGTTTTTCCACAGTCGCTATGTTATTATTCGTGGCAAGGTGTTGGCAAGGTTGGTGTGGATAACTTGTGGAAAACACTCAAAATCGGCTCATTTTTAAAGCCTGCGGCGAACCAAGCCCCTTTCCGTGTTTTGCACACTAATGTTAACTTTGTGATAAGTGCTCCTGCAACTTATTGTTTTTCTGGTGTTTATATAGAGTTTTTACTTGTTGATAACTCTGTCAACAATGTGGAGAACATCTCAACAGTAGGATGGGAATTTAGAAATGGAAGCAGCTACGGATGCCAACGGGGCCTGGCAGGAATGCATGAAGGTCATTCATGAACGCGTAAACAACCTTACTTATAAGACATGGTTTGAGCCCGTAGTGCCGGTGAGTCTGGAGAAAGACAATCTGGTGCTGAGGGTGCCAAGCCAGTTCTTTCACGATTGGCTAGAGGAGCACTATTCCTCGGTGGTAAGCGAGTCTATCAGGCAGGTGGTTGGCGAAAATGTCCGTGTAGACTACGTTATCTCGGATGACGACATCATGGAATCCGAGCAGATGTTCTATCGGCCGCCGCGGCCCGGGCGCACCGGTTTGCAGATCCAGGATGTGGGGGTCGCGGCGCCGGTAACGAAACCGTCATTCGAAAGCAACCTGAACCCTCGGTACACATTCGAGAACTTCATCAAGGGCGATAGCAATCAGTTTGCACGCGCTGCGGCTTACGCCGTCGCGAACAACCCGGCCGGTACATCTTTCAATCCTCTCGTAATCTACGGAGGCGTCGGCCTCGGGAAGACGCACCTCATCCAGGCGATTGGAAATTATGCGCGTCAGATGGGGAGAGCCGAGCGAGTGCTGTATGTCTCGAGTGAACGATTTACCGTCGACTTCGTTGACGCGATCCAGAAGGACAGGGCGAGCGAGTTCTCGAGCTTCTACCGGAACATGGACATTCTCATCGTCGATGACATCCAGTTCTTCGCCGGAAAGGAGAAGACGCAGGACAACTTCTTCCACACCTTCAACGCGCTGCACCAGTCGGGGAAACAAATCATTCTCTCGTCCGACAGACCGCCGAAAGAGTTGAAGGGGGTCGATGACAGACTTGTCAGCCGCTTTACCTGGGGCCTGACAGTCGACGTGCAGCCGCCGGATCTGGAAACGCGTATTGCTATTCTAAGAAAGAAGAGCGAAGACGACGGTATTCAAATGCCCGACGATGTCATCGAGTATGTCGCAGCAAACGTCACGTCAAACATCAGGGAACTCGAAGGAAGTCTGATCAGTATCCTGGCAAAAGCAAGTCTCAACAACAGGGAAATATCCGTAGACCTGGCGAAAGAAGTCGTCAAAAGCCTCGCCGTCAGCAGAAGGACTGCGGTCACCGTCGAGGACATTCAGAAGATAGTGGCCGGTGTCTTTGATGTCACGGAAGAACAACTCCGCGGGAAGACGAGGAAACAGGAAATCGTCATCGCGCGACAGACGGCGATGTACCTGACAAAAGAGTTGACACAACTTCCGCTGAAGACCATAGGCAGCCATTTCGGGGGCAGGGACCACTCAACGGTTATATATGCGTGTCAGATCATCGGCGGACTCCTCTCAAACGACACAAGGTTCAGAGAGAAATATGAGGGGACGAAGAAGAAGATTGAAATGATAGGAATGTGAATAAGATGTTTATATCGGTGTTGAGAAGCACGAGTTTTATGTGGAATATGTCCGAACTTTCAACAATTTTTCATTCCCTTTGTCCATCATGTTATGAATCGACCCGATATTAACATGTTTTCATACGCTGCCTGTGAACAAAAACACGCCTATGCTGTAGTCTATGTACGTTGATTACGAAAGCTTACGCCGGCTCTGTTTAGTTGTCAACATATCAACACCCTTTATTATTATTATTACTTAATTCATAGAATATATATTATTTATATTAATTGAGAGTTTTCCACAGCGTTTCCCAAACCGATGTAAATTGAATATCAGGCCGAAACAGGCTAAATTTAGTTAAATTTTACAGAACTCTAACTTGAAGTATTCTGCAAACAATGGAGGCGGAAAATGAAATTCAAAGTAAACAGCAGGGAACTCCGAGACGTAATAAGTCGGATTATTGGAGTTGTTCCCGTCAGGACAACCATTCCGGCGATCGAGAATCTGCTGCTGGAAGTCGGCAAGAAAAAGCTGACCATATCCGCTACCGACCTTGAGATTTCTATGTCGACACAGGTTGACATCACAGACGAAGAAGAAGGAAGAGTCACCGTAAATGCGAAGGAATTTTTTGAGATTGTCAGAAATTTGAACGGCACCGAGATCGAAATAAACGTCGACGCGGACCTTAAGCTCACGCTGAAGACAAAATCCGGCTCTTACAAATTCGCATGCACTCCGGCGGATGAGTATCCTACGCTTCCGACATTAAGTGAGAACGCAGAATCTTCTTCGATCAGCGCTGAAACGATGAGAACCGTTATTGAAAGAACCATATTCGCGGTCTCGAAGGATGAACACAGGCGCTCTATGAACGGAGTGTTGTTTCAGTTTTCCGGAAAAGGGGCCAGAATATATTCAACTGACGGCCACAGGCTGGTCCGCATAGAAGACAAGGCGCTGGTCGACAAACCGCTTAAAAAAGAAGCCAACATACAAGAGAAGGCGCTGTCGCTTGTCGCAAAGAGTTTTAAGTCATCGGCGATCGAGATCACGATAGCCGATGATCACATCAGGTTGAAAAGCAGCGATACGGAGCTCATAACGAGACTCATCAAGGAACCGCATCCGGACTATGAGGCCGTGATACCGAACGACATCGACAATAACAAACTCATGAGTGTCGGCCGGGAAGAGCTCCTGGAGAAGGTGCGGCGGGTTGCCATACTTTCTGATTCTGTGAACCATCTCGTCAAGTTCACGATAGAGAAGGACGGGCTGCTCATATCCGCAGAGGATGCCGACAGGGGACAGATGGGCGAGGAGAAGCTTCAGGTACAGTGGAACGGCGGCGAAGCGATGAGCATAGGTTTCAATTCTACTTACATAACCGATGCGATGAGCAGCATAGACGCGGGAAAAGTGCGCTTCGCCCTATCCTCGCCGACCCGCGCGGTCACGATTAAGCCGATATCGGAAGATGCCAAGACTAGCACGCAGGACATCCTGATACTTGTTATGCCGCTTAGATTGAACTAGACAATGCGCTTCACCAAGGTACAGCTGGAACATTTCAGGAATCACACCGAGTCTTCTCTTGAATTCACTCCAGGAGCAAATCTGGTAATCGGCGGCAACGCGCAAGGAAAGACGAGTATTCTCGAAGCTCTGTCGTATGTCTGTCTGACAAAGAGCTTCCTGCAGCAATCGGATGCGAGTGTGCCGAAGTTCGGTTCGGATTTATTTTCGGTGGATGCATTTATTGAGAGCGACAGAAATATATCGAGTCACGCCCGCGTCGTATACGGTCCTGCTTCGGGAAAGAAATACTTCCTGAACAGGAATGAGGTCAAAAGGAGTTCGGAGGTTATCGGAATGTTTCCGATAGTGGTGCTGTCGCCGGGCGACTTCGCGCTGACGACCGGGGCGCCGGCCGAGAGAAGAAAATTTACAGATATGGTCCTCTCGCAGATATCGAGATCGTATCTCGAGGAGCTCGTCGAGTACAGGCGGGCGCTGAAACAGCGAAACAAGATTTTGCTGGACGGGAAGATAGGCAGTGTCTTCGATAAAGAGATGCTTTCAGCCTGGACGGATGCACTTGTTTCCCACGGTACCAGGATCATGATGAAGAGGGATGAGTTCATCCGGTATTTCCAGGAGACTTTCGAATCGGCGTACAGGACGCTGGTCGAGTCGGGTGAGGTTCCGACCCTGGTCTATACGCCGTCGTTTTCGTGGACCGGATCAATCTCGGAGACTTTCCACGGCGAGCTCGATAAACTGAGCAAGATGGAGCGTACGAGAGGAGCAACGCTGGTGGGTCCGCACCGCGATGACATAAGCTTCATATTGAACAACAGGTCACTCAGGGAATTTGCCTCGCAGGGACAGCACAAAACATTCCTGGTCGCGCTGAAGGTTGCCGAGTTTCACTATATGAAAAAGATGATCAACGAAACGCCGGTGATGCTTCTAGACGACGTCATGACGGAGCTCGATTATGCACGCGCGACGAGAACAATAAGTGTGATTTCCGGGCTTGGGCAGACGTTCATCACCGCCACTGATATGCTGAGTTTCGACGAGAAGTTCCTGGACATGCACAACACGAAGTTCCATTTCGTAAGAGAGGATAGTGTAGTCTACGAAAATGCCTGACTCCAGACGGAACGCAAACGGTGCCCACGGCGCGAAGAGACTCGGTGAGCTGATCAAAGAGTTCACCCAGCAAAAGGGCGTGTCTGAGAAGCTGAGAGCGTATCAGGTGGTAGGTGACTGGGAAAGCATAGTCGGCAAGGCGATAGCGCGGAAAACAGAGATATCGCGGTTGGAAAACGGTATCCTCTACGTTCGGGCGGCCAACAGCACCTGGCGAAACGAGCTGGTTTTCATGAAGCCGGCTATTCTGAGAAAGATCAGAGAGAATTATCCCGACTCGGGAGTAGTAGATATATTTTTCATTTAAGTGAGGTAGTTCATGGCAAAGAAGGACGTGGCGACAAAGTCGATGCCGCGCAAGTTGCAGAAGAACGGTAAATCGAAGGAAAACGGAGTCAAGGAGAAGGAGACGAAGAAGGTTCTGGCCGCCGTCGTCGAAGAGACGGCTAAGGCCAAGTCGGATAACGGAAAAGGGTACACGGCAGAGAGCATAACGATCCTGAAGGGACTCGAGGCGGTCAGGAAGCGTCCGGCGATGTATATCGGCGATGTCGGCCAGCGAGGCCTTCACCATCTGGTATATGAAATCGTCGACAACTCGATCGACGAGGCACTGGCGGGATTTTGCAAGAACATTCTTGTCGCGATAAACAAAGACGGGAGCATCACCGTAGAGGACGACGGTCGAGGAATACCCACCGACCTCCACCCGGTCGAGAAGCGGTCCGCATTGGAAGTTGTCATGACAATGCTTCATGCCGGCGGAAAGTTCGACAAGTCGACGTACAAGGTCTCGGGCGGCCTTCACGGCGTGGGTGCGGCGGTTGTCAATGCGGTCTCGGAATGGGCGGAAGTTACCGTCTACCGGGATGGAAAGGTGTTCTACCAGAAGTACAAGCGGGGTGAGCCCGTCGAGGCGGTGAAGGTAATCGGCAAGGAAAATAAGAAGAACGGGACGTTGACGAGCTTCATGCCAGACGGGGATATCTTCAAGAACAGGAATTATAAATTCGAAACGCTGGCGGAGAGGATGCGCGAGCTCGCATTCCTCAATCCGGAGATAACTATAAGGCTTAAAGACAAGCGTGACGGCCACGAGGAAGAATTCCATTACAAGGGCGGCATTGTAGAGTTCGTGCACTACATCGACGGCACAAGAAAGACGCTCGCGAAAGACCCCGTATTCATAACAGGTGACCGCGACGGTGTCGCCGTGGAGGTCGCGTTTGAATATTGCGACGATTACAGGGAGAATCTCTTCTCGTATGTCAACGACATCAATACGGTCGAGGGGGGAACGCACGTCAGCGGTTTCAGAAGCGCACTGACCAGGACGCTCAAGTCGTATGCGGATAAGAACAATCTTGTGAAGTCCGACAAGATCAACCTAGCGGGCGACGATTTCCGCGAGGGCTTGACCGTCGTGATAAGCACGAAGGTTCCGGAACCTCAGTTTGAAGGGCAAACGAAGACGAAGCTCGGGAACGGCGAGGTAGAGAGCATAGTCCAGACAATCGTCAACGACAGACTCGGACAGTATCTCGAAGAGAACCCCGGTATCGCGAGAAAGATGGTCGAGAGGGCGGTAAACTCGGCTGAAGCGCGCGAGGCCGCGCGGAAGGCGAGAGAGATTGTCAGACGAAAGAACGCCCTCGAGTCGTCCAACCTCCCGGGCAAACTTGCCGACTGTTCCATAAGCGATCCTGAGCATTGTGAGATATTTATCGTCGAGGGAGATTCCGCGGGTGGTTCCGCGAAGCAGGGAAGAGACAGGCAGTTCCAGGCCATACTTCCGCTCAAAGGAAAAATACTCAACGTCGAGAAGGCAAGGATGAACAAAATCCTCGAAAACGACGAAATAAGGGCCATCGTTCAGGCCATAGGGGCCGGAATAGGTGACGGCGACGAGTTCGACGCTACGAAAGCGAGGTACGGCAAGGTCATTCTGATGGCCGACGCCGACGTAGACGGCAGCCACATTCGCACGCTTCTTCTCACGTTCTTCTTCAGGTACATGAAGGAGCTGGTCGAACTCGGCAAGGTGTACATCGCGCAGCCTCCGCTCTTCAAAGTGAAGAAGGGAAAGACCGAGCAGTACGCGTACAGCGAAGACGAGCGGGACGACCTGATCAAGGAAATGAGAAAGGGAAGCGAAAGCGACGTGGTTGTCTCACGCTTCAAGGGTCTGGGAGAAATGAACCCTGAGCAGTTGTGGGAAACTACGATGGATCCCTCGAAGCGCACGTTGCTTCAGGTAAGCATCGAGAGTGCCGCCGACGCGGACAGGACCTTCTCCATTCTTATGGGTGAAGATGTGGACCCGAGGAGGAAATTTATCGAGAAGAACGCGAAGTACGTCAGGAACCTTGATGTCTGAGCAAGGGATACTCGCGGTTTAACGTAACATTGGAAAATTGGAATAGGTTATCATGTCATTGAACGAGAAACTAGTACCTGTAGATATAGAAGACGAGATAAAAGGCTCGTACATAGACTACGCGATGTCGGTCATCGTCGCGCGTGCTTTGCCGGATGTTCGCGACGGATTGAAGCCGGTCCACAGGAGAGTGCTGTTCGGGATGTCCGAGCTGGGAGTCGACTACAACAAACCGTACAAGAAGTGCGCAAGAATCGTCGGCGAAGTACTCGGAAAGTATCATCCGCACGGCGATTCTGCCGTCTACGACACGATCGTCAGGCTGGCCCAGGACTTCTCGATGCGCTACCCGCTCGTCGACGGGCAGGGAAATTTCGGCTCGATCGACGGCGACTCCGCGGCGGCCATGCGTTACACGGAAGCGCGGCTGTCGCGTATAGCGGGTGAAACACTTCGAGATCTCGAGAAGAACACCGTTGATTTTACTCCTAATTTCGACGAGTCACTCAAGGAGCCTATGGTTCTCCCGTCGCTCGTTCCCAACCTTCTGGTGAACGGCTCGAGCGGTATCGCTGTCGGTATGGCGACCAACATCCCGCCCCACAACCTCAGCGATACTGTCGACGCGATAGCGAACCTGATTAAGAATCCGGACATGCCGATCGATAAGCTCATAAAAATCATAAAGGCTCCGGATTTCCCGACGGGCGGAATAATTTTCGGGTATGATGGCGTAAAAGAGGCGTACAAGACCGGCAGAGGAAGGATTATCCTGCGCGCCAAGGCCAACATTGAGACCCTCAAGAACGGACGGGTTAACATAATCGTCACCGAACTCCCATACCAGGTTAACAAGTCTAACCTGATAGAAAAGATAGCAGACCTGGTTCGGGAGAAGAAAATCGAAGACATATCCGACATCAGGGACGAATCTGACAGAGACGGCATCCGCGTCGTCATCGAATTGAAGCGCGATGCAGAGGCGCAGGTCGTGCTCAACAATCTTTACAAGCACACCCAGATGCAGACGACATTCGGCGTGATAACGCTCGCGCTCGTGGACGGCGTACCGAAGGTCCTGAACCTCAAAGAGGTGATGGAGCACTTCATAGATCACCGTCACGAAGTCGTCGTCCGCAGGACGAAGTACGATCTGGATGCGGCGGAGAAGCGCGCCCACATACTCGAAGGATACAAGATAGCACTCGACAATATCGACGAGGTCGTACAGATCATCAAGAAGTCGAAAGATCCGGAAACGGCAAAGAACGCCCTGATGAAGAGGTTCAAGCTGAGCGAGATACAGGCAAAGGCGATCCTGGCGTTGACGCTCCAGAGGCTGACCGGCCTCGAGAGAAAGAAAATCGAGGACGAGTACAGAGAGACCATCAAGCTGATCGAAAGGCTGCGCGCGATACTCGCAAGCAAAACGATGAGGATGGACATTATCCGGGACGAGCTCCTCGAGCTGAAGAAGAATTTCGGCGACGAGCGCAGGACCGAGATAGTCGAGAAGGCATCCGAGTTCAGCATAGAAGACATGATCGCCGAGGAGGACGTTGTGATTACCATAACTCACGGTGGCTTCATAAAGCGTTATCCCGTGAGCGGTTACAGGCGGCAGAGCCGCGGCGGGAAGGGGATAACCGCCCAGTCGACCCGCGAAGACGACTTCGTCGAGCATATGTTCATAGCATCGACGCACCAGTACATTCTCTTCTTCTCTGACAAGGGGAGGGCCTACTGGCTGAAGGTGCACGAGGTGCCGGAAGGCGGAAGAGTCTCCCGCGGAAGATCGATAGTGAACCTGATCGGCAAGATGCCGGACGAGGATATAACGGCGTTCCTCCCGGTCAAGGATTTCAAGGAAGACATGTACGTCACAATGGTCACCAAGCGCGGCAACGTGAAGAAGGCTGCGCTCAGCGAGTTTTCGAATCCGAGAAAGGTCGGCATCATCGCGATCGGCCTCGACAGGGGCGATCGGCTTATCGATGCGTGGCTGACCAACGGCAAGCTTGACTTAATCCTTGGCAGCAAGAACGGCATGGCACTGAGGTTCAACGAGAAGGATGTCCGGCCGATGGGTCGCAGCGCGCGCGGCGTGAGAGGAATGAACCTCGCCAAAGGCGATGAAGTGATCGGGATGATAACAGTCAGCCGTCCCGGAGCAAGCGTCCTGGTCGTAACCGACAAGGGATTCGGTAAGCGTAGCGAGGTCGGGGAATACTCGCTTCGTCATCGCGGTGGTAAAGGGATCTTCACCGTCAAGACCGGGGACAAGAACGGGAAGCTCCTCTCGATCAAGGAAGTCATAGATAACGACGATATTATGATAGTGACCGCGAAGGGGTTCCTGATTCGCCAGCACGTCAAGGACATCCGCCTCGCAGGCAGGAACACGCAAGGAGTGCGCCTGATAAGGCTGCAAGGGAGCGACATGATTGCCGCGGTCGCACGCGTCCTTGCCGAAGATGATGGCGAGACAAACGGGAACGGCTCCAACGGCGACCAGGTGGATCTGTTCGGTAAATAGGCCATAGCCTATAGCGCATGGCGGATTGCTCATAGACGGTAGGCGATGTGGTGACACGTCACCTGTTTTGTTTGAGAGAGGGATAGTGTGCGGGAATAATAGTGAGACGTTACCGTATCACGGCAGCAAGCTTTTGTTCTGTCGGTCGGCGAGCCCTGCAGGGCAATAAACTGGTAGGTTTGCTCTTGCGCGATGTATCGCATATATTCGTCTGTCAGCAATCGTGAGGGGAGGAGGAGCGCCATTATTTTACATTCCAGCCGTAGTACGATGTTTGCTCGCGCGAAGCGAGAGCGATCCGTTCAACACCTAAGCCGGAGTGTCCGGGGAAAAGAGATGCAGCAGAAAGCATAACTCATGCAGCCGGCGGCACGAAAGGAGCTAGTTCCATGAAATCTGTTCGTTTTCTTCCTGTCAATGTGGTAGTCATTCTATTTGTCTTCGTTCTTGCGGGAGTTGCCGGCGCCGGCACACGTTACAAAGATATAGTCTTCTCTTCTGTGAAAGACACGCTCGCCGTCAAATTCGGCAGCAGCTTGAATATCGATGGTTCGACCGACAGCCTCTTTTTAGATTTCTATGAGCCCGCGGGCGACACGTTAAAGGCGAGGCCACTGGTCATCTGCATACATGGCGGAAGTCTTATCAGCGGCGCAAGGAGCGACATGGGTTCAAACTGCATCGACTTTGCTAAACGCGGGTACGTTTCGGCTACTATAGACTACCGGCTCGGCATCGAGTCTCCAAAAGGAGTGACGACAATATTGGAAGCCTTGCTGCGCGGAGTTCAGGACACTAAAGCTGCGGTCCGGTACTTTCGCAAAAATGCCGCCGAGTACGGAATCGATACGTCGAACATTTACCTGGAAGGCTCATCGGCAGGGTCAATGGTTGCGGATCATTATGCTTACTGGGATGAAGACGAGATACCGCCGGACGTAGACCAGGCGAAGTGGGGCAACATCGAAGGTACAAGCGGGAATCCCGGATATTCATCCGCCATCAAAGGCATAGTGAATTACTGCGGCGGTATTGTTGATCCGGCGTGGATAAATGCCGGCGAAGCACCGGTTGCGAGCATAGACGGCCTTGAGGACACGATCGTACCCCAGGACAGCGGTGTATCAGGCGATTTCGGCATAATGTTATACGGCGGCATAACGATCTCCCGGATCGCTACCCAACTTGGAATATATAACCAGGGCGTTTACTTTCCCGGCGAGGGTCATGGCGGCGGGGCAGACAGCCTTCAAGGCTTCGCTTCAAATTTCATTTATTCGCTGATGGTCATTGCCTCCTCGTCTCCGCAGGACTTCTCGTCCATGACACTATCCGCAACATCGCTGAGGATCTTCCGCTACGACAATTACACGTTCACGGCGTCTGCGCTTGACAGGTCGGGAAACGTTATCATCCTGCCCCAGTCAATGGTACAGTATTCATGTGACAGCAGGATCGGCTCGATCGAACCGTACGGTGTGTTTACCCCGTCGGATCATCCGGACAGCGGGTACGTATACGCAAGATTCAATAACACAACCGACTCGTGTTTTGTGACCACATACGATTTCAAATACTTTGTCTTGTCGCCGAAGTTCACGGTGACGGACACGCTAAGGACGCTCAAGATGAGCATAGCTACTTACGATGCGGACGGGGTAGAACATGACCTTCCGATAACATGGTTCAAACTGGTTTCGACAGATCCTTCCGTTGGGACGATCGACTCGACGGGCGTGTTTACCGGAAGGAAGAACGGCACGACGGACATAATTGCGTCTTTCAACGGTTACAGCGACACAAGCGTGGTATCGGTCCAGAGCGCCAGGGTTTAGTCAGCTTCGACCCCATGGAGAGCCTGAGCGGATGGACCTTCGATGGAGAGAACCTCGATTCGCTTTCCGTTACCCTCTCGGCGGACGAGAAGTCCGAGGGAAACGCGAGTTTCAAGATCTACTATAAGCTCACATATGACCCCTCCAAGGGCACTTATATGGTATACCTCAACAAAGACCTGCCGGTGTACGGGATTCCCGATTCTATATATCTCGATGTAAAATCCGACGGGCGCAGACACAGGCTCTTCTACCGTTTCTCGGATGCGGACTCGGAGCTTTTCCGCGCATCGGGAAGGAAGTATCTGAATGACAGCCTCGCTTTCGATAACATTAACACGCCGATGACCGGACTCTCGCCTCTGGGAGGCGCTATCCAGCCGACATATCCTCTAACCCTTAGGAGGATAGAGATTCAGCTCGATTTTGACAGAGTTCAAGGCGAGTCTACGTCGGGAACGATCTACGTGGACAACCTGAGACTGAAATACCCCGGCAATGTTACCGGAGTTGAGGAGTTGCCGCAAATCCCCGCTGCGTTCTCGCTCGATCAGAATTATCCTAATCCGTTCAATCCGACTACAGCCATCCGCTATCGGCTGTCGGCGTTCAGCTTCGTTACCCTCCGGGTATACGATGTACTTGGCAGATTAGTCGCGACACTCGTGAACCAAAGCCAGAATCCGGGCTACCATACTGTCACGTTCAACGGGGCGAACTTGTCGAGCGGCGTGTACTTTTACAGACTGTTCGCCCGCACCGTTTCCGGGAACGTGGCCACCTACAGGGTTACAAAGAAACTCTTGTTGTTGAAATAGGGTTTGCCTGACATTCGTTATAACGGGGCGTGGGTGAAAGCTCGCGGCTGTATAAATACCTTCTATCAGCGAGGCATTACACCTGACCCGTAGCCGGCCCTTGTCTCTCACTGCAATGCTTGATACCTTAGAGCCAACGGGGACGCATAGCCTATCTCTTTATGCATGGATAGGCGTAGCGAACAATTTGCGGAGGTGAGAAATGAAGGCGTTGCACGTCAAGATTGCTTTCTTGTTGCTTTCGGCAGCATCTTTATGTTATGGTCAGGTTTTTTCTTACCCATGGGGTGCCGTAGACACGGTTACTTCTGGGAGCTTCGACGATATTAATCCTGTGGTCGATCACGGCGGAGAGGCAGCCTCAGCTGGGTTCACCGGTCTAACCTTTCAATGGCTGATCTTTGAGAGGCATTCTGCATCGGCCTCGTCAATCGTGTGCAAGAAGTTTCTGAATGGAACCGCGAACTGGGATACATCCGACGACGTCATCTCTGTTGGGGGGTCTCAGCAGCAACAAAAGTTTCCCGACGTTTCAACCAATCCCATCAACAACAAATCGTTGGCAGTCTGGCAGATAACAACAAGCCGGGGCTGGAATATCATGTTTAGCCTCGATAGTAACGGCTCAGGCAATTGGTCGGTGCCAACCTTGTTGACGAGCGACACCCTCCGGAATGAGGCCCCGCGAGTTTATCCATACCCGGGCGACGAATTTGCAGTAGTATGGAAACGGCCATGTAGCTTATGTTCCTATGTGGTTAATCTCTTCTTCCTTGGCAGGCAGATTTCATGCTTCCGGCACTTCGGAGGTTTGTTGCTCTGCCTGCTTGCCCGCGACGGCGACCAACGCGGACTCGCGAAGCCTCATGGCTACGAACAGGCTGACGAAAACCAGCACCACCATTACGATGAGCGACGGCGTCATCGATCCGCTCGCCGTTCTGAACATGTCCATCCCGAAAATGAAGGCTATGCCCGAAATTTGGCCCATCAGCAACAACAGTCCGTTGGAAGTTCCTTCCGGAGTCGGTCTGCCGATCTCAGCACCGTATTGAAATCCGATCGGTCCGCAGCTCAGGAGGAAGAAACCGAGCGCAAAACATGAGGTGTAGAGCATCGATGCGGAGTGGGCGAATGTGATTCCCAGCAGCCCCGGTATGGTTCCGGCTAGTCCTACCAGGATGAAGGGAACACGTTTCCGGTACTTGTCCGACATGGTCGGGAGTATCAGTGCGCCGACTATGCCGCCGACGATCATGAGACCGCCCGCCGTCCCGGCCTGGGTAGCGGTGAAGCCGCGCGGGCTGATGATATCCTCGATCCAGGTCGTCACACTGTTGAATACACCGAGGCCGATGAAGAATATCAGCATGAGGAAAAGGAAATTCTTGTTGCGCAGGATCTGCTTCATCCCGTCGAACATCAGCGCGCGTTCTTCGAGCTCGGTCGGGCCGGGAGGCGTTGCCGGATGCTCTCGCGCGAAAACGACGAACAAGATTCCAACGACGAGCGCGCCTGCGCCGTAGTAGAGCAGCGTGCTCGAGAACCCGGCACTCATCGTAAGATCAGGGGTTACCGCGAGTCCCGCAAGGATGCCGAGATACATTGCCAGAGAGCCGAGCCCGGAAGCTGTTGCACGCTCCTCGATCGGGAACCAGCGTGCCGCAACTTTTGTGAGCGCGTTAAGTATGAACGGCTGCCCTACCGCCGTGCCGATCTGCGCGATCATGACAAGCGTGAAATTCGAGGCGACCAGGCCGCGCATAAGGCCGAAGATGCCGGTCAGCCCCGCGCCGATTCCTACGGCGACGCGGAAGCCATATGTGTCGATTACCCACGACGCAGGTATTGAGAACACCAGGAAGGCTATCATGAAGCTCATCGAGAGGAGGCCGATGTCGAGCTGTGAGACGTGGTAGTAGGCGGCGGCGGCATCCGTAACGGGCGCGAAGGTTATCCATACCAGCTGGTTGAAGGCCGCGACCAGCATGAAGACGACGAGAATCATCCATCGGTACTTATACACCTTGAACGTAGTGTGTTCCATTATAGTTGTATCTCCTCAGAAGTTGAACCGGATAATTTTGCGTTTCCTCCAGCGATGCACGCCGATCGCGAATATGATCGGCTGCACTCTGTTATCAAACGTTTTGGAAAAACCGTTAATGGACCAAGCGCGAAGCCTGTCATGGTTGTGGTCCCGGCTCGAACAGCTCGACCGGATTGCCTGACGGATCTTCAGCGAGAATCTGCTTCCCCCCGACTCCGGTAACGATGTCGTTCCGGAAGTGCACCCCTGCCTTGCTGAGTCTTTCGACCTCGCCGGCGATGTCGGTCACCTCGAGAGAGAACCTGTTCCAGCCGCCCGGTTGGGGCTTTGTGCCGTCGGGCATTGACTGGCCTCCGCCCGCCTGGTTGGACGGTGCACTCAACACGAGGCGGAGATCATTCCGCGATACCATTGCGAATGTCGGTGCGGGATGCATCACAAGAGAAAAACCGAGTTGACGGGTATAGAACGATATCGCCGCGTCAACGTCATGGACTATATAGCGGACTGTTACCATGTGACTCCTCCTCCGGCGATAAGACTGTCGGCGTCCTCGCCGAGATAATGTACTGCTGTACCGAATTAACGGGCCGCGCGGTTGGCAGGCCGGGCAAGCCCTGTCATAGATTGAATTTATTTTGTTGTACATGAAAGTGCAATCACGGCTGCCCGTGGCCTGAAACCTCCTTTGTTCAGGCAACGTAAGGTAAGCCGTAGGTTTTCTTGTACGGGAGATCGCGTCGATAAACTAATTCGGAGGAGGTTGAAAATGAAAAGAATGATTCCGGGGATCTGTGCAATTCTGCTGCTGACGGCTGTTTATGGCGGCGCTTCTGCCCAGACGAAGTGCGTCTGGATTGAGAAGTCGGAAAACGGCGTCGTCGTTCAGAAGCTCGGCGTTTCACTGCGTCTCGTGAAGCTCCTCGCTCGGCCGGGATCGAATTTCGATGTGAACGGGGTGAGCCTGTCATACGATACCCTTCTGACGGTTTACGAGAGCGGATCTAAACTGCGGCTTGAAGACAGTACGGGGAACGGTGAGACAATAATTGATGGTGGGAAGTTCGATCAGAAAATGAAGGAAGAGAGCAAGAGACACAACCATCTCATTGTTGAGAGCTCGGACAGCGGAGAGACACCGAAGGTTACAAAGTTGCGGGTCGAATCTGTGGAAGCCGTAGGCGTCCTCCTGGCAATGATCGGAGCGGGGAATCTTGATAAGAATCTCGACATGATCGAATCGGCTCTGGAGCGCGGCGGGGTGCTGTACATCCGTGACTACAGGAAAAATTCGCGGTTGTGGATTTACGTGAACTGAAACGAAGGGCCCGCACAGAGACAACACGGAACAAACAGATTCTCACCTTTCACCAGTAACTTCAGTTACGTTGGTGAAGATCCGTTTATTCCGTGTCCTCGTGTTCCGTTCAGCGGCCGGTCCCGATGATTAATTCCCGGTCAGTCCGCGGTCCTCCAGCAGAGCCTTGACGTTGGGGTCACCTCCGCGGAATGCGCGGTACATCGCTCCGACATCTTCCGATCCTCCGCGCGAGAGAATCATCTTCTGCAAGCGCTCTCCGTTTGCTCTTGTCAACCCTCCGTGTTCGATAAACCACTCGAATGCGTCATCGTCAAGGACCTCAGCCCACATGTATGAGTAATAACCGGCTGAGTAGCCGTTGCTCCAGATATGCGCGAAGTAGGTCGAGCGATATCGCGGCGGAATGAGCGGCATATAGACGTGATAATGTCTGAGCGCCGCGGTCTCGAAGGAATCGACATTCGTGATCCTCTCACCCGCGGGAATCGTATGCCATGCCATGTCGAGAAGCGACGCCTCCAGGTACTCCATCGTCGCGAAGCCCTGGTTGAACGTCCTTGCCTTTCGTATCTTCTCAACCAGCTCCTCGGGCATCGGTTCTCCGGTTTCATAGTTCTTGGCGTAGTGAGCAAGCACGGCCGGGTAGAGCGCCCAGTGTTCGTTGAATTGGGACGGGAATTCGACAAAGTCCCTCGGTACGTTCGTGCCTGCCAGACGCGGATATTCGACGGTGGTCAGCATCGAATGCAGCGCGTGCCCGAACTCGTGGAACATAGTCGTTACATCGTCATAAGTAAGCAGTGCGGGCTGACCGGGGGCGGGTTTTGTGAAATTAGCGACATTGTAGACGACAGGCTTGCTGTGCAGCAGCCCGGATCCGTCGACGAATGTGTCCTCCCATGCGCCGCCGCTCTTGTTGTCGCGCTTGAAATAGTCGCAGTACCATAGCGCGATTGACTTGCCGGTCGAGTCGAAGACTTCGAACACGCGAACGTCCGGCCGATAAACGGGAATGTCTTTCAGCTCCTTGAACGTCAGGCCATAGAGCTTGTTGGCAGCATAGAAGACACCGTCCTCAAGAACGCGGTTCAGTCCGAAATAGGGCTTTATCTGTGACTGGTCAAGGTCGTATTCTGCTTTTCGGACTTTTTCGGCGTAGTATTGCCAATCCCACGGTTGAAGCTTGTCCGAAGGACCCCTTTCGGGGAAGCCGCCGTTTTCCTTGTCTATCAAAGCCTGCATCCTGGCGGCTTCTCCTTCGGCCTTCTTTTCGGCAGCCGGGACGAGGTCGGTCAGGAGCTTTATGGCCGCGGCCGGAGTCTTTGTCATCTGGTCTTCCACTGAGTAAGCGGCGTAGTTCGGGAAGCCGAGGAGCTTTGCCTTCTCTGCGCGAAGTTCGGCCAACCGCTCGATGACCTGCCGTGTGTCGTTGCTATCGCCGTGTTCCGCGCGCATTGTCGAGGCTTCGAAGAGCCTTTCGCGGACCGTGCGGTCCTTCAGTGA
>JBJKQU010000123.1:0-4309 GCA_046705025.1 Candidatus Kryptoniota bacterium | reverse complement strand
CAAAAATAAACCCGCCTAAAAAGGCGGACGATTTCCGCTCTCCACCACGCGCGACCCCATCAGTATGTTTTCCAACTCTTCGTCGCGCTTCCCCGTTTCAAGCAGCTCTATGAGCAAATCAGTCGAGGCAACACCTATATCCTTTGGATTCTGGACGACCGAATAAAACGGAATGCCAAGTTTATATACTATGTCGTTGTCTCCGAACTCACCCAGCGTTACATCCCCGGGGATCTTCAGCCTGTGTTCCAGTATGGCTCTTCCGGCTCCGTAGGTCATCAGGCCTCCGATACTAACTATGGCGTCGAAGCTGATTCCGTTTTTGATTGCGGCCATAACCTTTGCATAGCTGTCCTCGACCGTCGGCAAAGACTGTATTACCAGTTCCGATCTGAATTGAACGCCGTTGTTCTTCAGCGCCTTCTTGTATCCGCTGAAACGATCTCTCAGGAGTGATATACCCTGGTGAGGGCCAAGGAACATTATCCGTTTCTTGCCGTCAGCGATGATCCTCGATGTAAGTTTGTAGGAAGCATCCTCATCGTCGATCTTTACCCACCGGAAATTGAAGTCCGGAAGATACCTGTCCCAGCATACGATCCTGGTTCCTTCTTCGTTCATTTTCTTGAGAAGGGGGTAGAAAGTCTTTCCTCCGGTCGGATTGAGCAGTATCCCGTCGGCGTGAATGTCGTAGAGGAATTCAAGCTTCTGCTTCATGTTCGCCTCGATTTCGTCGTGGACGAGAAACACGCACTCATATCCCCTCTTGTTGATTTCCTCGTACATTCCCCTGAGGGCTTCGGCAAAAAAAGATATTCGAAGGTGAGGCACAACCACGCCAAGAATCTTGCTCCGGTTGTTGATGAGAGACCTGGCTAGAAAATTCGGCCGATACCCCAGCTTCTCGGAAACCTTCTTGACCATTTCCTTGGTTTCGCTCGAAATATCGCTGCTGTCCCTGAGAGCCTTCGAAACCGTTGCCGGGGTCACGGACAGGGCTTCTGCGATGCTTCGCAGCGTCACTCTCTTCCGGGTATTATTCGTCGAGTTTTTTCGAGGAGCTTTTGATGGCTTCATTATGATCTACCTTTTGTCTTCAAACCGGTCACCGGCCCTATGGGTTTAATTTAATTGAAGTGTACCATCTATACCAATCGGATTGGCGTTCGCGGAGCTAAATGGGTACACGGGAGGAGTCACTTCATATCGTGAAAAGGCGTGTCGAGAAACTGCATTATGATTTCGTTGGCCAGCGCCGGCTTCTCATGCAGAAGGGAATGATGGGCGCCCGGGATAACGCACAAATATGCGTGAGGAAGAAGCTGGAAGAGTTTCACCGTGTGTCCGATCTTTATCAGGTCGTGGTCGCCGGACATGACCATGGTCGGCGTCTCGATCGATTCGATCTGGCTGTCGGTGAACTTAGGGTGATCGAGATCAAGGATTCTCAGCTGATCGTATATCATCCCCGCCAGTTTTGGGAAATTCGAATGGCTTATGATTCTTTGTTGTCTAGCCGAGTCGAGCTTGGAAAACGGGATTTTCAATCCATTGAAAAACCTGGCAGCGATGGCGGTAGTATCTTCATTGAAGTTCGCACCGTCAGCTACCAGCTTGGCAACTTTCGCCGGATAGAGCTCCGCGAGCTTCAGGCCGAGTATGGCGCCGTCACTCCATCCAACCACGTAAGCGCTGTCTATATTCAAGGAATCAAGAAGGTCGGCCACATCCGAAGCCATCAAAGTGAATGTCATCTGCGTATTGGTCAGCGTCGATTTTCCCTGACCCCGGCTGTCTACGGCGATGACCTCGTAATGTTTTTCAAATGTCGGTATCTGGTACTTGAAGGCTGCAATGGACCCGCCGTTTCCGTGAAGCAGGACGAGAGGATGCCCTTTGCCGTAAATCTCATAATAAAGTTCAATGCCGTTTACATGCACGTAATGTCCCGCCTTCGGATTCGATCCAAAGACCACCTGCGGCTGGGAACAAGATGAGAGACATATCGTGAAGCAGAGAGAGAGAGTCGCAATTGCGTATTTCATTTTTACTCCTTGGTTCTAACTGGTCCTTCTCGAGTATGAGGTGTACCGGCGGTTCCCGGCGGCCCAGAACCGATAGGGTTCCGCGACAGCCGACATCCCCGGCCTCCCACAACTGACCGCCTTTGCAATACAGCTTCGCCATCTAAGCCACATGCAGCCGAAGCCGCGACCTTAAGGCTTTGCGAAAACGTTTTCGTAATATATGCCACACGCCTGTGCTTGTCAAGTATTTCGTCAGAAGTCACCGCGCTGCACTCGACAATGAGTGCTGGCACACGACAGCCGTATACCTGACCGTCTCAACTTGGTATAGATAACAGGCATTCCTTTCGACCGCTTAGCCCCCCCTCCGCAAGATACTCTTCTCCGCTGGGATACCTCATTCCCCTGCCTTGCCGTGCATTGCGCTGGCTCACACTTAGATTCGATTCTTATGTTTAGTATTACTCGTTGATTTCCTGACCGGATCACTATGACATGGCTCCCCGCCCTGGACGACCGGAAAGGAGTTGAGCGGCAGAAGGACTAAAGTGGAATACATTTTCCACAGGAGAGGAGAGAAATGAGCTATAGGATACATTTCGATGAGTACGACGGAATAGTCGAGATCAAGTTCTCGGGAAAATGGACTAAAGAGAATGTCGAAACGCTCACCACAAACATGCTGGAACTTCCCGGCCAGGCGACATCGAGGGTGTTGATAGATTTTAGCGAAATAGAGGGACAGCTGGCAATCGCAGACGCCTTCAACAGCGTTGTCCGGTTCCCTCCCGAGCAGCGCTCACGAAAGACGGCCCTCCTTGATCGCGAAGAAAACAGTCGGGTCGTATCATTCTTCGAAATGACTGCACAAAACAGAGGCATACCTCTCAGATGGTTCCGGACAAGAGAGGAAGCTCTGGTCTGGCTGAGGGATTGATACTTCCCAAGACTGATCAATTCCAACTTCACGGTATGCGATCGAGTTTATTATCCCCCTCGCGTATAGGCTACCAATGCCATCCATTTTTACGCAGGCAAATATCCTACTGAAGCTGGAGCTCCTCCGCGGGCAACTTCACCTCCTCTTTCCGCTGTGATCAGAGATAAATCTGTCTCGCCGGACCGATTCAATCCGCAAGGCGGACCGCACGGCCAGGAATGCCTATCTCCCCTTCGTCGATCGTATCGGGCCAAATTGTTTTAGTATCGCGAAGTGTTTAATTTTGGCATGTAGTTAACAGCGGGCAATGCAGGTTCTCTCCTTAGAACGCCGGATACCTCGCCTTTTCGATCCGCAGGTCGGCGTACAGCAAACTCGCGTGACCGCCGGCAATCCCCCGCAGGCAGAACAGACGCATTAATGCCGTAGGAACATCTGATGAAAATCAACCAACGACTCGTCAACGCGATCCTGCGCGAATCAAGCCTCGCATGGTGGGAATGGGACCGTCGAGATAACAGAGTCACATTCAACGATCTGAAAGCAACCATGCTCGGCTACGATCCCCGGGACTTCGAAGGCAAGGGATATGAGGTGTTCACGAACCTTCTGCACCCGGATGACTACGAGAAGGCGATGAATGCGATGCGAGATCTGCTGGAGGGACGCAAAGGACTTTACCAGGTGGACTACCGCATCCTGGACGCCGCCGGTCATTACCATTGGTATATGGACAGGGGAACCGCCATATCATTTGAAGCCGGCAGGATCGCGAGAATCCGAGGCGTGGTGATAGACCTCGGACTGGAAGACCGCAGTGGGTCGAATATTGAGGCCGTCGCCAACCTTCTCAGGAAATTTTCCGAGGACAATGACAAGCTCGTCATAATTTGCTCCGTGTGCGAGCGGATAAAGATCACGGAGCAAGAATGGACTCCCGCAACGGACGATCTCATAAGGGCGATCCCAGATGCACTCTCTCACGGCATCTGCCCGGATTGCCTGCTGACACTCTATTCGGATTTCAGTAAACATCGGTTGCCCGGAAATTCTTAGGCCGTTCTCCGGAAAACAGACTTCACTTCATCGTAACAGTTGCATCTCCGTCCCACACCATTATGTCAACGAGCCCACGTTCGGAATAGTTGATTCATCCAAGCTTACGGAGAGATACGATCCTCCATCCTACATGTAATCGATCCAATTGCCCCTCTTTGTGTAACATTGTCATCCAGGCAGAATGAAGAACTCCCTTAGCCGAATAGTCAACCACAACGGGGAATAATCGCGTATCCACCTTGCAAGATGATTTGGACAATTGCATTTCGTCAACTGAACTCTT
>JBJKQU010000122.1:0-8646 GCA_046705025.1 Candidatus Kryptoniota bacterium | reverse complement strand
CTGGCCGACAGAAAGCGGCGCAGCCATCTTATGTGGCTGTGAGACCAAAAGTCAGAAAACAAAAAATAAGATTTTTGTTAATGGGATTGTTTTTTCTCTTGACTTTCTTTTCCATAGGCAAAGGGATCCGTTCGGAGAGGCGATTCGCGAACTCATGACGCCTCCGGAACCGCCCCCAAGCGACACATCGGATTCGGTGCGGTGGAGAGGCGACCCTCTAAGGCCTCGTTGCACAAAGAAAGCGTATTGACTACATTTTATTCAATTCGAACAAATTGATGAGCCTACGCTGGACAGAGGCATAGTGTCCAGGGCTGAAATTCTTAGGCGTTAAGTGCAATTATAATAAGACAGGGAACAATTCGTTTAGATGGCCAAAGAACAGCACAAACAACTTGAACCGGATCTTTCGAGCCGCGGACAATCTCTGGTGGGACATTGATTGGGGAGCCGGTACATTCGCTGCTTGAAGGCCGTATTTACCAAAAAGATATACATCACATGCCACTAAAGAAATCTGAACTTTACTCCTCCCTCTGGGCCAGCTGCGACGAGCTTCGCGGTGGCATGGACGCCAGCCAGTATAAAGATTACGTCCTCGTTTTGCTTTTCGTAAAGTACGTCAGCGACAAATACGCCGGACAGAAGTACCCCCAGTTTGTCGTTCCCAAAGGAGCAAGCTTTGTGGATATGGTTGCGCTCAAGGGAACCAAGAACATCGGCGACGATATAAACAAGAAAATACTCGGACCGCTTGCTAAAGCGAACAACCTCTCGGACATGCCTGACTTCAACGATTCTACGAAGTTAGGAGATGGAAAGGAAAAAGTAGATCGCCTCACGAATCTCATCGGCATATTCGAGAAACCTGAGCTCGACTTTTCGAAGAACCGCGCCGAGGGTGACGACCTGCTTGGCGACGCTTACGAATACCTCATGCGCAACTTTGCCACCGAGAGCGGGAAGAGCAAGGGACAGTTCTATACGCCCGCAGAAGTCAGCAGGGTGATAGCCAGACTATTGGATATCAGACACGCAAGGGTTAGCAGTTCAACTACCGTACACGACCCGACATCGGGCTCGGGATCGCTCCTATTAAAGGTGGGCGCAGAAGCCGCCCACGACAGGAACGTTCAAGTCACCCTTTACGGACAGGAGAAGGATTCCGCTACCGCAGGATTGGCGCGCATGAATATGATCCTCCACGGATATGCCACCGCAATAATAGAACAGGGGAACACGCTTGCGAACCCGAAATACCTTGACCACAATTCTCTCAAGACATTCGATTTCGTGGTCGCAAATCCTCCATTCAGCGACAAGCGCTGGAGTAATGGGCTTCATCCGAACGAAGGAGGGAAACCGAGTGCATCGGGCGAGCAGACTGCCAGGGATTACGGCCGGTTCGAAGGCTTCGGTGTTCCGCCCGCGAGGCAGGGGGACTATGCTTACCTTCTCCATATCCTGCGCTCCATCAAGCCGAACGGTAAAGGGGCGTGCATCCTTCCTCATGGAGTTCTATTCAGAGGAAACAGCGAGGCTGTCATTAGAAAGAACCTTGTACTCAGGGGATTCATAAAGGGAATCATCGGCCTGCCGCCGAACCTGTTCTACGGAACCGGAATACCTGCCTGCATCATCGTCCTCGACAAGGAAGGTGCGAATGCGCGAAAAGGCATCTTCATTATAGATGCGTCGAAGGGATTCATGAAGGACGGCAACAAGAACCGGCTGCGCGACCAGGATATACATAAGATCGTGGAGACGTTCATGAAGCAGGCCGAAATACCGCGTTATTCCCGGATGGTGCCTGTGTCGGAGATTGCCGATCCGAAGAACGACTTCAATCTCAACCTCCCCCGTTACATAGACAGCTCCGAGCCCGAAGATCTGCAGGATATAGATGCTCATCTGCGCGGGGGAATACCGAACCGGGACATCGACGCACTGAAGAAATTCTGGGACGTTTTTCCGGGAGTGCGCCAGGCACTGTTCGCCGGCGCTGGCCGCCCGGGATACAGCCAGCTCAAAGTGCCGATCCCCGAAATCAAATCGACAATATTTGAGCATCCCGAGTTTGCAGCATTCAAAGACTCGGTAACGAAGATCTTCGACGAGCGGAAAACCGGGAACGTTGCGAAGATGAAAGGGCTGAAGAAGAACGACAAGCCAAAAGCGTTCATCGAGAATCTCTCCGAGGAACTTCTGGAGACTTTCCGTATGGCGCCGCTCATCGATGCCTACGATATGTACCAGCATCTCATGGATTACTGGACCGAAACGATGCAGGACGATTGCTACGTCATCGCCGACGAAGGGTGGAAGGCTCAGCCTTACCGGGTTCTGGTGAAGGACAAGAACGGCAAAGAGAAAGACAAGGGCTGGACGTGCGATCTTGTTCCAAAGAGCTTATTAGTCGCGCATTACTTTGCGAATGAGCAGGAAGAGATCGAAAACATGACGGCGGAGCTTGAGACGATAAGCGGGAAACTGGCCGAGCTCGAGGAGGAGAACAACGGCGAGGAAGGAGTCTTCTCAGAACTTGAGAAGATCAACAAAGCGACGGTAGCCGACAAGCTGAAAGAGCTCCGGTCGGAGTCTGAGCAGATTAAGATGCCGTTGAAGCGGGTAGCTGAGCCGGTCGTTTCTTACGAAACCGATGGTGAGTCTGACGAGCAGACTCTTGTAACGTGGCTAAATTTCAGCGAGCAGGCCTTGGTGTTGAAGAAGAAATTGAAAGAGGCCGGAGAAGAACTGGACAAGAAGGCGCTCGCGAAATATCCCAAGCTGACGGTAGATGAAATCAAAACGCTTGTTGTTGACGAGAAGTGGGTTGCGTCAATCGTAGGTGCTTTGCGTGGTGAACTGGACCAAATCTCTCAAAGCTTAACAGCTCGAGTGCGACAGCTTGCTGAGAGGTATGCGATGACTCTAACAACGCTTGGTCTTGAACTGAAAGAGCTATCAGGACGCGTCGATAAGCATCTTGAGAAGTTGGACACAGAATGGAAATAGGGTCAGGCTACAAGCGCACATATTTGGGAATAATTCCAAATGACTGGGAGATAAAAGCACTTTTGACCATTTGTTCGATGAAGAGTGGAGAAGGAACAACTAGCCGCGATATTGAAGAATCTTCGAGCTATCCGTGCTACGGGGGCAACGGACTTCGCGGATACACAAAACGGTATACTCACGAGGGGCGCTACGCACTCATAGGTCGTCAAGGAGCTTTGTGTGGAAATGTGCTGGGAGTTGACGGTAAGTTCTTTGCCTCGGAGCACGCGGTAGTCGTCACTGCGTTCCCACAGACAGACATCGGATGGCTTACTTACGCGTTGGGAGAGATGCATCTGAACCGATATTCGGAGTCCTCCGCACAGCCCGGACTATCTGTCGCCAAGTTGCGGAAGTTAGAAGTGGTCGTACCACCCGACAAATCTGAGCAGTGCGCGATCGCCGAGGCCTTGAGCGATGTGGATGCACTGATAGACTGGCTCAACAAGCTCATCGCCAAGAAGCTCGACATCAAACAGGGCGCGATGCAGGAACTGCTAGTCGGGGAGGAGAGGCTTGCGGGAATTCACAGTGAATGGGAGAGGAAGGCCGTCTCAGAGTTGGCCTCAATTTCAAAGGGTACTCAGCTTAAGACCAGCAAATCGAAACCAACAGGCGAGTTTCCTCACTACAATGGTGGCATGGTTCCATCAAATTACACGGACGAGTTCAACTCGGGTGCTGAGACCATCGTGGTAAGTGAAGGAGGTAATTCATGCGGATATGTCCAGTTTGTCAAAGAGCCATTTTGGGCCGGGGGCCATTGCTATGCGCTCAATCCAATTGGAGTTCACAAGAAATTCTTTTATCATGCCCTCAAGTTCAAACAAAGCGAGATTATGTTGTTGCGAGTCGGCTCTGGCCTTCCCAATATTCAAAAACATGCTATTGAAGCGTTTGATTTGCGGTTGCCGAATGAGATGGAAGAACAATTGTCCATTGCAGGTGTACTTGACGACATGGACGCCGAAGTCTCGGCTCTTGAGCAGCGGCGCGACAAAACCGTCGCACTCAAACAGGGGATGATGCAGGCATTGCTTAGCGGCAGGATTCGCTTGGTTCCGCGCGCGAGAACAACGGCAAGACACAATTGGCAGTTCAATGAAGCGGTAATTATTGGCGTCATATCGAATAGGTTCGGGACGATTGAATGGCCACTTCCACGCAAGAGATGCACTAAGCTTACCTATTTATTCCATCGCCATGCGGAACACAAAGCGGAGGGCTACTTGAAGAAAGCCGCTGGACCGTACAATCCAGCCACACGATATAAAGGGCCTGAAGATATTGCTCAAAGAAACGGTTATGTCCGTTTGCTACATAACGGTGGGTATCAAGGATTTGTTGCTGCTGACAACTGTGGGCAGGCCGAAACTTATTTCCGTAAGTGGTACGGAGAAGATGCTTTTGACTGGCTTGAGAAATTTCATTACAAGAAAACCGAAGAGTTGGAGCTTCTGGCAACGGTTGATATGGCTATGGAAGATCTTCGGTCAGAGGCTAAGCCGGTGGACATGGAATCCGTGAAACGAATCATTGGAGAACACCCAGAATGGCAAGCTAAGCTTGAACGCGAGGTGTTTTCTGATGCTAACATAGAGAGAGCAATTGAGGAGTGCAGTGAATTATTTGCTGATTCAAGAAATGGGAAATGAACACTCTTGGTAAGTCTGAACGCGTAAACCTAAACCTGGCCACCGCACTTTCCCGCGATGGACTCGGGTACAAATCCTTCATGATCGGGGGCTACCCACAGGAAGGATGAGGCTGGCATAGAAATGACGTATACAATTGAAGACCACAAACACCGCTTAGCCGCATGGGCCGCGTCAAGGGCTGCGTCGGCGAGTAAAGGGCATAGATTCAAAGTGTGGCAAGGTGTCGAAATCCTTGAAGCGTGCGGTTTCACTTCTAAGTTCTCCAGACCAGAACTTCTGCCGAAACCTGCTCAGCTGGATCATACACATGAGAAATGGCGGAAGGCAATTATTGAGGCGGCAAGACGCCAGGGGCTTGAATTCACGCACGGAGTCGCCGCAAAGCTGATAAACTCTTATCTTAAGGTGAGATTTGTCTGCGGAGGTTTCGATGAGGATCCTCGCGTGAAATCGTTACATCCACCGATTGACAGGGTTCTGTTGGAGGGACTTGCGAAAAGTGATTTCGGCGGATTCAAAGAACAATGGAAGATGTTCTGCCAGGAGGGTTGGTCAAACTTTGGCTGCGACACGTACCAAAATGTGATTGATTGTATTCGGAACGCTTTGCCATCTGGTGAAGCTCTATGGAAAATCGAAGAGCACTGGAAAGGTCACCAGTGAGTTCCGTGGGCAAACTCAACCACGCCACTCAGGACCACGGCAAAGCTTCGCTCCGCGGTGAACTCGGATGTAAATACTTGATGTTGCATGAATTCCTTACTGGGAGGACAATGCTCGTATGAAAGAAAACCAGAAAGTCGAATGGAAAGAGAGCTGGCGGGACGAGTATCTTAAATGGGTCTGCGGTTTCGCCAATGCCGATGGCGGCGTTCTGGTTATCGGCCGTAATGACAAAGGCAAAGTGATCGGCTTGTCTGAGGCCGGGAAGTTGATGGAAGATCTTCCCAACAAAGTCCGCGATATTCTGGGCATCATGGTGAAGGTAAGACTCCGCGAGGACTCAGGAAAACAATATCTTGAAATTGTAGTCGATTCTTATCCCTACCCGGTGAGCTACAAAGGTCAGTATTTCTTTCGCAGCGGGAGCACAAACCAGGAACTAAAGGGGGCCGCTCTCGACAGGTTTCTTCTGTCGAAGCAGGGACGGCACTGGGACGGTGTGCCTATCCCGGACCTTGAAGTGAAAAACCTGTCGACGGGTGCGATTGACGGATTCAGAAAGATGGCACGGGCGAGCAAACGCCTGGAGGCCGCGGTACTCCGGGAGCCGGCCCGGGGGCTTATGGAAAAGCTGCACCTGTTTGATGCTGCACATTTAAAACGAGCGGCGGTATTGCTGTTCCACCCGGATCCGGAAGTTTTTGTTACCGGCGCGTTCGTCAAAATCGGGTTCTTCCGTACGGACGCCGATCTTGTCTACCAGGACGAGGTTCATGGCGATCTCCTGGGTCAGGTGCAAAAGACGCTGGATCTTCTCCTTACCAAGTACCTGAAGGCCGCGATCAGCTACGAGGGAATTCAGAGAGTGGAGACATTCCCGGTACCCGACGCGGCTCTGCGCGAGGCTCTTCTCAATGCCATTGTCCATAAGAACTATGCGAGCGGAGTTCCAATCCAGATTAGTGTTTACCCTGATAAGATAATGTTCTGGAATTCGGGAGAGTTGCCGGCGGACTGGACGGTAAAGAAGCTCAAGGAGAAGCACTCGTCCCAGCCGTATAATCCGGACATAGCGAATACTTTTTTCCGAGCCGGTATGATTGAGGCCTGGGGAAGAGGCATTGAACGCATGATGGAAGCATGCAAAGCGGCGGGCTCCCCGCAACCCCAGTTTCGGTATGAACAAACCGGCCTCTGGGTGCAGCTGAGTTTTCCGGCGTCGTATGGGAAACGCGCGGAAGGGGCTTCGGCAGAAGTTTCGGTAGAAACTTCGGTAAAAACTTCGGTGAAAATCCTCCGGCTTCTCGAAAAGAATCCGGAGATGACGCTGGCTGAGGTTGCTAAGATCATCGGCAAGTCTCAAAGGGCCATAGAGCTGGCGAGCTCCAAACTCGTCAAAGCCGGGAAACTTCGGTTCGTAGGACCGCGCAAGGGGGGGCACTGGGAGGTAATAAAATGACCCGGGTCGGCAAGCCGGAGCGTGAGACCCAGAACCGCGTCATCAAGCTCTTCCGTGATGACCTGCACTACCGGTATCTCGGAGACTGGACAGATCGTCCGGATAACAGCAACATAGAGGAGACTCTGATAAAAGAACATCTTATGGTGGCGGGGTACACAGAAGATCAGATCGAGAGGGCTATCTATCTCCTGAAAACAGAAGCGGATAATCCGAACAGAAACATTTACGACAACAACAAAAAGGTCTATAGTTTCCTCAGGTACGGCGTGCCCGTCAAGGTTGAAGCTGGTGAAGACACGGAAACTGTCAGGCTCATAGATTGGAAAGAGCCCTCCAGGAATGGCTTCGCCATTGCTGAAGAGGTCACGCTCAATGGCAACCATGAAAGAAGACCCGACCTGGTTTTGTACGTGAATGGAATTGCCGTCGGAGTAATCGAGCTGAAGCGGAGCAATATCTCCATAGGCGACGGCATCCGGCAGCTCCTTTCGAATCAGCAGAGGGAGTTCAACGAGTGGTTCTTCTCGACGGTGCAGATCGTCTTTGCGGGTAACGATTCCGAAGGTTTGCGATACGGTACCATCCGCACCGAGGAGAAGTACTTTCTCAGATGGAAAGAAGACGAGGAAGAAAATTCCGGATACAAGCTCGACAAGTACCTGAGAAAGATGTGCAGCAAGGAAAGGCTCATCGAGCTGATGCACGACTTTGTGCTTTTCGATGCCGGCATCAAGAAGCTCCCGAGAGTGCACCAGTATTTCGGGGTAAAGGCCGCGCAGCAACACGTAAAGCAGTACAAAGGCGGAATTATCTGGCACACGCAGGGAAGCGGCAAGAGCATAGTTATGGTATTCCTCGCGAAGTGGATACTCGAGAACAATCCGAATGCACGCGTCTTGATCGTCACGGACCGGGATGAGCTCGACAAGCAGATTGAAGGTGCCTTTGCCGATGCCGGAGAAGCGATATATCGGACAACGAGCGGAAAAGACCTTCTTGGCCACCTGAACGAACCTACGCCCCGGCTGCTATGTTCTCTGGTACATAAGTTCGGTAACAAAGGCGTCAAGGACTTCGATGCTTTCATAAGGGAGCTGGAGTCCCGGCCTTCACAGACTTATGGCGAACTGTTTGTTTTTGTGGACGAGTGTCACAGGACCCAGAGCGGCAAACTCCATAAGACCATGAAGGCTAAAATGCCGGGAGCTGTCTTCATAGGATTTACTGGAACGCCATTGTTGAAATCGGACAGCAAGACGACACTTGAAGTCTTTGGCGGATATATCCACACATATAAGTTCAGTGAAGGCGTCTTCGACCAAGTGGTACTCGATTTAGTTTATGAGGCCCGTGACATCGGTCAGCGTTTGGAATCGCAGCAGAAGATTGATGAATGGTTTGATGCCAAGACGAGAGGACTGAACAAGTGGCAGAGGGCGGCGCTGCGTGAACAGTGGGGGACCATGCAGAAGGTGCTCAGCTCGCGGTCAAGAATGGAGAGAGTTGTCGAAGACATCGTCTTCGATTTCGGCGTCAGGCCGCGCCTGAACAACGGCCGTGGAAACGCCATGCTGGTAGCTTCGAGCATATACGAGGCATGCAGATACTTCGAGCTATTCCAGAAGACGAGCTTCAAAGGGAAATGCGCCCTGGTGACATCTTACAATCCACAGACAAGAGATGTAACGCTTGAGGAAACGGGAGAGAACACCGAAACCGAAAAGCAATTTATGTACAATATCTATACGGAGCTGCTCAAAGATGTCGAGCAGAGGCCGAATAAGTCGAAGACCGAGACTTACGAAG
>JBJKQU010000121.1:0-6261 GCA_046705025.1 Candidatus Kryptoniota bacterium | reverse complement strand
ATTTCAGATTACCTGATCGAGGCGGAAGTCATCAGGAGAGGCGAACTCAGGAGGCTCCCCCGCGAAGCTGCGGTGTTCGGCTATCGGTTCAGCTCGCTTGCCGACGACATCATCGTAAGCGCGGCCTTCAGGTTCCCGGTCGGCGACAAGGCCGAGATGAAGCGTGTGCGGCGCGAGCTTTTGCTGCGTCGGAATGAAACTCAGCCGGCCGAGCTGCAGAACGCCGGATCTATCTTCAAGAATCCTGTGATGAACTCTGCCGGCAGACTGATAGAGAACTGTGGGCTGAAGGGATTAAGGATCGGAAATGCTGAGATTTCGCGCAAGCACGCCAATTTCATCGTCAATCTCGGCGGCGCCGGCTCTGTGGATGTTCTCCGGCTTATCAAGACCGCACAGAGAAAGGTGCACGACAAATTCGGCGTCGTGCTCGAATTGGAAGTGAAATTGATAGGATTTTCAGACAGCTCGAAAGGCGAAGTGGAGTCACTTGCGAGTTTAGAGGCGTAATGAAAATCGAGAGGACATATTTGAATCTAACGCTGGTTGTGTCTTTAATGGCGGCACTTTACCTCACCTCTCAGGGGTGGAAGAACCAGCTGTTGCTGGAGAAGGTCAGGGTTTTCGATGCGCACATTCTCACCGGTGCCGAGGTGAAAGAGATTGCCGACGTCAGGCCGGGGGCTTCGCTATATCACCTGAGTCTTTTGAAGATCTCCGAGCGCCTCGAGAAGAATCCTTTCGTGAAGGAGGCTGTCGTGGTTCGCGCTTTACCGTACGATCTGGCAATCACTATCCACGAGCGGAATCCGATTGCGCTTGTAGCGACCGCGAACTCGATGCTCTCTGTCGATAAGAACGGTATGATATTGCCGCTGCCATTGGAGCGGAAGAACGATTTGCCTGTCATTACAGACGTCCAATCGCAACTTCAGGTCGGCGACACGGTGAAAGGAGGACTAATGCAGGCAGTAAAATTTATCAACGATGCAGACAAATATGGAGCTTTGCTGAGTGCGAGCATTGCGGAGGTTCGCCTGATTGCCGGCAACCTCGTGGCTTATGCCACGGCATCCTCTTTGCCGATAATTATCGGCAAAGGCGATTTCGAAAGAAAACTTCTGTATTTGCACGGGTTCCTGACGAAAGTGGCCGATGCGGAGAATCCGGATTACAGCTATGTCGATCTGAGGTTCAACGGCCAGATAGTTCTGGGCAATGCGGAGGTGAAAGGATCATCGTCCGGCTTTGGATCGCCTTCTCCCAGGATCCCCGCGGAGGGCATCTCCAGGAAAGTAAACTGAGGTGTGTAGATGAATAACAATATAATCGTCGCGCTTGATATCGGAACAACTAAGGTCTGTGCTATGGTAGTTGAATCCGACCAAAACGGAAAACTGAACGTGCTCGGGATCGGGACCAGCAAATCGGGCGGCATGAGCCGCGGCGTCGTGGCAAACATCGACAGGACGGTGAAATCGATACAGGAAGCGATACAGATTGCCGAATCGAAGCCGGGCACGAAAATCAAGAGTGCAACAGTCGGGATTGCCGGCGAGCATATCGACAGTTTCAAGACCAACAGCATCATCACCATAAGCAATTCCGATCACGAGATTACCGAATCGGATATTGACCGCCTGATCGAGGATGCGAAGCGCGTGCATCTTTCAAGGGACCGGGAAATTATCCACATCATCCCGCAGGAATTCATAATCGACGGCCAGACTGTGACTCACGACCCAATCGGAATGGCGGGAGTGCGCGTAGAAGCATCCATGCACGTTGTAACAGGATTGGTCACCGCCGCGCAGAACATCCATAAATGTGTCGAGAGGGCGGGACTGAAGGTCGAAGAGCTGGTGCTTCAGCCGCTTGCTTCGAGCTACTCGGTCCTCACGGAGGATGAGAAAGAAGTCGGCGTCGCATTGCTGGACATAGGAGGCGGGACGACCGACCTGGCGGTGTTCGAAGACCGGACGATCCGCCACACAGCGGTGATACCGATTGCAGGCGATCACATAACTACGGACATCCGGAAGGGGCTGGGCATCCTGCCAGAGCAGGCGGAAGAGTTGAAGGTCAATCACGGCTATGCAATGGTATCCGAAGTTGTCGACGATGAGCCGATACTGATTCCGGGGATCGGCGGACGAAAGCCGATCGAGATCAACAAGAAGCTGCTCGCGCAAATAATCCAGCCGCGGGTGGAGGAACTGCTCGACATTGTGGCGATGGAGATCAAGCGATCCGGATACTCGCGGCACCTTTCTGCAGGTATCGTCCTGACCGGCGGCGGTGCGCTGCTCAAGGGGATGCCTGAGCTCGTTGAATATGTCCTCGGGGTTCCCGCCAAGATAGGCATACCGCAGACCTTTGACGGCGGCTTCGCCCGGGAAGTGGAGAACCCGATCTACGCAACTGCCGTCGGGCTGATCCAGTACGGTCTCAAGAGGGGAGCCGGAAAATCAACGATAGAGTTTGTAGAACAGAAGCAGGAAGTTCAGCCTACCGATGGGCAGACTGCGCATAGAAGTGAAAAGAGCTTTGTAGGAAAAGGAATACAGTTTCTGAAAAGGTTTATAAATAAGAATATCGACAATGTCTAAAAAGGAGGCTTAACGTGTTCGAACTAGACACAGACAGACAGGGTCCCCGAATAAGAGTGGTGGGCATCGGCGGATGCGGCGGAAACGCCATCAACAGCATCGCCAAGAGAGGCATTCACGGTGTGGACTTGATCTCGATGAACACCGACATGCAGGACCTGGAGCGGAGTGTCGCACCGAACAAGGTTCAGATCGGTAAAAACACCACACGCGGGCTGGGAGCGGGATCGAACCCAGACATCGGGCGGCGGGCAGCGCTCGAAGCGAGAGACGAAATATACCGGGTGCTGAAGGACAGCGACATGGTATTCCTCACTGCCGGCATGGGTGGTGGAACCGGAACCGGCGCGGCACCGATAATAGCAAGCATCCTGAAGGGTGCAGACCGCGACGACGTCAAGAATGACGGGCAGGAGGAGCGATCGCCCCTCGTAGTCGCGGTCGTGACAAGGCCCTTTATAAACGAGGCCAAGGAAAGAATGCACAATGCCGACGCAGGCATTGAAGAGCTGAAGAAATACGTAGATGCACTGATCGTCATCCCCAACGAGAAGCTTCTTGCTATCTCGGACAAGGCGGCAGGTTATCTCGCGTCGCTCCAGCGGATTTACGACGTGCTTTACGATGCGATTCGCGGGATCTCCGAAATTATCACGAAGCCCGGTTTTGTCAACGTCGACTTTGCCGATGTGAGGACGGTCCTTGCCTCGCGGGGAGATGCGATCATCGGAACCGGCATCGCGAGCGGAGACAGGCGTGCCGCTGAGGCAGCTGCGGGGGCCATCTCCAACCCGCTTCTCGAGGAAGTTTCTCTCGAACGCGTGGAAGGCATCCTCGTCAGCATCACCGCCGGAAACAGCTTCAGCCTCCATGAATTTGACGAAATAGTGAAGACGGTCCGGGGAGTCGCCAAGAACGGCGACGATGAGAGCAAGGTGATAGTCGGCGTTTCGATTGACGAGAAGATTGAAAAGGAAGTCATCGTCACGGTCATTGCCGCAGGCCTCAATAAGCGTCCCGAACCGCTTCAGCCTGCAACTCCGGATCCGCGCAGAAGGCTTACCCAGAAGGACAAAGAAAGGTCAAAAGAGCAGACGTGGAGCATAAAAGACTGGCGCTCGTTCGATGAGCCTACCTTCGAAAGGAGCGGGATCAACATACATCTTAACAAACTAGACGATGAAAGCGGAGACGGGCAGTCGGACACTCCGAAGCCCGGTGAGAGACCGGCTTTCTTACGAAAAGTAATGGACTGAAAATCACGATTGGAATAATCACATGGAAGCCTTAAACTCTGTTACCGAGATAAGGAAAATATTTGCGATGGAAAAGCGCGAATTGAACATTATGATGATCGAGGACGATCCGGATATTCCGAAACTCGCCCGCCTGTACCTCAAACCTTATAAGGACGTGGAGTTCAACCTTGTATGGGTCGAGACGGGGGAAGACGCCATGAAATTCCTTCAGGATAGCCAGAATTTAGATGTAATCTTGGTCGATTATCAACTCCCCGGAATGAACGGTCTCGAAACCACTCGCGCTATACGGGAAAAGGAAATTAAGATCCCTGTCGTATTCCTGACAAACGCAATCGACTTCAAGCTTGCCATCGACGCGATGAAGCTTGACGTGGAAGATTACCTTCTGAAAGAAGAAGCGATAACCTCGATACTGCCAAGCATCTTACTGAATGTTGTGGAGCGCGTCAGGCTTCGCGAGAAGCTGGCCGAATCGGAAATGAACAAGGTAGCGCAGCGCGAGAGGATCGATGGGATCAGGAGCCTGATCGTGACGATCTCGCACGAGCTGAACAACCCGCTTGCTGCCCTCAAGCTTGCCATCAATGTTCTTCAACGAAAACAGATGTCGCCCGACGTAATGAGCTATCTTGCTATCATGAAGGAAAACGCCGAGCGGATCGAAGGAGTCGTATCAAAGCTTCGCGACCTGAAGGGCGACAAAGTGACCTCTTATATCGGTAACATTAAAATGATTGATCTTTCTGAATGAGGGAATGGCGGATACTATACAGTCACTTATTGTCGATGACGAAAAGAACGTAACAGATCTTTTAAAACTCCAACTTGAGGAAACCGGTTATGCGGTTGACATAGCCGGCGACGGCGCTGCAGGCATCAACAAGATACAGGGGAAGCGGTACGATCTGATCCTGCTCGACCTCAAGATGCCGCGGATTAACGGGATAGACGTTCTGAGGTTCGCAAAAGAAAACCAACCCGACGCGCAAGTTATCATTCTTACCGGCTACGGCGACATCAAGACGGCGGTCGATACGATCAAGATGGGGGCATTCGACTTCATCACAAAGCCTTATAATTTCGACGAGTTACTGGTTTCGATAAAGAACGCTCTCGAAATGCGGCGGCTTGTCATAGATAACAAAGTGATGAAGATGCAGCTTGCCGACCAGAGATATGAAATTGTCGGCAGCAGTCCTGCTCTCCAAAAAGTAATCGATATCGCGATGAAGGTTGCGCCGAGCGACGCATCCGTTCTTATCACGGGGCCGAGCGGTTCCGGAAAGGAACTGATTGCACACCTCATCCACGAGAACAGCGAGCGTGCTAAGAAACCTTTCGTCGCCGTGAACTGTGCCTCTATTCCCGATACCCTGATCGAAAGCGAACTGTTCGGACACGAAAAGGGGGCCTTCACCGACGCCCACGCTCTCAAGCAGGGACTCGCCGAGATTGCAGACGGAGGAACGCTCTTCCTCGATGAGGTCGGCGATATAAGCTACCTGGTTCAGCCCAAACTCCTCCGGTTTATTGAAACGGGAACGTTCAGAAGAGTCGGCGGGACGGTCGAAATGAGCGTGAACGTCCGCATTGTGTCTGCCACGAACAAGGACATAGAACGCGAGGTGGAAGACGGAAGATTCAGGGAAGACCTGCTGTACCGCCTTAATGTAGTCCACGTGGAAATACCATCCCTCCATCAGCGAAGAGAAGACATACCGCCGTTAGTCGAGCATTTCCTGTCCAAGAAGCATCGAACCCGCCGTGCAAAGCGGATCTCCGCCGAGGCAATGAAACTTCTCACGGAGTACGACTGGCCGGGCAATATACGCGAGCTTGAAAACGTGATAGAGCGTGCTGCTATACTCGAGCCGGGCGAGGAGATAACGCCTGAATTCATAGCACTTACCGGTAGGTCGAAATCTCCCGACCTGCGCAGGATTCCTACCCGCCTTTCGCTGGCGGAACTCGAGAAGATTCATATCGAGAACGTGCTGAAGGCGAACGGGTTCAACCGCACGAAGTCCGCCAAAGCACTGGGAATAAGTCTCAAGACACTTTACCTCAAGATCAAGCACTACAGTATCGACACGCCCCCGGGAAAAGGCTAAGCTAACGGATATAAGGGCTGTCTTCAGCCTTCCACCTATTCCCATTTACGGCGCAGTTGTGCCTTCTCGTCAAGCTCCCTTGTGGGCTGTTGAGGATTGTGAAGAAAAATGCGGGGCGATCGTCGCCGGACCGCTCCGCATGGGCAGAAATTCGGTACTGGCTCAGTTTGATTTAACGCAAAGTTCGCAAAGACAAATAATCGCAGAGACCGCGAAAGAATATAGTTGTTCTGCGTGCTTTGCGCCTCCTTTGCGTCCTCTGCGTTGAATGTTTTTAAA
>JBJKQU010000120.1:0-6438 GCA_046705025.1 Candidatus Kryptoniota bacterium | reverse complement strand
TCATGACATACGACATGAGCGTACCGGGCGGCGATTCGCTCGCCGGACATAACGCGCCGCTGTTTACCAATCCGCGCGATCCGGACCACAAGTCGGCCGACGCGGCAGTGGAGGCGTTCGAAGCGGCAGGCGTTCCTCCTTCGAAGATAGTCATGGGCGTGCCGTTCTACGGACATGTGTGGCATGTAGACTCGTCCGCTTTCAACGGTCTTTACGAGCCCGGCGGAACGACGAAGACCTGGGTCAATGCCTCTTACAGGAATCTCGTCGGGAAATTTATAGACAAGAACGGTTTCGTCACGTACTGGGACTCCACGTCTTGCGTGCCGTATCTTTTCAACAGGGACAGCGACATTTTTGTCTCTTATGACAACCCGCAGTCACTGCGCGACAAGTGCAATTATATCAAGGCCCGCGAGCTCAGGGGAGTCATGTTCTGGTCGTTTAAGTCGGATTACAGGTCGACGCTCCTTCGGACATTGTATAAAGAATTGAAGTGAAAGAATATCCAAGCATGTCAGCGCACCGTGACGGCTGCAATTGATGTGGTGAACCCATGTTGTCCCGCATACGGGAATTGAGCCCGCTTAATTCAACGCGCGAACGTAAGTCAGGGTGAGCCCGAAGTCGGTGTAATCCTCGTTGATAATAGCCCCCGGAGTGAGAACAACTGAAAAGCTCTTGCCGGGCCCACCCAGAATGAGATCGACTCCCGCGGCTACGGTATTAGCCGCCGTGCTCTGGCTGTAGTTCTCGACACTGATCCTGGCGAAGGTTCTTGTGAATTGCACAAAGGGCTGGACCCCTCCGCTGTTCCACAACGCGCGCCCGTAAAGCACCCCGCCTACAACTATCGATGTGCCGCTGTATAATACCTCCGATAAATAGGAATAATTTCCCTTTACCGTCCGCCACGTGTAAGCGACTGAGCCGAGAACACTGAATCCGATCGGCAAGTCCGGCCCGGCCTTGAGAAGCCCGCCTTCCATCAATGCACCGATCGCGTTGAACTTGGACGTGATGTCCCGGGAGTATAGCAGGCCCGCACCAACCCGGCCGTCGTCCGAGAACATGATCTGCGTCCCCCATGCGCTGTGGCGGCTCCCGGATTCATATGCGGCCGACATGCCGAGAGCCTTCTGGCCCAGGTTGATGTATGCTACCTGCGCGCCGGCAGCCGTTGCGCATGCAAGAATGCCTAGCGCGATCGCGATGCAAGAGACCCATCTTTTCATGATTTGCATTCACCAACCTTTCTTGCTAATCCAGTATTCCTCTCCGGCGGGTGCAGCTTAATGGTCGAACAAAGCTCTTAGCCGCATATAAGGGTAGTTAATGGTTGGATGCAGAGCCGCCCTGATCTGGAGCGAATCTAATTTTCACCCGCCAGAGAATCAATGATAGTGGTCAATGGAAATTGAAGAACTCAAATTTGTGCGGGGTTCAGTCAGTCAAACCGTAACTCGAATTTTTCCATCGGTCCCGGAACTTCCGGCCTGCGGTGCCGGTTTCGGATAGTCGAGGAGGACTGACCAAATGAACGATACATACAAACCCGAAGGCTACAGCTCGGTCTCACCGTATCTTATAGTCAGCGGGGCTGCGCGCACCATAGAGTTCCTGCAAGAGGCGTTCGGCGCTGTCGAATTGAGGCGCATCCCTGCTCCTGAGGGAAACATCATACACGCCGAGGTGAAAATTGACGACAGCGTAATCATGCTGACGGACGGTGCAGAGAACTGGCCGCCGATCGAATCCAATGTTCATGTTTACGTGCGCGATGTGGACGAAGCTTACAAGCGCGCGCTCGCAGCCGGGGCCACGTCGATCCAGGAGCCGGTCAAGAAGGAAGATGAAAACAAGCGCGGGGGTGTGAAGGATGCAGGCGGCACGACGTGGTGGATAGCGACTAAGGTGGAATAGCAAACTCACGGCCGCGCACCGTCAAATGGGACCAGCCCTTCAGCGACCGGACCGGCTCAGAACCTGTCGCCGCCCTTGATTCTTAAGGACGGCACTCTTATCGTGGATAAAATTATCAGGTGGGGAGTAGAAATGATCCGGCACGCGCGCGATGTTCGAATTACATTTCTCATTGCTTTGTTATTGGGGACGGCGATCTTCTCTTCATGTTCGCAATCGCCGACCGAACCGGCATCTGCGGGCGGGGGCGTAGTCGGAGTTGTGTACGATACTTCCGGCCTTCCTCTCGACAGTGTGCGGATCTATTCCATGTACTCATATGGATACCCTCTTCCCGTTATGCTGAGAAAGGGTCGCCTTTCAGCTATCAGCAAAGTGGACACTTTCGGGTTCAACTTTTTTCAGAATTTCCCGAACCCGGTTCGGGATTCCGTTTATCTTAGATTCTCGATCCCTGTAAGGTGCGATGTGGAAATTCGCATCAACAGCCGCTCGAGCGGGATCCAGGTTTATTCTTACTCGTCGCTTCTGTCTCCCGGCCTGTACCAGCTTTATGCGGGCCCGCTGGTTGACAGCCTCGATCTGGAAAACGGAGCTTACACTATCAGCTTCATAGCCTCAGGCAACGGAAGACAGTACCTTGCCTCGAAGGAAATGTTCGTTGTATCGACCCTGGGTAAGCCCAATGCAATTACCACACGTGGGGGTTCCTATTTGTTCAGATACGCGGATGCTTTTGTCGGGGATTCAATTGTCGTAAGCCCAACTGAATTCACCTCGCAGTATACGGTCGAAATCGGTCCGGTCGCGTACCTGCTGTTTGAACGCAGGGGTTATAATCCGCTGTTGATAACGGCTCAGATCACAGCCGGCGTGGACATCAGGAGGGACGTCATCCTGACGAAGATGAGTGCCCCATGAAGAAGATATTCATCGCCATTGTCGTCTTCGTCCTTGCGAATCCTCTACCGGGGCTCGGACAAACGAATTGGCGCCTGATCGCGCCGCTTCCGCCCATATTCCAGGATGTGCTTGCAACCGCTGTCGTAGGCAAGAAAGTCTATTTCTGGACAAACGAGACAAGTATTTATTCCACTCCCGATACCGGGGCCACGTACACTATATACCCTCCGTATACCCCGATGAACGATATCGAGAACGGCGACTACCGGATGGAGCCGATTTCTTTCGCCGACAGCCTTACGGGTTATATAGCTGACCCCGCACACGGAGAGTTCAGGACGACGGACGGCGGATGGACATGGGTGCAGCAGGGACAATATCTAACAAGTGTCGGGTTCGTTCAGTTTGCAGATTCGAAAGTGGGCTGGAAATTGGGAGGCGGATTTTGGAGAACGACAGACGCGGGGTCGACGTGGACATTCATAACGGTCCCGTTCTTCGCGTCGTGGGACGGCTACGATGATAACTTTTCGGAACTGCTGGCGCTGAACCAGAATGACGTGTGGGTCATGAAAACATATCAGGCTGCCCCTTCCAAGCCGGGTCCCCTGTGGCACAGTACCGACAGCGGACTCCACTGGACAAACCTGAAGACCGGGCTTACCTCGGACAGTCTGAACCAGGTCAGCTACGAAGACTTCGAGATGACCCCGTCGGGATTCGGCTGCATTACGGGGACCGTGTACACACCGACTCCCGATTACGACAGTCTCCGCGCGTTTGTTCTGTTTACATCGGACTCCGGCGCAACATGGAGGCGCTACGACTTTCCGAATGTGGACTACAGCAGTGCCGTACCGATATCAGACAGTACATGGGTGCTGCTCGGCAACGGGCGGTCGTACTCATACAACATTTGGGGACAAAGCACGGAGAGAAGAACTACCGACCTGGGAAGGACCTGGACCTCAACATCTGTGTTCGAAGCTGATAGTTTCCAGTATCAGCATTTTTACAGCGATGCATACGTGAGGAGTCTCAACACGATCATGGCGGCGACCGTCCAGGGAATCTATAAGTCGACCGACGGGGGAATCACATTCGATAGGGCCACGTCCGGAAGGGACATGCAAGTCGCGTTCGTGACTAAAGACAACGCCCCGGAAACCTCCGCGAGTCAGATGATTGTCGCTCCATCGTTCGGGGTGAACTACCTGATCAGCCGCGACGGTGGCAATACATGGCAGGAAAAACAGCTCCCCGGCAATTTGATGGTAACAATGCAGGACCTGCGCATAGCGGATAATAAAATGTATTTCATAGAGGGCGGCACGTCGCTAGATCGTTCTTCGGATTTCGGAGCGAGCTGGAATCGGATTCAGATCCCGGGAGCAACGGGTGCGATGCGGGCGCTGTCGGTTTCCGGTCCCGACACCCTTGCGCTTCAGGCTTACCCGAATCTTGCGATTTCGAAGGACGGTGGAACGTCGTGGAGTACGACTCCTATCTCCGATAACTTCTGGTTCAACGAGTCGCAGATTTTCGGTCCGAACAGAGTGGTGGCAGCGGGCGGATTTTATGACTCAACGGCTGAGAAAGGTTTGATCTACTCGACCACGGACGGCGGTTTTGATTGGCGGATTCAGGATTTCCCTTCACAGCTGAGTCAACTCGACATGATTTCCGCCGCAACAGGGTTCGCTATCGGCGACAATTCCGATTTGTACAGGACCACCGACGGCGGTAATGTATGGTATGTCAACCTCACCGGCGTGAAGGCGGTCGCGTTTTATGATCAAGCTCGCGGCATGGCGGGCAATCTTGATATCACGACTGACGGCGGTGTGACGTGGAAATCATCCGCTCTTCAGCCTCCCACGGGAGTGACAATTACCAGCATGGAATTCAACGCTGCCGGGGACCTCTTTGTGTCCGGGGACGGTTTTCTTTATGAATATCCCGGCGCGATAGCGATCTTCCCGCAGTCCCAGGCCGGCAACGCAAATGCATCGCGGGCTACTGCCGTCGTTCTTCGCCAAAACGTTCCGAACCCATTCAATCCCGCAACCACAATCTCATTTGTGCTGCCGTCGGCAGAAATGGTACAGCTAAACATCTACGATATATTGGGAAGGGAAGTCAGAACACTTGCAGACAGGGTAATGACTGCGGGTCTCCACAGCGTCCGCTTCGACGGGAGCGACCTTGCGAGCGGCGTATATTTCTACCGTCTGACCACATCGTCGTCTACGATTGCCAGGAAGATGTTGCTTTTGAAGTAAGGCGTCCGTACCATTTCCCGTCGTCGAGCAAGGCTCTGCAGCAGATAATATACCCCGTTCTTTCGAGCAGGGTCATCGATAAATCTACTGACCACAATTCACAAGAAAAGAAAGCAGTTACCAAGGGTGATATCAATGAACAGCCATCCCGACGATTTACATGACCTCGTGCAGGTCAAACTTCCGAAGCCAAAGCTTGATCGCCGTATTTCCGTCGCGACCGCATTGCAAAAGAGAAAGACTACGCGCGAAATAGGCGAGAAGCAACTATCTCTGCAGACTCTGTCCAACCTCCTTTGGGCTGCGTTCGGCATAAACCGTGTGAAAGGCCCGTTTGAGATTCCGGGAAGAACCGCCGCGTCGGCGAGCAACTCCCAGGAGATTGACCTCTATGTCGTAATGGAGGAAGGCGTCTATCTCTACGAGCCGTTCCATCATGTTCTCAATCCCATCCTTCGGGCGGACCTTCGGCCTATCGCTATTAATCCCGGTCAGGCCAGCCTTGCAGTTAAGGCGCCGCTCCATCTCATCTACGTTGCAGACGTCGACAGGCTCGTCAACACTTCCGGTTTCCAGGAGCCGGGACTTCATGACCCGGAAGTACAGAAGTCGTACTACTTCGTCGACACCGGCATGATCGCGGCCAACATTTACCTGTTTGCGGCGTCGCACGGACTGGCGGCATGGTTCCACAACTGCAACAAACCCGCACTCACAGCAAGGCTCAATCTGAGACCCG
Source organism: Candidatus Kryptoniota bacterium (assembly GCA_046705025.1). Lineage (GTDB taxonomy): Bacteria > Bacteroidota > Ignavibacteria > Kryptoniales > JAKASW01 > JAKASW01. The sequence goes on along the minus strand of JBJKQU010000120.1, from coordinate 591 downwards.
ATCAACGAGTGCTGTTTGGACAGACAGTGGGGTATCCTAAAAACAAGCGTCGGTAGAGTGAATGCTCGCAGCGTTCTGTCTCGGGTGGAAATCTATTTCTATGGAATGGTAACACAATCGGTGTCAATCACACCTTGAAGGGAAGTGGCTCATGCTTGATACCTTCAAACTCGCAAACAAAGTTCTTTCCTTCGCTCTCGAACTTGCAATGCTCGCAGGATTTTGCTGCTGGGGATTTTTCGCGGGGGGAATGTTGTGGCTGAAACTACTACTTGGAATCGGCGTCCCGGTTGTGATAATGGTATTCTGGGGACTGTTCCTGGCTCCGAGAGCGAGACGACGGCTGAAGAATGTGCAGGGAAGCATCGTATCGGCCGCGCTGTTCATCGCCTCCGCTGCGGCGCTCTCCTCTTGCGGCCAGAGCCTTGCGGCGGCTTTGCTTGCGTTTGCGGCGGTGATCAACATGATATTAAAGCTTGCCTGGCGACAGTGGTGATAGCGGCTCCGTGTGCCTGAATTGGTTGTGAGTCATGATAACAAACAGCCCCGTCGCCGGGGCTGTAGCTGCTGTGGATCTGTGGGTGGAATAGC
>JBJKQU010000119.1:0-21907 GCA_046705025.1 Candidatus Kryptoniota bacterium | reverse complement strand
ACCAAGAACAATAAGGAATTCCTTAAAGCAATGAACAGCTAAAAAAGGAGGTCCAAATGAGACAGGTCGTTATTGCGAGCGCCTGTCGCACTCCAATCGGATCTTTTCAGGGGGCATTAAACAGTTTAACGTCGCCAAGGTTGGGGGCAATTGCTATCCAGGAAGCGGTCAAGCGGGCCGGTGTCTCTCCCGAACAGGTGGAAGAGGTATTCATGGGATGCGTTCTGACTGCAGGGGTGGGTCAGGCACCCGCGAGGCAGGCATCAATATTCGCCGGCCTGCTGAACACCACGCCGTGCACTACCATAAACAAAGTGTGCGGCTCCGGGCTTAAGTCGGTGATGCTCGGCGCTTTGACGATAATGACCGGCGAAGCGGACATAGTCGTCGCCGGCGGGATGGAGAGTATGTCGAATGCTCCGTACCTTCTCGAAAAGGCTAGGTCAGGCTACAGAATGGGAGACGGTAAGCTTGTCGATTCGATGGTCAAGGACGGCCTGTGGGACGTGTACAACGACTATCATATGGGAAGCGCGGCAGAACTTTGCTCCCGAGAATGTCATATCCCGCGCAACGTGCAGGATGAATTTGCCGCCACAAGCTACCGGCGCGCATTGGAGGCCATCGAAAAGGGGCGTTTCAAGGATGAGATCGTTCCGGTGCCCGTCAAATCAAAGGACGGCTCCATGACCTACGTCAGCGAAGACGAGGAACCCGGAAAGGTGAAGTTCGAGAAGATGCCTCAGCTCAAGCCGGCCTTCGAAAAAGGAGGCACGGTAACAGCCGCCAACTCCAGCAAGCTGAACGACGGAGCCGCCGCGCTGGTACTCATGTCGGAGGAAAAAGCAAAAGATCTCGGAATTAAACCCCTCGCAACGATCGTCGCACAGGCATCTTCGGCACAGGCACCCGAATGGTTTACCACCGCTCCAGCCACTGTGATTCAAAAGCTTTTCAAGAAGACCGGCTTCAAGAAGGATGATATCGACCTGTTTGAGATCAATGAAGCGTTCTCCGTGGTTTCGTTGGCAGTCGGACAAATACTGGATCTCGACCCGGAAAAAGTAGACGTAAATGGAGGCGCCGTCGCGCTCGGGCATCCGATAGGAGCGAGCGGCGCAAGAATTCTAACGACGCTTGTCTATGCCATGCAGCAGCGGAACTCGCATCGCGGGCTGGCCGCCCTATGCATCGGTGGAGGTGAAGCGACGGGAGTAATAATTGAAAGGTGAACAATGGAGATCAACAACGTAGCGGTTATCGGTGCCGGGACGATGGGCAACGGCATAGCTCACGTTCTCGCCTTATCTAAGTTCAATGTGACTCTGATCGATGTTCGGCGGGACGCAGTTGAAAGGGGAATGGGGTATGTCCGGCATAATATGGATAGGCAGGTCAACAAAGGCATCATTACGGAAGACCAAAAGAATGAAGCGCTCAACAGAATTTCTCAATCTACCTCGGTAGAGACCGGCGTACGTGACGTGGACTTCGTCATTGAAGCGGCCACCGAGAACATCAAAATCAAAAAGGATTTGTTCCATACACTGAGCGATATTTGTAAACCCGATACCCTTCTAGCGAGCAACACTTCTTCAATTTCCATTACCGATCTCGCAGCGTCGACTTCGAAACCGCCAAAAGTAATAGGGATGCATTTCTTCAATCCCGTTCCGGTAATGAAGCTTATCGAGATAGTCCGCGGGCTGGCAACCTCAGACGAGACATACGAGACGGTACGCAACCTTGCTTACAAGATCGACAAGGTGCCGGTCGAGGTGCAGGACTATCCGGGATTTGTGTCGAACCGTATTTTGATGCCGATGATAAACGAAGCGATCTACTGCGTAATGGAGAGCGTCGCCTCCGCCGAGGCCGTAGATACGGTTATGAAGCTCGGGATGAATCATCCGATGGGTCCTCTTGCTCTCGCCGACTTAATCGGTCTTGATGTGTGTCTGGACATAATGAACGTCCTCTTTCACGGTACTGGTGATCCCAAATACAGACCCTGCCCACTTCTCAAAAAGATGGTAGCGGCAGGATACTTAGGCAGAAAATCCGGCAGAGGATTTTACACTTACGATGCGAGACCTGCTTAGCAGCGTTCGTAACTTCACAGACTCAAAACAGGAGCGGTGAGATGGTTGATTTCGAGTTAACCGAAGAACATCTAATGATTAAAAATGCGGCGCGTGATTTCGCGGACAAAGAGCTAGCAAAAGGCGCTGCGGAACGGGATGAGAAAGAACAATTCCCACGTGAGCAAATCCAAAAGATGGCGGAACTGGGATTCATGGGAATGATGGTTCCCGCCGAAGACGGAGGGGCGGGGCTTGACACGGTTAGCTATGTCCTGGCTCTCGAGGAGATAAGCAGGGCAGATGCATCTGCGGGCGTCATAATGAGCGTAAACAATTCGCTGGTTTGCTGGGGACTCGAGAAATTCGGTTCTCCAGATCAGAAAAGGAAGTATCTGAAATCGCTTGCCTCGGGTAAGTCGCTCGGGGCTTTCTGCCTTTCCGAGCCGGAAGCGGGGAGCGATGCCGTTAATCAGCGGACAACCGCAAGACGCGACGGCGACTATTATGTTATCAACGGGACCAAGAACTTCATCACCAACGGTGCGAATGCAGATGTCCTCCTCGTCATGGCATCCACAGACAAGTCGAAAGGGGCACGCGGCGTTAGTGCGTTTATCGTCGAGAAAGCTTTTCCGGGGATTGTCGTTTCCAAAAAGGAACATAAGCTCGGGATCAGAAGCTCGGATACCGCGCAAATCACCTTCGACGACTGCAGGGTACCTGTCGAGAACCGGATAGGTGATGAGGGATTCGGGTTCAAGTTCGCGATGATGACGCTGGACGGCGGTAGAATCGGAATCGCCGCTCAGGCTATCGGAATCGCACGCGCCGCACTCGACGCCTCGCTGAAGTACGCTCGTGAGAGAAAAGCGTTCGACAAGCTCCTGTCTGAGTTTCAGGCAATCCAATTCAAGCTGGCAGATATGCACACCTCCGTCGAAGCGGCTCATCTCTTAGCGTTGAATGCGGCACTCAAGAAAGACCGCGGCGAACGATTCACGAAAGAGGCGGCAATGGCAAAGCTCTTTGCCTCGAAAGTCGCGGTCGATTCGGCACTCGAAGCTATACAGATACACGGTGGCTACGGTTATTTGAAGGATTTCCCCGTTGAACGATACTTAAGAGATGCGAAGATCACGGAGATCTATGAAGGGACCTCCGAGATTCAACGCATAGTGATCGCCCGTGAGGTATTGGACTTGAAATAATCTTGTTACGCATAAACCAAACACAACACTTTTCACTGACGTGCCCGCCTTCGCGGAACCGGCTCTGCGAACGACACAAATATGAAAACTCAAATTCAAGGATTCGAAATGAAGAAATTGTTACTCTTGGTTCCATTTCTGTTTCTATTTGTATCAGGATCTGCACTCATGGCTGAAGTGCGCGTCCTTCCTACTCCGAAGTATGCACACCAAAACAAAGGGGTATTGCACTTTGACAGGCTGTCCGGTGTCTTTTCCGGCGGGGCGAGGGACAGAGCCTCGCTGGACGAGCTTGCAGACTATTTCGGCAGGAGTTTTAAGGCTGAGAAGACTTCCGGTAGAGCCGTTCTGGTTCTCGAAGCTCGACTTATCGGTGACAGGATGGCAGCGAATGAATTCGACGTGCCTAGCGCCATTAGAGACAGCGTGCTGTCGTCCAGCGAGGGTTACTTCCTCAGGGCCGGCGGGGGACGTGTTGAAATTCTAGCAAACACCAGGACGGGGATATTTTACGCCGTTACGACTTTCCTGCAGCTTGTGGAAAAGCGAAAGAACGGTTACGAGATCCCGATTGTGACTATAGCCGATTATCCTTCTCTCAAGATGCGCGGCATCAGTGACGATATCAGTCGTGGTCAGATTTCCACTCTCGAGAATTTCAAAAAGATCATCCGATTCATCGCGATGTACAAGATGAACTTCTACATGCCCTACATCGAGGACGAGTTTGATTTCAAATCCTATCCGGACTTCAGCAAGGGCCGTGCCCCCCTCACGGTGAAAGAAGTCGCCGAGCTCGACAAGTATGGAAAGCTGTATCATGTTCAAGTCATACCGGCCTTCGAGACGCTCGGACATATGGAAGACGTGCTTTACAAGAAGGAATTCGAAAAATACGCCGAGTTTCCGGGAGCCACCTGTATAGATATCTCCAGCGACACCGCTTTCGCATTTATGAAAAACCTTCTTTCAGAAATCGCCCCGGCCTTTTCGAGTAAGTACTTCAATATGTCGGCCGATGAGAGCTTCGATGTCGGCCTGGGCGCAAGCAAACACCTCGTGGATTCATTGGGAATAGATGAGGCACATGCCCAATACTACAAGAAAGTGTACGAAGTATTGAAATCACTCGGCAAGGATGTGATGATGTATGGCGATATCATCCTCAAGAATCCGGACATACTATCTGAAATTCCCAAAGATATCACCATCGTCGACTGGCATTACGGAGCGTCCTTCAACTACCCAAGTGTGCAAGTGTTCAAGGATGCGGGTTTCCCGTTCCTGTCTTCTCCGGCTGTCTGGAACTTCGTAGGGCCGTTCCCGAATTTTTTCAACACCTATGCCAACATACAATACTTTGCGCGGGAGGGCTATGAAGGAGGCGCTAAGGGGTTGCTTGTCTCGACATGGAATGATAACGGCGGTGCCGACTTGCGTGAGCTGAACTACCCCGGATACGCATGGGGTGCACAGTGCGCATGGAACCCCGAGACCCGGTCTCCTGCCGAGTTCGAAAGCATCTTTTTCCACCAGTATTTCAGGACAAAATCACAGCTGCCGCGGATCATCTACGGACTCCTCAGTTCCGCAAGTAACCAAATCAGCTGGTACGAGTTCTGGCGGGCCCCTTTTGTCACCATGCGCGATTATAACGTCCCTTCGCGGACCGAGAGTATCCAGGCCACCATCCCCGAGGTACTCTCTCTTATCAGAGAAGCCCGTAAGGTCGTCGGCGCCAATGAGGACATACTTGACCTTTACGAGCTGTCTGCAAAGATGGACAAGTATTGGGCCGACAGGGTAACCGGGGTGCTTAGGATGAGAGATTTGTCTGCTGATAGTCTGCTGAGTCCTCAGGAAAAGAAAGAGCAGATAGAGGAGATTGAAAACACTCTCCTGCCTGTGATAGCAAAGATCAAGGAAGAGTACACAACAATGTATCTGCGCACCAATCGATACCCGATGCTCCAATTGCTGGAAGGAAGGTTTGAGGATCAGGAAAAGGATTTGAGGCAGGGAACTGCAGAAATGGTCGCAGGCAACTCCGGCTACAACCAGCTTATCACGTCTCAGTTTATCTACTATCCCGAAAGTCGTCCTTACACGCGGGAGGATTTCAAGGTGGATTCCGCAACTTTTATGAAGACGGTTGACATTGAGAATGTGCCCAAACACTCGGAAGTCCAGCTGATTGGTGATACATATTGTAAGTTGTTTGTGAATGGAATGTACGTTGGAGACGTTAAAGCCAGGCGCACGTTGACACTTAACGTTGAAAGGAAGAGGGTCAGGGTGTTCGACCTGGACAGGTTCCTTCACAAGGGTGTGAATACTTTCGTGGTTCAAGCCGTCAACTTCGACCCGTTCGGCTCGGCAGGGTGCAATATTATTGCTCAGATTGGAAGCGATACCGTGCGGACAGACAGCACCTGGAAGGTAGCGAAAGGAATCGTTGCGCCCGATGCAGTTGCATCCGCAGGCTTTGTGGAGGCAGCGCCTTACGATAACGGCTGGACAGTCACCGCCCCTGATTTCTCTTTGAAATTGAGATCGTGGATCGAAAGATAGAGCGCCGTATCTCTTTGTAACGCTGTGACTTCGGCAACTTGCTGCCGGAGCGACTCCCCGGCCGGAGTGCATTTGGCCGGAGGACGTAGTTGCCGGCCGTGGATAACGGCGGAACCAGACTGCAGGACTGTAAGCCGGTACCCCGGCTCGTCTGCGGCCCGGTTCTGCGGATACGCCGGACGGTCGAGGTCATTTTGCCGAAGTCACCAGAGAACTTCGGTGCCTGAAAGATTTGAAATACTAGTTGTCTTAGACTTAAACGCGTTAGTTCCAAAAATAGAGGAGGACAAACCATGGTCGGGACAAAAATTATTCACGGCGATCCGGGGGCTCATCAATACCAGCTTCTCATTAAGGACATTCTTGAAGCGGGATTGCGCTACGAGCCGCAAAGGGAAATCATCTACAGGGATCTCATTCGCTATGACTATTTCAAACTGAAGGAGAGAGTCTGCAGGCTTGCGAATATGCTGGCAGCAATGGGCGTGCGACCCGGCGATACGGTGGCGGTTCTCGATTGGGACAGTCACAGGTATCTCGAAGCGTACTTCGCTATCCCAATGATAGGAGCAATCCTTCACACGGTAAACGTTAGGCTGTCGCCCGCACAGCTCCTCTACACGATGCGCCATGCGGAAGACAAGGTGGTTCTTGTCAATTCCGAGTTTGTCCCTCTGATCGACAGGATCTCTGACGAACTCACATTGGTAGAACACTATGTGCTGCTCGCAGACGATGGAAAGAAGCCCGAATGCAAGACCAAACTTGCCGGCGAATACGAAGATCTTCTGGCTAAGAGCAGCCCGGACCACACCTTCGAAGATTTCGACGAAAATAGTGTGGCAACCGTCTTTTACACAACCGGCACCACCGGCGAACCCAAAGGCGTTTACTTCACTCACAGACAACTGGTCCTCCATACTCTGGCGATTACCGCTTCCGTAGGGGCATACCAGTCTCAGGGAAGGTTCCGCTCGGACGACGTCTACATGCCGCTGACCCCGATGTTTCACGTACACGCGTGGGGACTGCCGTACATGGCAACGATGCTCGGCGTGAAGCAAGTCTATCCCGGGAAGTATGAACCCGCCATGCTTATGAAGCTGCTTCTGTCTGAAGGAGTTACTTTGTCGCATTGCGTTCCAACGATACTTCACATGCTGGTTTCGAGCCCCGTAGCCAAAACCGTAGACCTTTCAAAGTGGAAAGTGATCATCGGCGGCGCGGCTCTTTCAAAAGGTCTCGCGGAAGCAACGCTCAAACTCGGAATCGACGTTTATTCCGGTTACGGGATGTCCGAGACCTGCCCCGTGCTGACGATTACATACCTTACAGAGGAAATGCTCGAGAGTGATAAACTTTCACAGGTCGAGTACCGCGTCAAAACGGGCATACCTGTCCCTTTCGTCGATTTGAAAATAGTCGACGAAAAGGGGCATGAGCTTCCACATGACGGAATGTCGGTCGGGGAAATAGTGGTCCGCGCTCCATGGTTGACTCCTGGCTACCTCAAAGACGATGAAATGAGCAGGCAGCTTTGGAGAGACGGATGGCTTCACACCGGCGATATGGCGACGACGGATGGACAGGGGTATGTAGTAATCGTCGACCGTCTCAAGGATATGATAAAGACGGGTGGGGAATGGGTTTCCTCACTACAGATCGAAAACGTACTTAGCCAGCACGAATCGATCTCCGAGGCTGCGGTCGTCGGCCTGCCGAGTGAAAAGTGGGGAGAGCGGCCATACGCAATCGTTGTCCTGAAACCGGATTACGCCGGGAAAGTCGGGGCAGACGTGCTTCGCGACTTCCTGAAAGGCTATGTCGAAAAAGGCGTACTTAATTCCTGGAGCGTTCCGGACAAGATCGTGTTCGCGGAGTCGATTCCGAAAACCAGCGTCGGCAAGCTGGATAAGAAGAAACTGAGGATGGAGTTGGCAGCGGCCGTCGGTTCCGCAAAATGACAACAGAATTCAAGAGGAAACAAAGAACGAAGATGGACCTATTCAGACATACGACACTCGAATTTGTGAACCAGCTGAACAAAAACACCATGGGAGACCTTCTTGGGATAGAGATCACCGAAATTGGAGGCGATTATCTGAAGGGCAGAATGCCTGTGGACAACAGGACTAAGCAGCCGTTCGGTATACTACACGGCGGTGCATCAGCGGCTCTTGCCGAAACCCTTGGAAGCATCGCGGGAACACTCGTTCTTGATCCCGATAAGGAATTTTGTGTCGGGCTCGAAATAAACGCGAACCACATCCGAAGCGCAAGAAGCGGCTTCGTGTACGGCACCGCCCGTCCAATTCACGTGGGTGGGAGAACACAGGTTTGGGAAATCAGAATCGAGGATGAACGGCAGTCGCTCGTCTGCATCAGCAGACTCACTCTGGCAGTACTGCCCAGAAAACGTGAAAAGAATGTCAATCCTTCCTGACGGCTTCACTCCTCAGGATTTCCGCCAGGCTCATGACAATTGCGTCCGCGTCCCTATAGCCGCCCGTCTTCAACCTGACATCGGCATCAAGCAAAATCGCAACAGCACGCCTTAGCTCGTGCAGGGAGTACGCACGCGCCGCTGCCACGTACTCGTCTATGAATGGGTTCCACTTCCCGAAGACTTTCGTGGAGATTTCTCTAGTGCTCGTACCTTTTCCGACAAGATGCTTCACCTGGAGAAGCGCGAGGAAGTAGCGGGTCATCATGAAGTTTATGTATACCGGTTTCTCACCTGTCTCCAGCATCTTGCCTGCAATCTCTTGGGACCGTCCGGCGTCACGCTGACCGATTGCACGCTGAAGCTCAAAAATGTTGAAGCTCCTCGACTTCCCAACCGCGGTGCTGACATCGTCGGTAGTGATGTCCTCCTTGTCTCCTACATAAAGAGCGAGCTTCTCAAGCTCCGAAACCATGTCACCCAGGGATTCACCGGACAGACTTACCAACCTGTCGATTGCGCCGGGTTCCATCTTCTTACCTATTGCAGTGGCAGTTTCGGCAAGAAAATCGGTCAATTCGGCGGCCTTAAGTCTATTGAATGTCAACTTCTCGGTGGACTGAGGTAGCTGGTCGTACGACTGATCCGAGGACCTGATCTCTCCGGCGACGAGACACACGATGTTGGATTCCGGCACTTCGGAAAGATGTCGGATAACATCGAGCCGGTATCTTTTCTCCATCTTATCGAAACGCCTGACCACCGTCAGCCTGTGATCACCGACGAAAGGGAAGCTCAGCACCGACGACAGAACGTTGTCGGAATTGGAATCCCCACCGTCGAACAGATCCAGATTGAAAGCCCGCTCGTTCTCGCTCACGACATTATCGACGAGGAGAGTGACGGCATTTTCAATGAAGTAGTCTTCGCTGCCATGAATAAGGTACAGCCTTGAGAGTTTTCTCTTCTTTACCGAAGCGGCGAACTTTTTGAAGTCGCTCATTTTTCGAGGTAAGCCTTGAGTATGTAGACCGGACTAATCGGGATATCCCTCGCATCCCGCGGGACCTGAGAAATCTTGTCAACAACGTCCATACTTTTGACAACCTGGCCGAACACCGTGTATTTCCCATCGAGCTCCGGCTGGGGGGCCACACAGATATAGAATTGACTGCCATTAGACCTTCGCTGGGGATTGACCTGATCCGGTTGACGTGCCATGGCGACCGATCCGCGCAGGTTAGGCTCTTCTATCTCTGCCGGGAGAGTGTACCCCGGTCCACCCATGCCGTATTTTGCCCTGTCCGGCGTTCTCGTATTAGGATCGCCGCCCTGGATCACGAACCCGGGTATGACGCGGTGGAACTGCAAACTGTCATAGAACCCTTCGGAGACCAGCTTGCGAAAGTTCTCGCAGGTAACCGGTGCCGCATCGTCAAAGAGCTTGATTTCAATTGCACCGTAGTTGGTTTCAAGTATCACGTTTCTTCCTTTCGAACTGCATCCAAAAATAAGAAGAGAGCTGAACAAGACTAAAAGGATCCGCTTCATTCTGCACCTCAAAAAATAAGTATGAAAATGATAATTATCGCTGCAAAGAAGAACCTGTACAAAACAAATGCGTTCAGAGTATTTCGTTGTACATACTTCATAAAATATTTAATAGCAAGGAACCCGAAAACCGCCGAGAACAGAGTCCCGAGAAAAAGAGGAACGATATCTCCTCGAGGTACTCCGTAAACGAAATTCTTCAGCTTGAAAACTGACGCCCCGGCTATGACCGGAATTGAGAGCAGGAATGAAAACCTTGCCGCATCCTCTCGCTCATACCCGAGGAGAAGCCCGGACGATATCGTAATTCCCGATCGCGAAGTGCCGGGTACAAGCGCGAGTGCCTGGGAAAAGCCTACTATCAAAGCATCCTTTACTGTCATCTTGTCGGCTCTTTTCATCTTTCGCGCAGCTTTCTCAGCATACCACATCAGAACCCCGATTGCAATCATCGTGGTCACTAAAACTCCCGGTGACCTGAACTTGGTTTCCACCCATTTATCAAACAGAACTCCAAGCACTCCCGCGGGAATGGTCCCGAGGAAGACCAGGAGCGAAAACTTCGACTTCGGGTCGCTCTTGAAATTTCTCCTGGCCAAGCCGGTCAGGAAACCCCAGATGAGGTCGACAGTGTCTTTAAAGAAGTAAGAGACGACTGCGATGAGAGTCCCGAGGTGCAGGGCGACATCGAATGTCAGACTGTTCAACACCGGTGATCTCCAGTCGAAAAGCTGAGGTATTATTACGAGGTGAGCCGTACTGCTGACCGGAAGAAACTCGGTTAACCCTTGAATTATACCGAGTATGACACTCTCAATTGCAGAACCCACGCATCCTCCCTAGCTTTGCAAATTGATCAGAAGTAATAGACCAGGCCGAAAGTAATACCCACACCTCCAAAAGACATGTCGACGGAGTGCGACTGCCCGGAATTGTAATCAATGTAGGATAAGTCGGACCCGTTCGCTGCCTTCAACACACCGGTAAACTCGGTCCTCACTTCGGCGTCGATCCTGGCGTAGAGCCTCTCGCCCAACCTGGTATCGAGAAGAGCATCCAACTTGACACCGACACCTCGACAAGAGTAATCGGCTGTCTTGTCCGAATAAGGTGTGCTGGCGCTGAGCCCACCAAAGTGGTAACCTATTCCGCCACCGAACTGTATATAGTAACCTTCGCCTACGATTACCCTTCTTAAAGTAAGGGACGGAAGGTAATACGAGAAGTCTATTTGCTGAGAGCCTAGTGCACCGCTGCTCGACACCGTCTTAGTGATATAGCCGTACTCCAGACCGATCGCCCAATCGCGGGAGATGAAAAACTCGCCGGCCCCCGCAAATTGAATCGCACTCTGGAATGAGACATTCGGCATGGCGCCTGGAGCCGCGAAGTTAAGGTACTTGTTTAGGGAAGGTGCGTCGAAGTATTCGAGACCTAATCCTGCGGTCGCGGATACGGATTGCGCCCTGGCATTCGCAAGAAAAAAAACCGATATCACAACCGTTATCGCTGCCCCCCTAAGGAACCTCATTCCGGATCCAGACATGGCCGCCGCTCTACTCATGTGCATCGGCTGTATTGGCAATCGAGCATTTCATTCGCATAACATACTTTCGGTTACAAAGATACAGGTTCGCCGACAGAAAGGGAAGTGAGAATCTTGAATGTAGTCAGCGTCGTGTTTACCAGTTCGTCAAATGTGATGAGCGGCCGCCTGTCTGAAGTCAGCGCCTTGATGAACAGGATCACTTCGTTCGAGATACCCTTATTCAATTTGCCGTTGCCGACCTTCTTCACGGCCCCGTTCCTGTAAAGATAGAGATACTGAAAATTGTCTAGCACCGCGGATCGTTTTCCCGACGACACTTCCACGCGCTCCTTCGCGAGCGACGAATCACCGTTGGCCAGGTAGGTGATAACACCCAGCGAACCGTTTTTCATCCGAAGGGAGATGTTGACGTTGTCGCCCGCGGTTATTGCCGAACTGGTCGTTGAAATAGATTCTGCATACACCTTGTCAACGCTTGAACCCGTCAAAAACCGAATGAAATCGACGAAATGGCAGGCTTCTCCTATGATTCTGCCGCCTCCCTCGGCCGGATCCTGGGTCCAATGATTCTTAGGTACGAATCCAGCGTTGACCCGATAATTCACGACTATCGGCTCTCCCGTTTGTTCGAAGAACCTTTTCAGATTGATCGATAGCGGTGCGAACCGGCGGTTAAAGCCTACCATGAGCAGCGGCGCATCCGTCTCGTCATTCGACCTATAGTATTGCCCGATCGAAATTAGTTCGTCCTCGTTAAGCGCCAGCGGTTTCTCGACAAAGATATTCTTTCCGGATTTCAGTGCGTCGAGCACCAGAGAAGCGTGGAGATTATGCCGCGTAGCGATAAACACTGTGCCGATGCCTTCGTTCGAAAAGATCTCCTCGGCCGACGTCGTTGCTGATTTGAAGCCGAATTGATATTGAGCGGTCTTCGCACTGACCCCAGATGCTGTGCAGACAGTATCAAGATTGACATCGGTAATTGACTTCAGAGCAGGGAGCAAATTCGCCTGTGCGAAGCTTCCCGCGCCAATGAACCCGACAGTGAGCGGATTCCTCTTGTAGGCGTCTGTTCTCGGCCCCATCTTGCCGGAACTCTTCGGTCTACCGGCCGCTGGCCCCGCTTTGACTTCCTCCGTTTCCTTTTCGTACTCCAGAATAATCCCGATATACTTCTCCGTCCTTTTGCCGCTTATCATGCGATAAGCTTCCACTGCCTGGTCTATCGGGAAACGGTGTGTTGTCAAACTCTTTACGTGCACCTTCTTCTCACTCAAAAGGTGAGCAAACTCTCTCATGTTGCGGTTTTCGGTCCAACGGACGTAGCCTATAGGATAATCGCTCCCTCCTTCTTCATAATTGGAATCGTATCTCCCGGGTCCATAAGAACGAGACAACTTGAACTCAAGCTCCTTGAGGTAGTAAGGAACGCGGGGCATATTCATTCCTGTCGCGCCGATCATGACGATTCGCGACCTGTCTCTGGCAATCGTTCCGGCCAGGGAAACGGGGTCGCTCGACCTTGTCGCGGCGGCTATAATCACTGCATCGGCACCATAACCATCGGTGAAAGACAGCACAAGTGAGTTTACATCGTCTGAGCGCCGGCAGACTTCATCGGCACCGAGCCTTTTTGCCAGCTCAACATTCTCCGGATCGACGTCAATTCCGATCACCCGGCATCCGTTGGCTTTCAATATCTGAACCACGAGAAGGCCGACCAGGCCGAGGCCTATCACGACAATTCTCTCGCCGATGGTCGGGTTTGCCTGCCTGACTCCCTGCATAGCAATTGCGCCGACGGTCGTATATGCCGCATCCTCAAGTCCGACGCCGAAGGGAACCTTGACCGCGAGATTCTTCGGTACGAACACTATATCGGCGTGTACCGCGTAACCGGCACCGGCACACGCCACCGGGTCTCCAGGCTTGAATTCCGATATGTTCGGATCGACGGCAAGTACTACACCCGAGGTGCTGTAGCCCAGCGACTTGAGCGAGCTCAGCTTCGACATCACCTTCTTGTAAGTGGGAAGGAAACCGCTTTGCTTGATCTCCTGCAAGACTCTCCGGACATCATCCGGACGTGAGCGGGCTTTCTGAAGCATGCTCATCTTACCGAGATCTACCGAACTCTTTTCCGTTCCTGCACTTATCAGCGAGAAGTGATTCTTAACCAGAATGCCTCCCGGCTTCAGGACAGGTGAAGGGAGTTTTTCTACTTTTATTTCTCCCGTCTTCAAATTTTGGACAACTTGTTTCATCAGCCCCCTTACTTCTGATAAAAGATTACATAAACTTCCTTCGGTCCATGGACACCGGTGACCAACTCCTTCTCAATGTCTGCTGTCTTGCTTGGCCCGGTGATCATAAAGAGATTGCTTCCTCCGGAATCGCGGAATTTCTCGGTGAACAGTTCGTCGAACGACGCGATGAGACGGTCCGGCTCCGTGACAACAAACAGCCTTGTTGCAAGCGCGGCGGGGAGACGCATATTGTTATGGAGAACGACCGTCCCTGTCTCTGCTACGCATGCTGCGCAGGGCAAAATTGCCGAGCCGAAGACTGCAGCGTCCCGCTTGTCATATCCACTCTTGAAATCCGAGGACAGCTTTACGACTCCGGATCCTTTGAGTTGCGACAGTGAAGCTTCGTAATCCCTGCTGAGTTCATCGTAGAGGAATACAGCGGCTCCATCCGCTGAGTGCTTTATCAGGAAGTCGGAAATTTCAGCCTGATCATTGAAAACGTATGCTTCACCGCCAACGGCCAGAAGTTCAGATTTGAACTTCTCGAAACGAGCCCCGAAGTCAGCTGAGAGCGGCGCTTTTAACGGCGACCTGCTATCCCTTTGAGCATTCGACTGCTCAATTCCTCGCAATCCCCGCCTGATTGACGCGAGTACCTTCTCGCGATCGTCTTCCATCAGCTAATCCTTCCGGATTTGTGCATCTCCCTGAAGGATTTCTCGGGGAATTCGGGCAAATCCCAGTAGTCTGACCAGGGTTTCATGAGTCGCTTCAGCAGCCCCGTCTTCGAGAACATCCTGGCCAGGCTTCCCATCATCTGATATCTGCCGGGTCGCAGCATCGTCTTCCTGTAGTTCCTGAAAAGGAACCTCTCCATTCTGGACTTCTTGACGGCGGTAATCTCGTGCCGAAGCGAGAGAAGCTGATGGTGAATCTCGATTCCGACCGGACACACCTCCGTGCAGTTTCCGCAGAGCGAAGAGGCAAAAGGCAAATCCGGGGCGTTTTTCTCTCCGAAGTACATCGGAGTGACGAGCGCGCCTATCGGGCCCGGATATACTGAGCCGTAGGCATGACCGCCTATGTTGCGATATACGGGACACACATTCAAACAGGCACCGCATCGGATACAATGTAGCACTTCCTGATGCTCCGTGCCCAGGAGGGCGCTCCTGCCGTTATCAAGCAGGACTATGTGCACCTCCTGCGGGCCGTCCTTCTCGTCTTCGGTCCTCGGTCCGCGAATTACAGAAACGTAGCTAGTCATCTTCTGGCCCGTACTGCTGCGTGCGAGAAGTCTCAGCATGATCCGCAGGTCGGAAAATTTCGGTATCACCTTCTCTATGCCTGTCACCACCACGTGAATATTGGTAACAGAGGTCGAAAGTCTGGCGTTACCTTCATTTTCCACAATAACGGCCTCTCCGGTCTCCGCAACGAGGAAGTTCGCGCCTGAAATCCCCATATCGGCCGACAGAAACTTTTCTCTCAAGACTCTCCTGGCCTCGGCGGTCAGGTATTTAGGATCGTCGTTCATGTCCGTTCCGATTTTCTCATGGAAGAGCTCGGCAATTTCTGTACGCGACTTGTGGATCGCGGGAGTCGTTATATGAGACGGTTTCTCATGTGCCAACTGTACGATATATTCACCGAGATCAGTTTCGACCGTCTCGATACCTTTTCCCGAAAGGAAGGGAACCAGCTCGATCTCTTCGGTCACCATCGATTTCGATTTCACAATAAGTTTGACGTTGTTTTTTAGTGCAACGTCAAGAATATAAGCACGGGCCTTTTCCGGAGTCTTTGCATAGAAGACCTTGCATCCATTCTTCCGAGCGAGATCCTCAAACTGGGACAAGAATTCGTTGAGGTGAGATACCGACTCCTGCCGGATCATCTTTGCCTGTTTTCTCAGGTAATCAAAGTCTACTTCCTTGAACGATTCTCCGCGACTATCGACCGCTTGCAGAGTGGCCTTGCTTAAATTCGAACGAAGCCGATCCTTAACTATCTGCTCCCTGTAAAGCTCTTTGAAATTCTTCGCTTCTATTTCCATTACTGTATACTCTCCGCCATTATCTCGGCGATATGAGCGAATCGCTGCTGTGAACCGTTACGTTTTGCCCGACCCTGCAAATGCATCAGGCAGCTGGTATCCGTCGACACCAGAATATCCGCTTTCGTCTGACTGAAATTCTTCAATTTCTCATCCGCCATCGCCACGGAAATCTCGGGAAACTTGACTGAAAATGTCCCGCCGAATCCGCAACAGACTTCATTATAGGGAAGCTCCACAAGCTTCAACCCCTCGATTCTGTTAAGGATTTGTCTCGGCTCATCTTTCAATCCCAGCTCCCTGAGGCCGTGGCACGAGTCGTGGAATGATACGACTGCATCCAGTTTGCCGCTGAATTTCTCGACACCTATAACCTTACTCACGAATTCCGTCAACTCGAATGTGCGCTTTGCAAACATTGCCGCAATCTCGTTGTATCGGGCATCGCTCTCCAAAAGACCCGGATAGTAATTTCTCATCATCGCGACACACGATCCCGAAGGACCGACCACATAGTCATGCTTCAGGTCAAATTCAAATTTCTTATCGACTGGAAGCGGCGTAACAGACTTTCTTGCCGAGTTATTGGGAAAGAACTCGTTTATCTGGTGCATGGCCATTAGGCGGGCCTCTTCAAAGTACCCCGAATTGTAGGCGGGCTGGCCGCAGCATGTCTGATTGGGAGGATATACGACCTCACACCCCAAATGTTGAAGCACTTTCAGAGTGCTTACTGCCACATTGGGGTAAAGCTGATCGACAAAACATGGGACGAATAAAAAGACGCGCATTTCAATTGAAAAAAATATAAACCCGAATGAACGAAAATTCAATTTCGATGAATGCTTTTCCTAATATTAGCGAAGATTGATGAAATCGCCGAACCGCGCTTGAGATCCTTACCACATTTACGTAACCGTGGAGGCGGCGAGGGGTCGCTGTATCCGAATGCCGGACATATCACCGGACTGCACACTGAGTAGTGGCATGGCTGACCTCCGACGCATCGAGGAGCCGTGCTATAGTGGAACCTGCATCAGTGCAGCAATGAACGTCGAAGACCCCTTGGCAGAGATCGGCATTCGTAGAGACCCTTCAAACATTGCTTCCATTGTCATTCCTGTCGATCCATGCCATTATGTCATGGATTTGTAAGCAATTGACAATTGCATGATTACCACCTTCGGGAAATTGTCCGAAATGGGCTCAGAAACAGCGTTTTTTGGGGTGGCATAGCTATTGCAGGGTTCAATTGAAAGAAAGACGAATAATCCAAGCAAAGGAGAGATATGATATGGCAAAAATAATTGGAATTGATCTAGGCACGACTAACTCGTGCGTAGCTGTAATGGAGGGCAATACACCTACCGTTATAGCCAACTCTGAAGGGGCACGGACGACTCCTTCAGTGGTAGCACAATCGAAGACAGGTGAATGGCTCGTGGGGGCTCCGGCAAAACGCCAGGCGATAACGAACCCGACGAATACAGTGTCTTCGATCAAGCGGTTCATGGGGCGCTTTTTCAACGAGGTCACCGAGGAAATGTCCCGCGTTCCATATAAGGTCGTGCGCGGACCGAATGATTCCGCGAGAGTGGAGATGTCCGGGAGGCAATATTCGCCGCCGGAGATAAGCGCTATGATCCTGCAGAAGATGAAGCAGACCGCCGAAGACTATCTCGGCGAGAAGATCACCGAAGCCGTTGTGACGGTGCCAGCATACTTCAATGACGCACAGCGCCAGGCGACGAAAGAAGCGGGCGAAATAGCCGGACTGAACGTCCGCAGAATCATCAACGAGCCTACCGCTGCGGCGCTCGCATACGGGCTCGACAAGAAGAATAAGAATTTGAAAGTCGCTGTCTACGACTTAGGCGGCGGAACTTTCGATATTTCCATACTCGAACTCGGCGAGGGTGTGTTCGAAGTAAAGTCGACCAACGGCGATACTCATCTGGGCGGCGATGACTTCGACATGAAAATTATGGATTATATCGCTGACGAGTTCCAGAAGACGGAAGGAATCGACCTGCGAAAGGATCCGATGGCGCTGCAGAGACTGAAGGAAGCCGCCGAAAAGGCAAAGATGGAACTCTCCTCACTGCTCCAGACGGAGGTAAATCTGCCGTTCATCACTGCGACTGCAGACGGCCCGAAGCACCTGAACATGGTTCTCACACGGGCGAAACTAGAACAGCTGGTCGACGACCTGGTGCAGAGAACGGTTCTACCTGTCAAGAAGGCTTTGGAAGACGCCAAGCTTACCCCGGCAGATGTCGATGAAGTCATCCTCGTCGGCGGTATGACGAGGATGCCCAAGGTGCAGGAAGTGGTGAAGAATTTCTTCAACCGTGAACCGCACAAGGGCGTGAATCCCGACGAAGTCGTTGCAGTAGGAGCGAGCATACAGGGTGCGGTCTTGACCGGCGACATCAAAGACGTGCTGCTGCTCGACGTTACCCCGTTGTCCCTCGGCATAGAGACGCTCGGAGGCGTGATGACCCCATTGATCCCTGCGAATACGACCATTCCTACCCGCAAGAGCGAGATATTTTCGACTGCGGCCGACAATCAAACATCGGTAGAGATACACGTGCTGCAGGGTGAACGTCCCATGGCGCTCGATAACCGCACGCTCGGCAGATTCATCCTGGACGGACTTCCGCCGGCTCCGCGGGGAATACCTCAAATAGAGGTTACGTTCGACATAGATGCGAACGGTATCTTGCACGTCTCGGCAAAAGACAAAGCGACAAGCAAAGAGCAGAGCATACGGATCACATCTTCCAGCGGACTCAGCCGCGAGGAGATCGACCGGATGAAGAAAGCCGCTGAGGAGCATGCTGCCGATGACAAGTCTCGGCGTGAAGAAGTGGAGACGAGGAACCAGGCCGACAATCTCGTTTTCCAGAGCAGAAAGCAGCTTCAGGAGTTCGGCGATAAGATACCTGAAGACAAGAAGAAGCCGCTCGAGGACGCGATCCAGAAACTTGAGGCCTCTGCAAAGACAGCTTCCATCGCAGAGCTGAAGTCACAGATTGAAGCTTTGAACAAAGTCTGGAGTGAGGCTGCCACTTACATGTACCAGCAACAGGCGCAGTCTGCGGCTCAGGGACAACCACAGGATGGAGCTTCACAGCAGCAGGGTGACAGCCAGAACAAAGGCAGCGCAGAGAACGCAGACTACGAGATAATCGACGACAAGGATAAGAAGTAAGCTTTGTTGAGCGGCCGCCCGGAAACCAAGACCGGACGGCTGCATATATGTGTTTAGTCCGAAAGATCTAAGAGAATCCCGAATACTTCGGACGGAGAGGGAAAAACGATGAATTTAAATAAACTCACCATAAAATCGCAGGAAGCCCTGGAGGGCGCTCAGTCAATTGCTACGGAGCATCAAAACCAGGCGATGGAACCGGAGCACCTGCTCCTTTCGCTTCTGCATGACGACGAAGGGATTCCTGTTTCGGTTTTGAAGAAAGCAGGCGTCAACATCGACTACATAAAGGCGAAGGCCGAGGAAGCGGTAAAGAAATTCCCGAAGATGTCCGGCGGTGGTACTGCAAACCGCTACATTTCCCAGCCTCTCGCAAAAGCTTTGGATCTCGCCGAAAAAGAGGCCTCCTCAATGAGGGACGAATTCGTGAGTACCGAACACCTTCTGGTAGGACTCCTCGGCGACAAGAATTCGGATGCGTACAGGATACTAACATCTCAGGGAGTGAACCGCGAACTGGTTCTGAAGGCTCTGAAGGAGATCCGAGGTTCCCAGCGGGTTGTAGATGAGAATCCCGAAGAGAAGTACCAGTCCCTGCAGAAGTTCGGGAGAGATCTGACCGACCTTGCAAGGAAAGGGAAGCTCGACCCGGTAATCGGACGGGACGACGAGATAAGGAGGGTGCTTCAAGTTCTGGCGCGCCGGACAAAGAACAACCCGGTATTGATCGGTGATCCCGGGGTCGGAAAGACCGCCGTGGTTGAAGGGATAGCAAGGAGAATCGCGAGTGGAGATGTTCCTGACGGGCTTAAATCCAAAAGAATTGTCGAGCTCGACATGGGGAGCCTCGTCGCAGGGACCTCTTATCGAGGGCAATTTGAAGATAGATTGAAATCAATCATAAAGGAGGTTGTGGAATCGGACGGCGAGATAATTCTCTTCATGGACGAACTCCACACGCTCGTTGGGGCGGGAGCCGCGCAGGGTTCCGTCGACGCATCCAATATGCTGAAGCCGGCCCTGGCTCGCGGCGAACTGAGAGCGATTGGCGCAACCACTGTCAATGAATACCGGAAGTACATCGAGAAGGATCCGGCGCTCGAGAGAAGGTTCCAGCCGATCATGATAAACGAGCCTACAGTCGACGACACAATCTCCATACTCCGCGGTCTGAAGGAACGGTACGAAGTTCATCACGGAGTCAGGATTACTGACGGCGCAATCGTGGCAGCAGCCCAGCTGAGCAACAGGTACATTACCGACAGGTTCCTTCCGGACAAAGCGATCGACCTGATCGATGAAGCTGCCTCCAAACTCCGTATCGAGATGGATTCTCTGCCGGAGGAGCTGGACGAGGTAGAGAGGAAGATTAAGCAGCTGGAGATTGAAAAGGAAGCCGTGAGGAGGGAGAAGGACGAGGAGTCGCAAAAGCGCTTGTCGATAATCGAACAGGAGCTTGGCGATCTCCGCGAGCGGAGCTCTCAGCTTAGAGCACACTGGCAAATCGAAAAGCAGCTGATTCAGGACATCCAGAAATCAAAGGAAGATATCGAGCGCCTGAAAGTAGAAGCCGACAAGGCCGAACGTGAAGGGAACCTCGGAAAGGTCGCTGAAATACGATACGGCAGGATCGGTACTCTCGAGAAGAGGATGAAAGAGCTGTCGTCTCATCTCTCAGAAGCCCAAAAGAACAGCAAGATGTTGAAAGAGGAGGTCGAATCGGAAGACATTGCGGAGATCGTATCGCGGTGGACAGGGATCCCCGTCTCCCGAATGCTCGAGAGTGAAAGAAGCAAGCTCCTTCACATCGAGGAGCAGATACATCAACGAATGGTGGATCAGCACGAAGCGGTCTCTGCTGTGGCAAACGCGGTCCGGCGTGCGAGAGCAGGGCTACAGGACGAAAAGCGGCCGATCGGTTCGTTCATATTCATCGGCTCAACCGGGGTCGGGAAGACCGAACTTGCCCGTGCACTTGCGGAGGCCTTATTCGACGATGAAGATGCTATGGTCCGTATCGACATGTCCGAATACACGGAAAAGTTTTCCGTTTCGAGACTGATGGGAGCACCTCCCGGATACGTAGGTTACGAGGAAGGCGGACAGCTGACGGAAGCGGTAAGGAGAAAGCCGTATTCGGTTGTATTGCTCGATGAAATAGAGAAAGCTCATCCTGAGGTCTTCAACGTGCTGCTGCAAGTTCTCGATGAAGGAAGATTAACCGACAGCAAGGGAAGGACCGTCAATTTCAAGAATACGATTATAATCATGACTTCCAATCTCGGCTCACAGTTGGTTCAGAAGAAGATCGAGACCACGACTGAACGGAACCGCGCCGAGATGATGGAAACCCTGACTACGGAGCTGTTCAATTTGCTGAAACAGACTATCAAGCCGGAGTTCCTGAACAGAATAGATGAGATAATAGTATTCAAGCCTTTGACCCGAAAGGAAATTCAGAGTATAGTCGACCTCCAGCTGGACAGGATCATTTCCCGGATTAGCAGCAATAATAACATAAACCTTGCTGTCAGTGAAAGGGCGAAACTGTTTCTTGCAGACGCGGGGTACGACCCGACCTACGGTGCCAGACCGCTGAAGCGGACGATACAGAAATATATTTCAAACCCGCTGGCCGAGAAGATTCTGGCGGGAGAGTTCGAGCCCGGCGACACCGTCGAGGTTGACATCCCCCAGTCCGGCAAGATTGAGTTCTCGAAGGCATATGCGAAGGGCGAAGTAGCTAAATAGAAAAGCAAGCACATATCTCTCCGGAAGCCCGCTCAATGAAAGTGAGCGGGCTTTTGACTTTGTGCGCCCGGCAGGGCGCAACTGCTTGAAGATGACAACGTTCTATGAGATTAGGGAGAGCGTGGAAGTTCTTTACACACCCGACAGGGGGAAGTGTTAGCCGGACGGCAAGGGTGCCTGTCGTGAGGCAGGATCCGAAGGAAGCGGCAGGCAAAACGCTGGCCCGAC
>JBJKQU010000118.1:0-8820 GCA_046705025.1 Candidatus Kryptoniota bacterium | reverse complement strand
GGAGGTATCGTCGCGGATGATTTTAACCGCCAAGCGCGCCAAGAGTCGCCAAGTGTTTGTTTCATTGATAGTTGTCTTTGCGTGTCCTGGCGAGCTTTGCGGTTTCATTCCACGTCGAGGTGAACCGCAACCCCGTGAGTAACGCATTACGCAGCCGACCCGGGCAGCAGGCACGCGGACAAAATATGTGTGACGCTGGAGAATGCACATGCTCACAGCGGAAAGGATAATGTCAACGAGAAAGGAGGAGACGATAGAATGACGAGATTGCAAGTAAAGCGTTATAGCGAAATGGTGTCCGGCGAAATACAGGTTCCGCTTTCGAAGTATCATTTGCATCGTGCGTTGATTATGGGTTCCCTCGCCGATGGCATTACGCACATCAAGGGTATTTCGAACGCGGAACATATATGGGATACATTGCATGCACTCAGTGATATGGGTGTACGGGTCGATTCCAGAGAGGACGGATATGAAGTAGTAGGAGGGAAGTACCTGCCGAAAGACGGACGGGTCTGGGTCGGCAGTTCCGGTACAACCCTTCAATTCATGTTGGGGTTGGGAAGCCTGTCGCAGAGAGGGCCGGTTGTCTTCGACGGCGAGTTTGGGCTTCGCAACCGCCCGATAGGACCGCTGCTGGAATGTCTCGGCCAGATGGGAATAAGATGGGAAGCGGAGCTGCACAAGATGCCTGTGAAGGTGTATCCGTCGACACCACGAGGCGGACATTTTCAAATACAGGGAATTCTCAGCCAGTGGATCTCGGGCCTCTTGATGCTGGCCCCCTTTGCATCTTTCGACACGGAAATCGAGGCCTTACCCCCCAATAACGAACAGACATACATCGATCTCACGCTCCAGATGATGCGGCGCTTTGGAATACAGGTAGACGAGGCAGAGAGGGGAAGACGTTGGAAGGTACCGGCCAACCAGAAATATCGGCCGTGCGACAGGATAGAGATTGAAGCCGATTTGTCTTCCGCGGCGTTCCTGCTCGTACTCGCGGCGCTCCACCCCGCGGATCTGGTTCTTAAAGGCATTTATAGTGGTGGAACTCACCCCGAACGAAAAATACTCGATATCCTCCAAAACATGGGCGTTCCAATGAGGTTCGATGCGGCCGAGGGTACCATCCATATCAAACATGACGGAGTGAAACTCAAAGGCGGCATGGCTATCAACATGCAGGACAATCCGGATCTGATTCCTGTCGTGAGTGTCCTGGCATCCCTGACGAAGGGGACCACGATTCTCCAGAACATCGATCATGGCAGGCTGAAGGAATCCAACAGGATCGAGGCGATGCTGCAACTCAACAAAATGGGCGCGAAAGTAGAAGAGGTAGGAAACGACTTAATTATTCACGGCGTGGATCAGCTGAAGGGAGCCGCCATATCGTCTTATAACGATCACCGCGTCCTGATGGCATATGTACTTGCCGGGACCAGGGCGGACGGAGATACCCAGCTCGATTATCCATACGCTTACAGAATCTCTTATCCCGAGTTCGTGGATCACCTGAAGTCTCTCGGAATCCAGATCGACCTGGATATAACAGAACCTGCACAGGTGAACCGAACGGGAGGCGAAGGAAGGAATAAGAATATTTTAAAAGGCACTCCGTTGCTATTGGACCGGTTGAGGAAAGCCGATCCGTCCAAAACGGCAATCGTGGACATTAGCGGCATGAATCCGATTACCATGACCTTCGGGGAGTTGGACGAAATGTCGAACCGGGTGGCGCAGAAGCTCATCGATCTCGGGATTTTGCCGGGCGAATATGTAGCATATATCCTCCCGAACAGCTGGGAGTTCGCGGTAATGAGTCTGGCAATCTGGAAGATAGGGGCCGCCGTATGTCCGATGCTGCCCGCCCTCCGCGAACGGGAAATCAGCTTCATCCTCAAGAAATCGAAGAGCCGCGTGCTGATCGTTCAGGATGAGATTCGCAATTATAGGTATGCGCCGCTGGTTCAGAAGATTCTTCCCGATTTCCCGTGGCTGCAGTCTGTCGTTTATGTCGACAGCAGGCACAGGTACCGGGATCCGGAAGACACCAGGCACTGTATCGGCGGACTCGCTGCAGGCGGTTATGACCCCGGCATCCTCAGCCGGCGGACTCCAGGCTATGACAGCAAGGCACAATTACTTTTCACTTCGGGAACGACGGGGGAGCCTAAAGGCGTTGTTCATACGCAAGGGACACTCGCCTATGGTGCAATGACTCATATTCGCGCACTGGGATTGACTCCGGAAAGCAACGTCTGGGTTCCGTCACCGATGGCACATCAGACAGGCTTCCTGTACGGTATGTTCGTGGCCCTGTACCTCAACGCAGCCCAAATATGTCAGGACAAATGGAGAGTAGAGACGGCGCGGACTGCCATAGAGAAATACGGCGCTACCTTTGTTCAGGCCGCCACGCCGTTTCTCGCCGACTTGAGCCGGGATGCCAATCCTCCTCAGGGGCTGAAGGTCTTCGTTGCGACAGGCGCCGCCGTGCCGCGCAAGCTGGCCCATGATGCCATCGAAAGGCTCGCCTGCAAGGTCGTCGGCGGCTGGGGGTCGACCGAATCCTGTCTGGTCACGGTCGGCTCGCCGCAGGATCCAACCGACAAGATGTGGAACTCGGACGGCAGGGTGATAGAAGGCATGGAGATGAAAATAACAGACGAGGACGGCGTGATAAAGCATCCCGATGAGGAGGGGATGTTCAAAGTCAAAACGCCGGCAATGTTTGTCGGGTATCTGGATCACCCCGAATGGTACAGGGAGGCGGTCGATGAGGACGGATTTTTCGCGACTGGCGATCTGGCAATCATCGACGGCGAAGGATACCTTCACATCACAGGCCGCACCAAGGACATCATTAATCGCGGAGGAGTCAAGATACCGGTTGCCGAGGTGGAGAATCTACTTTATCAGCACGAAGCTGTGCAGGAAGTCGCTCTCGTTGGAATGCCTGATCCCCGTCTGAATGAGCGGATATGTGCTATGGTCGTGCTCAGTGGAGACAGGACGGAACTCTCGCTCAAGGAGCTGACCGGTTTTCTTGAGGGAAAGGGAGTGACGAAGATTTATTGGCCGGAAAGGCTGGAAATACTGGACGGGATGCCGAGGACGGTTACCGGAAAGATCCAGAAATATGTACTGAGGGAGTGGATTACCAGCAAGCTTAACAATCCCGACTTTTCGATCAACGAAGCGTTTCACAAGATTTATTCGGAGATAATCGTATGAATGAAAAAGATTTCCTTCGGCTAAAGGAAGATGTGTGGGCCTTTGTCGACGGAAGAGGGAGAGAGTTGACCGAGCAGATTGAAAAGAGCGGGAAGTGCGGACCGGAAATCTGGAAAGAGCTGCGGGACCGCGGTTACCTCCGCCTGGCGGCTCCCGAGGCATACGGAGGGACCTCGCTTCATTTCTCGCAATACATACAGCTGCTCGAGCTTTTTTCCCAGGACCACGGGTCGATAAGGATGATCGTTCATGTGGTCAACGGCATATGGCGCTCGATGGATTATCTTGCCAGCGACAGGCAGCGGGAGGATTTCGTCAAGCCGCTGGTGCGCGGCGGGATCACAACCGCGTTTGCCCTGACTGAGCCCAACGCGGGCTCCGGCGCGGACATTCGTACCCAGGCGCGAAGGGAAGGGAACAACTATGTACTGAACGGCGAGAAGTGGCTTATTACGTTCGGCGACACAGCGGATTACCTGCTTCTGTTTGCCCGCATGGAAGGGACGGTCGGATACGAAGGCACAATTGCTCTGATGGTGCCGAGGACCGCGGAGGGCGTACAAATCAGGGAGATGCCCCCGGCTATGGGACTGACCGGAACCGGGCATGCCCGCATCATTCTCAAGAACTGTATTGTTCCGGTCGAGAACCGACTGGGAGCGGAGGGTGAGGGAATCTACGTTGCGTTGAACGGCTTTCTCGACCCGAGCAGAGTATGTGTGGGCATGACCTGCGTGGGCCTGGCACAGAGGGCGCTCGACCTCGCCATCGCCCGCAGTCATGAGCGAGTTACATTCGGCAAGCCGTTGAGCAAACGGCAGACGATTCAGACATGGATCGCCGAGATGGCTACGGACGTCGAGGCGGCCCGGCAACTCTGCCTCTACGCGGCAAGGATGAAGGATAAGGACCAGCTGACGCCTGCAGATGCGTCGAAGGCCAAACTGTTCGGTTTGGAGATGCTACAGAGAGTTACAGACAAGGCCCAGCAAATATTCGGCGGAATCGGCTACTTCAGGGGGAGCGAGATCGAGCGGATTTACCGCGACGCGCGCGCCCAGAAATTCGAAGAAGGGACGGCGGAAATTCAGAAGGCCGTGATCGCCAAGCAGCTGCTTTCCAGGGAGTAGAAGCATTGCCAAACTCACTTCTGCTTCAACCCGGCAGGATCGGCTCGCTTTCTCTGGATCACCGGATTATGATGGGTGCCATGCATCTGGGCATCGAAGGCGAGCGGGAGCACCTGGAGCAGCTTAAAGCCTTCTACGTCGAGCGTGCTCTTGGCGGGGCCGCCCTGATCATTACCGGCGGTGCGGCCGTCCTGCCCGAAGGGGGCAGCGATCACATGTGCTGCCTGAGCAACGAAGATCATCGCAGCCAGCTGGCGGAGATCGTGACCGCGGTACACGGCTCGCACGGCAAAATAGCTTTGCAGCTCTTCCATTCAGGCCGCTACGCCAGGAGCAGCGAAACCGGGCTTCCGGCGGCAGCTCCGAGTCCGATCCCTTCGAGATTCACCCATGAACCCCCTAAAGAGATGACCCTTGCCGACATTGCCGCCGTGAAGGATGCGTTTGTCCGCGGTGCAGAGATAGCTATGGAAAGTGGGTTTGACGCGGTAGAGATCATGGGATCGGAAGGGTACCTTCTGAACGAATTTCTTTCCCCGCTGACGAACAAGCGGACCGACGAATACGGCGGGGACCTGGAACGGCGAATGAAGCTCTCGCTCGATATTGTCGCCGGCATTCGAGAACGAATGGGTCGTCAGTACCCCGTCATCTTCCGCATGTCGGGCGACGACTGTATGGAGGGGAGTACGACCCGGGAGGAGACGCTGGAATTCGCTGCCCGGCTCGAGGAGTGCGGGATCGACGCCCTGAATATCGGGATAGGCTGGCACGAGTCGCCGGTCCCGACGGTCGCGAACATCGTACCGCCCGGTGGCTTCGCCTATATCGCTGCCGCTATAAGAGAGAGAGTGCATCTTCCCGTTATCGCTGCCAACCGCATCCATACTCCCGAGGTAGCCGAGGAGCTGATAGCGAAGGAGTTCCTTGATTTCATCGCCCCGGCCCGGCCATGGCTTGCCGATCCGGCATTTGCCAAGAAGGTTATCGATGATGACCGATGCGGCATGAACATTTGTATCTCCTGCAACCAGTCATGCCTGGATCATACCCTTGGAATCCCACCGCTTCCCGTCGGCTGTCTCGTGAACCCGAAGGCCGGGCACGAGCGTGAGTGGCAGCAGAGGAAAGCGGCTGCTGTCGCAAGCAGGAAAGTTGCTGTCGTCGGTGGCGGAGTGGCGGGTCTCGAAGCCGCCAAGACAGCCGCCGAATGCGGGCATCGCGTAACATTGTTCGAGAAAGATTCGGAATTGGGCGGGCAATTCAGGCTTGCATCTGTTATTCCGGGAAAGCAGAACTTCCTTGAAACGTTGAGGTACTACAAGGAAATGCTGAAGCGGCTGGGCGTAACCGTGGAGTTGAATGCAACGCCTGGTGCCGACCTGCTGTCCCGATTCGACAAGGTGATTCTTGCGGTTGGCGTGAAGCCTGCTGTGCCTCAGAAGATCGAAGGAATTCACCTACCACATGTTTGCACTTACGCAGATATTCTCCAGGGAAAAGTGGAAATCGGGCAAAAGGTCGCGATCATCGGCGCAGGCGGAATCGGATCCGACATAGCTCACTATCTTGCACAGGTTGGCGGCCGCGCCGGAACCGGTAATAACCTGCATGCCGGGGATCCTTCACGGGGCGGGCAGCCCGCGAAACCGTCCGTTACACTTATCTCGAGATCAGAGAGAGTTGCGAAGGGGGTCGGAGTGACCACGCGTTGGGTGCTGTTATCGGAATTGAGGCGCCTCGGGGTTACGATGGTACGCGGCCGCGAATGCACCTCAATCGAAAGGGACGGTGTGTGGGTCGAAGGTGCGGACGGCAGGTCCTTTATAGAGGCAGACCAGGTTATCCTTTGCACCGGCCAGATTCCGCAAATAGCGTGGCGCGAGCAGCTCGAGGGAAAAGTTGCTTTCGAGACGGTCGGCGGGGCTTTAGATGCCAGAGGGATAAATGCGGCGGGCGCTATCCGTCAGGCGTACATTGCGGCTATGAGTATCGCATGAGGACATTATCTCCATAAGAAAGACAGGAAAGAAGATGGATGAATTGCTAAAAGGAAAGAAAGCGCTAATCACGGGAAGCTCACGCGGAATCGGAAGGGTCTGCGCGCTGATGTTTGCGAAAGAGGGTGCGGACATTGTGATTCACTACAGACGGGAGGCTGACGCTGCCGAGAAGACGGCCGATGATATCAGGAAGATCGGGCGCAACGTGCTGCTGTGCAAGGCGGATCTCGAAAAGCCGGAAGAAATCGACGCCATGTTCGATCTGATCGCGTCGGAATGGGGACATCTCGATGTCTTTGTCGCCAACGCCGCGGCCACAGCATTCAAGAAGGTTTCGGAATTGAGAGATTACCATATAGACAGGACGTTTCAGGTCGTGGTAAAAAGCGTCATGCAGAGCGTCAGGCGGAGCGTTCCGCTGATGGAAGGCGGACCGGGCCGGATCATTACAATATCGAGTCTCGGCAGCCGGTATGCACTGCCGCGTTACGGAAGCCTCGGCCTCGCGAAAGCGGCTCTGGAATCCATAACAAGGTACTTTGCCTTCGAATACGGACCGAAGGGGATTACGAGCAATGTTATTTCTCCCGGCATAGTGGAAACGGAATCGTCCGAATATTATGCCAGGGAGAAACGCGATATGTTCTATTCCAATGCGATCGCCCACACTCCGCTCGGGAGGCTGACACAGCCGGAGGACGTCGGCAAGGTGGCGCTCTTCTTTGCAAGCGACGCATCGGCTTTTATAACCGGACAGGTGCTGAACGTAGACGGCGGACTCACACTTTCCATGCCCGGTTTTGAAGGGATGGATATCGTGACCACCGGGGATAAATTAATGAGTCGCTGACAACATGACTATGGAAAGCATTGCATCAAAATTCGTAGGGACCTGGGAATTGGTCGAATGGAGGAGCGAATCTTCCGACGGCAAGAGGGATTATCCTTTAGGTCCCGACGCGATAGGTTGGATTTCGTATGGCACCGACGGTAACATGTTTGTTCAGATCATCAGGAGGGATCGGCCACATTTTACTTCACAGGACCCGCTTCAAGGTGAGCCGGATGAGATCGTAAGTGCCTACACGGGACAACTCGCATATTGCGGCAGCTACACGGTGGACACCGACGCGGGTCAGGTGATTCACGACATCAAAATAAGCGCTTACCCGAACTGGGTTGGTCAGAAGCAGATAAGGTATTATAAGTTAGAAGGTGACACACTTACCCTGAGCACGGCGTTCATCGCATCGCGCCGACACAAGCTGATCTGGAAGAGGTTAAGGGAGTAAATTGCTCCCCGTGAATCCCGGTCGCAGGCTGCTCCTTTTTAGGAGCTTCCGAACCGTTTCCGGTTCTCATATCGCAGACTTCTGACGCAAGGAGCGATTCAAGCCAGACTCGTCGGTGTCCCGCCGCCGATCTTGCTACTTTGCCGGCGGTGCTTCCCGCGGCACCGGTCTCTTCGTACCCGTATTCCTGGATCGAGTCTGCATGACAGTGAACTGGCTGTCTAGGGGTTCCACTCCGCCGGAAGGAAGCACCCGCTTATATGTCCCGTCGGACTGCAGCTCCCTTGACCGGCTCGTGTCCGCAAGTGCGGTATCGAGCACTTCCTTTTTGATGTTCTCGACCATCGCGGGGTCCTCTATCGGAAACATCAATTCGACGCGCCTGTAAAGGTTTCGGCTCATCAAATCGGCACTGCTCAGATACAGCTCGGGATTTCCGCCGTTTTCGAAGTAGAACACCCGGCTGTGTTCGAGGAATCGGCCGACGATGCTGATAACACGAATCGTTTCGCTGACCCCTTTGATGCCCGGCCTGAGAGAGCAGATGCCGCGCACGATTAATTCTATTTTCACACCCGCCTTAGATGCCTCGTAGAGCTTCTCGATCATCTGCACGTCGGTTAGAGCGTTCATCTTCATTATTATGTGTGCCTGCTTGCCCGACTTGCTGTTTGCTATCTCCCGGTCGATCAGCGACGTCAACTTCTGTCTTAGTGACAACGGTGCGACGGCCAGTTTCCTGTAAGACTCGTTGTAGGAGTACCCTGTCAGGTAATTAAATACCTCGGTGACGTCTTCCGCTATGTCCTGTCTGCATGTGAAGTAGCTCAGGTCGGTGTATATCTGTGCGGTAATCATGTTGTAGTTTCCGGTGCTGAGGTGGACGTAGCGCCTGAGGCCGTCCGATTCCTTCCTTACGACAAGCGCCATTTTGGCGTGTGTCTTCAAGCCGACGAGACCGTAGACGACGTGAATTCCAGCCCTTTCAAGCTGCTTCGCCCAACCGATGTTGTTCTCCTCGTCGAACCTGGCCTTAAGCTCGACCAGTACCGCCACCTGCTTTCCGCTTTCGGCGGCTTTTATGAGCAGGGGGATGAGCGGAGACTCTTTGCCAATCCGATAGAGGGTCTGTTTGATGGCGAGGACATTCGAATC
>JBJKQU010000117.1:0-13417 GCA_046705025.1 Candidatus Kryptoniota bacterium | reverse complement strand
CATAACCTTCTTCTACCATCGTATTCGCTATATGAGGCCGCCCTATCGAATCCTGAGCACCGGCTCTTTCCATCACCGACTCGAATCGCAGAGGAATCTTGATGCGATTAAGCTTTGCAATGATTCTCTTCGCCCGAAGGACTCGTGCATCCTGCAGCTCGCTCAGCCGGGCAAGAAACCTGCTATCACTGTAGTCGATGAAGTAACCGAGAAAATGAAGTTGGTAGTGCTTATACCTGGTTGTTACCTCTATGCCCGGAATAAAGTACAGGCCCGAAGACGCGGAGTATTCCCGGGCCTCTTCCAGCGCAGAAACAGTGTCGTGATCGGTTACTGCAATTGTTCCCAAGCCGGATTCCCTTGCCTTGTCCAGAAGCTCTCGCGTTGTGAGTGCGCCGTCAGAATACACGGTGTGCAAGTGAAGGTCTATTTTGGCGGCAATGTCGGGTTTGATTTCCATAAATGACTATATGAATCTTTGTCTGAATGCCTCGTAGTCTTGAAGAACGACCATGTTGCCGCTGACCGCAATGAGATCCAGCTTTTCCATTTTGCTGAAGGTTCTCGACACGGTCTCCCTGGTGGTACCCGCCATGTTCGCGATCTCCTGCTGGACAGGCATGTTGTCGATTTCCACCTTGCCGTTTCTTATCCGTCCTCTCTCGTCAGCAAACTGGAGCAGGACGTAACCGACACGATGATACGCGTCCTTCAACGAAAGGCTTTTTATCATAGCGTCCGCTCTCCGGAGGCGCTGCGTAAGATGCTTCAGGAGAGACACCGCTATGCTCGGGTACTCATTCAAGAGAGCCAGAAAGTCCTTGCGATGAAGCGTGAACAACTCCGCCGTTTCCAGGGCGACGACGCTTGCCGACCGCGTCTCTCCATCAAGCAGCGCCATCTCTCCAAAAATATCGCTCGGCCCGAGGATACTAAGGATAACTTCCCTGCCGTCTTCGTCGATGCGAACAACTTTCACTTCGCCCTGAATGATCACAAACAATGCCGACCCTGATTCCTCTTCTCTGAGGATAACATCGCCCTTCATGTAAGTTTTCCTGACGCCGCACGCACTGATCCGGGCAAAATCTCTATCCTCGAGCTCCTCAAAAATCGGCGCATTCCTTAGGAATTCAACCGCCTCTTTCATCTCAGTGCTCCCACGATTTTCATTATTGATTTGCCTCAAAATCCTCAGGAAAATATAGATGCACCTCTATATAAAATCAACGTCAGGCACGAAGAATCCGAGAAGGCTCTCTCCGACTGAACTAAATGTTCCCGTTCCAGGTTTTATATTCTATAGAAAAGCTATGAAGAGAATATACCTAGACTACACGGCAACCACACCCGTAGACAAGCGCGTCGTTGACGCGATGATTCCGTACTTCACTTCGACTTTCGGAAATGCCTCCAGTGTACACTCGTACGGAAGAGAAGCGAAGGCAGTGCTCGAAGAAGGACGGGAATCGCTGGCCTCGATGATAGGAGCGAGGGGCTCGGAAATCTGCTTCACGAGCGGCGGCACGGAATCAGATAACGCGGCGCTTCTCGGAATTGCGGCAAAGTTCGCCGGTAGGAAGAAGCGGATCGTGATATCCGCCATCGAACACCACGCAATTCTTCACACCGCGGATGCCCTGAAAAACAACGGGTTCGAGGTGAGGGTACTGCCTGTCAATTCAGAAGGCTTTGTATCCGCAGATGAGTTGAGAAGATCGATCACGCCGGATACTTTTCTGGTCAGCGTTATACATGCCAACAACGAGACCGGCGCCATACAGGATTTGACAGCACTTGCCGCCGTAGCGCATGAGCACGGCTGCCTATTTCACACCGATGCAGTTCAGTCGTTCGGCAAGATCAGGTTCAATGTCGAAGAATCAGGCGTCGACCTGGCATCCTTCACGGCTCACAAAATTTACGGGCCGAAAGGGATCGGCGCCCTTTACGTAAAAAGAGGGATCGAGTTTGAGCCTCTCCTGCACGGCGGCTCACAGGAGAGGAACCGGCGGGCAGGGACGGAAAGTGTTCCGCTTGTGGCGGGTTTTGCAAAAGCCGCTGAACTCGCTTCAATGGAGATGTCCGACGAGCTTGACAGGCTCTCCGGGCTGAGCGCCCTTGCAAGAGAGAGGATCAGGGAGAAGGTACCCGCTGCGGTCTTCAATTCATCGGCTCAAAATGCTCTGCCCAATATCCTGAGCGTCTCGATCGACAGCCGGAAGATGGAAATTGACGGGGAGGCGCTGATAGTAAACATGGACCTCGCGGGAATTGCGGTAACGAGCGGCTCCGCGTGCAGTTCAGGAAGCCTCCAGCCATCTCATGTCATCAAGGCACTAGGACGGGATGACAAAACAACGACGGCCACGGTAAGATTTTCATTCGGCAGGTTCACCACTGAGGATGAGGTATCTGCCGCAATTGATACCTTTGCCGAGATCGCAAACAGAATCGGCAAAAGGAAAACTAGCTCAAGCGCCTCATAGCCGCCATGAAAAATCCATCCATCTCATAACGGTGCGGGTAAATAGCAAGAAACCCGCTTTCAGCTAGCCGTGCAAGTTTCGGATCTTTGACGAGTTCAGATACGTTCAAGATCTGGTAATTCGGATTGGACTCAATAAACGAATTGACCACCGACTCGTTCTCTTCTGCAAAGATGCTGCAAGTCACGTAGAACACAGTCCCGCCGACCTTAGCCAGTCTTGAGTATAGTTCCAGCAGCTCTTTCTGGTATGCAGCCTGGGACTGCACAAGAACCCTGGTCAAACGGAACTTCTTGTCGGGGTTTCGACGTATAGTTCCGCTTCCAGTGCAAGGGGCGTCCACGACAACCTTGTCGGCGATACCTTCAAGGCTCTCCACCCCGCTAAGGCTGTCCGGTGAAACCTTCATCGTTGTAATATTCTGGTAACCACCCTTCTGTGCACGAGCTGCACATGAGTTGAGCCGACTCTGCTCAATATCAAGTGCATAGATTTTCGCCTGCCCTTGTGAAAGCGCGGCAAGCTCGAGGCTCTTGCCTCCCGCTCCTGCACAGGCGTCGACGATCGTCTCCCCCTCCTTCGGGTCGACCGTCCATCCGACAATCTGACTCGATTCATCCTGCACTTCTATCAAACCGTCCTTGAAGAGCTGCACACTGTTAAGGTTTAACCTTTTGGGGAGGTAGACCGCCATCGGAGAAAAATCACCGGCGGCTGCGTCGATTCCCTCTTTCTTGAAAAAGGCTATGACCTCGTCCCTGGAAATCCTGTTCGTCTCGACGCGAATGCAGGTGCGCGCCTCCCGGTTCAATCCGACCATTATGGGTAATGCGTCATCCCGGACACTCTCAGGAAGAAGATCCCCGAAAAAATCAGGAAAAGAATTCAAGACAAACATACTTTCGGTTGTGCTCTCCATCTCCTCGTATTTCTTCGTTGCGCACTCTCTCAGGATCTGAAGATCAATCTGGCTGCCGGTGAGTCGATATGTCTCGAGAAGTTTTGAGTATCCCCCTTCCATCTCGTCGGTCTGCATCTTGGCCAGGAGCAGCTCGTATACGAGGAAAGTATACAGTGAATCCTGTCTGGGGGCACACGACTTCACCACCTCTCGCAGGAGGATATAGTTTCTGATTATGCCATATATTCTGTCGGTGATCCAACGCCGATCGTGCGAACCAAGATAGCGCCGCTCCTTGTAGAAATCGGCGATTACCCTGTCGGCTGGAAGATCCGACTTCACGACTTCGTCTAGAAGTTCGATCACGTGACCCGCAAGCGAAGAAGGGCTCATTTTTCCAAATATTGTCTGTGTTTGTGAATTATATAGCCGTAACGAATTCCCCGGTCCGTCGCGATGAAGCTTCCGGCGCCCGCTGAATCGAGCAGGTTGATGAGAATCAACGCGCCCGCCAGAAGGACATCTTCCCTTCCTTCAGCGGCCTTCGTCACTTGTCGTACTTCAGACGGGGACTTACTTCGCAAATCATTGAAAACCTTGTTCAGAGTGTCAAAGCTCATCTCGTAGTCGGCAACTGCCGATAGGTCGAAATCCTGCCTCCCCTGAGCGATTAGAGCGATGGTAGTGGCTGTTCCTGCGGCGGCAAAGACCCGTTTCGGCTTTATGTCGGAGAACGGGAATCCTGCCACAGCACGTCGAATAAACTCAGTTGCCGCTTCCAGCTCTTGTCCGGTAGGAGGGATACTCGAAAAGAACTTCTCTGTAATTCGTACGGCTCCGATATCAAGGCTCGCTGCTAAAGTGGGTTCTGAGCCCTCGCCGTAACTCAACTCAGTGCTTCCACCTCCGATATCTATAACGAGCGACGGTTCAATCCGATCAAGCACGGAGGTCAACGCTCCCATAAAACCAAGTCGTGCTTCCATTGAGCCGCCGATGACCTCTACATCTATGCCGCATTTCTCCCTGACAAGTCCAACAAACTCCTGCCGGTTCCGTGCGCTCCTGACCGCACTAGTTGCAGACGCGATTATCTTGTCCACGCGGTATTCCCCCGCGATGTCGCGGTACTTTTCAAGAACCTTGATCCCGCGAGAGACGGCACCCTGTTCAAGCATTCCTGTCGCAGATACTCCTTTTCCGACCCGAGGGACTTCATAGAAATCGTTTATACGTTTAATCGACAGCCCGCCATCTATTTCTCCGACAAGCATCAGGATCGTATTTGTGCCTATATCTATCGATGCGTACCTCATCGCATGAACACAAGTGCTGACCACTCGGCTTCACGCCTGATGTCGAGCAGCTTAAAACCGGTCTGCTCATAAGCGCTGACGAGGTCCTTTTCGTCGAGAGTGAGGACTCCCGCCAGCAGCAAAACGCCGCCCACCCTGCATCTCTTGTAAAGCTCCACCTTGATGTAAATAAGCGTATTCCGGTTCAAATTCGCAACTACGATATCGAATCCGTCTTCAGCAACCGACTCTATTTCCCCCGTAACCAGCCGCACCTTTTCGGCGACGTCGTTCCCGCCGATGTTTTCACGTGAGTTGTTTATCGACCAATCGTCGTTGTCTATAGCAAGACAGGAAGCGGCTCCCAGTTTTATCGCGGCGACGGCAAGGACACCGGTTCCCGTCCCGACATCAAGGACACGTTCACCTCCCTTTATATGCCTCTCAAGTTCCTGTACCATCATCCTCGTCGTTTCATGATGGCCGGTCCCGAAAGACATTTTCGGATCGATCTCGATCACGATCTTAGCCGGGCCGTCGTACTCTTTCCAGCTGGGTTTGATCACGATGTTGTCGGTGACTTCCACCGGGACAATCGAATCCTCCCACTGTTTGTTCCAGTCCTGGTTCAACACGGCATCAACACTGACGTTGAAACGGCTTATCTTCCCCTGGCCCTTTAAGCTTTCGAGAAATCCGGATACATCCTTCTCGAAGGACGGTTTCCAGTTCTTCTCAGAAAAATAACACACGAGCTCATTACCCTCTTCAACGAAGCCTTCGGCTCCCACGTCGCTCAGGAATCCGACGACAAGGTCGTTCACCTGTATGTCCGCCGAAATTTTCAGTTGAAAATACTTTTCACTCATTCGTGCTAACAGGAATCTTTCTGTACAAAACTCGAAGCAACACTCTGCCCACCGCCGACAGACTTTCCGGACTGCATTTGTCGGGAGTATCTTCGAGAGTATGCCAGTATTTGTAATCGAAATCGATTAAGTCGACCGCCCTTATGCCGACATTTTGGAGAGGGACGTGGTCGTCATAAATTGTATCGCCCTTCTGATCTACGAATTGTGAGACTCCCATCTCTGCCGCAGTGTTCCAGATCAGATTCACGACATCCGGCGCGTATTCAACGGAATATCCTTCCTTCTCAAGTTTCAGATCCTTCTGACCGATCATATCCAGATTCACTGCAAAGTCAGGCTGATAGGAATACGGCTTTGTAGCGGCCCAGTATTTAGATCCGAGGCAGTAATAGTTGAGATCACCCTCTTTGCCGTAATCTTCACCGTCCCAAAGCATAATATCCACTCCGACAGGTGGAGGTGATTCTTTGAAGTCTTTGGCCAGCTCAAGGAGGACCGCAACGCCGCTTGCGCCGTCATCGGCTCCGGGAATCGGCTTGTCGACAGCCCCGCCCGGCTGATGATCCGCCCGCGGCCTCGTATCCCAATGAGCACAAAGAAGGACGCGCTTCGTCGCCTTCATATTGAAACTCGCTATGATGTTAGTCAGGTGCAATACGACACCGTCATATCCCGGGACATTAAAATTCTCCAGTTGAACCGTGTCCGCATAGAGACTCAGCTCATGCTGCAGGTATAGAAGACATTGATGGTGCCCGTCACTATTAGGTTTCCGCGGCCCGAAATCAACTTGCTTAACCAGATAAGCGAATGCCGCCTTGCCGCTGAATTCCGGTATAGGAACCGTCGGATACTTCACTGCACGCTGCGCCATCTCTGCCTGCTGTTGTGGGGACCGTTTAGAGCATGAGCTTAATACCAAGGCAGCCAGAATGAAAACCACTGTTTTGGCCATACGGAAGTTTAAAGGATGAGACGGGAAATTCCAAGGTAATTCAGGCATGTCTGCTCACAGCACAGTGGCGACCATTCAGAGACAGAGGTCAGATGGTAACTGCTGCCGACGCACCATACACCTCCGATGCTCCGTAATACTTCAGCACGCCCGCGCACTCTTTAATAGTTGAGCCTGTAGTAATGACGTCATCTATCACAAGAATTCTCTTGCCTTCCACCCACCCACGGAAGCGTTTATCAATTGAGAATGCCCCGGCAATATTGCGTTTTCTCCCCTCGGCATCGAACATAGTCTGTGATTGGGTCTGCCTGATTCTCTTCAGGAAACCCGGCTCATGCCTGATCTGCAGCTTCCTGCTTACACTGTTCGCAATCAGCTCGCTCTGGTTGTAT
The DNA here is from genome assembly GCA_046705025.1 of Candidatus Kryptoniota bacterium. Taxonomy (GTDB): domain Bacteria; phylum Bacteroidota; class Ignavibacteria; order Kryptoniales; family JAKASW01; genus JAKASW01. The sequence goes on along the minus strand of JBJKQU010000117.1, from coordinate 6,510 downwards.
CCGCGCTCGCGCTTTCTCGCAGGATGCAGCGGGACGGGAATGATAACGTCGCACATGGACAACTTCGGGTCGGCCACGATTTTTTGCGCGATGAACAAGCCGAACCTGTCGGCAATCTTCTCCGCGCCGTTGTATTTCAGAAGATGAACTGCAGTTCTCACTCTCGGGTCCTGCTCGAAGAGAAACACGGAGTCGATCTTCTCGACAGTCTCATCCACAAGGAACTTTCGCTCGATCGCCTGAACAAGAGCTTCTGTAGGGGACACCCGCTCGAACGCATTCCAGCATTTAATACATATGAAAGACTCGCCGCGCTTTAGATCTCTCCAGCAAGTCATGCAAGATGGAGGATAAACGAAAGATGCGAATGCTTCTGCAATCCCGGCCAGGCCGTTCATCGGGTTCACCTTTTAGCTGACAGCCGGTGGATCTCATCCCGCAGCTCGGCAGCCTTCTCGAAATCCAGATCCTTCGCCGCCTGGTACATTTCCTTTGTCAGCCTCTCGGTCAGCTCTCTCCTCTGGATGTCGGTAAGGTATTTCTGCGAGCTTTCTTTCACGCTTGCCTGCTGCACCCGTCTCGCCTTTTCTTCACTCTCGGCCCTGACGTCCGCTATGGCAGTGGAGGCCATTATCTCCTCAGTAGTCTTCACGATCGACCTCGGCTTGATGTTGTGCTGAATATTGAAGTCTGTCTGGATTTTCCTTCTCCGCTCGGTCTCGCTCATCATTTTCTTCATGCTGCGGGTAACCGTGTCGGCATACAGGATGACCTTGCTTCCGATATTCCTGGCCGCTCTCCCTGCCGTCTGAATCAACGATTTCTCGGACCGAAGGAACCCCTCCTTATCGGCATCCAGAATTGCGACCAGCGACACTTCCGGAAGATCCAACCCTTCGCGAAGGAGATTAACACCTACGAGGACATCGAACTCCCCGAGACGCAGATCCCTCAGGATGGAAACGCGCTCGAGCGAGTCGATATCGGAATGAATATATTTCACGCGAACATTAAGACCGTGCAGATACTCCGTCAGGTCCTCCGCCATCCACTTGGTCAGGGTAGTAACCAGGGTCCGTTCCTTCACCTTCACGCGCTCACGGATCTCATGAATCAGATCGTCCATCTGATTTTTGACGGGCCGGACCTCTACTTCAGGATCGACTATGCCGGTCGGCCTGATGACCTGCTCTACGATGATGCCGCCGCTTTTTGCGAGTTCATAATCGGCCGGAGTTGCACTGACATATATAGACTGGGGAACCGTCGATTCAAATTCTTCGAAGGTAAGCGGCCTGTTGTCGAGCGCAGACGGAAGCCTGAAACCGTACTCGACCAGAGTCATCTTCCGCGATCTGTCGCCTTGATACATCGCGCGTAGCTGCGGAATCGTCTGGTGTGACTCGTCTATGAACAGAAGGAAATCTTTCGGGAAGTAATCGAGAAGGACATACGGGCGCTGTCCCGGCTGACGATTCGTTATGTGTCGGGAATAGTTTTCTATCCCGTTGCAATATCCCACCTCGCGCATCATTTCTATGTCGAAGCGGGTCCGCTGTTCAAGCCGCTGCGCCTCCAGGTACTTGTCCATGGCGCGAAGGTCCGCCAACCGCTCGCCCAGCTCGGCCTGTATGCCGACGATCGCCCTCTCGAGATTCTCTTCGCTAGTTACAAAGTGTCTTGCGGGATAAATCAGGACCTCGTCCATCTCCAGGCCCGGCGCACCCGTGAGCGGGTCGAAATTCTTTATCGACTCGATTTCATCGCCGAAGAACTCTACTCTGATTGCTTCCTCGACCTCGTAAGCCGGAAAAATCTCCACGACATCTCCGCGGACCCTGAACCTCCCTCTTAAAAACTCTACATCGTTGCGGGCGTAAAGACTCCTTATCAGCATTTCCTGGAGATGCCTTCGTCCCATCTTCTTACCCCGGCTAATCGATACGACTTCCTCCCGGTAGTCCATCGGCGACCCGATACCGTAGATGCACGAGACAGACGCCACAACGACCACATCGTTTCGGCCGCTGAGTAGCGAGCTCGTTGCCCGGAGCCGGAGACGGTCTATCTCGTCATTGATCGACGAGTCCTTCTCTATATAAGTATCGGTCTGTGGAATGTACGCCTCGGGCTGATAGTAATCATAATACGAAATAAAGAACTCGACGATGTTTCGAGGGAAAAGCTGTTTGAATTCCGCGTATAGCTGGGCGGCTAACGTCTTGTTGTGAGAGATGATAAGCGTAGGCTTGTTTATATTCCGTATAATCTGAGCCATCGTGTACGTCTTACCGCTGCCGGTGACTCCGAGAAGAGTCTGGTGCTTCAGTCCACCCTTCACTCCTTCCGTCAATTCTCTGATGGCTTCCGGCTGGTCGCCGGAAGGCTTGTAATCGGATACGAGTTCAAACTCATGGATCATAACACAGGAAATTTAAGTCTTCCATCGTTGAATTCAACACATTCACCGGTCCGGAATGTGGGAGGGACGTGTAAGAATTCGGCAGGCAAATTAGGAAGGCTGCTCTGCGCACCGGCCTCTCTCCTGGGCTGCCGCCGAATCCGGCTCGAAAAAATGTGCGGCATTTCCCATCGTGCAGCGAAAGGCAGGGTAAAAATGACCTTACAACTCGAACACTCCGCTTCGGGCCGGCAGAAGTACACTACATCTTTTTTCCGAAAGAAACGCACAAAATAGCCGGATCCGACACCATCCAGCCCATTCTCTTCACCAGAGTGAGAAGGACCAGTCCGGCGCAAACAAGAGTAACTACCTGCCCATAACGACCGACTTGAAAATGTAGCCGGCGACCTGCGGGTTCTCTTTGAATCTCCTCATCGAGTATGCGTACCATTGTCTCCCGAAAGGAACATAGACGCGCAGCCTGTGTCCGTCGGCCACTATTTTATCGCGCAGGTCCAAGCGCACTCCCAGCAGCATTTGGAACTCGTAGTTATTCTTGTCAAGCTTGAGGCGATCGATGGCATTGCAGGCGGCATCGATGAGGCTGCCATCATGAGTTGCGATCCCCACCCTGCATTTGCCCTCAAGAAGCATTTCCAACAGGCGGATGTAGTTCCTTCTGATCTCGTCCCGTCCCTTGTAGGCAATATTCTCGGGCTCGATGTAGATGCCTTTACAGAGCCGGACGCTCGCTTTCATATCAATCAAGCGCCTGACATCGCTCTCGCTCCGCCGCATATAAGCCTGGATGACAACCCCGGTATTATCGTATCCGGCCGAACGGAACTTCTCGTAAATATCCAGGGTCGCAGTCGTCGTGCTCGAGTCTTCCATGTCTATCCGCACGAAATTACCGTAGCTCTTCGCTGCTTCCATCACGGGCTTCACGTTGTCAAAGCAGAAATTGCTGTCGATGTTCAACCCGAATTGAGTCAACTTGATGGATAAGTTTGCATCCAGTTCGTGCTCTTTGATTACCTGCAGTACCTCGCGCGCCGCCTTTGAAGATTTCTCTGCATCTTCCCTTGCAGTAACATTCTCTCCCAGTACGTCGATGGTAGCCGTGATCCCCCCTGAATTCAAAGTCTGCACGAGCCGAACAGCATCCTCGATGTGCTCGCCGGCGATGTAGCGCAGCGCGAACCGCTTCACTAATCCTTTTGGAAATAACGGAAGAGTTGATACAATAACGTTGTTCATCGGATTCATTTTTGCTCCGTTCACAATTGTGTTGTGCTTTTCCTTTCGGCAAATCCTTCGTCGATCGGATGCCAGAAGAGTATATCGGTTTCACCAAGTTTGTAACAGAGGTAAACTTCTTCTCCCTCTTTCCTCAAGCAGGGAAAATCGATCAGCCCCTCGTCCAGGCTTTTGACCAGCACCCCCATGGCGGACAGCCGTTCCATGATGTCTACAAGCTCCTCGAGCTCCAGAGGGTAGTGTTTCTTCCCGTTCGGACCGGCGCCTCCGAAATAACTATGCCGGTATATGTCGTAGTTCCTCGAATCAAGTATCCGCTTCAACTCGACAACTCTAGACAGCTGAGGAAGCAGTTCCTTCAGGAGCATCCGTGCTTCTTCAAGAGTGAAATATCGGGAAGCGGAACTCATTCGGATAATTTATCTGCAGAAATTCGGAGAATCAAACCGTGAAGTGATGTAAGAGAGGCATCAACCGGAAAGACGAACCGGCTCGGCACTTCGGCGCTCTACCGGTAGCCGTCAATCGGCTCACCGGGAAGAGAAAATCTTCCGGCGGTCTCACAGCAATCATTTTCCGCTGCTCCCGCGGCTTAATCTTCGCCGATGAGGGCAGAGGTCACGAAAAGATCCCTTATCGTTTTTCCAGGGTCCGGAACATATCCAGCAGCGCAAAGCCGCTGCCGGGCGCTACATTGTCAAGCCCGGTCTCTCCGGCAGCTTCAGATGAAACGAGGAAATCACAGGCGGGTGTAAGACCTGTAATCCGAGATTGCCCAGATCCTTGTTCAATGAAGAAAGATCTTTCGTCTTCAGGCTTCCCCATTTCCTTTCGGCATTCTTCAGCCCTCTGTTCAGAGCTATGAAACCTTCCCTCATCTGAAGAGTAGGCTCGCGGTCCGCACCCATCACATCGGATTCGAGACCCGAAAATTCTCCGGCATTCAGAGAACGCTTAAACTCGGACAACTTCCTCTCAAGGCTGCGGACACCCGAAAGTACTCTCGCGTTCAGACTCTTTTCGGCTTGCAGCTTCGCCAGTTGGCTATCCAGACCGTTCACTTCCTCGACAAGGGAGTTTGCATCCGACATCGAATTCCAGATGTCGACTCCCAGCTTGAGCTGATCGTCCAAAGCTCTCCTGGACACATGAACCCGCGGATCCATTTTCACCTGAAGAAACCGCGAATATGATTTTCCGTCGACGGTCAGCACGATCTTGTATCTGCCGGGGAGAACAAGCGGCCCTTCAGGCTCTCTGACGCTATGGAGATTTGCGACTGCCATGCTGTATCCGTGACCCTGGGATGGCGGAGCGGAATAACGCAAGTTCCATGCAAAGCGATCCAGTCCTGCAGTAGTCGGCAGCGGTTTGTACACCGGCAGCCATGCGTTCATGAAATAAGGCGGATGGATGTCCGGCCTGGGACGATAACTGCTCGAATAGTGGGCTACCAGATTCCCGTATTTGTCGAAAATCTGAAGCGTCACCGCGCCTTCAGCAGGCGCCGCCAGATAGTAGTCGATGATTGCACCGCTCGGCGGGTTTGTCCCGTGTGGAATTTCCGGAGGCAGCGGCGTATCTCTGTTCTCGCTCCGCCGAATTCGGACGGCCGTTTCCGGCTTGAAAAGATACGCCGGCGAATTCAAAACCCGCTTGCTCATCTGCTCAAGCGGTGTCAGGTCGTCGAGCACCCAGAATGCCCTGCCGTGCGTTGCGGCCACCAGGTCATGATCGTGAACGGCGAGGTCGCGGATCGATGCCGCCGGCAGATTGAGCTGCAGCGGCTGCCAGTCGTCACCGTCGTTGAAAGAAACGTAGACCCCGGTTTCGGTGCCGGCATATAGCAACCCTTTCGTGGTATGATCGCAGCGCACCACGCGCGCAAATGATTTAGGCCCGATGCCGTCCTCTATTTGCATCCAGTGCTGACCGTAGTCCCGTGTCCTGTAGATGTAAGGAGAGAGATCGTCCAGACGATGTCGTTCAACTGCCGCGTATGCCTCGCCCGCCTCAAAAGGGGATGCCTCTATCATACTGATCTTGCTCCACGGTGTAATTCCCGGAGGGGTGACATTCGCCCAATGCCGGCCGCCGTCCCTTGTCAGCTGAATAAGACCATTGTCCGTGCCAATCCAGATCAGCCCCGCTTTGACCGGTGACGGCGCAATCGTGTAAATCACACCCCACTCTTTATGAGAGCTTTCAACTGCCGTCAGTTTCTCTTGTTCCCCCCCTGGATTCCTGGCAACGGTGAGATCCGGGCTGATTGTTCGCCAGTGAAGTCCGCCGTCCCTCGTCCTTAACAGGACCTGCGCTCCGAAATAAAGTGTGCGGGAATCGTGAGGATCGAAGACTATCGGCGAAGTCCAGGTAAACCTGTATTTCCTTTTCGACATCGGGGTATAGAAAGACGCTAGAACGGAAGGGGAAATGTTTTGAGTCTGACCGGTAGTCCTGTCAAAGCGGTAAATACCTCCATATGTATCACCGCCGAATACGATATTGGTGTTCAACGGATCCGGTGCAATATAACCGCTTTCACCCGCTCCGACGGAATACCAGTTTCTGAAAGTGATTTCGCCGTAGTCGCTGCGACTGGTAATGCAGACGCTTCCGGCATCCTGCTGGGCTCCGTAAATTCTATAAGGGAATTCATTGTCCGTTGCCACGTGATAGAACTGAGCGGTGGGCTGGTTATACCAGCTGCTCCAGGTTTTGCCGCCGTCGAGACTGAGGGTCGTTCCCTGGTCGCTCGCCACTATAATGCGGTGATCGTTCTCAGGATCAATCCATGCAAAGTGATAGTCGTCGCCGCCTGGAGAGCCTTTGATCGCCGCGAAATT
>JBJKQU010000116.1:0-2932 GCA_046705025.1 Candidatus Kryptoniota bacterium | reverse complement strand
AACGTAAGAGAACACGAGCGGAAGCAAAAAGAACGGTGAGGAAGTGGAGAAGCTCGGAAATCAGCGAGGTGACCACTTGGAGGCTTACTAGACGCCGAATTCGGGCTTGATACAAGTTACCAATCATAATTCCTCCTAACTGGCATTTCATTTTTTCTCTCAATATACTTGTAGCATCTCGGCTATCAGATGATACTTATACTAGGCAAAGCAACCGAACACATTATGCATATGGCAGAGACCAATTAGGTTTTTCCCATTTGAGAATTGCCAATAATTTACCGAGGGAGCCCTAGCAGGTTAACATGTCCTGGCGCTTGATATCAAAGAGCAGGCTTGCTCAGATAGCAGACTTTCTCACGGCGTGCGTCGTATTCACTCTTGCACACGTTGCATGGCAAATCCTTTACTCCTTGAAAAGCCGTTTCTTTCCCGTGCCAATGGCGATGACCAGTGATCGTCTTCTTGCGGTAGCGGCTATCTCGGTGCTTGTAGTATTCCTTTTTGACAGGCAGCAGGCGTACAGCTACCAGCGGTTCACATCGCTCAGGACGGAGTTGCTGATCGTCCTGAAGGTGAGCGTGATGACGCTGGTTCTCACCGTTGTCGCGGCTTTCTTCGTAATTCACCAGAATGTCCCGCGGACGATCTTTATTCTTTATTTCGCCTTCAGTGTATCGGTATTTTCGGTCCAAAAGATACTTCTGTTTCACGGCGCAGCCTGGATGAGGGCCAGGGGACGCGACAAGCGAAAGATCGTCATAGCGGGTGCCGGGGAGACAGCGAAGCGGTTCATCGACACCGCCAATAAAAAGTTCGAATGGGCGCTCGACATCGTCGGTGTCCTTTCGCCGGCCCCGGCAAACGTAGGAGCGGAATTCGCCGGAGTTCAGGTGCTCGGCAGCTTCGGTGACATAGAAAAAGTGCTGAAGACTTTCAACCCGGAGGATGTAGTAATCGCCGTATCCGCTGGGATGCTCGGGCAGGCGGCTCATATCATCGAAGTCTGTCAGCGCGAGGGCGTGGAAGTGAGATTGCATTCGGATTTCTTCGGGTACCTGACCCAGCATATCCGCACGGACACGGTCTACGGCATTACAATCATCAGCTTCGGGGTCGTCAGGCAGGACGGCTGGAGACTCCTGGTTAAGCGCGCGATCGACATATTGGGAGCCGCATTCGGCTTGCTCATTTTTTCCCCGCTCATGCTGGTGGCCGCCGTCGGGATTTGGATAACCGACGGGCGCCCCATCCTGTACCGGTGGAACGTGGTCGGCCTCAACAAGAAGCCGTTCAAGAGCTGGAAATTCCGGACTATGCGCAAAGACGCGGATGAACTGAAATCCGAGTTGTTGGCTCTTAACGAAATGGATGGACCGGTATTCAAGATCAGAAACGATCCGCGGGTAATTCCGTTCGGGAAATGGCTGAGGAAATGGAGCATAGACGAAACACCCCAGCTGCTCAGCGTCCTCAAGGGAGACCTGAGTCTTGTCGGCCCTCGGCCGGCAGGTCCACACGAGCTGGAACGGTATGAAAGCTGGCATAGACGAAAGCTGAGCATCAAGCCGGGCCTGACTTGCCTGTGGCAGGTGAATGGAAGGAACGGCATTCATAAATTCGACGACTGGGTTAAACTAGATCTCGAGTACATAGACAACTGGTCTCTGCTTCTCGACCTCAAGATTCTTTTGAAGACAATCCCGGCTGTGATCTCCGGAAAGGGAGCGAGCTGATGTGAGCCGATCGAGGGAGGTAAAAAGACCGGGAGTTTGAATCAAACCACAAAGACACAGAGAGGAAAAGGGAAAATATTCTCTGTGAATTCTCTGTGGCTCAGTCCGAAGGACCCTTCGGGCGTTAAATCTTTTTCCCTGGGTTTTTCACCGCAAAGTGCGCAAAGAAGAATAATACTGACAAAGGTCGAAGCAGGTTTGTCTTTGCGTCAAAAGAAGATGACAAGTGACTCGGCGCCTTTTCCCGGCTGAGGCCCACCCCTTGGATGGGCGCTTCGGGAGGTTGCCGGAATCCATAAATCATTTGCGTCTGAGTCGAAACAGCATTATATATGTGTCGAGAGTGTCCGTTGCTGGTTTTGCGACGGGTTCTTTGCAGTCCAGACTATCTTGAGGAGATGGGAATGAAGAAGCTGTTACTTTTGATCGTCCTTTTCCCTTCGGTGGGCTTCTGCCAAGGATTCCTGCCAAGATGGGAGCTGTCCCTTTCAACCGATCTGAATTCTTACTCGTTGAACGGCCAGTCGGAAAGCTATGCGTCGGTCGCGTTCAGGCCCGGTTTCTACCCGGTCCTCGGCCTCGGCCTTTCCATTGAACCCGAACTGTTCGTCGGAGCTGCCAAAGGAGAAGCACCAGCAATCAATCTGAGCGGCAATATCGCTTATAGCTACGGCATGGGGTACTGGCCGGTCGTTCCGTTCGCTGAAGTGGGTTTTGGAATGGGAGACGGCATCCCCTTCAACCAGCCTCTCCAGAGGGAAGTGGGAATCGTTCCGTCGGGTATCCAGTTCTATAATGCCGGAGTCGGCGTGAAAATCATGACTCTCGGCGGAAGAGCCCTGCTCCGGATCGAATACCGGTATCAAGCTTTCAAGCCGCGAACTCCTCCGCCCTATCCGCTGAAGATTGAGGCCAACCGGATTCTGATCGGGTTCGGCGTACTGCTTTAATCTGTCCCGTTAGAGAAGTCGGGCAACTGAGCAGGGGGCAATCCGCGGGCGGGCTAAACAGTGTTGAGGTGGATCCTGCCCGCTTTTGCCGGGTCCTGTGCAACGCTGGAAGTGAAGTAGTTGCGAAGATTGGGTGGTAGGGAAGGCAGAGCGGGGAATGTGGTCTAGTGGAAGTGGGCGGGGATGAAGATCTTCGAGTTGACAAAGCGCTATCCGTCTCAGGAAAAATACTCCGTGGTAGATCGG
>JBJKQU010000115.1:0-4194 GCA_046705025.1 Candidatus Kryptoniota bacterium | reverse complement strand
CAAAGGAACTTGAAAAGACGTTCAGCCGAGGAAGAGTCTTCGACGGCAACTTCTCGGAGCGACTTCATGAGGACGTCTTCGACCCCGTCTATGATTGAAAGCGTAATCTCGCGCTTGGATTTGAAATGCTTGAACAGAGCGCCCTCAGAGACCCCTACTTTATCGGCTAATTTCCTGGTAGATAGATTGTGCAGCCCTTCGGCATCGACGAGCTGGAGGAATGCCCTTCTTATCTCTTCCTGTCTTATTTCGGTCGACTTTCTTTCCATCGTCTTTTAGGCCTTGACAAGTGAATGATTACTCACTAATTTAATGTGAGATAAATGCGATGTCAAGCCCAAAATGAATCCGGCGAAACAAAAAGACAGCTTGGCGGCGAACGTGCCAAAAGAAAGCAGTTATGATGGTTCGACGGAGATGGGATATCGATTTGAAGGAAGACACCTCTCTGAGACCCGCCCTGACAGAACGATTTGTACAAAAGTGCATCATATCTCAGATTCAGAATTGCAAGCCTGGCATCCATGAAAATGATCGAAAGTCGCGTAGTCGCTATGAAGCCATTTAACAGTTCTGGTTGGAAGAGGGGTGAGAATCGCTCATGAATATCTACTCCTTCCCTGCCGTTGCTGCTTTCGTCATAAACATGACGATGGCATTTGTGATTTTCTTCGGTAACCCCAAATCTGCAGTCAACCGATGGATCTCGGTGTTTGTCCTCAGCTTCGCACTCTGGAACATCTCAGAGATATTTATCCTTGCGAGCAGCAACCCGGAAGGTGCGACTCTCGGGGCCCAGATCCTTTACAGAATTATCTTCATTATACCTGCGATTTACCTTATCTCAGCATACCACTTTCCTCGGAATGTATCCGCTATTACCAACAGCATTCTCTTTTATTTTGCCATCTTCCTGGTGCCCATAACATTTCTGATATCTTCGTTTCCGCATTTTCATGTAGAGATCATCCCACTTTCAAAGTCAGGTGTCGTCTACTTTTACAGGATAGTCGTACGCCAGGATTTTCAATCGATCTCTCTTCTGGCGACCTACTTTGCATATCTCATCTGGGGCTCGATTGTAATAATCAGAAAGATCCCCAATTTGCGGACGACCACGCAGAAGCGCCGCGCTCGATTGTTTCTCTACGGAGGACTAATCTTCCTTTCCTTCTCTGTGTTCCTCTTCATCGTGGAGCGGTTCGGTGAGTCGACGTTGTACTTCTACACTTCTTCTACAATCCTTTCGTTCGTTGTCAGCGGGTTCTTCGCTGCGGCGGTCCTTAGCGGCCGCTTGTTCGATTCCCCACACGCGGTGCGAGGCGGTGTTGCTTATTCATTAGCTTCTTCCATCATCCTCGCGATCTACTTCCTCGGAGTCCAGGCCGTTACGGAGGGGCTTCTTGGTTATCTGAGGATAAGCTCGTATGCCGCGAATGCGCTCTTCGTTTTCATACTTGTACTTCTGATACGGCCTCTCGAGCTTAGAATTCGCAGGACACTGGACAGCCTCATGAGCCGAGACCTGAACAGATATCGTCGAAATATGGTCACGTTTTCGCGTGCGATCTCGAATTATCTTCCAACTGATGAATTCTTTCAACGTGTCGAGACATTCCTGCTGCGCCAGTTCCGCATCCAGAATGTGCTGATCTTTATGCGAAATGGTGACCCAGGCAACCCCCGGTTTACCGAATGGAAGAACGCGGCGCGTCCGCTGCAACTCAAAGACGATTGCTTTATCGTCCAATACCTGCGGCGAGTAAAGAGAGGAGTCGAATTCTACGATATTGAGAGAAAGAATATCGGCGAGGAAATATGCTCGATGCTAGAGTCTAAAGGGGTGAGACTTCTCCTGCCACTCTTCTCCGCGGATGAACTAATAGGCATACTGGCTATATCGGTACGAAAGTCGGGTCAGGAATTCACCACCGAAATGATAGACGCGCTTTCAATATTCACGAACGAGGTTGCTACCGCTTATCAGCGCAATCTTGCAATCGAGAATGTCCGCAGGAAAGAGAAGGAGGAGTTTCGTGTCCGGCACCTCGCTTCCCTGGGGCAGCTGACGGCAGGCGTCGCACATGAAATCAGGAATCCTTTGAACGTCATGTCGGCATCTGCACAGACGCTCCTAAAAAAGGAACTGAGCAAAGCGGAAGAAAAGGAGCTCGAACAATTCATTGTCGACGAATCGGACAGGCTGAACAAGATCCTCACAGACTTCCTGAGCCTATCAAGGCTGAGATCTCCCAAGAACGAGGATGTGCCTCTGCAGGAGGTTCTGGAGAGGGTGCGTGACGCTATTCTCTCCACTGCGGGAGATATTAAAGTGCAAGTGGTCGGTCACACATGGGCTGACACCCTCTCCACTGATCGCGATCTGCTGTACCAGCTTCTATTCAACCTCGGAGTCAACGCAGTGGAAGCAATCAAGGAGCGATGCAAGTCGGATCATACCTTCAATTGCTCGGCGGGAGAAATCTCCTTTTCCGTGTTGTCTGAGGCTGGAGGCTTGGATATTTCAGTATCGGATAATGGCGTCGGGATCCCGGAGGACAATCGTGATAAGATATTCGAACCCTTTTATACGACAAAGGACACCGGCACGGGATTGGGGCTGAGCATTTCCCATAATATTGCGCAAGCGCTTGGTGCGCAACTTGGAGTTATCGCTGAAAATGGCGATACGATTTTCAGAGTCAGATTTGAAACCACGAAAGAATACGCTTGAGATGAAAACAGAAAAACCCAGACTTCTAATCGTCGATGACGAGGAGCGGGCATGGAAAGTCCTGAAAATAAATTTTCAGGACAGGTATGAGGTGCCCGTCGCAAGAAATGGCGCTGAGGCTGTAAAAGTTCTGGAAAAGGAACACGTCGATGCAATTCTGACCGACGTTAAAATGCCAGAGATGTCCGGCATAGATCTTCTGAAGCATGTCAGGAAGACATACGAATGGATTCCCGTTGTAGTGATGACCGCATTCGGAAGTGTTGAGAATGCCGTGGAGGCTATGAAAGCAGGTGCGTACGATTATATACTCAAACCAATAAAAATTGAGGATGCGGAGGCGGTCGTGAAACGGGCTGTGGAATACAGCTCGACTCTGCAGGAGAACCGTTCATTGAAGGACAGGCTCAAGGAGTACGAGGTTCCACAAGACATCATAACAATTAATCCTGAGATGCAGTCACTCATCGGGCTTGTGAAAGAAGTGGCAGTAACCGAAGCCTCCGTCTTGATAGAGGGCGAATCGGGGACCGGCAAGGAACTCTTCGCGAGGGCACTTCACCGGATGAGTGACAGGTCGGAGGGTCCGTTCATAGAAGTTAACTGTGGAGCGATTCCTCATGAGCTTTTCGAAAGCGAACTTTTCGGACATGAGCGGGGCGCTTTTACGGGAGCGGTGAGCATGAAACGCGGTAAGCTGGAGATGGCTGCCGGAGGTACTATTTTCCTCGATGAAATCGGAGAGATGCCGCTCGATCTGCAGGTTAAGCTTCTCCACGTCCTCGAAAACAGGCAGTTCACACGCGTCGGGGGGACGACTTTCCTGCAGTCGGCTGCGCGGGTTGTCGCTGCAACAAACAGAAACCTGAAAGACGATGTCGAGGGCGGGCGTTTCCGGAAAGACCTGTATTATCGATTGAAGGTGGTTTATCTGCATGTCCCACCCCTTCGCGAAAGGAAAGAAGATATTCCTCTCCTTGCACAACATTTCATTGCGAAGCATGGAGAGACGGCCAGGAAGAAGATAAGCGGAATTGAATCCGATGCCATGGAGATTCTGAGGCTTCATTCGTGGTCCGGAAATGTGCGAGAGCTCGAGAACGTTGTGCTGCAGTCCATGATATTCGCGCGAGGTGGGCAAGTCACGGCCGATTCCCTTCCCGCGGAGATCCGCGATTCTGTTGGACCAGTCAATGATCACGTGCCATCTACAAAAGAAGAGTTGCAGAAGGAAAAAGTCAGGAGAACCGAGAAGGTATTGGTTGATCTTGAGAGAAGGTTCCTTGTGAAACTAATTGAAGACGCTGGCGGAAACATTTCGGAGGCGGCGCGTCTCAGCGGGTATGACAGGCGACAGATACAGAACCTCATCAGGAAGCATGAGCTTGATATTTCAAGCCTCAGGGAATCATACACACAACAAAGTTGAGAGGTGTGTCGCGCCGAAAGGCGGGGCTGTT
>JBJKQU010000114.1:0-4726 GCA_046705025.1 Candidatus Kryptoniota bacterium | reverse complement strand
TCCCTCCCCCCATCAGCAGGGGGATGACGAACGCTTTACACTTCGCGACGTAAGGGCGAATATCGTCGACAAACCCGGTTATTCTGACTTTTTCCGATGAATATGCCAGTACGTCTTTGGTGGGGGTCGGACCTAACACATACAGTTTCGCGCCAGGCCTCCTGGAGATGATCAGTGGCAGGATTTCGTCCATGAAATATCGGATTCCATGTCTGTTCGGATAATACTTCAGATGCCCGACAAAGACCATACTGCTCGGCTCAAGTTCCACATTCCGGATTCTCTCGAAGAAGATCTTGTCCACGCCATTCTCAATGACCGTCACATTCTTGTCGGGGAGGTCCCTCTTCCAGAGTTCGGCATCCCGGTCGGTCGTCGCGAGCAGCGTGTCGAATTTCTGACAGATGGCCAACTCCTCCTTCTTGAGACGACTGTATTCGATGCCCGAGTAAAGCTTCATGAAAGGATCTTTCGTCGTGCGAAATATTCTGCCCACGAGATCGTACTCGACATTATGCGTGTCACCCACCAAAGGGATGTTCTGGGGAAAATTGTAATAACCCAAGAGGGAACTTGTGCAATGTATTATATCGAAGTGTTTTTTTGCGAAAACATCGTCTAATGCCTTTTGCATCTTCCTGCCGTAAGCCCGGGTCCTCGCCTGGCTCCGTCCGGTGATCAGAAGCCAAAAGTGACGAAGCAGGCGAACCAATTTTGGCGGACGGATATTGACGAATTTTACGTATTCGCACCTGTCACCATATTCTTTTCTGAAGCGGTCCTCCTCATCCTGAGAGCCGTGCGCAAGAACCGAAACCCGGTATCTCTTCAGGTTCTCTAGAAAGAACGGGAGATTACGCTTAGTTGAGCTGAGATCAAGCGGTGGCGGACTAGGTGGGTCAAGGAAGAGCATAAGGACACTCTTCCGGTCGACAGCTTCGCGCCGGTCTTTTTCAACAGAATTTAGATCGAGTTCATTTGTAAGTGCCATATCTGCTCTCCATCAGAATTTGACGAGAAATAGGATTTGAAGAACGATTATCGGCAGTCACTACAGCGTCGGGCTGTTCCACGAGGATCTCTCACCCTTTCTTTTCTCAAAATTACTTTTCAGTTTCAATCTCTTTGACACTGGTTCAACATCTTCTAGGCGGTGTGGAGTCTATAACCCTGAGAAAGGACTCCACTGTTTGAATCGCCGGGAAGTCGAACATTTCACCAAGTCGAGCTGGATATTCAGGATTCACTTGCAGCTCCGCGAGAGTGCCTGATCCCAGCTCTTCCTCAAAGGTAATCGGTACATTACCGCACCGTTCGGACCGCGCAGTCGTGGCTTGAAAATCACCATTCTTCTCACTATCACATCCTGCTCTAAGGAATTCTTCAGCCGGCATGGATACTACTGTCCTTTGAGCTCTGTCAGCAGCCGGTATTTTGTGGATAATCGATTCCATTTTCATTCAGCTCAGTTCCTTCGAATCGTGCTCCCAGATGACAATGCAACCGTCTCCTCGGCGATGGACTTCATCGAGGCAACAAACTCATCCAGGGTAAATTTGTCTTCTACCTGTTTCCTAGCCTCGCGCCCCATTTCTTCCGCTATCTCCGGATGGTTCCACAGATACAGGATCGCTTCGCGGAGAGCTTTCGAATCACCCGGGGGAACAAGTAGACCGGTCTTGCCTTCGATCACAGCCTCGGGCCTTCCCGCGGTGCGTGAACAAATCACCGCTTTCCCCATCGACATCGCTTCGAGCATCACTGTGATTCCGTTGTCTGTATCGGTCTCAAGTAGCGGAACAACGATGAATCGCGAGCGCGAGTACATTTCTCGAAGTTCGGTGGGTGAAAGGTTGCTAACGGTAAGGTTTGGAGGCATTGAGCGTTCTTCGTAGACTCTCTTGATCGTTTTAAATAGTTTCCCTCTGAGTGAAACCGCAATATGGCATTTGATGTCGAGTCCGCGCATTGCCTCAATCAAGGTCGAGTAATCTCGCATCTCTCTGCCGGCCGAGCAGATCATGTCTGTCTCGCATTCCGTAGGGCGGAAGAACTTCTGATCGACCAACCAATTAATTAACCTCGTCTTCTCCGGAGCGACACCCAGGCGATTTATCGCAAAGTCTCTCTGTATCCTCGACCAAAAGACCATTGTTGTTATATGAGATTGCAGGATCCTGAAGGCAAGAGCCTTCTTGGGCTTCGATATCCAACTCGTCATCGAAATGTGTGGGAACTTTCTTCCGGTAGCCTTTAGAAGGAAGGCGAAGAGAAGAGCCGGCTTTTCGCCCCACGAAATGATTACATCGTAGTCTCTGCGTTTGACGTAGGCCTCGATGACCTGCGAGACCGAAAGAGGTAATCTCTGATACAGAAATCTTCGCCACCCGGTCGCTTCCCGAAGTGACGTTTCGTTCAGAATTCTGGTGTTGAGTACGCGATTGTATAGTGATCCGCGCGGCCGCAGATCGGCCGCCTCTTCAGCCGGGTCGCTTAATGAGAGTCCTCCCGTTACGAGCGTTAGAGTTCTTATTCGGGTTGTTGCAACTTGTTCATTTTGCATAGTGAACAGTGGCTGACCCGAACCGTAAGGCTTCTCGGTCACTTGTTCTTCTCCCGGGCTGTCCGGATCCACCCCAAGTCGTCACCATTAAACAATGTTTTTGCGTAAAGACGTAGCTTCCAAAGGGCGTATCTTGGAAAGCTTAAGAGCGCCGTATATGCCCCCAAATCCGCTTTCGCGGCTTTGAACCCGGCGATCACGTGGAAGACCTGGAGCAAAAAGGCCACACTCCATAAGATCGCGGGCCAGGCGAGCCAGCGTATGCCATGTAGAGCAGGAATTACGTTGGTGATCGCTAGCAGGCACGTAAACACAAACATGTTTGCGAATGCGGGAAGCATGAGTTCGATCAGGGTTGACAAAGCAATCAACGACCTTCCCCGGAGAGATACGAGCAGAAGCGGCTTGGCGTATTTCCGAATCAGCACGAACCTGGCCAACTCCCATCTTTTCCGCTGTGTCTCGGCGTTGTGAGGATCCGTTGGCATTACCGCACGTACCTCTGCCTCAGGGGCAAACTGTACTTTGGTATTCGACATGGCTAGTTCAATCGAATATTCAAGATCCTCGGTTCGGGAAAATGAATTCCACGGATACTTTATCAGAAGATCTTTGGACAAGCACATCCCATTCCCGTGGAGGCCTGTCGTACAACCCAGGGACATTCCTCCAAGCGGCCTGACAAAGTTATATAGCAGCATGGCGACTCGTGTGATTTCCGGGCTCCATGCTCCCGGCTGCGGTATTGCCATATCACTGCATTGAATGCACTCGGACCCGTCTTCAAGATAGGCATTCATGACCTTCAGCAAGTTTGAGGAAGCTACCGTATCAGCGTCTATCACTACAAAAGCGTCATACGTGTCCGAGGCCATGAGTTGATCGAAACACCATTTCAGGGCATAGCCCTTTCCCTTTTGTGAGCCGTCAAACCTTCTAAGTACTCTTACGCCCATCGCCTCCGAAACACTTGCGGTCTGATCTGTGCAGTTATCCGCAATCACCACGATATCGAACTGCGCAGATGGATATTCGAGTTTTGCCAGGCTGTTTAGAGTCCGCTCAATGACAAGCTCCTCGTTGTGTGCCGGCACCAAGACTGCAAACCTTCTGTACGTGTTCCTTTTTTCAGTCACGGGTTTAGGCCTTCGAAAAACCGCCATGAAACTCAGAAAGGCCAAGTACAGCGAGAAAAACAGAAAAGGAACCAACAGAATGATATCAAGCAATACAATCGGTAATTTCATCCGAGAATCGCTCCTCCTATTTATCCATTGATTGACTGTCGTTCTGATGCTCTGGCAATTGCAGCACCGTGATCGTGTGAAACAAATAAGATCTCTCGTTTTCGACTATCATTGTCATAGATGGAGCCTCCTCTCGGACACCTGACAGCTCGGCAAACAAACTGTTTAGCCCGGGCGCGTGGTTGAGGCTGGTTTTGCTCCTTGATTGAAATGCACTTTTCTCCAGGCGACACGAGGACAGCCGACGGTAGCCGCTTCTCATGGCTCTTCGGGGACTTACCCCCGCTTTGCTCCCGGTTTTTTCGAAATCGTCGGCACGCCCAATCACCCGTCTCACCTCAAGCATCCAACGACCTTCTGTAACCAGCGGGAGCATATCCACCTGGCAAAGTGGGAAAAAATCCGCTAAAACAAAGCCAGACTTCATTATCGCTCGTCCTTCATCCTTAGCGTTCGAATCCATTCCTTGTCATCGCCGTTTAACATCGTCTTGATATAGAATTGTAACTTCCACAGAGCATATCGCGGCGCGCTTAGTAGGGCCAGATACTCCTGCCAACCTGCATGTGATGCACTAAGACCACACACGACATGGATCGTGTCAAGCAGCAGGACTCCTCCCCATAGTAATGTCATAGGCAGCAGCCAGAGCTGCCCGCTAATAGTCAAGATTGCCTCGAGCAGAAATGTTATCACTGCAACCGTAACTAGGTCTACAAAGGGGGGCATGATCAAGTCCATCAATCGGTCGATGATCATGAAGGACCGCTTCTTCAATCCCGTGGAGAGTAGCTGCAGCGTATGTTTCTTTAGCAGCGGGAGTCTTCCGACTTCCCACCACCTACACTGACACTCGGCATTGTGGGGATCTGTCGGCATCACCGCGCGCACAACAGCTACTGGCGCAAACTGTACT
>JBJKQU010000113.1:0-15757 GCA_046705025.1 Candidatus Kryptoniota bacterium | reverse complement strand
AATGTGTTGTCCGCTTACGCGGCCGCGCGTCGCACCCCACGCGGGTGCGTGGATTGAAACGAGAACATACCGGAAGTGAGGGAATGGTTCGGCGGTCGCACCCCACGCGGGTGCGTGGATTGAAACCATTCTTCCGACGCCTGTTTAACCGTACCATCATGGTCGCACCCCACGCGGGTGCGTGGATTGAAACATCTACGAGCTCGGGGAAGGCTACAACTACACGGTCGCACCCCACGCGGGTGAGTGGATTGAAACTATGACAACAACGTCCCAGGAGATTGGAGTAAGCTGTCGCACCCCACGCGGGTGCGTGGATTGAAACGGGATCTCGCGCTTGCCTGATTCTCTTAATTCGGTCGCACCCCACGCGGGTGCGTGGATTGAAACCTACAATCCGCCGAAACGCAAACAGCATTGGGTGGTCGCACCCCACGCGGGTGCGTGGATTGAAACTCTGATCGCTGGTGTAGCTCAACCGGCAGAGCAATGTCGCACCCCACGCGGGTGCGTGGATTGAAACAGTTCGGGGAGGTAGCATTTGTCAAGCAAGACGGTGTCGCACCCCACGCGGGTGCGTGGATTGAAACGTAGCTGTCCTGATTTGCCTGAAGGCGTACGCCAACGTCGCACCCCACGCGGGTGCGTGGATTGAAACCCATTGAGGCCGACTTCTCGCACGGCTACAACAAGGTCGCACCCCACGCGGGTGCGTGGATTGAAACGTTTTTTCCTTTCTTTTTATAGGCATATGTCTTGTCGCACCCCACGCGGGTGCGTGGATTGAAACGCGCAAGCACTCTCTGCTTGTTTCCATCGCAGGTTGCAACAAAAGTAATCCCGTTAGCTCGGACCAATCAGGTGCGGGTGTCATTCCGTTGGTGCTCGGCAATACATTTGATCTACGACGGTGTCTCCTACGACACTACTGGCGCTGTCGCCGAAAAGTTGGGTTAGGTTATGAATGTCACGAAAGATAGCGTTATTTTCGGTCGACACATGTACCTATATGGTACATGGAGCACGAACACCGATAGCGGGCTAATCATTGGGGGAGGTTTCTCGTATGTGCTTGATCCGCTGCGCCCTCACGACACTATTCCTTCTTGGTGGCTGGTTTACCAATATCCGACCGAGCGCGGAGCATCTCATTCATCACTGGGGGCGACTGTCATCGTGGCATCAATTGATACAGAGATAGTTGTCTCGGTAGGTCCCTTCCATTGCATAAATTACAAATGTTACAGTCAAGGTCTTCTACTTGACGAGGAATACATTTGTCCAGGAAACAAAGGCTGTCTCCCCTACTAATACACCTACATCCAAGTCAAGCCTGGGAATGGGAACGCGAAACTTGTCCGGATCAGGGGACACATTAAAGACGACAGAGAGATTGATTCTCATGACGTGAACAGAAGAACAGACCCCATAAGAATGTTTCTTAAGTCATAAACTGTCATGCCATCAAACACTTTATGAGGGTGCTCCAAATTGCGACTCATTCTGGCAGCTCCTCAAACTGCTTCAATCGTTTGGACGTTGTGCCTCAGACCTCGGTTGGCGTTAAGCTTGCGATAAGTACAGTCTTCTAAGAGATCGAAAGGCGGGGGCTATTCAAGCGTGCGTAATAAGCCTCCTCGCAATAGCCTGCAGGGGTTGTAATTAATACGGCCAATTTCATATCTTCTTGCTGGACAGGTAAATCCTGCAATGGTTATGGCGACATGAAGAATAACTAGCGTGACTTGTGAACGGTGGTCGCAGAGCTAGCATTTGCTTTAATCACACCAATCTTGACGGTTGGAATTGAATTTGCAGTGAAAACTTCATACGGAATATTGCGAAATGAGATTCAGCGAATGCATCTCACTAATGATCCTGGTTGACTTAGGAGGGTCTGATTTATGAACTTTAGTCTGATAAGGAACGGAGTCATTTCATTTTTGCTCTTCTTGATGTTGGGTGAGCCCAACTTCACGTTTTCACAGATCCTTTCGGGGACCGTTCTTGACGATAACAGCATACCGATAGCAGATGTGACTGTCGGCATCACTAAGTTGGGACAGACCGCGTCAACGAATAGCAGAGGGCAATTCGTCTTTCGCAGCATCGCCCGGGGGACCTACTTATTGAGATTTCGACGGATTGGTTACGACAGCCTGCTACTGAATGTCGGCGTGTATTCAGATAGCACACGCCTTCTTGTGATCCTACGCAATGACTATCCAATGCTCAATGAAATCACTGTCACAGCGAAGCCACAGACGTCAGCAACGAGCAACTCATCTCAGTCTGTGTCCGTTCTGCGTGAATACCAAATTCTTCAACGCATCGGATCGGATGTAAGCTCAGAGCTGAACGGCTTACCGGGCGTTTCGGTCGTCGACGGAGGACCGTTCAGCCAGAAGCCGGTAATCAGAGGTCTCGGTAATCAGCGCGTGGTGATTCTCGAAGACGGCGAGCGGCACGACTACCAATCTTGGGACGATGACGACAGTCCAGGGATCGACGTCCTCAGCCTCGAGCGTATTGAGGTCGTTAGGGGACCTAACAGTGTCCTCTATGGATCCGATGCACTCGGTGGCGTGGTAAACTTCATACATGATGATGGGGTGTTGGGAAACCATGATTCACGGGGCATGTTTGGGGATGTAGTACTGAACGGTTTCAGCAACAACATGCAGGGTGCCGCACATGCTGCAATGGGGGGCAAGACGGCTTACGGGAAGTACTATTCCGACGTGACGTTCAGAACGGCTGGGGACACCCAAACACCAAACGGCGTGATCCGAAACTCGGGTGTGACAGAGTTGGATTTCGAAGGGGCTGTTTCTACACAAAGGCCGTGGGGAGGTCTTCTCCTTGGGTATTCGCGCTTTGATCAGGATAGAAAAATTTTGCGCTTTGGCGACGACGCTGGCTCTAGTTCACCTTATCAAGCCACCGTGCATGATCGTCTCTGGCTTTCTTATAAGAGCATTCCGTCCTACGTATATTTCTCGATTCACTCTGTGCTTCAACAAAACGACGGGGCGGAGTACGAGGACGATGATGAACCTGTCCCGGAGAATCATTTGCGACTGGGTGCACTGACTTTAGACGGTAAGATGTTTTTCGAAGGGATCAGAAACAACTCGGCTACTGTGGGTATCTCGATAGACGCCGAGCAGAATGCCACTCTTGGACAGGAACCCGTAATCCCGGCGTACCACCAAAGGACGTCTGCGGTTTTCGTTTTCGATGATTACAGGATGAATACTGTTGACATTTCCGTGGGTGCAAGATATGATCACCGCGCCTTGGTGACTTCGAACAATGCAATCTTGAGCGTCGTGAGTCAGACACGGACCTATGGTGCATTTACCGGGTCGATCGGACTCTTATGGCATGCGTCGAGAGAGGTGTCGTTCGGGGCGGATGCCGGTAGCGGTTGGAGGGCGCCGAACGTTGAAGAGTTGTTCATCGAAGGCGTACAGGGAGGAAGCATGATGTACAAGTTGGGGAATCCATACCTCTTGCCGGAAAAATCTTTCTCCACTGATTTCTTGACAAGGATAACTACGTCATCTGTTACCGGAGAAATATCCGCATACGATAATCGTATCAACCGGTACATCTATCTGGGGCCGACGGGACAAATCGATTCTGCAAGCGGGCTCATGAGGTATAGTGAGCGCCAGGCAAATGCGACACTGATGGGGTTTGACATCCGGCTAGGTTTGAGTCTTATCGCACATACATTACTCACCGTCGGCGGAGATCTTCTGGTGGCTAGAAATAACGATGCAGGAACGTGGCTGCCTCTCACGCCGGCCAACCGGGTTCTGGTTCGGGTAAGAACTTTTTTCCAATCCAGCACTTTGATGTATCAACCCTACTTCAGTGCTGGAATGCATGTCGTGTTCGATCAGAATAAGGTGGCTCCGTCGGAAACAAGAACCTCAGGATATACGGTCTTCGACGTCAGCTTCGGCAGCACGGTTCGATTCTATGAGCATCCAATGACAATTGACTGCCAAATTCAAAACCTCCTCAATCGTGCCTATCACGATAACATGAGCCTCTACAAGGCCTATGCGTTCGAACCCGGAATAGGGTTTGTCCTAAGTATCAGGATCCCATTCATTATACTGCGGTGATTTGAGCTGATGAGCGTCCATCATGGTTTCTCTTCTTGGCGGTGCAGCTGCGATCATGAGACTAAGGTGCTCAGTTCTTCGGTCGAAGATATGAGAGTTGATGTCCTTCGCCGACGGTGTTGCATATAGTTGTTAAAAAATCTTTAATTTTCTACTTGACTTAGTGAAATTAAGCTAGTAGCTTATTCCTGATGTTTAAATAAGCCCCTTATCACAAACGAGAGACAGCGGAAATAATGTCGGGAAGGAAAATAACTCATTCGGTACGGGCCACTTCAGTAAGTCGGCATAATGTATCCGTCGTTTTTGCTAATATCTTCTACAACGGCCCAATAACACAGCGAGAAATTTCGAGAATTTCTGGGCTGAGCTTCACTACGGTAGCATCCATCGTTTCAGGTCTGGAAAAAAGAGGGATTGTCGAACATTCCACTGAGACCTCCACAAACGGGGGACGTCCTTCCGCTCTCTATAGAAGCAATCCTGCATATCGCTATGTGATGGGAATCGAAGCTCAGCACGATAGATTGCGCCTCATCGTGTCTGATCTAGCTGGACACACTGTAAATCAAAACACGATCCCGTTTGACAAAAGTATAGGGAAGGAAGCTTTTCTCGAGCTTCTGCTTAAACACATAAATGACGAGATCAAAGCTCATAAGGGCGGCTCCACCAGGTTCCTTGGTGTTGGGATCGGAGTCGGTGGACTGGTCAACCCAGTGGGCGATACTGTGGCAATCCTTCCCCATCTGCCTAACTGGGGAAGCATTTCGCTAAGAGAGGCGGTGGAAAGGGAGTTTCATCTCAACGTAAGCATTCAGAACAATTCGGCGGCGGCTGCTCTGGGGGAATTGTGGTACGGTTTAGGTCGTGGAAAAAGGAACTTCCTTTT
Organism: Candidatus Kryptoniota bacterium; assembly: GCA_046705025.1. Taxonomy (GTDB): domain Bacteria; phylum Bacteroidota; class Ignavibacteria; order Kryptoniales; family JAKASW01; genus JAKASW01. Next base: position 10,726 of record JBJKQU010000113.1, on the reverse strand, counting down.
TATCAACGTCAGAGACGGAATTGGGATGGGTATCGTCTTGAACGGTGAGCTTTACAAGGGAACTACCGGTACGGCTGGAGAATTCGGCCATATCACCGTTGATGATCATGGTCCTGTCTGCACCTGTGGCAACGTGGGATGCCTTGAGACACTGGCTAGCATACCTGCTCTTGTCCAAAGCGCAAAGCAGTTTATCGCCGAAGGAGTCAATTCTGCGATCAATGAGATCTCCAATGGAGATACTGATGCTATCACGTTCCCAATGCTGATCGAAGCTGCGAAACACGGGGACAAGCTTGCCTACAAGCTTTTCACGGACGCGGGTCGCTATCTAGGTGAAGGTGTTGTCAGTCTTGTAAATCTACTGAATCCGGAATTGATTATTATTGGCGGTGACTTCGTTCAGACCGGGCATCTTATTATCGAGTCTATTAAAGATGTCCTGATAAGGCAAGCTCTTGAACTGCCCCGCAAGGCTGTTGAAGTTGTCTTCAGTGAACTTGGTGAAAACGCCAGCGCCCTTGGCTCTGCAGTGCCGATCATACAGGAGTTTGTTGCTTCACCATTGAATGCGTGAAAGAGAAAGGAATAGTCGGAGAAGGTTGATCGCTTGTCATTTTGTCCGGGACGTTCACAGTGAACGTTCGGAAAGCCCGGAACGAAAGGGTGGTCCGACGGACGAATGGCATTTGTGATATCGAGGTTAATAGCTATGTTACTTGTGCTTGCCAGAACCGAGACCAGTGTACCCAACAGCCTGTCGGTCAGGCCTGTTTATGAGTGCAGGCGGGTCCATGAACAAATCAAAATCAATGGGACTCATTCGGAGCGTTCGAGGGGGCTTGCGAAGAGCATGGACCATACCCTCACCGATTCACATAGTTCTCCTCTTTTTGGAACCAAGGCGAGGCTGCTGTGGGATGACAGCTGTCTGTATGTCTCGTTTCAGTGTGCAGATAACGGGATCTACGCCGAGAAAATTAAGAAGAATGATGCCCTCTGGCAGGAGGAAGCCGTCGAAGTCTTTCTCGATTACGAAGGTAAAGGGAAACATTATGTGGAGATCGAAGTGAATCCTTTGAATACCGTCTTCGATAAATTCATGGATGGAATCAGGAAGCCTTTGCCTGTTAACCTGTGGGACAGCGGAGTTAGAACTGCCGTGCGTGTGGAGAATAGATTTGTCAAAGGTGATTCTACGGTTGTTGGCTGGACTGTGGAGCTGGCATTTCCATTTGAAGCCCTAAAAGGCAAATGCCATGTGCCGCCAAAATCAGGTGATGAGTGGCGTATAAATCTCTATCGTGTCAAGCAGACACCGGTGAAGGAATTTTCCGCCTGGTCGCCGACAAGCAGCATTGACTTTCATCAGCCTGCAAAGTTTGGTGTGCTGGTCTTTTCCGGCAAGGAGGTTGGAGAGAAGGAGCGATGAACATGCGAGAGTGCTGGTCCTGCCTGCTTCGTTTCTTATCCGATTCTGAGGAAATCCCGGGAATGTGTCGTTTGAATTTCCTGCTTGAAGAAGGCGACGCCCGGACGGCGGTCACGGCAACAGGAGAATGCCAAGATGGCTGGTGTAGCAGAGTTTTGGCCGGTTTACTGCGGCGAAAAAATTTGGGAATTTATCTCAAGCGTCTAAATAATAACGGGGAATATGGGCCAAACTACGCTGATATATTTTAGCGAATTGAGTTCTGGTCGCCGAATACGCTCTAATAGAGGCAAATCGCGTGTATGTAATTCAGAACTATATGATTACTGACACGATTCCAGGTGATGTCCTGCTGATTTCTAAGGTAAACCCTGGGCGAGTCAAGCCCGATTCAAGAGATCGGAAGTCGATGGGTTTCGACTCTTATGGCCCACGTCTTTCGACCGGGCAGACTGAAACGATGTTGCTGAACAGGCATAGATACTTGCTCGGTTCCCACGAACAGTTGATTAGAACACTCTCAGCATTTTCTGTCAAAAGAATACTCAACGGAACAGGAGATACTAATGAAACACCTTTGCCTCGCGATCGCGGTCGCACTTATGACATGTTTGGTCAATCAAGGGCACGCTCAACCTCGCAAGAAAGTGGAGAGGCTGTTCTATTATGGTAACAGGGAGTCCGCATTCAAGAGTCTCAAAGAACACATCGATGAGATAACGATAGTAGCGCCCATCGCATATAATGTCGATGCGGAGGGAGTGGTCTGGGGTACGGTTGATCCCCGTGTGATTGAACTGGCCCGGAAACACGATGTAGAGATCATGCCTCTCATACACAACAGAGCCTTTGATCAGGAGTTGCTACATCGTCTTCTTAAAGATCCTGTTGCTGTTGGCCGGATGCTTCGGACCCTCGTGGATGTTTGCGCTCAGAACAAATTCGCAGGCATCCAGTTCGACTTTGAGGATCTTGACATTAACGATAAGGTCCCGTTCACGGACATGTGCATGAGGGCGGCCGAGGAATTCCACAAGCACGGTTTGATTCTCAGTCTTGCGCTTGTCAGGCCCGTTACACCGAATGAGTCTCCGAACACCACGACATATCTTGCGTGGCTTTACGAAAATTGGCGGGCGGGGTACGATCTGAAGAAGCTTGGGAGCATAATGGATTTCATATCTCTCATGGCATACGCTCAGCATACCGGACGAACGACACCGGGGCCCGGTGGAACACTTCCGTGGGTTTTGGCGGGGCTGAAATATGTATTGAAATACGTTCCCTCCGACAAGATATCTATAGGTATACCGCTTTCCTCCAAACTCTGGTATACCACTTTAGATGCCTCGCCCAGCAATTTTTCCACCAAGTATGCGCATTCTACCGCAAAGACGCTTGATTACAGTGAGGCGCAAGGGGTGCTGGAACAATTCAAAACAAAGGCTCACTGGGACGAGAAGAATAAGGTTAATTATGCGGTAGTCGACAACGACGGCCTCTTTGAATACCTGTTTATTTCGGACGCCAGGAGTTTCAAGGCAAAGCTGGAGCTTGTGACGAAATACAATCTCCGGGGCTTCTCTGCATTCATTCTTGGATATGAAGATCCTCAGATTTGGAAAATACTAAAATGACAAGTATTTCACCTAAGAGTCTCGGATTCCTTCATTTGAATGCGGGCGTATCTTGCGTATCGCTAACGAACTGTGTGACCAGGTCAAGAACGAGAAAAGGAAACATTCTTTCCAAAGGAGAACAAAATGCATAGAGGGACTTTTGTCATAATAGGCATCATTGTTTTGACTATCTCGTTGGCTGGCAATTCGGCTTTTGCAGCGTCAAATCCTAACATAGAGGGGCATGTGTGGGACGCGCAGACCAAAAATCCCCTTCCAGGTGCAAATGTCATGCTAAAGGGGACTAGCCTCGGAGCGTCGACAGACCTAGATGGGAGGTATGTGATCCACAATGTTCCGCCGGGTAGGTACATCGTCCGGGCGGCATACATCGGTTATAGGAACAAGGAAGTGTCCATCAATGTGAAGCAAGGCCTTGATGTCAAACTTGATTTTATGCTTAAGGCGGTAGGTGTACAGGGAAAAGAAGTAGTTGTCACAGGGCAAGCGAGCGGTCAAAATCAAGCAATTAACCAGGAACTTTCTTCAATGCAAATCGAGAACGTCGTTTCAGCGGCTCGTATCCAAGAGTTGCCGGACGCCAACGCAGCAGAATCAGTAGCGAGATTACCCGGCGTTTCACTTATAAGGCAGGGTGGCGAAGGATCGGAGATCGTCATCCGTGGCTTAGCCCCCCAGTACAATCAGTTAACGATTGATGGTGTCCAAGTACCGGCAAATGACGTCGGCGATCGGGGTGTGAACTTAAGCATGATTTCCTCAAACATGCTCGGAGGCATTGAAGTCACAAAAGCGATCACGCCTGACATGAATGCGGCGGTCCTCGGCGGGACGGTGAACTTCGATCTAAGAGAGGCACAGGGCACAGTTCCTTCGTATCACTTCCTAGTGCAGGATGAGTACAACAATCTGGAGAACAGTTACAACGATTATAAGTTTGTCGGCAGCGGTGAGAACCGCTTTTGGAACAAGCGGCTCGGCGTCTTCGCAGAAGTGGAGGCCGAAAAGCGGAACTTAAGCTCGAATGAGCTTGGAGCTTCATATTACTTGAATGCGCCGAAGCTCGGAGTTTCGAATCCAGTTTACCTCACGGGGTTGAATCTAGCGGATATTCTGAGGGACAGGAAGCGATACGGAGCGACTGTCGTAATTGATTACAGGTCCTCCACTACCAAGATCGGCTTCATGAACTTCATAAGCACCAGCAACTCGAACACCCAGAATCGAGGTGAAACGTATGGCCTCAGTGGTGATAGCCATTCATATACGACTACTGACGGCCTGAACAAACTAAATGTAATAACCGATCTTCTTGATGTTAGTAAGTCATTCCCCCTTTTTTCCGTGGATGCGAAAGTTTCTCATTCTTACTCAGAAAACCGAGATCCTAACGATCTTTCTTTCGAATTCTCGCAGGCCTCGGCGGGGATTTCTAATGATGAGAGATCAAATCCGCAATCAATTCCTGGCTTGTCCCAAAATAATCTCAGGAAGACTTATTTGGTAAGCGTCGTTAACTCGAACCATTTCTCGCGGGACAGACAAATCTCTGCATCTGTGGATTTCACGTCGAATGTCAACTTCTCAAAGACCGTTACGAGTGTGCTAAAGTTTGGAGGTGAGTATCAATACACAATAAGGTCATACGACTACAATCAAGGCGATGGTGATTTGGCCTTCGCAGGTTCCAACCCGATTCGCGCTGCGATCATCAGTGCCTATCCTTGGATGATGCAGAGCCCTTACAATCTGAATCCAAGCGGCTCGAATTATCTTCCCATCACCGTCTTTGAAGATCCGAATTTCAGATACGGCAAAATTCTAGGCGGAGACTATACGATGGTGGTGCCGGTAAACGTAGGCATGATGTGGCAGACCGTCGGCCTCATGAAAAAATACGGAACACTTGGGGAGACTTGGGGGTACAACAGTCTTGCCTCAATCACGCATGACTATCACGGAAATGAGTATGAGACAGCCGGATACGGAATGGTAACGCTCAACCTGGGGCCGGATATAACATTCCTTCCCGGGGTCAGGTATCAGGTTCTGCATACCTCTTACACTGCTCCTCGTGGCATAGAAACCTCCTACTCCAGATACGAATACGCCTACCACGATACAACTCTTGGAGAGACCCACGGTTTCTGGCTGCCGATGGTGCATCTGAGGTATAATCCGCTCAGTTGGCTTCAAGTTCACCTGGCTTATACCAACACCCTTAATTATCCGAACTACACGGCTATCGTCCCGCGCATCGACGTAGGGATCTCCTCGGTAGCATGGGATAACTATGCCCTGACTCCTGCCCATTCGGCGAACTACGACGCCATTATTTCGGTATATAACAACAGCATCGGGTTGTTTTCTGTGGATGGATTCTATAAATACATTACCAACCTGATATTCTCTGCACACAGAATCATCATAGACCAGGCAAGGTATCCGGGGCTTCCGCCGAACATTAACACTTCATACCCAATAAACACCTATATCAACAATCCATTTCCGGTAAAGCTGTGGGGGACTGAATTGGAATGGGAGACTCATTTTTGGTATTTGCCTGGTCCCCTGTCTGGTTTAGTGCTGAGTGTGAACTACACACACATATTTTCCGGTGCCCAGTACCCCTTGACCACAATCACTACGACTTACACCCCAAAATACACGAAGACCGTTCTCGATACTTTCTATACAGACAGGATGATAGATCAGCCTAATGACATTGCTAACCTTACCATAGGGTATGATTACAGAGGTTTCGGGATGCGGGTTTCCATGCTCTATCAAGCAAACGTTTTCCAGGGAGAGAATTTCTGGCCTGAGCTTCGTGTGAATTCAGGGAAGTACGTGCGGTGGGATGTCTCTGCCAAACAGTCCTTGCCGTGGTTTGGGCTTCAGGCTTTCTTTGACCTCAACAATCTCAACGACGCTGCAGACATTCAACAGAATGAAGGATCGGGTTTTCCGGCGGCGGAACAGTATTACGGTATGAGCGCAGACTTAGGATTACGTTGGATACTCTAAGAAAGCGGTCCCCAAACAATGCGCTGAGGCCAATCAGCACGGCGAACAAAGGTAGGAATGACAAATGTCTGAAAGGCTCTCTAGATCAAGAGATGGAGAAAGGAGGTGATGAAGGGCCCAGAACTCATTTATGGCGCCAAGGCAAATCCAAGAGAAGCGACCTTGGGTTCGTGCGCCTTGTTGCAAGATTGTACCATGTAAATCCAAACAAAAAGGAGAATTCTAATGAAGGCGATATTTACCGCAGCCCTTCTTGTTGCGACGGTCATTCTCTGTGCTGTGTCACGTCAAGCGGTGGCACAAACGCCCGATATCGTTTTTGTTCCCGCTAGCCCGGTGGGCAACATCAACGCTTTTATCAACGGCGACACTAGTTTGACGGGTGCTCGCGTGAACCCCAATCGTGTTTACGAGCTCTATAGAGACTCCATCTATTATTTCACGGGACAAATCAAGGCGAACTTTCCGTTAACGATTATAGCTGAGCCCAAATCACAAGCCAGCGGACCAGGCGCCCGCCCAGAAATAGTCCCTGCTATTCTTTCGGATAATTCTTCCCCGGCGACATTCATTAAAATAACCAACGGCAATCTCACGCTCAAACAACTTTATCTCCTTGGCATACGCCCGGATGAACAGCGCGGCGGGAACATCGGAGTAAATGCGACAGGAGATAGCGATGCTGTGTTTACAATTGACAGCTGTGTATTTGATGGTTGGAGTTCCCGAGCCATCCTGGGTAACGGCAAGTGGGACAGCTATTTCATCACGAATTGTCTTTTTCGGAACCTGGAGAATCCAACTTCCTACTACTTTGGACAGGCCTTAGAAACCGGTTCCGGCATCCCGAGCGACACGATTTGGATGGTCAACAACACCTTTCTGTGCAATAATTCGTACCAGCTTGCCGCGATTTACTACAATAAATACACTCTCTTCGAGCATAATACTATATTCCTGACCGTTGAGACTCCCCTCTATATTTCTCAACTTGTAAACGGAGATATCAAGGATAATATCTTCTATGGCACCGATGCAGCCTGTGAGACAAATGTGCAGAAAGCGGGGACACAAGAACAGGCCCCCTCTCCGATCGCCTTTGACACACTCTTCAATGTCGGAACTGATTTCAATCTCACGGAGGCAGATCGGCATATAAACGTGATAGATAACGATTATTATTGGCCCAAACGCTTGCAAACCTTCTATGCCACGCCTGGGATGGACACCCTGATTCCTCCGGTCTGGATGAATAATGAAGACTCGCTGATGTTTAGCGACAGCGAAAAAACCGTTTGGCCGCACTTCGTTCAACAGGGTAACGTGAATGCGGACCCGGAATTCCCGTCTGAGATGAGCGGACAGGTGGACAGCCTGATCGAATTCATAACTCTCTTGTGGCATAAGGGCTTGGCGACCTACCTCTGGTGGTATAATCCAAACGGCGGGCTGTACCCACCGGTTTGGCCAGTGCCAGAGAATCTGACTTACACTAATCCTGCCCTAATGCGTGCAGCTGAAGGAGGTTTCCCGGTTGGAGATTTGAACTGGTTCCCGGCCGAGAAGGCGGCATGGCTGGCGGCAGGCGGGGTGACAGGCGTCAAGCCCCGAACGCAGTCCATCCCGGACAAGTTTAGGCTAAGTAACAATTATCCCAATCCATTCAACCCATCAACGGCAATCAAGGTGGACTTAGCAAAATCTGGCCTGGTGAGTCTGAAGATATACAATGTGCTGGGTCAGTTGGTTAAAGTAGTTGACAAAGGCTACAAACCTGCGGGCGAATACACTTACGACATAAACATGGATCAATTCGCCAGCGGCGTTTATTTCTACACTCTCCAGGAGGGTTCGAATTTTATGGCGAAGAAAATGGTCCTCCTTAAGTAAGGGTATGCTAACGTACCCGCGTGCTTGGATTAGCCGATCTCTCTTCTCTTCTGTGAGAGGTCGGCTCCAGGCCGATAAAATAGTGAACCACCGTCACACGATACTGTGAAGTCGGCGTTAGCGAAAGCTACTGAAAACTGCTGGACAAAGAAGAAATAATCGTGAAAGGAATGTGAACCAATCATGCACTCAAAGCGGATTTTTCTCATGGGGGCTGCAATATTCACGGCGCTGTGTTGCGCGAGGCCTGGTTTCGTGCAGGCTGGAACCAAGCTGCAACGCCTGTTCTATTATAATGATACGGAAACAGCTTACAGAGATCTGAAGCAACACATAGATCAGATAGATATCCTCGCACCGACGGCTTTCAATGTGGATGAGGAAGGCGTTGTCTGGGGTGAAGTCGACCCGCGCGCAATCGACCTGGCAGAAAAGCATAAAGTCGAGGTGATGCCTTTGGTCCACAATGCGAAGTTCAATCAGGTCTTGCTGCACAATCTGATGACTAACCCGGCTTCTATCAAACGTATGCTGTCAACGCTGGTCGATCTTTGCAAGATGAAGAACTTCGTTGGAATACAGTTCGACTTTGAAGATCTAAATGTGGCTGACAAGGATCTCTATACGAAAATGTGCAGGCAAGCATCGCAAGAACTGCACGCACATGGCCTTGAATTCAGTGTGGCCGTTGTCGGCAGATCCGGCAATTTCGCTGGTCCAACCGAGGCCAGCGCACATGCGTTTGAAAACTGGAGCGGCGGGTATGCCTTAGGCGAACTCGCCAAAGTTACGGATATCGTCACGGTCATGGCGTACGGGGAGCATGGTAAGGGAATTATTGATGTGATTAAATATGCGCTGAAGTCAATTCCGCCGAACAAGCTCTCCGTTGGCATCCCCCTTTTCTCACGGTACTGGTCTGGTAGCGGCAAGCGCAAATCCCTCAATTATGAGTCAGCGATGGGATTGGTGAACCGCTATAATTCTGAAGTCAGGTGGGATAGCACCGACGGGGTCGACTATGGTGTCTTCCACGCTAACGGCTCTTTTCATTACATGTACGTTGAAGAGGCTCGAGGATTCGCGTACAAAAAAGACCTCTATAAGCGATATAACCTGCTGGGGTTTTCCGCGTTCACGCTGGGTATGGAGGATCCAAGAATCTGGCAGATTCTCAAATAGATTCTGATGAAACAGGAGGTACCAATGAAACAACTATTTGTGGCCATCGCAATCGCTATCGTGGCATGCTTACCTAATCAAGGGCACGGCGAGACTCCAAAGAAAGAAGAGCGTCTTTTCTATTATGTCAATACCGAGTCCGCATTCAGAAGTCTCCAAAATCATATAGATCAAATAACAATTCTGTCGCCTAAAGCCTACGATGTAGATGCGAAGGGAACTGTGTGGGGATCGGTCGATCCTCGTGTCATCGAACTTGCGCAGAAACACGATGTAAGGATCATGCCCCTTGTGAAGAATATGGGGTTCAATCAGGAATTGCTTCACGAGCTCCTGAGCGATTCTGTTGCCGTGGGCAGGATGCTGCGGAGTCTGGTCCACATCTGTACTTTAAACAAGTTCGCGGGTATCCAATTCGACTTTGAAGATCTCAACATAAGCGACAAAAAACTCTTCACCGGTATGTGCAGGAGGGCAGCCGAAGCATTTCATAAAGACGGCTTTATAGTCACTCTTGCCGTTGTTCCGAGATCCGAGATGTCGGGCGGGACGACAGATTATACTGCGTGGATATTCGAAAACTGGCGCGGCGGATATGATTTGAAAAAACTTGCGAAGACAGTGGATTTCATGTCTGTGATGACATATGGTGAGCACACTCAGCTCACGACGCCCGGTCCCGCGGCAGGCATCCCGTGGATGAAAAGTGTGGTCGATTATTTTCTGAAATACGTCCCCGCCGACAAACTATCTCTCGGCATACCGCTTTACTCCAGACTCTGGTACACCGCCTATGATTCTTCACCCAGCAATGTTTCCACCAAATATGCGCACTCAACGGCCAAAACGCTTGATTACGAAGAGGTGCAGGGCATGCTGGAGCAGTACCAAACCAAAGCCGATTGGGATGAAAAGAATGAAGTGAACTATGCGGTATTCGATAACGACGGACTTTTCGAGTACCTGTACATAGACGATGCGCAAAGCTTTGCAGCGGAACTCGGGCTGTTAAAGCAGTACAATCTTTGCGGCTTTTCCGCATGGGTCCTTGGAGATGAGGACCCGGGGATTTGGAAGACTCTCAAGTGAAGTGAGGTACTTTTCGGAGTGGAATGAAATGCGCTGGATTTGAGGAAAATATCTTATTGCGTCAGTGATCCCGAGAAAGGAGGGTCTTAGTATGCCGTGGAAAAGGAACATAGCCTCATGGATAGCTGTCATTGCCATGACTGCCTTCAGCCTGCCGACAATAGTAAATGCTCAGGGCGAAGGGATCCACAAGATCAAGCACATCATAATCATTATGCAGGAGAACCGCTCGTTCGACTCCTACTTCGGGACTTTCCCGGGTGCAGATGGAATTCCGATGAAGAACGGTGTCCCGACAGTTGCGGCTCTTGATCCCTTAACCGGGAAGATGGTCAGGCCGTATCATGACCCGCGCGACCTTAACGTCGGCGGACCACACAACGCTGTGAACTCAATTGCAGATATAGATAGCGGGAAGATGGACGGATTTATCAAGGAGTCCTCGCGCGGCAGGGAAGGTCTTACG
>JBJKQU010000112.1:0-18967 GCA_046705025.1 Candidatus Kryptoniota bacterium | reverse complement strand
GCTCGTCATGCCTTCCGCAATAAATTTGAGTACTTCCGTCTCTCGTACGGTCAATTCATTTCCGGATTCACCCTGCTGGATCGAGTTCCCGCGTGCCTTCTTTACCAGGTCGCCTATCAGGAGCTTCGACACTTCCGAACTGAAATAATGCTCGCCTCTTGCCACTGCCCTTATGCCGTCGAAAATTTCTTTTTTTTCCGCATTCTTGAGGACGTACCCGTCCGCTCCCGCCTGCAGCATCTCGTAGACATATTGCTCATTCTCGTGAATTGTCAAGATCATTATTCTGGTTGACGGATACTCCTTCTTTATTACCTTTGTTGCTTCTATTCCGTTCATCCTCGGCATAGAAATGTCAAGCATGGCAACATCCGGGTGGTACTTGGCAACGAGTTCGAGAGCTTCCTGGCCGTCTGCTCCCTCCCCCAGAAGGGAGAATTGAGGGTCACTCTTCAGGAGCGCTCTGAGTCCGTCGCGGACTATGACATGGTCGTCTGCAAAAATGATTCTGATTTTATCCACTTGCTTCCTCGTTTATGGGTATACGTACCACGACTAGAGTCCCCTTCCCTGGGTTCGATTGGACACGGCATTCCCCGCCTATAAGACGTGCCCGTTCTTTCATGTTCATAAGCCCCATGTGATTCTCGCCGCTGATCAATTGGAAATAATCGCTTTCGGCAAAGCCCTTCCCCGGGTCCGACACTGCAAACTCCAGGATGCCGTCCTTGTCCTCCAGCCTCATCTCGGCTTCTTTTGCGCCGGAGTGTTTGGCACTGTTAGTAAGAGCTTCCTGTGCAATCCGGAAAAGGGCAATCTCAATATTGGGCTCGTAGTGCTGCTTGAGAAACGTCCCTGCCCGAAAGTCTATCTTCAGTCCATGGACCCGTTCCATCTCAGAGCAAATCAGCCTTAGGGCCGTCACCAGACCAAAATGGTCAAGCGCCGAAGGGCGCAGGTTGTAGGAAATGCTTCTCACCTCCGCGGCCACGTCGTCGATTTCCCTCTTTATCGCTTGCCACTGCTTATCATAAGATCGCTTCTTGGTCTCGACGTTGTCCTGGAGGACGGTAAGGTTAAGCCTCATCGCAGTCAGCCTTTGGCAAATATCGTCGTGCAGTTCCATGGCGATTCTTTTGCGCTCTTCTTCCTGCGCCTGCTGGACGGACATCGCAAACTTTCTCATATCTTCTTCCCGTCTCCACGCGGCGTTTTTCAACTCGTTCAACAGCAATTTCTTCTCCGTTATATCGCGAACATTCAGCAGAATTCCTTTGACGGGAGGTACAGCCAGAAGGTTTCTCGTGGTCGCCTCGATCATTCTCCATGAACCGTCGCGGGCCTTGAAATTGATTTCAAAAGAGTCCTTGAACCCGTTCGGAGAGCCGGCAACCCTGAGTATGATCTGATTCAATTTCTCCGCAACCTCAGCACCTACGAGATCCAGCACGTTTTCGCCCAACAATTCGTCCGGCGAATAACCGAGAACCTTCGTAACGGAAGGACTTATGTATTTGAATTTCCCGTCGGTCTCGATTACCCCTATCACGTCGGTCGCATTCTCGATCAGCGATCTAAACCGTTCTTCGCTGCTGTGCAAGGCTTCCTCCAGTTCCTTGCGCTCGGTAATGTTCCAGAAGTGGCATTGGATGATCTTAGTATCCTTCACAAGGTACGAGATGCTGACAAATTCAAGGTGGATCGGCTTCCCTTCCTTACTGCGCAGTACGAGATCGTCCGCCAAGAGATGCTCTTGCTCAAGCATGTGCTTGAGAATCTCCCGCGTTCGCACTATTCCCTTCGCCGCTTCGATCTCTGCGACGTCTTTTCCCACGAACTCGGATTTTTCATACCCGAGGAGGTCAACGAGAAGCGGGTTAACATCCGTGATCTTGCCGGTTTGTGCGTCAATGAGGAGCACGCCGTCCTTGGAGGTCTCAAATAGTCTGCGGTACCTGATTTCGTAAGCTGTAAGAGCTTCACGCGCAAGTTCTTGCTCAGTCAGATCCTGAGTAGTGCCGATAATTTTCACGGACCTTTGCCCGGCTTCGCTTACGACGCGGCCTCGGGTGTGAACGACCCTGATCCCGCCGTCCGGCCTGAGGATCTTGTAGTTGACTCCGAATTCCTCCCCTCTCGACACCACGGACCTGAAAATTCTGTTCACCTTTTCGCGGTCCCTCGAGTGGACCTGCGCGAGAAAGTGTTCGTACGTGAGTACGGTCTTGTCGGGGCTCTCCCCCATGATATTCATCATTTCCTCGGAGCACAAAAAGGAACCGGTAAGAGTGTTGAGTTCCCAGCTTCCTACGTGGGCAATACTCTGCGCCTCGGCGAGCCGCATATGGCTCTTTATTATCTCGTCCTCGGTTCGTTTCCGCTCAGTGATGTCCCTCATTATCACGGTCACATGAGTCACGGCACCCATAAGATCATGATAAGGATAGAATGAGACTTCGAGGAATCTGCTTCCCAGCGACGGAAGCTCGAACCAGGCCTGATTGTATTCTTCTTCCCCCTGAAAAGCGTTGTCCATAAACGGTTTCAAAGACCGCTCAAAAGACTCTTGACCCCAGATATCAGCAACTCTTTTTCCTACTACCTCGTGCTGTCTCCGATTTAATGCGTTGCACAGCGCTTCGTTTGACGCTTCGTAGAAGTAGTCCCGGTTTACCAGCGTCATAAGCTCCCTGGAAGCGTTTGCGATGAACTCGTATCGCCTGCGCATTTCTTCGAGACTTCTCCGGTCCGTGATGTCTCTCGAACTGATGACTACGCCTGCTATATGTGGATCCGTGACAAGGTTCTTCCCGATCGATTCCAGAATAATCCAGAACCCGTTCTTATGTTTGTATCGAAATTCCGCGGTGACGTCAGAGTGGTCTTCTTTCTGTCCCTGCTCAAAGAACTCCAGTGCACTGTTAATGTCGTCGGGGTGCATGAACTCGAAGAAGCTCCTGCCGATCAGCTCTTCCTGCTTGTATCCGAGTACCTTCTCGCAGGAGGGGCTGCAATAACGTATAATTCCATCGGAGCCCAGGATGTTCGTCAAGTCCAACGAATTTTCGATCAGTGACCTGAAGTAACGTTCATTCCTTTCGAGGTTATCTTCGGCCCGTTTCCGCTCGGTTATCTCGACTTTCAGGTCGTCAACCGTTCTTGCAAATCCCTGAAAGGTCGTCTCGAACGGCATCAAAGCCTCGGTCAGGAAAGCAGTCGCTCTCTGAAACATCTCCGGCAAATTAGCCTTGTGCGAGTTCGTACTCAAAATTCCCTTCAGCAATTCGCCGTGCACCTGTATCATGTCTCTCACTGGTCTTCCTGATTTCAGCGCATCTACACCCAGTTCATAGGCCCTTTGAAGATGGGAATCCCTTCCGGATAGTACGTAGCCTCTTAGTTCAACTTCGTACTTTGTACTAAGGTCTCCTTCAGTAATTGTGTCACCAGTTTTGTCCATGTGTGCCTCATCCATTCCTAGCCAACTGAACAAATTGTATTCACTCATAGTCAATTGTTATGCGGCAATCTTGCAGAGAACCGCCGCCCCCGGTTGAATAGGGATAGCAATCTCTTTGTTCTTGATAACTCTGATATAGTCAATAATTCCAGGATCATTCGATGAACAGCGTCCGCGCTCACCGGTTCAACGATAAGAGCAGCCGAATCATGGTTTGCGCCTCCAAGCAGCCTCTCAGCTGCACTCAGCAACCCGTGCTGACGGTTTCCCGAAACTATCGAGCATCCGCCTTCCGCGGCAAGTGACTTTATGCCTGCCGAACCGTTCTCAGGTGCGAAAGCTTTAGCCGCGGCCTTCAGCATAGGTATATCTTCGTCAGAATCCCCGATCGCGCCGGCCTCTTCAACGTCACTCTGAAAGTGTTCGAGATAACGTGTCAGAGCCAGCCCCTTGTCCACATTCTTCGCGATGAAGTAAGTGTCGGCCTGACGAATTACTATTTTGAGCTTGTTCAGGTGTGCAGCTTTCAGGATTCCGGCGGCTTCTTCTTTGGTCAGGCCCTCGGTTCCGTCAGGTCCATACCTGTAAGCGCGAACTGCGTATCGGTAAGTGTAATCGGTGAATATGTCCTGGGAGCGTTTGATGAAGGCTCTGAGTCTATCGAGCTCTTCCATCCCTTCGGCGTCCGCCAGGGAAATCTCATGATCGCCGGCAGCATCGTAAATTACGCTTCCATACTCCGCGATTCCCCCCGAAAAACCGTACGATGAGCAGTAGTTCTTCACATGCACGATGCTTCTCCCCGTGTTAGGCACCACAGAGTAGCCGCCGTTGCCGAGGAGAGAAAGTGCTTTGATACCGCTGGTGCTGGTGTGGGCGAATCCCAGAACTTCCGAATCGAACACCCCGTCGAGGTCCATGAAAAAGAGCTTCGCCTTGCCGTCGCTGACAGATGCCGCCTTTATGAGACCAGCGCAAAAATTGTTCATGGTGAAGACGAGGTAATTCCAGCTCCAAATGTTGCGCCGGTTCAGATACTCCGGATCCGAACCCGCTTTGCGGTGTAGGAGCCCGTGAAGGGACCTTTCCATCTCGATCGTCCCGTACAACAGCTTGAACAGGATTATACGATCGAAGACCGTGCTGTCTCCGCTCGACCGGGAGTAATCTCGAATCATTTTTTCTTCGGTTTCCCTGGCCAAATGGAACTCGAAAGAAGTGATGGCCAGATCATATGCGGGATCGACGACATCGAATTCGGGGGCTCCGAAGTTGTGCTGCTCGAAGTCGACCTTGAGAAGCCCCTTCTTCGTCGCCAACCATTCTCCGGGACGCATTCTGCCGTCCGTAAGCACAGGAGTCTGACAAGAGGATCGACTCAGCTGTTCCATCAAGGAACTGTTTTTAATATACCCTATCCTCGGACCATAAGCACGTCTAAGAATTCTTAAGGCCTGGAGCCATCCCCACCCAATCACCGGATAATCGAGCCGCGGGTCCTCATCGAGTCCAAGCCTCTCAGTCCTGCGATTCAAATAAGCTACCATCCGTGCCAGCGTTTCCTCGGAGACGTCTCCCTCATGTAAAGGTTCTCCGTCAACCCATTCCATGAACATGATGCCGTCCCTCAGACCGGCGAATTGAGGCACAAAATCGCTGAGCCTTGTCCCCGTAAAATAGGCGTGATATCCGAGCCAACCCCAACCGACACTCTTAGCCAGCACCTTCTTAAACGCGAATCCCCCATCTTCATATTGAATCCTCAATTCATAGAGGTGCTTGAGGCGAACCTGGAAATTGTCGCCGCAGCGGCGTTCAAAGTCGCCGTTTATCTCCTTTAGTCTCGGACTGTCAATTACGGAAATACCTTCAATATCTGGGGCGGCGAGAAGTTCTCTGATCACTGGGAGTGCAAGTTCGGGAGACATTAGCCGGGTCTTGTGAAGGTCGGCATTGGTTATCGTGATTACCTGCGTTTGATCAGACAAAGAGAGGTCTCCGTCAGGCTTTGCCGGATGAATCGGAGCGAGCAGCACGATTCTGTCGGGACCGACCCCGAACGATTTCACGATGTTCTGAAGAAGCTTGAAGGTGTATCCGGTATTTGAGTAATCGTCAGTGAGTAACACTCTTGCGTCCTCTTGCAAATAGCGGCGCAGCCTCTCTTTCTCCCTTCGAGACACGCCCGCCTTCGGTCGAAGCGTCATCCAATCGACATGTTCGAACCCGTTTAATTCCAGGTGCACCTTCAAAAGAGGAGCGAAGTACGAGCCGGCTGTTCGGGAGCCGATTATGACGACCTTTTCATCCTTTTTGTCATTAGCCTCGAGGAATCGTTCGCCCATCGTCAATACATCATAATGCGTCAAATCCTGGCATCTGAAACCGTCATTCAATTTCATCCGCCAGTCCATCAACTCCTCAGGCAGTCTTGCCGAGTTTAGAATGTTGAAATCATAGACCAGCTTTTCGATCTCGTCGGGTACCAAATCTCGCTCGTAAATAATCAGCCGGCACACCAGTTCCACATACTTATCCCACCCGGCAATCCAACTCTGTGCTTTTCGCTTTCGGAAGAAAGAGCTGATTGCTCTCGGAGTATTCAGGCCTTTCTCGGCAATATCTATGGCATCACCAAACTTCTCGTAGTTGTCCCTGAGCGAATTTAGTACCCATGGCCGCCACGAAAGGTAGTCATCCACTGTGCAGCTCACTGCGCACGCGAAGATATACATATTAGTTATGGATTCCTGCCGCTCCCACAATGTCGCGAGAGAGTCATACCTGTGCAGCTCCTCATCGAGATGCCTGAAGATATCCCTCAATCGGAGTATCGGGTTGAGACACCACTCATAACCAGAGAAAAATCTTCCCTGCACTTGTTCGGCATCCCGGATCCTTTCAGACACAGCACTCATCATGGCAAAAGTAGATTCACTTTAGAAAAAGAAAGATGAACAGACAGCTAACCTGGGCCGCAAGGACCTGCACTGCGGCGTTAATAAACTCTTATGGTTCCCTATAAACACTTCTACTAGAAAGTCATCATTAGATCGCTATAGTAGCTTGAAGGTTTCGAGTGTACAAAAAGTTCCCCTTGCTGCACAAGGTGGATGAATTGTCTGTAGCTTTTCCTCTTGATCAGAGGAGCAGTGAGATTTAGTGGAATTTCGGACTTGATTCGAAGTGACTGAAGCGACCGGTGAGTCTGATCCATCTTGTCTACACACAATTACTATGTCATTCGAAAATTTCCGCTTTTTTGTGCAGCGTTTGGAGGGGGCCCGAAGATAGCATGGTACAAATTACACGCTGTCACTATCTGGAGTCCGATCCACGAGTACACGCGCAGGCACCCCTCCTACAATAGCATTCGGGGGTACGCTCTTTGTCACAACCGAACCCGCTGCAATCACCGCTCCCCTGCCGATTCTGACCCCTTTCAGGATAATGCACCTGCACCCTATCCACACGTCGTCTTCGATTATGACAGGCTTGTTTTCCATCACTGTCCCTTGAACAGGATGGAGATCCGAATCCATAATGACTACGTCCCACGCTATCTTGCAGTCTCTGCCTATCTCGACTCTGCTTTCCGCGACGACAAGCGTATTTCTATTTAGATACGTCCCGTTACCGATCCGTAACACTGCCCCCTTGCCGACTTCAAGCCGCACCCCCTCGTAGAACTGGCAATTCTCGACTATTATTTCTCCCCCGCTATTGATTATCCTGGGTTTCGGCCTTTTTCCAGTCACCAGTATAATACCGTGCCGGGTCATCTTGCGGGCAAAAAGCAGGCCCCGAAAATGTTCGAATATGGAATGGCGCGACAATCTCAACTTCGCGCGCCATGCGAATTCAGAGATCTTCAACCGACACTCCCCGAAGGTCCACCTGTGAGATAAATCCCGATAGAGCGCGCAGATGAATACCGCTCCATGCCGCGGCCGATGTCTCCATCCGCGGCGGCATAGCGGCTCCGCTTCGCCGCTCTCCGATTACTTCATTTAGATCCTTTTTCATTTCGTCAGTCCTACTTTTTCCCAAAGTGCTCGACTATAACAACTCTGAGAGGGAATCTGACAACTGCAGTGATAATTCGATTGAGTCGCTGAGGCTGTCTGAACAAACGATAGAGCCACTCCAGGCCCATGTTTCTCATCCAAAGCGGGGCGCGCGGAACGACCCCGGCGATATAATCAAAGGTCCCTCCGACACCCAAGGCAACTTTGACCTTAAGCGTTTCCTTGTTTTCAAAAATGAACCTCTCCTGTTTCGGCGAGCCGAACGCGACACAAAGTATGTCGGCACCGGAATCGTTGATGCGTTCCACGATCCCCGATTCGTCAGGTGTGCCGGCATAGACACCGGCGATTTTCAAACTCGGAAATGTCTTCGCGAGCGCTTCTCCCGCCTTTTGAGCAACTCCTTCCGCCGCTCCCAGGAGAAATATGGAATATCCTTTTTCTGCCGCGAGTCGGGCGAGCGTCCAGGTGAGATCGACTCCGGTAACTCTCTCACCAATACTCACATGTGCGATCTTTGCTGCCAGCTGAAGGCCGATGCCGTCCGCTACGTTAAGGTCGGTGGAATTAAGAATACGCAGGAAGGCTTCGTCTCGTTGAGCAGACATCACGAATTCCGGGTTGACCGTGGCAATCTGGTGAAGCCGGCTTCCTTTCAGGAATCGATCGATTCTCGACATGATACCTTGAAAGTCGAGCGCGTCGATCCTTACGGAGAGTATTTCGGAGGTCCCGGCCGGAGTGCTGCGGGGATTCTCGCCCCCTTCAAATGACCGTGCGGTTTGATCGTCATTCGAAAGCGGATTCATTGTTCACATACGGGATTTGTTGTCCTAATCTCGGATCCGTTTCTCTTTCCGGTTACGTGGCGAACAAAACCTGCGGACCGCCCCACGAAAGGCACCGACTCATTGATGCGGACGAACGACAACGAGCCTGGTACAGGCCACGTGTACCCGGCTGCCTTGAACAGCGAAACGCGCCGGGATAACATCAAAAGCGACAAGCAGTCGGCGCTCAGCGACTTCGTATCATTCAATCTATGAAAAACTCCTTTTACATTGTGTCCGGGCGATTGGAAACGATGCACAAAAACCAAGCAGATAAAACTACTATAGGCTGCCCGTCCTTACAAGGCTTACCGCGTAAGATGGCACACTTGCCTTTACTGCATAACTTGAATTTTAGCAAAGCCCGTTCGCAGGCACTCGGATCTGCTGGCTCTCTGTTCTACGAACGCACCTGATCCAATCCCGGTTCCATGGACATTCGAATATTTCAGAAGTCAGGATAAGCTGCGGGCCTGTGGCGACGCTCGCTCACGAGCTCGAGAATAAACAGCGAAAGGACCGGAACATATTCCAGAATAAGGACATACGGGTACTCGGTCCAGACTCCCGACAGCTGGTAGTTCATCACCGTAATTGCCGTCAAGCTTATCAGGCTCACATAGAGAATACCGCTCCACTTCGGCCTGATCGGAAGGAGGAATGCGAGCCACCCCAGGTACCACGGGTGCACCACAGGCGAAAATATCAAGAGGATAAAAACCGATGCGTAGACCTTCGACATAAAGTCCTTGCGTCCCAGCATTATGGGCAGGAAGGATACCAGAAACAATCCCCCGCATACTGATCTCGTCAGCTGATTGTCATGTATAAACAAGTTGATAACGTCAAAGACCACCCCGTTGAATGTCCAATTTTCAGCGAATTTTATTAACGCCTGGAACGGAGATCCCGTGAAGGCAAAAGGTAGATAAGCTATTGCGCATATGGCAAAAGGTATCACGACCAGCTTCAGCCGTTCATACAGGTCTTTTTCAGTGAAGAACAGGAGCGGGATCAGTATCAGCCCCGTCGGCTTGACGCAGATTGAAAGCCCGATAAAAATGTAGCCGAGAATTTTTCTATCACTGATGAGAAAGTAAATTGAAAAGACAAGTAGCGTAATGCCAAATCCGTCGACATGACCGTCCAGGCAGAATTGGAACAACGGGACCGGACAAAACGCATATATGAGGATGTTCTTCGTGTCGACTTTCATTTTCTTCATAATCAGGAAGATGCCGTACAGAGTAAACATCCCGAAGATGAAGAGGAGAAATTTAAGCCCCACAATACTCTCGCCCGCGATCATGTGCGCAGCATAGAAGATGGCTTCCGCAAGCGGCGGATAGATAGTCTTCATCGAGGGGAAATTGACCCGGGACGGCAAATCTGTCGAATGAAGCGGCGCAAGCGCGGGATCATCCGGGGCGTAGCGGTAAGGGTTGATCCCGCTTGCCATGACTTTGCCGTCCCAAAGATAACGGTAGTAATCGTCGGAGCCTACGGGGTGAACGGCGATAAGTGACAATCTCAGGAGCACGGCGACCGACAAGAGAATCCAGATGTATATCCCGGGGACAGGGTTCTTCAGGATGAATCTGCAAAGCAGAAGGAAGATAAGCGAAGCGGCTATGTAGACGAATGAATAGGTAACAATCGGCTTACTGCGAAACAGGAACAAGATGACAAACATGGACACAAAGGCAACAACAAGCAGAGCAAGGTATGCTTTCGGGGTTCCCTTCATATGCTGCCTATCCTCATTTAATGTCAAAGATAATCAAGCCGACACAGAGCAGCAAGAATGGGTCAGCACGCAACCGATTTCTCCCGGCCGGACTTACTCCGGTCATGGAAAAGCCGAAAGTTCACACTCTTCGTTCGTACGACTTTATTATACTGTCCATCATTTTATTTGTTTTTTCAAGGACGACTTTCCGTTTGGGGTCGGCATCGAACCATGCCAGCGTTCTTTTTATGCCCTGCCCCAAAGGGATTGTCGCCTTGTAATCCGGGACGAACGCCTTGATTTTGGAGTTGTCGAAAATCGCGCAGTGAGACTTATCCCCGAGGAGAGTTCCCGTAAGCGAGTCGTCGAATCCGACGAGATAGTCCGTGGCAATATGAACGATGTTAGCCTCAGCCCCGGCGGCCTCTGCAACTGTCATGTAGATTTGGTCCCATGTCAAAACCTCATCTGAAGTGATCGTGAAAGCGTCGCCGACAGCACGATTATTTCCCAGCAGCCCGACAAAACCTTTCGCAAAATCTTCCGAATGCGTAATCGTCCACAGTGACGTTCCGTCTCCGTGAACTATCACTTTTTTCCCCTTCTTCATGCGGTCTACTGCGGTATATTCATTCCATCCTCCGATAGCCACGGGAATCACCGTATCGTAAGTGAACGAAGGCCGGACTATCGTTGCAGGGAAACCATTTTCGCGATGGGCATGGGTCAAGATTTCCTCGCAGGCAATCTTGTTCCGCGAGTATTCCCAATACGGATTGCAGAGCGGAGTGGATTCAGTAATGACCGGGTATCTCGGGGGTTTCTGATACGCAGAAGCGGAGCTGATGAATACATATTGCTTCGTCCTGCCGCGAAACAGGCTCACGTCTCTCTTCACGTCCTCCGGCGTGAACGCTATCCAATCGACGACCACATCCCACTTCTGTCCGCCGAGAGCCCGATCTATCTCTCCCGGCTTCGAGATGTCTGCCTTAAGCGTCGTGGCACCCGTGATCTCGATTCCCCTCGTGCCCCTGTTCAGTAGCTGAAGGTCAATACCTCTTTCTATACAAAGCTTGCTGACCGACATACTTATATTTCCCGTTCCGCCTATGAATAGTGCTTTCATGTTTCCCTCCTTTTCGTTCTTCGGATCAGACATGTTCATTAACTCGCTCTCTCCCATGCGGGAGTCTGTTTCAAATAAGACAATGATTACTCTCTCTCATTAGCGCGGCGGGATTCGCCGCTGCAATTCCAGCAAGCGGTAGAGCAGCAAGAAAATTTCGCCTCTTCATGGCAGCCTCGCGACGCATGGTGATCGGCTCATCATGAACAGCCTCCTGAACTAATTCTCTTTTGGTGTTGCGCTGGAATCACATCAGATTGAAATCCGTGAAAAAGCTCCCGCCGCTTCCCACGACTCACGCACCCGGACCCTGGTCACGAATCTGTATATTAAGAGAAGCGTGACTGCTGCAAGATCATGGTATCTCTGCAACGAAGTAATCGGCTCCATCTGCAGATGAGATGGAGTAGCGGGGCAGGTTGGCAGGGATGAAGAACGATTCCCCCCTGGTAAACCTGGCAGTTTGGCCGTCGGTTCCCTGGCCCCACGAGACATCCACTTCGCCTTCGATCGGCAGGTAAACTGACGGACGGCCGCTCGGACCGTGGACGCTCTTGAAATTCGGAGGCTTGCGGAAATGCGTAATCCTGAATTCTTCAGCCGTGGTAAGATACGTGACATCGTCAACCCTCTGCTCAATGTTCATGATATTACATTCCGCAAACTCATACCTCACAATGTCGAGCAGCGCATCCACGTCTTTGAATTTGTGTGTGAGGCCGGCTCTGACAACATTGTCGGAGTTCGCCATGCATTCGATTATGTTGCCGGATAAATATGCATGCGGAACGCCCGCGCCGGTGAAGACGGCCTGCCCCGGCCTGAGCTGCACTATATTGAAGAAGAAGAACGAAAAGAGACCGACATCCGGCCCGAACAGCTCATACTGTTTCAAGAATTGAAATTCTTCCGGATGAGTAGATGGTTTTCGGGACAGGCGATCACATATCTTCCCCAGGCAATCTGAAACTTCGTCCTTATTACTTGCGCGATGCATTATGTCCGCATACAGCTTGGCTATTGAGTCTTCCAGGTCAGGGCCTTTGCTGCCAGCCAGCACCCTGTCCAACAAATCTCCCGCCACAAATTCTTTCAGCTCAGGCACGAGGCTGAGGCTCGACGCAATCGACGTCGCCGGCTTGAACCCGATTAGTGCGTTCAGAGAATCCAGAGCAATCGCAATCTCGGGTTTATGATTGTCATCGGGATAGTGCTCAGGATCCGAAGCGTGCAGCCGCGCAGCCTGGGTTTTGTCAGGATGAACCTGAATAGAGAGTGCCCTCCCGGCAGACAGGACCTTCATCAGAAAGGGAAGTTTACCCGAAAACTTCTTCAGCACATAGTCGCCCAAGACCTCCCTGCCGTGTTCCGCAATGACCTGGTCAAGATCGACCCGCTGGCCGCCGACATCAATTTTCGAAGGCGCTTTAGGATGTGCTCCGATCCAAAGCTCCGCATACGGTTTATCCGGTTCGGGCTTTATCCCCAGCAGATTGGGTATCAAGGCATCCCCGTTCTTAGTGCCCCAGTCATAGTGTTGCACTTGGTTGTAGAGTTTATATGGACGTGGATTGAAGTCCGTCAATTGCGCACCGATGAACTGTCTAGTGAGATTGCCGTCTCAGGTGCTTCGCTTTGTGGAGTCTTGCCGTAAGTTCCCATTTCCGAGCCTCTTCACTTTCCAGCGAGGATACCGTCGATCTTCTTCAGCTCTTCCTGACTGAACGGAGCACTCTTGGACGCTTTCACTGCATCATCAATCTGCTCTACTTTGCTCGCTCCGATTAGCGCCGAAGTCACTTCTCTATGCCTAAGCACCCACGCCAGGGCCATTTGGGCGAGCGATTGACCGCGAGTTTTCGCTAACTCGTTCAGTTTCCGTGCCTTCGATATCTTGTCTGCCGTAACCTGCTCGGGTCTAAGGAATCCGGTCGGCTTCGATGCGCGTGATCCGGCGGGTATACCATCGAGATACTTGTCCGTAAGGAGCCCCTGCGCCAGTGGCGAAAAGACGATGCATCCGATGCCATCTTCCCTCAGTTCATCCAACAACCCATCCTCGACCCAGCGCTCAAACATGCTGTACTTCGGCTGATGAATCAGGCAATGGGTTCCCATTGACTTCAGTATTTGCTCGGCCTGCTTAGTTAACGCGGGTGGATAGTTTGAGATGCCCACATATAGTGCCTTTCCGCCGCGCTGGATATCGCATAGCGCCCCCATCGTCTCTTCGAGGGGCGTATCAGGGTCAGGGCGGTGATGATAGAATATGTCGACGTAGTCTAAGCCCATCCGTTTCAGACTCTGGTCGAGGCTCGCGATCAGGTACTTGCGCGATCCGAAATTCCCGTAAGGACCGGGCCACATATCATAACCCGCCTTGGACGATATGATGAGTTCGTCCCGGAACGGACGAAAGTCATGTCGCAACGCATATCCCATGGTTTCTTCGGCTGAGCCGTAAGGGGGTCCGTAGTTGTTTGCCAGGTCGAAATGCGTAATTCCGAGGTCGAAGGCGTGGCGCAGCATTGCGCGTGAATTCTCGAGCGTGTCGACTCCCCCGAAGTTATGCCAAAGACCAAGGGAGATCGCCGGCAGCTGAATCCCGCTCCTGCCGCATCTGTTATATTTCATCTCTGTGTATCTGTGTTCGTAAGGCTGGTACACTTCATCCCTCGTTTTTTACAAAATATTCCCTGCGGCCTATTGATGCAACTGACGCGGCGCCGGCGAAAGAATTCGCCGGGTAAGTGTTCGTAATAAATAACACGGCCGGAACTCACCCGTAATTCGAAGTCCACCGGTAACGGCGCGTCGTGTCTTGTCCAGGGACAATAACTCCGGGCAGTTTCTATCCAAGAGTAACAGTGATTTCGTTTTCAGATTTCATTTCAGACAATGGCAACAAGTCGCCGTTAATGTCACGACCATTCATGACGATTCTCTTCACTCCCTTTTCCACATGATCGGGGTTGTCAAAGCAGATATTCAGAACCTTCTCCCGGAAAATCCGGCAAACGGTGAAAGTCTTCCACTTCGAAGGGATGCAAGGAGCGATTCGTACACCGTTAACTTCCGGCTGAACGCCTAGGACATATCTGGTAACGGCGTAATAAGTCCAGGCCGCCGAGCCGGAAAGCCACGGAATTCTCGATGCACCATGTTTCGGGCTTTGCTTCGCGTGAGTCGATTGGCAGACGACATAGGGCTCAACCTCTCTAATCTCTGCCTTCTTGTTGTAAGCGGCCGGAAGATACGCACGAAGGTATTCATAAGCCTGGTTGCCATGACCGAGAAGTGTTTCCGCCATTACAGCCCAGGCTTGAGTGTGCACGAAAATTCCTCCGTTCTCTTTCAAACCAGGATTGAAAAAGGTCGCGCGGACGATTTTGGGATCTGTCTTTACGAACGGCGGATCGCAAAGAGCAAGTCCGTATCTCGAAAACAATCTTTCCCTGACATGCTGCATTGCCAGCTCTCCCCGCTCTTTCGACGCTATTCCCGATATAACCGCCCAGCTTTGTGTATTCAGGAACAGCTGCCCTTCCTTGCTCTGCTTCGAACCGAACTTCAGTCCGTCGTATCGGTAACCCCGCAGGTACCACTCGCCGTCCCAGGCGTAACGGTGCATGTTGGCATCAAGCTTCTCCATATTGAATTTTCCCCATGCAGCTTCGTCGGCCCTTTTCAGGACTACTGCAATGTCAATGTATACCTTAAATGCGTACCTAACTTGCATTGCGACAAAAACGGACTCCCCCTTCTTCCCGAACCGAAGGGTTTCATTCCAATCCGCCCGCAATCCGCAGGGGAGTCCGTGCGCACCGATCCTCCTGAGATTGAACTCGATGGCCCGTTTCAAGTGTCCGAAGACCGTGTCCTCTCCCTTGTCCGAGTAAGGCAGTACTTTCCGGTAGAAGTCGACATCGCCTGTCTCGTTGACGTATGCGGGGACGGCGCTGAAGAGCCAAAGCGCATCGTCAGAATGGTATGCTTCTTCGGCCGGCGGGGGCTCTTTTCCGGGCGAATGGGCAAAAGGCATGACGACCGGCATCGCGCCGCCGGTCGACGCCTGTCCTGTAATCATCAGCTCAAGGCGTTCCTTCGCTTCGTTGGGAATGGACTGCATGACACCTACGAGGTCCTGAACTGTGTCGCGGTATCCCAGCCCGTCACGGTCGATTCCGGAATAGATTAGACTCGCCGAACGCGACCAGGCATAGGTGATCAGTGAATTGTAAATCCCCCACGTATTGACAGTCGCGTTCAACTCCGGGTCGGGAGTCCTGGCTGAGAAGCCGCCCAGTCTCCCGTGCCAGAATGATTTCAGCTTTTCGAGTTCCTCATCTGCCCTTCCCATTTCAGTAAACTCGGTTACTGCCTGCTTCCCTTCTTCTTCCGCCCTTCCGATTCCGGCTATCACCAGGAACTCCTTGCTCTCTCCGCGGGCAAGACTGAGCTCGACCTGAAGGGACCCGCATGGATTGTCGCCGTAGGCAAGGCTACCCGAACACTTCCCCTGCTCGACGGCAATCGGGTTGGAGTAGGTTCTGTAAGGTCCGAGAAATGCCTCCCGGTCGGTGTCATATCCGGCAACCTCCGCTCCTGCAATACCCTGGAACGTATGACGTCCCTGGTCTTTCTCTTTGAAGTTATCCGGTATTGGAGAGATGTTGAGGTTTGTGCCGTGATCGATAATACCGTCGATTACCTTCATCTGGGCGATATACTGGACGTACTGAGTGTTCAACAGATCATCTATCGCATTCCAGTTTCCGGCATATTCGAGATAAGTGAATGCACTGAGTGACCGCCTTCTATTGGACTCGTTCGTGACCTTCACTTTCCAGATTTCAAATGTTCTGCCGAGCGGGACGAAGTAAGTGACTTGCGACTTTATGCCAGCGTAGACGGACTCGATGATCGTATACGCTGTTCCGTGCCTGCAAACAGACTTGAATTTATCAAGAGGCTTACCTACCGGCTGCCAGGAAGCCGACCAGGATTCTTTTGTTCCGTGGTCGTGGAAATAGATATATCTCCCCGGCTGGTCGGCTGGAATGGAATTGAACCTGAAACGCAAGAAACGTCCCATACCTCCGGATTTATAGAAGCTGTATCCTCCTGCATGGTTAGTGATTATCGCGCCGTACTCCGTCGAGCCGAGATAGTTGCTCCATGGCCGCGGTGTGTCCGGGCGGGTTATTACGTATTCTTTGTTCTTCTCGTCGAATGTTCCGTATTGCATGGAAGTAAGCTCCTTTTCAATTCGAATTTAGCGGGGCTAAAGCCCGTTGCAGCGGACGTCTCTCCGCCACGGCATAAATGCCGTGGCAATAGAACAGATGTCGTGGCAATAGAACAGATGCCGTGGCAATAGAACAGATGTCGTGGCAATAGAGAAAAAGTCGTGCCTCTGTAAGGACTTGCAATGTGCGAAGGAGTCCAGGCAGAAAAGGGATGCCGAGAAATGCCAGAAAACCATCGTCATATCAACAGCCTTCCAGATGCACAACACCAAGGCGAACGAAGGCTCTGGACCTGTTGCCTAAACGAACCATCCAGTCAGTCCACTGCGGCATAAGCTTAGGTCGAAAGGACAGCATGGCCTTGACCTGCCGATCCGGGAAAAAGAATACCCTTTCCTCTCTGCTTAGCTCCGTCTATTGCCACGCGCTTCCACTCCATCCACTGCAGCACCCTGTCTCCACACTTCTTGCCATGCGTGCATCTCCGTCTATTGCCACGAGAATCAGGCCCATATTGGGTTTTAACCCAATTTCGTCTTGCCACTGTATATTGCCCATGCTCTGAAGGTTTGCCCAATGAGACGATTCTCCCTTGAGAAGCTGAGCAACTTTTGAAACAGCCCGATCAGGCTTCAGGGAAATAAGCGTGTGAACATGGTCTGCCGTCCCATTGACCGAGTCTAGACAGACATCTTTCTTCCCAGCGTTTTCCTTCATATGAACAAATATGGCCTTGCGTAAAGCATCATGCAACATCGGCTCTCGGTTCATTGTCGACCAAATTAGATGGACCCATATCCTAACATGAAAAAAGCGTCCAACGCTCACGAGACGGCGGTCATGGTCCCTGCCGCGGCCGCCGCAAGACAGAACACATCAGTGTAAAAGAACAGCAGGTAAACCATGATCGTCGGGTGTTGATTTGGATGCCGGTACTCCTCAAAGGATAAGTGCGGAAGGATCTAAACGGTCCCTGACGCCCCAGAATAGGAACGATTTTTTAATTATGCCAATCGGGAAGCCTTGATATAGACTTTAAACTAAGCTAACTTTTCACCGGTTGAAGAGTACAGGGCGTAGAAGCTCAGTTGGGTGAGCAGAAATCATAATCAGTTCTCTTCTTACAATCTCAGCATTTATTATACTAGGCACCCAAGTTCTATTGATTAATCACAAAGCAAAGTTCTAATTATGTCACCATTTTCCGGTATTCTTGAAATAGAGCAGCCTCGACAAAACCACGGGCTGCGCGAACGAAAGCATGGGTTTGTGCGAACAGTGTCGCTCACATTGAATCCGACCAATGCAGATGTCTTCGTCCCCCCTTCAATCATAAGCAGGTACAGTCTGAGACAGGGAGCCCTGATCTCCGGCATCGCATCCGTTCCCCCGCCCGACAAATCACATCGCAACAAGAGAAGCCCTGAGGTGAAGTCCCTGGAATCCGTAAACGGAATGGATCCGGATAAGTGGACAAACATGAGAGAGTTTGCGAACCATGAAGCGCTTTCACCGAACGAGATCATAAAGCTCGAGGGACCCGGGCTGAGCCCGTCGATGAGGGTGGTTGACCTGTTCTGTCCGCTGGGCAAGGGACAACGGGCCCTGATAGTGTCCCCGCCAAAGGCTGGAAAGACGATCCTTCTTCAACAGATAGCACAGGCAATAAACACGAACTACCCGGAAATAGAAGTGATAGTCCTGCTCATCGACGAGCGTCCGGAAGAGGTGACCGACATGAGGCGGACTATCAAGGGCGAGGTCTTCGCGAGCTCCAACGACAGTGACCACATAAATCATGTTCGTCTCGCGCAACTTGTACCGGAATACGCGAAGAGGAAAGTAGAGACAGGAAAGGACGTCGTCCTCCTGCTGGACTCGCTTACCCGGCTGGGCCGCGCATTCAACACCCACCAAAAGAGCAGCGGCAGAACGATGTCAGGAGGGGTCGACATAAGGGCACTCGAGATACCCAAACGTATCTTTGGGGCCGCGAGAAAACTCGAGGACGGCGGATCGTTGACAATAGTCGCTACCGTCCTCGTGGATACAAACTCAAGGATGGATGAGCTGATCTTCCAGGAGTTCAAGGGGACCGGCAACATGGAGCTTGTGCTCGACAGGGACCTGGCAAATGAAAGGATTTTCCCGGCGATAAACCTCTCGATGTCAGGCACCCGCAGAGAAGAGCTCCTGTTCGGCCCAGACGTACAGCAGCACCAGCTCCTCCGGAGATCGATAGCGCGCATGTCGCCGCGCGAAGCGATGCAAAACATACTCAAGCTCGTCAGAAGATACCCGTCCAACGAGAAGATCCTCCTCAATTTCTAGCGGTCGCATCATCACTCGGCAGCCACCCCTTGAGGGCCCACTGCATCACCCATTGTACTCAAAGGCTAACCGGCGGTTGCCGCATTTCCTGCACGGGAGGCACGGCAGGCGCCGCCATTTTGAGGCTGGAGTCAGCTCCTTGTACACCTTCGAACGCGGCTTCTGTACCGAGTACCATAATTTGTCGGCAGGCCAACGAGCTGTTACAACT
>JBJKQU010000111.1:0-30212 GCA_046705025.1 Candidatus Kryptoniota bacterium | reverse complement strand
ACGACAGGCACCCTTGCCGTCCGGCTAACACTTCCCCCTGTCGGGTGTGTAAAGAACTTCCACGCTCTCCCTAATCTCATAGAGCGTAGTCATCTTCAAGCAGTTGCGCCCTGCCGGGCGCACAAATTGAAAAGGCGGCTTAAATCAGCCGCCTCTCTCTTCAGACCTTCGGGCCCGCCTTCACTATCTCAGGTGGACAGCCTGATTCAAATTTCTTGAAATTCTCCACAAAGCGCCGGGCAAGCTGCCTGTACTTTGTCATGTATTCTTCCTTGCTTGCCCACGAATCGGAGGGATTAAGGATATTCGATGGCACGCCGTCGCAGCTTGTGGGGACCTTGAATCCGAAAATGGCGTCGGTCTTGTATTCTACTTTCACGAGCTCGCCATTCAGGGCAGCATTGAGAAGCGCGCGCGTGTATGCAATACTGATTCTCTTTCCTACGCCGAAAGCACCGCCGATCCATCCGGTATTCACGAGCCAGCAGTTGACGTTGTGGTTGATGATCTTGCGCTTCAGTATGTCAGCGTAGAAATACGGATGGTGAACCATGAACGGCGCACCGAAGCAGGTGCTGAATGTAAGCTCGGGCTCCTTTCCCAGTCCGACCTCAGTGCCGGCAATTTTGGAAGTATAACCGGAGATGAACTGATATATCGCCTGGTCGGGGCTCAACTTAGCTATCGGCGGCATCACTCCGGAGGCATCGCAGGTCAGGAGTATGATGTTCTTCGGGTGGCCGCCTTTCTTTTCCGGTACGGCATTCTCAATGTAGTCGAGCGGGTACGATGCCCGGGTGTTCTCCGTCTTTGATTCGTCATCAAGATCGATCATCCTGGTGACGGGATCGAAAACTACGTTTTCCAGAATCGTACCGAACCTTCTTGTCGTGGCGTAGATCTCCGGCTCGGCGGATTCGGAAAGCCTTATGACTTTCGCGTAACAGCCGCCTTCATAATTGAAGACACCGGAGTCGCTCCAGCCGTGCTCATCATCTCCGATCAGGCGCCTCTTCGGGTCCGCTGAGAGAGTGGTCTTCCCCGTTCCGGACAGGCCGAAGAAGATGGCACTGTTTCCATCCTTGCCGATATTTGCAGAGCTGTGCATAGACATGACGCCTTGCAGCGGCATAAGGTAATTCATGACGGTGAAGACGGATTTTTTTACCTCTCCCGCGTAGGCCGTGTTTCCGATTATGCAAACGCGGCGGGCAAAGTCGAGAACTATGAACGTCTCGGATGCCGTCCCGTCGATCTGCGGAATAGATTTGAACGACGGCACAGCGATGATCGTAAAGTCGGGGACGTGCCTCCTGTATTCCTCATTCGTCCTGGGAAGAATGAACATATTCCTGACAAAGAGAGCGTGCCATGCTTTCTCACCGATGATCCGTATCGGCATCTGGTATTCCGGATCGGCTCCGACGTAACAGTCCTGCACAAACAGGTCGCGCCCCTGTAGAAATCCGAGAAGCCGGTTGTACAGTCCGTCGAACTTTTCGGGGTCAAAGGGCCTGTTATACTCTCCCCACCAGATGTGATCCTCTGTAGAAGGTTCCTTAACGATATATTTGTCGCTTGCTGAACGCGCCGTGTGTTTGCCCGTGAAGGCAACAACCGGACCTTGCTTCGTTATCCTGGCTTCGCCTCGGAATGATATTTCCTCGTACAACGACTCGGTGGGCAAATTCCAGTATGACATCCTCAGATTTGAGATACCATGGTTATCGAGGCCGTAGTCGCTTTTCAGCGCCTTGGCCTCATTTTCAGCAGGTGTTTTTATATTCAGAACATTGTTCATAACCAATCCCTCACAAGTTTTCTTTCTCCGATGTAAATATCTTTGGGTGAGTCAGGATCCAGCGCCCACTTCATTCGGTCTATGCCTTCGGTTATGTCTTTTATAGAACCGGCGTAACTCAACCTTAAATGGCCCTCCATGCCAAATTCCTTACCCGGTACCGATACGAGCAGCGCCTTTTTGAGAAGCAAATTGGACAAACTAACGGAATCCTTCGAGTAGGCACTGAAGTCCGGCAGGCAATAGTAGGTCCCGTCAGGCTTTGTAATCTTAACACCTTTAAAGGATTGCAGTTCCTGCATCATGACGTTACGATTGTTCTCCAATGTAAGACGGAGACTTTCTACGGCAGACTGAAGTCCGGTCAGTGCACCTTCTGCAGCTGCCTGAAGGAGCACGGCAGTGCATGAAGTGATCTGGCTCTGGACGTTTGTCATTATTTCGACGAGCTTCCTGTTCGTTACTGCCCAGCCTATGCGGAAGCCTGTCATACCATAGAGTTTTGATACTCCATTGACGACAATTATGTGAGTGGATTCGATATCTTTAGCGGTGTGCTTGTATGCCACCGGCGCCTTTTTGCCGTCGAAGACCAGCTTGTGGTAAATATCATCCATGATGACATAGATATCCTTCTTCTCACAGTAATCCACCAGCTCTGCTATGAACTCGTCCGAGTATACCACTCCCGAGGGATTGTTCGGGCTATTGACAATTATGGCACGCGTATAAGAGCTCACCGCCTTCAGGATGTCTTCCATACGTGGATAGAAACCGCCGTCCTCTGGCGTCACTATCACGGGGACGCCGTAGACCATCCTTACCATTTCAGGATAACTCACCCAGTAAGGAGCCAGGATGATCACTTCGTCCTGGGGGTTTAGAATGGAATAAAGGATGTTATAGACCGACTGTTTCGCTCCGGCGGAAACGATGACGTTTTCCGGCGCGATTACACGATCATAGTTGTCTTCTGTGTACCTTACGATTGCCTTCTTCAACGACGGTATACCGTCAGTTGGAGTATACTTAATGTCGGCAGTATTAAGCTTCGCTGCAGCACTGAGTATCGCAGAAATGGGAGCTTTGTTTTTTGGTTCACCCGCCCCGAGGTGAATAACCGCTTCGCCTTTTTCTCGCAGTAGTCTGGCTTCTTCGTTCAGCTTAAGTGTCGGCGACTCAGCGATTGACTTCGCTAGCTGACTTACACTCATTTTCCTAAGTGTTCTCCTTTTGAAATTCTAATATTAGAAATCTGAAAACAGATTCGATTAACCTGATTGTCTTCTATCTGGAAACAGCCATATGACGTTAGGGCGTCGATGCCCGTAAACCCGAAAGCACCGTATTCACATACTCGGTATACTTCCAATCATGCGTGTTCGGGACTTTCTCGCAACATTTCGGATCTATCTGGAAAAACAGCTTTCGGTTCCGACTGATTACTTCGTCTTGGTAAAATTTCTGCTGAAGTCTGCTATCCCGACCAGGACGGCAGTGCTGTGCCTGCCTCTCTGGTTTCTTCCGGTTTGCACCGTCCAGGCACCGTAAACACGTCCGCCATAAGCCGCGATCCCCGTGTAATCTCCT
Source organism: Candidatus Kryptoniota bacterium (assembly GCA_046705025.1). GTDB lineage: Bacteria > Bacteroidota > Ignavibacteria > Kryptoniales > JAKASW01 > JAKASW01. The sequence goes on along the minus strand of JBJKQU010000111.1, from coordinate 26,821 downwards.
ATAAAGGTGTTGGCGGGATTAAAGGAAGAATCACTCCATTGGTAATTTAGGAATGACCTGCCGCCGTCCGTGGATCTGGCAAGCACTACCGTGGCAAGACGGTTGGCCGGGTCCTGCCGTCGGTCATAGAAAACAATATCCACATCACCGTTCTTCCCGTCGACAGCAAGCCATTGGAAGAACTGGTCCTTACCGTCGTGGATGGGGTCGCTGTTCACGCGTACGGCACCGGACCACCTCCGTCCCCCGTCGTCGGAATATGATTCGAAAACGTCAATGTCTCCGTTTCTGTAGTCGCTCCAGGTGACATATAGTCTGTTGCTGTCGTGAGGGTCTGAGCCGATCTCAGGAAACCCGTTCGCCCGGAACACATCACTGGGCTTGAAGCATGCCGGAGCAGTATTGATAATTTCCCGCGTAGGCACAAACGTCCTTCCGCCGTCACGGGAATATGTATAGATGATATGATTGCCGTCTGACCAAACGACATGAAGTACTCCGTCGGGAGTAACCGTTCCGTCGAATCCCTCCAGCCCACCGTTATCGTCACGCGGCAGGCCGTGATGATCGCTTATATCAATAGGATCCGACCATGTTGCTCCTCCGTCGGTCGAACGTGAGAATAGAATCACGGACTCCGTCAGTCGCCATTCAGTCCAGCCGATATAGAGATTTCCCGCAAACGGACCGTGTGAATCATCTGCGACTATGTATGGCTTGTCTTCAAACGGGATGCCCGGCTTCGTTGCCTGGGAATCCACGGTGATCTCGCGTTCCTCCCACTCTTTTCCGCCATCAAGCGAACGTCGGATGAATATGCCGTTCCGCGTTGCATTATGTCCCCAATAATCGGCCGTGCCCAACTTGTCGAAAGCAATGTAACACAGTATCGCACGACCGTGGTTGTCGTAAGTGACAGACACATCTCCGGATACCCTGTACGATTTCGAAGCAGTCCCCTCGGCGCTCGTCCAGTGTTCTCCCCCATCAGTAGAGTATGAAGCGGAGGCGTTGTCCTGATAGACTACGGTTACCTTTTCGGGATCCTTGTTGTCGATGGCTACGGAAGGCTCGCTGAAATATCCGACAGGACTGAGTTGTACCACTCTTGAGTTGGGAGCTTGCGGAAACGTTCCGCTGTTTACATTTTGAGCGAACAGTGCAGGCTCGCTTATAGCCGGATACATAGTAAGAGCAACGACCAAAACGGAAAGTGTGCGCATTAGTTGGAATTGCCTTATGTTTAGTGATTTTGATGTACATTTGAGTATATAAACTTTGTTGAATTCCTGCAAGCTGCCGCAATTGAAATCGCGCGTGAGGCATTGTTAGTACACATGATTACCTTGTTTTTTCCCCCATTTCAACGTAAAATGTCAGTCAACAAAAACCAAACACGCTGGACATAGTATGAACTTCAAGCACCTGAATCGCTACATCGCGCTAGCCCTTTTCGTCATCACTCTCGGAATGTATGCTTTCACCGCCCAATCTTCGGTCGCATTCTGGGATTGCGGAGAATACGCGGCAACATCCCCGGCCCTCGAAGTCCCCCATCCTCCGGGAGCTCCCCTCTTCACTCTCCTGGGACGGCTTGCCATGATGACTCCATACGTCCATAATCCTGCCCTTCGGATAAATCTCATCTCGGCACTTACAACCGCACTGGCTATAATGCTTCTCTACCTCGTGGGTGTGAGGGTCATATCGAGATGGAAAGGCTTTCCGAAGGATAAAAACGGTGCCATAGTCGTTTTCGGCTCAGCGGTCATCGGTGCGCTTACATTGTCGGTGTGCGACTCAATTTGGTTCGATGCCGTGGAGTCCAGCCTGTTTGCCACGGCTCTCTTCTTCATTGCTTTTGTACTCTGGCTGGGAATGCTATGGTACGAGAAGGCAGATGAGCCCGGCAGTCAGAAGTACCTGCTCCTGGCGGCGTACGCGATGGGGCTTTCCATAGGAGTTCATATACTAAGTCTGCTCGTGTTCTTTCCCGTCGTTTTGCTGATTTACTTCAAGTACTACGAATTCGAGTGGAAGTCGTTCATCAAATTCGGGATCATCGCAGTACTCGGTTTTTTCGTCATATATCCGGGCATAGTGAAATGGATTGCCGCTATACTACACGGGGACATAAACATCGGCCCCTTCGACCTCAGACATAATTTCCTCGTCCAAATGGTTCCGCCCGCTCTTGTCATTGCCGCAATCTACGGTGTTTACAAAGCTGAGAAGGCCAAGCGATGGATCCTCAGCACTTCACTGATAGCGGGACTCCTTATCGTACTTGGATACACGACGTACACTCTGATTTTCATTCGCGCCAACGCTCACCCCCCTATCAACGAAGACAATCCGAGCACGTTGGCGAGCTTCGTAGGCTATCTGAACCGCGACCAATATGGATCACAACCGGCTCTCTGGCCCAGAGAGTGGAGCTCGGAACCGCAGTACCAGGCAGGTTATTCCAAGTACGGATCAAATATGAACTATTTAATCGGCTACCAGCTGGACCACATGTACCTGCGGTATCTCGGGTGGAACTTTATCGGCCGGGCCGGCGACATCCAGGATGCGCCAGTCGCCCTGTTCACTGCTCCGAAGGGTTGGTATAACGGACGCGCCGGCTATCCAGCCCGTTATTTCGCAATCCCCTTCCTGCTCGGACTTTTCGGCCTCTGGTTCCATTTCAAACGAGACTGGAAGTTCGGACTGGTTTTCCTCGGCATGTTCATAGTCTTCGGCCTGGCATTGGCAGTCTATTTTAACATGCAAGACCCGCAACCGAGAGAACGTTTCTACTTTTTTGTGGGCTCGTACTTTGTCTTTGCATTGTGGTGCGGGATAGGTGCGTCCGGATTGATAGATTTGATCGTCACCGGGCTTACAAAATTCAAATCCCAAACGTTTCTTATGGCAGGAACAGCCGTCGTGATCTTCGCGATTGTCCCTCTCAACATGTTTGCACAGAACCTGTACACTCACAACAGGGACGGGAACTACGCTCCGTTCGACTACTCCTACAACATACTGCAGTCATGTCCGCGGAACGCTATCCTTTTCACCAACGGCGACAATGATACGTTTCCTCTCTGGTATTTGCAAGAGGGTCTCGGCATTAGAACGGACGTCAGAATCGTCAATCTCAGCCTGGCGAACACAGACTGGTATATTCTTCAATTGAAGAATGAAACGCCGCACGGCGCACTGAAAGTCCCGATAAGCCTGACCGACCAGGAGATAAAGAATATCGAACCGATCCAATGGCGTACACAGACTTTCAAACTCCCGGTGCCAAAAGATGTCTACAAGGAATTCGGCATTACGGATACAAGCATTACCGATAAGGGTTACATCCAGTTTACGGTTCAGCCCACATTGCATGTGGGAGATATTTCTGCAGTCAGAGTACAGGATATCCTTATCAGGAACATCGTGGAGACTAATGCATGGAAGAGACCGGTCTTCTTCGCTGTGACAGTGGCACCGGACAATTTCATCGGACTGTCTCCGTTTCTGAAGATGCAGGGACTGGCTCTCCAGCTTACTCCAGAAGCCAATCCCAATCCCGGCGAGGACTACAGGATAGATCCCGCAATCATGCGCGAATGCCTGCTCCATACTCCAAATAGGGCTTATATGCAGCCGCATTACGGATTCCTCTTTACGAATCTGAATAAGAAGAGCATCTACTACGACGACAATGTCCGCAATTTGACGCTAAACTACAGGTATAGCTTCATGAGGCTTGCGGCGTATTATGAAACAAATGGTGACAGCACCAGGGCCGTTGCGACGCTCGACACTATGGAAGCAAAGATACCGCTCGATGTGGTCCCGATGAACTATAAACTGCTCAGCGACGTTTCACGGCTCTTTTATAGCGCCGGTGCAATGGCCGATTTCCATAAATACGCAGCGATAGTGGAACGAGAAGCAAATGAGGCAATTAAGGAAAACCCCAACGACGTCCAGAGCTACTATAACCCTTACAGCATACTTCTCGCCCTGTACGGTCAAGAGGGAGCGTACCAGAAGTCTATAGACCTTCTCGAGAAATTGCAGGCCATGTTCCCGGGCGAGAGGAGTATTTCCGCACACATATCGGAACTCAAGACGATGATCAACGCTAAGTCCGCACACGATTCGCTCGCAAAGCGGACCGTTCATAACTCGCTTCCAAATCGGCCGCTTGAGCTGAAGAAGCTGCACTAGAAAAAGGCTTATTAGACAGAGGTGGCCGTAACTACTACCGGCCACCTCTTTAGTTTTCCTCGCAACGCTGGCCGCCAAGAACGAGTGCTGTTGTCACGCACTCGAGGTTTGAATCTGCGCCTCGAGATTCCCGCCGGATCTTCGTAGAGATTAAGCGTTCCAGATTTTCTTTTCTGCGGATTCCCCCGCTTCTTCGACGCTCAAATGGTGACGCTCCAGCCTCCCGAACCTTTGCTCGGGGATGACTCCTGCGGGATTGTGGTGATAGACATCGGTCCCCCGGCACATATAAGCCTTAAAGTAAGGATTCACCGAAAGGTCGCATTTGACTTCTGTTCTCGAATACCTCACAGTCAGACCAATGCGGGGCCGGTCGGAGTGATTCGCAGGCGAACCATGCACCATCTTGTCATTATGAAATGATGCCTGGCCGGCTTTCAACACGAGAGAGGCGGCGGTGTCCTCGCGGAACTGCCCCCCTTCGCATTCCAGCGTCAGGACAGAATCGGTATCCGAAGACCTCTGATGTTTCAGGATACCGGCCCTGTGCGACTTTGGAATGACCTTCATAGCACCATTCCCCTCGTCGCTGTCCAGGAAGGCAATCCATGCGGTCACAGAGTCCTGCGGATGGAGCGGCCAGTAATACGCATCCTGGTGCCAGCCTACAGTGGAGCTGGTGTGCGGCTCCTTTATGAAGAAGTTTGACCCCCACATAAAAAAGTCCGGCCCCAAAAGGCTTTCGACGTAATCGAGAATATTCTCGTTCATGCAAATATCATACAGGAACCTGCTGGTCTCATGCCATTCCCGGATCTCTTTCGAATCTTCGCCGGGCCGCAGGAGTTTAAGAAGCTCCTTCAGGCCGCTATTGAGTTCTATCACCTCATCAGGGGTGAATACAGGCGGCAGCCCTATCAGATAGCCGTTCTCCTCATAGAATCTTACTTGTTCGGTAGTGAGCCTCCGTTTTTCCATCGATCCGATCCTCCTCCTTTGGTCATATTTATGCTTTTTATGCACCGGCCGGTTCGGTATCGGCGCGGCCGGATTTTGCCTCGCTGATTCAACAAAACATCCAAGCTAAAAGTTTAAAGGAAAGGACGGTGCAATCTCGTCCGCCAGCTGGCATCGGGCGCGCTGAAACCATGCAGTGGTTCACAGGCGGCATACCTGCCGGACGGATCTTCCTCAGACGAAACCCGTTTATTACAGACTGAGGAATGTGTGAGCCGGGCATGCACCTCTCTCTACGAGTGAGGTTGTATCGGGGCAGCAAGCTGTCGGGGCAATCCCCTGGCAGACGAGTGACACCTCTCGGAAGCTGTAAACGGAGTTGACGGGAAGAAAACTTGAGGGAGTAGTTACAGAAAAAACCTTGACCAGTTCGTGTCGGGTTGCCGGACGAGGGCCGCCAACTCGCAGAACTCTACAGAGTAAAGCCTGATTGATCCTGACTGGACCTGAAGGCTTATCAATATGTCGGCGTCGCCGGAAGACGTTAGTAACTCATACGGCCGACAATCACAGACATTTACTTCGAGAGTATTTCCTTCTTTCCTCACGTCTCCGCCAATGTTGAGATTCCCGGGCAGCCCGATGGAAGTATGCATCCGGACAGTAGCGCCTTCGCAGGAGCCGGCAAACGCAAAAACTGTCTCGTCCTTTGCACAGCTTACGTAGACGGTACTTCCTGTGCTCCCCTCGATAAAATCTCTGCCGACATACCAGGAACCGTGAGGATATATAGTGTTCAACAGACAGAAGTCGGGTAAAGAAAATTCCTGATTTATCTCCGGCACAACAAGGCTTGTAAACACATAATCTCCTGTGACGTATCCGAGCTGTCTAAGAACCGAACTGCCCTTCGTGTGCACAAACTGAAGTCCCGCCTCATCCATATCCGGCAACTCGTCTCTGTAGCCCGAAACCGCAAGCCTGGCCTGAATGGTCCGCTCCAGGCTCCGCGGGCTTATCTCCGCCTCGTAACGGGATTTTATGAACGAGTTGGAATCTATGACAAGCACTGCAGGAAGCTCGGTAATTCCGAACTGCAAAACGATCATATTGTTAGCGTCAAATATCGTACTGGAAGGCAAACCAAGCCTTTCAAGAGTCAGCTGGGATTCTTTAGCACGGTACAAACAGGAAAGTCTCGGTTCCATCACATACCAGAAGCCGACTGACAGATCCGTGTATTTTTTAGAAAGATGGCGAACGATCTTTAAGGTATCGAGGGAGCTCCTGGATACAGGTTCAAAAAAAGTGACCACGTTCATCAAGTTTGCCGCATAATCAGCCTCTACCGGCTCGCCTGAGACGTTTATTCCGCTAATCATCTGTACCCGTGTCTGTTCTTTCGGCTCCATCAATTTTACTTAATGAAATCTTTCGGAAATTGCAATAGTCAATTTGCACCATGTATTTGGTTTTCGTCCAAGTCTTAAACACTTTCAAGGTGCATGAAATCGATCCTCTCCTCATCCCTGCGATTTACTTTTGCCGGACCCTGAGTAGTCTTGTCCTTCCAGCGGCAAATATCGTAGAGCACGCATTCAAAACACTTCGGTCTTTGAGAAGTACAGACCTTCCTGCCAAACTTTATCAGGTTTATGTGAAGTTCGTAGCCGCGAGCTCTCGGAATAAGATCCTTCACTGCCCTGTAGGTCTTATCCGGCGTCTTTTCCCTTACAACTCCCAACCGGTTGAGAATTCGATGCACATGTGTGTCTACCGGAAAAGCATTATCATCGCCCAAGGCGAAGAGAGAGACACATGCGGCCGTCTTGTATCCGACGCCATTTAGATTGCAGAGATTCTCGATCAACTCGTCCCTTCGTATTTTTCTGAGACTCCGCATGTCGAACCTCTTGAAATTCTTCTCGACATCTCTCACTAATCTAACAATAGTTTTGCTCTTCTTGTTCGCAATTCCCCCCACTCTGATGAGTGATTCAATCTTGCGCGGCTGCACATGTGACAACGCGGGAAAATCAGGAAATTGCGTCTTGAGGTTGGTGAAAGCCCGATGGCTGTTCAGATCATTCGTATTTTGGGAAAGGACCGTAGCTATGAGGAGTTCAAGGGGATCGGGGAACTTGCGTTTCCGCTCCGGCACGCCCAGATAGTCGCGAAGCCTTGAAGCAATTACCTGCAGTCCTGTTTCGATCTGATGTTTACGGTTCTGCGAATTCAATATGGTGCTCAGCTCAACAAAAAAGGATGCCTGTCATTCCAATTTGAAAATGAATGTCGCAACGGCTGTCTGGTTCACTTGCCGGTAGTTGCTGCCCAACCTGCTGAAGTGCCACGTACGGATCGCGGCCATGGCCGCCTCATCCAGTCTCGAATCGGCTTTCTCCACCGGAACCATCGAGAGGACATCGCCGGCCGGGTCAACGACGATCCTGATCTTCACGGTTCCTCCGTTCTGGACACCGCTCGGAAATTGCGGCCTGTCACCGCTTAACAGTGCTCTCGAAACTCCATTCCAGACAATCCGATAGGGCGTACCATTAGCTGAGTTGTTGGCCGGATTTCCGGGGATAAACTTGTTCCCGTACCCGCCGCCGAAACCGGCCTTCCCGGTCAATCCCGAGCCGGCGCCGCTCCTGTTTCCGATAGTTGATCCCGTTCCCCCACCTGAGCCTATTCCGCTTGTCGAAGTCCCGTGGTAACCATGCAGAGTGTCGAAATAGGCCGGGGACCGGTTGATTCCCACGATGTCGTTCATGCCCGGGCCCTGAAGGGAGCGCGGCACCATCGAAGCATTGGAGTTTATGGAAGCCTGCGGACTCGCTGACCTAGTCGCAACGACATTCCCAAAAGCGGCTCCGGGCCTCATGTGAATCGTCCCTTCTCCCCCGCCGGATCCAGAAATATCCATCCCGGAGTTCACTCCTCCCACGATCGTAATCTGCATAACCTTAAAATGCACATTCACGGGCGGGAGGAGTACATCTCGCACCTTCGGAGGTTTGTTGAATATAGGGGCATAAATCATCAGCAGCGTAAAGACAACGCCGTGCAGCACAAGAGCGAGGATCAGCCCCCGGTAGAAATTCCGCGAATATATCCTCTTCAGCTCGTACTGTCTGAAATAGTACGCGCCCGCAACGCTGCTCGGCTTGTCATTGTGCAGGTACAACCCAGACATCTGTCCCGACTTTCTTTTTCATATTCTCCACTGCAGCGATGGCTTGAATTCTATTGGGAAACGATCCCACGCAAACCTTGAACCACTGCCCGTCATTCGTAACCTTTCCCGCAAACAAATAAGCATCAATCCCTTTTTCCTTAAGCCGAGCCACGAACCGATTTGCCTGCGCCTTCGTTCTGAAAGCAGCAACCTGCAGAGAATACCTTCCGGCTGTAACCGCCGTTTCCTGGGATCCGGGAGGTGTCGCCATCTCTGAGCTCGTGTCCACTGCCGCGGCAGTCGAAGACGGAGGCTGAGTCACCGTGGTCACCGCGGCTTTCTTCCCAAAATCCAGGTATCCGTGTCTGTTAAGAAAATAGGCGGCGCCTCCTATTCCGGCAATCACGACTACCGCGATCGCGATCCAGAGAATCTTCGTCCCGCTCGTCGGTTCATCGACGAATATGTCATGTACCCTCTCCTCTTCCTGCTCGTTCTCCGAAGGCGGCTTCGGCTTCTCTTCATCAGGCTTATCGTCCTGGAAGTTCAAATTGCCCATCGCTCATTCCTCCTCTGTTTGTTAAACAAATCCGTATTCAAGGTGCGAAATATTTTCTATTCTTTCAATCATACTAATATCGCCCTTTTCAAACGAATGCCGACGGTATCAGTCGGATACTCCGGCGATTCTCGACCTCCCGCCCGCCGTCTCCACGATGTTCGCTACAGTATCCTGCTGCTCAAACCGATAGAAAGAGTCAGCGGGAATTCCTGGTAGCCTTGCCAGATGAAATATTTCTGATTCAGCAAGTTCATCCCGTCTATGAAGAAAGTGAACGGAAGGGTCGCGATCTTTGTATAGTACGACAGGCGAAAGTGCAATAGTCCGACCGGATCAAGCCTTCGCGTAAGTGCCGGATCTGAATAACGGGAAGACAGAAACAAGAACCAACCCCTTGCCACAAAACTCTGCGTGAACTCATAACTCGCGCTCACATTCAAATCGAAGGGCGGCAGGTTCGGGATCGATGTCAGAAGATCCGTCTCACCCTTCCGAAAGCGTGCGGTCACGCCGGCACTGAAGTATTCCTCCCGGTATGCGGCGGTAACAGAAACCGAAAAGATCTTTGCGCTTTCGGCGTAAACAAGTTGGCTGTTATTGAGCTGATAGGAAACAAACAGCGGATAGTATTTGAAAGCCTTGTAGTTGATTTCGGGAATGAGAGTGAGTGAGCTCAATGTTCCTATCCTGCTGCCCAGAGTGACGCTTGCATATGTCTGAGTGTTCCGCAGGAAGACCGGTCCGTCAACAAACCTGTCGGCCGATAGAAAACCCGAAAGGTCAGACTCATGTACTGAGCCGGAAAAGCCGGCAAAAAGAGACAGATCGCTCGACAGCTTATAGTCCAGCAGAACATCCGGATAAAGTTTCGCGATGTTGCTGGAGGAATCATCCCTATACTGGTAATACGTCAGCCCTAATGAGTATCTGAAGTTCCCGCCTCCGCTGCCATACGCCGCACCCGCAGACAAATAGTAGATCGAGCGGTTGAGGCTGATGGTCGGTGCAACTCCGACCGGCACGGGGACAAGAGTGAACAGACCGTTGGATTCCTCCGTGTGAGTTCCGATATGAAAGTCACCGCTAAGGCTCAAGTTGCCCGAACCGATGGAGAACCGTGTTCCGGCTCCAAGGCGCAGCAGCGATTCTACACCGTTCCACAGATCGTCCGTCGAGAACCTTGTAAAGCCGAGACGAACTGCGAGAGGAACGACACCTGCTTCCATGTCGGAGACAAACTTAGCATAAGCCTCATCGGTTTTTCGCAGGGTAGGAGGCTCAGGCAGTTCGCCGTAAAGGAAATAACTCGAGCGATTATAGCCCAGGTCCAGAAGATTGGTAGCCTTAAAAGTGCCTTCCGTCCCGAACGTCTTAGAAGCTCCTCCCTGAATTGAAATGTCCCGACTACGCGTATTAGCGATGAACCCGGACGTGTAATCTCCAGACACACTGCCATTGATAAGATAGCCGCTCGTGACGCCGCTTCCCGAGAGCAGATATTGAGTGGTGGTGAAGTGCCCTATGGACGCCCTTGCGAAAAGGCTCGGCGATACATCGCCGGAATTCTTCTGCTGGTAGGTGAGCGACCTGTTTACGGGCAGGTTCACCTCCATCCCTTCTATTCGCTTTCCCTGAAAGTAGGAAGAGTCGATTTGAACCGACGGCTTCTCCGCCATGGGCAGCTCAAATTGTGCCTTCCCGGTTATAACGAATTCCGGGACGTTCACCTTCGGGAGCGACGTGTCCGGTTTGAAAGTCGTGACCGGGGGTGATATCGCATTCTGAGCTTCCGCACTATAAACGAAAGCGAACATTATCGATACTAAGATTGCAAGTTTTATCTTCACTTTTGCAAAACCAATTTCGGAATAGGTTTGCCGCGATGACAGGTGAAGCAGGTTACCTTCTCCCAATCCGGCTTATTAATGTATCGGGTGTCTATGTTGGTAACCATCCTTATCATCAGACGCGCCATTGTCTTCGCAGGCTTTTCGTCACCGGCAAAATCGTTGATGTTATGACAGAAGGTGCACTGCACTCCGAGCGCCTCGTTGAACCCTTGCATCACATTCTCGAGCTGGGGAAGAGAGTGAATACCGTGTAGTACCTGCAGGTTCTGCCCGTAGGTGTTCGTGGTGTCAGGACTCAGGATTTGCGCCGTCACGTAGTGTGCAAACTGCGGCTTAGTCTCAGGCGGCTTGTTCAAATCCGAGGAGATAATAAGCGCCAATATGACCAAAGTTATCAGGACTCCGTAGAATATCGCGGTTTTGTTCATCTAGCCGGTCATTCCCTATCGAGATTCCAGCTTCTCAAGCTGCTTCCGAGCAAGCCTGGTGTAGGAATCGTCGCCTCTCCCTTTTATAAATTCCTTCAGGAGCAATTTCGCGTCGTTGATATTGCCGAATTTAGTCAGACAACTTGCAAGCTTAAGCTGCGATTCTGCTACAATGTCGCTGAAGCTCGCAAAGACATATTTCACTCGCAGGAAAGCGAGGACGGCATCGGAGCTGTCGCCGGAGGCACAGTAATACTCCGCGACATGCAGCTGGGCTTGTGCGCCGATTAGATCGTTCCGCGTCTTCGCGACGGAGTTCGCCAGAGTGATTGCATCCTGCGTACGCCCCTTGTCAAAATATATTTCGCTCAACAGGACTTTCGCGTCAGCCTTCTGACCGTCGTTAAGCGAATCGGTTTGAGAGAGGGCGGCCTTTGAAAGACTGGACTCAGCCCGCAACGTGTCGCCTTCTGCAAGATAAAGCCTCCCGAGTCCGACCTGCGCAGCAGTGCTGTAATCATCTCCTGCCGCCGCCGCCTCCGAAAAAAGTGTCCCCGCGCGGTCATACTCTTTCCCTTCAAGGTAGATCTCGGCAAGCTTCACTTTCCCGGCATTCGTATAAGAGGTCGCCGGCGTTTTGTTTATCAGATCCGTGAGCACACCGATCGCCATCTTTTCCTGCTTCAGCCTGATCTCAACCAGAGCAAGATTGTAAAGGGCCTTCCCCATCATGCTGCTGTTGGGAAATCTCACAATAAACTCCCTCAAATATCTTTCGGCATCCGGATACCGCTGCTGATTCAGGGCATATTCAACCTTCTTGTAGTATATCCTGTCGACATGAGGCAGGTTGGGATGGTTGCGCACAAATGTATCTATGACCTGTTCGGCTTCGGCCGTCCTCCCGAGAAGGGTGAGACAATATTGCATGCCCACAAGTGCGTTGTCCACATAGTCGCTGGTGGGATGTTTTTCCAGCAGCTCGCGGTAGCTCTTCAGGGCTTCATTGTATTTGCCGGAATTGTAGTACGAGTCGCCTTTGCTGTACATCGCGCGAGCTGCTATCGCATCGAGCGGAAAATCGGCTATGACCTTATCAAATTCCGAAATTGCCCGTGGATACTCTTTCTCGGAAAAATAGACCCAGCCAATCGCGTATTCGGCTTCAGGAGATACAGAAGTTTTTGCATATCTGTCCAACACATATCGGAATGCGGTGATCGCCGAATCGTTCTGCCCCAGCTTGAAGTGGGCCTGTCCCAACTGGTACCAGGCATAAGCAGCAGAAGTATCGCTGGCAAACCTGGCAGCTGCGTTTGCGTATATGCCTATCGCTTTTTGATAATCCTGGTAGTAGAAGAAAGAATCGCCTAGTCTGTAATAGGCATCCGCCAGCAGCGGTGAATCAGGATAGGTATTTATGAAGTTCTGGAATGCCTGCGCGGCTTTCAAAAATTGACCGGAAAAATAGTACGAATACCCGACGCCGAGCTGCGCCGTAGCGGCACGCGGCCCCGTCGGAAACGAATTCAGGTATTTCTGGTAGCCGGTCAAGGAAAGGCTGTAGTCTCCGCCCCGGTAAAACGACTCCGCGCCCATATAGATGGCTTCGGCTCTCTCGCTGTCGGTCCGGGCGATGTCCAGTGCCGCTCCATAGACATGACCTGCGCCTGAGTAGTCCCCTGCAGCGTACAAGGCAGCGGCATAGTCAAAATGCGCATCGACCAGATCCTTCCCCTTCAGCCGTGAAATCGCATCGAGAAAATATATCTTGGCATTGTTGTAGTCTCCACCGGCAGCTGCCGAAAGTGCTGCATTTTTCATGGCTTCAGGGTACTGCCCCGGCGCCTTTGAAGCCAGAAGGAACGCCTGCTCGCTTTTCGGATATTCACTGATTTTGAAATACAACCTTCCCAACGCAAAATAGGCTCGGGCAACCCGGTCCGGGTCGCCGGACGATTTCACTACTTGAAGAAGCGTAGCTTCAGCGGAGTCAGGAAATCCTGAAGCCTCATACGCGTGCGATAGCTCGAGCCTCGAATCGAAATACACGCCGCTCCCGGGCTCTACACGCCCAAGGAGCTTCAAGGCCTCGTGCGCACCTCCCCCGGCGATCAGTATCTTCGACAGAAGTACACGAACTTCGGCAGAATGACTGCCCGTCGGAAACTTATCCATATATTCGGTGAATGCCAATTTTGCACTATCGGGCATATCGAGTGCATCATAAGCCCTTCCTTCGAAGAACAACGCCGGCTCGGTCACCTGAGCGTCCGGCGAATATTCCATCGCCTGCTTCAGTTCCGTCACGGAAAGGCTGTCGTTCCCAAGAAAATAGTCGCATTCTCCCATTTTCTCTGAAGCGTCTGCTTTAAGTCTGGTTTGACGAAATGCAGCCAGCATCTCCTGAAATTTCGCCTTGCTCTTCTCGAAGTTGCCCAGTTTTCCATAGCACCAGGCCGTGCCGTACATTGCATAATCGGCGTAGGAGGAGTTTTTGTACCCCTCATAGCAGAGATCGAAATACTTTATGGCATCGTTGTAATTTTCCTGCGCTACAAAGATCTGTCCCAGCTTATAACACGCCTCGCCTTTGAGATCGTCGTCGTTCGATTTAGACAAGACGTCCTTCAGCAGCCGTTCCGACTTGTCAAGCTTGTTCAGCTGCAGGTAAACCTCGCCTGAACGCAGTTCCGCGCGCTCATAGTAACCGGAACCAGGGTATTTATCCATGACCCGCTGGTAGTCGCTTAGTGCGCTGTTGTACAGGTGCTCCTGTAACAGGCACTCTCCCGACAAGAAGAGAATCTCGTCAGAGCGTTGGGAATTGGGGTAGTTCCTGAGAAACTTCTTGAATTGTTCGAGAGCCAATTGATACTGACTATCGCGGTACAATCCAATGGCAAATGTGTAGTCCTGCTGCTCCGCCACAGTACCCCCCGCAACCTGAGAGAACGAAATTGAGGGGGCGGCGGTGATTAGAACAGTCAAGAAAATCGCTAGTATGGTTTTCATTTTTAGGAATTTATAGTCTCACAGCAAGTTAATCAAGCTCACTTGCAATCTTACTTGAAGCAAATTGATCAATTCTGACCCCCCTAAATAAGGCCTATTTGAGACGTGCGCAACTCACCGTTTGATGGGGCAGCTTCCTCGTAGAGGGGCAGCGATCTACTCGAGGACCCCTCGCGGGCAACGGGCGATTGAAAAAAGTTTGTTATATTGTCAGGGATGATTACGTACGACCGAAGCCGGCTGCAAAACCTGTCGGTATCGTCTGCAAAGGAGTGGCTGCTGACAGACGGCGATGGCGGATTTGCCTGCAGCACGATTTCATTTATGAATACGAGACGGCAGCATTCCCTCCTGACGGTGTCTGCCAGTATCCCCTTAAGGAGATTGGCACTCCTCAACAAGGTCGACGAAGAGGTCATAATCGACGGGAAGTCATACTTCCTGGGCACAAACCACTATCCTGGTACGATATTCCCTGACGGGTACAAACTCATGAGCAGGTTCGTATTTGATCATTTCCCTGAGGTGACGTTTGACCTTGATGGCTGCAGGCTTGTCAAGAAGGTTCTGATGCCGAAGAACTCCAGTTCCGTATTCATACACTATATGAATGATTCGAAAAAACCCGTAACACTCCGCCTCCTCCCCCTGTTGAGTTATCGTTGGAAAGACACGTTGAAAAAGGCAGATGACGGGTTTCTGGTGGATGAACTGCCCGACGGGGTGCGCATAATAGCGGACATGAACCTGCCGAGGCTTTATCTGAAGCTATCGCAGATATACACGACGAGTCCGGAATCATATTGGTACTACAGCTTTATCTACGCCCACGATGCAGACCTCTATGCAGAGGATCACGAAGACCTCTTCAACATGGGATACTGGGAGACCGAGCTGGAGCCCGGGAAAGCTTTGACTTTTGCGGCCTCGACCCGTGACCTCGCTGAATTTGACTACGAAGAAATAGAGGCGCATCACATCGAGGCCGTGGACAAGATCCGGACGGCGAGCGGTCTGCCGAAAAAGTACTTTCATCTTGCCGATATCGCTTCAAACCATATCGTCCGCAACAAGGCAATCAAGAGCTCAGCAATCA
This sequence comes from Candidatus Kryptoniota bacterium, assembly GCA_046705025.1. GTDB lineage: Bacteria > Bacteroidota > Ignavibacteria > Kryptoniales > JAKASW01 > JAKASW01. Next base: position 11,517 of record JBJKQU010000111.1, on the reverse strand, counting down.
TCAACGGTTACCCGTACGGGAGCATGGCGGTAAAGGATACTTTGTTGTCGCTGGACGGAATATCTTATGTCTCCGAAAAAGCGAACTACGAAAAGGCCTTACTGTTTGACGTTGTTTCAAACGAGGTGAACGGTGTGTTCCCCTCGCGGATAGACGAGGAAAACCTGCATGTCGCCTACGACGACCCGCAGGTTCCGCTTTTTTTCGCAATCGCTGTAGCCAGGTGCGCAGAGAAAGAAAAAAAGCAGGAGTGCATCAAACGCTATCTTCCGCTGCTTGAGGGAGCAATTGAGATAATAGGTGAAAACAGCCTCGGTGGTACAAAGTCAAAGAAGACCGGGCTCATCGACGTATGCGCCCGCATGGAAGACTGTCTGACGAAAACGGCGAGAAATGCTTCCGTCAATGCACTCTGGTACAGCCTTCTCAAGCTGGTCGAGGCGGCGAGAGCGGCAAACGGCTCGTTCTCAAACGATTCGGAATCCGCGGCAGAGATCGAAGCGAGTTATTACGCTGCCTTCTTTAGTCCGGACGGGACATACAAGGAGGCTGCTGCGGAGGACGGTGTCACGCTGGAGATGGTTATGCCGCTGATGGTCCCGCACTCTCCGCTCAATGAAGAGCAGAGGTCGAAGGTATGCAGGATCCTTGTAGGCAGATTCATGGCAACGTATGAAGACCAGCACACACACGAAATGCCGAATCATGACTGCAACCTAGTCGCCATCTACCTCACCGAGGCAAGCAGCAAGATGAAGGACTGCCGGGACGAGTTCGGAAAGATGAAGGAATTCGTGCGAAAGCTCCTGACACTGGAGAGATTCACCAATTGCACAAGTGGCTTGCCGAAATGCGGAAACGACAAAATTGAGCGCCATCCGCAGGATTTGTCATCGGCCGTCGTGGTGGGGGAAGCAATACGGCTGATTAAGGGAATTGGGGTTTAGATATGGTACTAAGAAGTGCAGACCCGCCTGATTGGAAAAAGCGCGGCATCAAAGCCGCGCATTTGTAAAAATCTAATCTCTAATGACCGCGAGGATATCGCTTCGTTGAACGATACGGTAGTCCTTGCCGTCAAATTGAATTTCCTCTCCACCGTATTTCGCAAACAATATCAGGTCACCCACCTTCACCTTCGCCTGCAAATCGTCATCGGTTCCCACCGCGACAACCTTACCCGTTCGCGGTTTTTCCTTAGCCGTGTCAGGGATTATCAGGCCTGATGCAGTCCGTTCTTCCTTCTCATCCTCAAACTCTACGAGCACTCTGTCATCCAATGGTTGGATCTTCATTTGACCTCCAAGATTATTCTTTTATTCCAAGTAATTGATTTATTCTGGGTCTGTCGAAACCGACGATGGGTCTGTTGTTTATCAGGATAACCGGTACGCCGGTCTGCCCCGTCCTTCGGAGCATGTCCTGTGCGGCACGCTGGTCGCGTGTGACATCGACCTCCGTATACCTGACCCTATTCTGGTTGAAGTATTGCTTTGCCGCTCTGCAGAAGCTGCAGGTAGGCGTTGTAAAGATAATGACTTTGGGTTGAGGTGTAATCATTTCCCTTCTCTCATGCACTAGGTTTTACACTGAGGAAATCGTCCGGCGGCAGGATTACATATGAATTCGTCAGCTCGACGGAATTCCTGAGCATTGCAGTGACAGGACAGTATTTGTTTTGGGAAAGGTCGATCGCGCGCTCGAGGTCGGCCTTCGACAGGTTCTCCCCGTAAAAGAAATACTCGATATGAATCTTCGTGTAGACCTGCGGGTGTTCTTCCGCCACCTGGGCTTTGAGTTTTACTTCGAATCCCGCGAGTTTCACCCTCTTCTTCTGAAGGATCGACACGACATCGCTGCCGGTGCATGCACCGAGTGAGATCAGTATCAATTCCTTCGGTCGAATCGCAGCGCTGCTCCCGCCGAACTGCGGCGGCCCGTCGACGCTGACCCAATGGCCGGACTCCGTAAGCCCGACGAACGTCATACCTTTAACCTGTCTGACTAAAGCTGATTTCTCTGCCATTTTCACTCCATTCATTTCGTTTGATGCAAATTCAATGCGAAAGTTTCACGACCTTCTTATGTCAAAGACGAGCAACCGGCAGCTGAAACCGACATCACGAGAAGGCCCGGCCCCAACCCCCGGACGATGCGCTTTTTGCCCTTCATTGCGACCCTACATTGTTTGAAATTTCTTTTTGACTTGTTAAGTTAAACATGTCGCGCCTGTAGCTCAATTGGATAGAGCATCAGACTACGGATCTGAGGGTTGGGGGTTCGAATCCCTCCAGGCGCACTAAGGTAATTCCAGATTTCATCAGCAGGAATTGGGGGTTCTGAGCCATGGGCTCATGCGCCTCCGACGCAGAATCCCTCTAGGCGCACTAAATTCAAAGCTTTTTCGGGGGCTGTCACCAAAACGTCACCACGTGGCTTTGAGTTTTTGGCTGCACGGTGATAACACTGTACCGTCGGTGACCTTCTAATCGCTATGGAATTCATCACCAGCCCGCATGCTTGGAGCGTGAAATCACTATCAACGAAGCATCTCATAAATTGAGCTTGCACCAGGATCACTGTCAATTATTTTGGGTGGTAATTCAATGAACTTCTCTCATCTTTAGAACGTAAATACCTTGTCCGCTTCGACAGTCCACTTCGCGAGCTCCGCCATGTTGCTGATCTCGACTCCTTCGATGAGTTGAAGGTTCTTTATCCCCCCCCTGCATCCATACATGTGCAGCACGTTTTGATCTTTCCGCCCTTGTTAAAGACAGACTTTACCATCCTCTCGATGTTGTAATAACCCTGCGGAGCATTCTGGTTAGGGATTCCGCAGCCGACCGCGTCTGCCATTAGAAAAACATTAACTTGTACTGGGGGATGTTTTTTTTGCAGCGCCATCGCGAGTCTAAATGCGTTGTAACCCTTTTCAGTTCCGTATGGAGCATCATTAATCAGAATAAGAATATTCATTTGGCTTCCTGGGTTTCATTTTTCGATTTGATAAGCTGCATACCCCAATGATAGGGTTCAAGAATTCTGGTGTTACCTTTGAAAGACAAGTACCATCCCCACACCGTCTGGCTCTAATCCAGTGCCCTGTTCAACCACATCCCTTAGGAAGAATCGCACATTATGCAGGTCGGCTTGCTGAACATTACTCTCAGCGGTCTCGATCATCTTAGGTTCAATGTCGAAAGAGTACACATTGTCAATCGCTTCCTTCGCAACCGGTACAGTGAACATACCATAGCCGCAGCCGATCTCCACTATCGGTGCAGTGACGGCCTTTACGTTAAGCCAATCGACAATGCGTGTAATGTCAAACACACTGTTCCAATAAGCCTCCTCCAGCATTCCACTGTCAAATACTTTCACGGTGGGTCCAGGCTTGCGGGATCAGGCCGATCACGTGAAGTGCCTCTTGACTTCCTGCCGCGTCTAGCCATAAAGTAAGATCCCAAAACAAGCAATCCTGCGACAGCTTGGGCACCGAGCCCTTGAAAGTTCGGGAAAACCGCAAACCACATCCCCATCCACTTAGGGATCGGTAGTCCGGCTGATGTCGCAGGGATCCACATTGCCTGCTGCATCTCCTGTATGCTCTCTCCGACCATTACAAGAAGGACTACTCCCAATAACATACCTGTAAAAACCAGCATTTTCCTGTAGGGCAACTTTTCATGTGCGAAGAAAGTCAGAATGGCTACGATTGACGTGAGCAATAAGCCGATTGCGGCTCCTATCATTACAGTATCGATCCCGTCTCGAAGTCTTAGTTGCTGGAGGAAGAGTACCACTTCAAAGCCTTCGCGGTACGTGGCGGTTAGCCCGAGGAAGACAAAGCCTGAGGACAATCGGCGATTCCCGTCATCACTTGCCTTAATCAATTCCTTTCCTTTCTTCGTATGCATCGTTATCCATCCCGTCCAGTACAGCTTGTGAAAGAACCAGTTCATGACGAGCAATAGCACGGCTATCGCGAGTAATCCTGTTGCTGCTTGGATATCCAGCTCCGGCAGGTTTACGCTGGATAATATCGCAACGACTAAAAACCATGTCCCCGTGGTCGCGATTAAACCGAGAGCGACACCCAAGCCAACTCCGCGCCCGAAGTGCTTTTGGCTCGCCTTGGACACAGTAGCAGCTATTGCCGCGAGTACAAGAATAGCCTCAAGCCCCTCCCTGAATACAAGCACTCCACAACCAAGAATGGCCGCCGTGGTGCTGATGTTTGCTCCTATCACCTGTGGAACACCTGCGAAAACAATTCCTTGCCAAACTAAGACTCCGATTATCAGAAGTCCGCCAAGAAAAACCACCAACAATTTTAAGTTTCTAACCATTTTGATCAATTATTGTTTTCTTCCGGCTGCCGCTACGCTCACCTTTTGCGAGGTCAGAGGAAACATTCTGTGGAAGTACACTAATCCCGAGGGGATGAAGCGGAAACACTCTCTGAATCGCAACCACACGGTTCGGCTCTCTCGACTTTCATAGCATCGCCGGCCGATGATTTTGGCGAACCTTACGGATGTAATAGCTTCCTTCCGAATCCCGGATAATGCAGGTCTAAAACGGAATCAGGAAACGACTTTATTTTCATTTAGATTAAATCCAAATAAAGATACAAAATTGAGTATCGTCTTGTCAAGCTCAAAACTAAGGAGATGAAATACTTGTCCGTGCAAGCCTAAAAGTGGTTAGAGATAAGGGATGGATATCAACACGACGTCCGCCGAAGTCGCGTGGGGACCGCAGAGCTTATGATTGCTGTGCAGTCAGCACACAGCCCAAATAGTTGTAGCGAGTGACTCACCAGCTTGAAATGGAACTTAGAGGCAACTCTAAGCTGCCCTTCTTCGACCGGCGTGCTCGTGAATTCGATAATTTTTCCGCAACGAACGCGGTGATCGCTTCTCATCATATTTCTCATAACAAATGTTGCCTGCCCTAAGATGCCAGTCAAGCTGGCAAGAGGAGTATGTTTTTCACTTTGCTGTACTGTGGAGAAAAGTCAGTAAAAGTGATCTAACAAAGAGCGGCTATAACTTCGTCCGTTTTCCTGACCCTTCCCATCCGCGAGAATACTTTTCTCATTGTAAGGTCGTGTTCTTCCCCGGAACGAGCGGCACAAGCATCCTCGACAAAAATCTGTTGGTAACCATATTCAAAGGCGAATCTTGCAGTGCTCTCGACGCCGAAATTGGTGGCGATGCCGCACAACATAATCGTGTCGATCGACCTTCTGCGCAGTTGCAGATCGAGCTCGGTTCCGTAGAACGCTCCCCACTGCTGCTTCGTTATAACAATATCTGACGGATCAGGCCCCAGCTCCGGCACGATCTCCGACCAGCCGGCTGTTTTCATAAAGTTTGTCCGCACCTCGCTGTCGGTTACGGGTCTGAGGGCTGTCTTGCCGTCGGACGAGAACTTCACCCTAACGAGGAACACCGGCATTTTGTTCTTTCTGAATTCACCGGCTAGTTTTGCCGCATTCGATATGACTGCGCTTGCAGGGTAAGGTTCCGTCGTCATACCAGCGACACCTCTCTGAAGATCGATGACGACCAGTGCCGTTCTTGATTTTTCGACCAGAAGTTCGTTCATAGCGCTTTACCTGAATTTTGTTATTAAATCGTTCTGAGATGACGCCATTACCGGATCCCCGACTACGATACGTCCCCGTCAATCGGTGCGTGCCCCGTCAGTGCCTAAGTGCAAAGAACAACCCGGAATCGATGCTTTTGCATCCATCAGGGATCTACTTGTCTCTTGTCGAGCGCTGCTTGCGAAATCCCGCTCCGAGCGGGGACACTGACCTTTTATGAAGTTTTATGCGTTGGCGCGATACCGAACGAGACTAATGCAGCTTTCATGATTCTAGAATGTAACATCCAACCTTTGAGCGACGCTCCAGATATCTTGCAAGAGCATGCGAAGCAGGTTAAGAAGATAACAAAGCCTTTCATCATCGTATGTCGTCCCACACGCTAAGGTTCATTACTGATCGCGCTCATTCCCACTAGCTTATTTAAGAACCACGAGCTTGCGAGTCCGGCTGAAACCTCCCGCCTGCAACCTGTAGAAATATACTCCGCTCGGCAGCCCGGAACCGTCAAATGTCACCTCATGACTGCCCATCACCTGATTATCATTTACCAGTGTTCTTACCAGTCTGCCGAGCACATCGTACACTTTCAACGTCACATGACTGTTCATTGGTAATTGATAACTGATGATAGTAGATGGGTTGAATGGATTAGGAAAATTTTGGGAAAGTTGGTAGGTCAACTCCATTCTATGTTCCTCTTCAACGTCCACCAAAGTGCCATATTCAATCCCGTCCACCTTTGCGTAGGTCAGCACCTCGGTTCTATCACTAAAATAGGGACCGCCGAAAAAGAAATGGTAATAAGTGCAGCCAATACCCGAAGAATACCGATAATACACGTCCGATTCAGACTCAATGAGATTGGGACCTGCAACAAAAGTCTTCGTGAATCGCTCGGTACCGAACGATTGAAGAGTGTAAACAGAATCGCAGCTCACAGTGGTAGTAAAGTTGCCTGCCCCGAAGTCTATCAAGATCCTATCGCCCGGATTCATACTAAGGCTGTCGACCCTTAATTCCATGCTATCGTCATAAGCGTAGACACACCCGCTCGAGGAATCGATTCGTATGAGCTCTTCCCAGTCGCCACCTGCCGCATGTATAGGAATCTCCAGACTTGGCTTAAGTCCATGGATAAAGACAATTCCGTACCTTCTACCGTTGCCTAGCAGGGTGTCGCCTAAGACAGTCTGGTATCCGTAGTACGTCGTGTCCCCTCCCACATTTGAAGTGTAACTGACTTTATACTGCCAATAATCTCCTTTCTCAAGCGGGAAGAGACTATCCGCAGCGGCAACTGCATTACTTAGCACGTTCACCCACAATGTATCCGACACCCAGTATCCGTCAAGTTCGCCAACGACGGCAAGTCTGCCCACCGCCAATGTGTCGATAATGGGGAATGGGGGCAGGTAATCGGATCCCCAAGTGACAGAATCGTGCGGAGGAATCGCATAGGGGACAATCACAGTCGGACATGGACGGTGAAGTGCAAGATTATAGCCATCTACGATGTAGTTCACATCGCAAAAAGTCATATAGAGGGTATCAGGAGTGTCTCCTTCGTTCACCGCCTTGATGGTTATTTTGATGCTATCCCCGTACTGATAAAACGATCTATCAGTGGTCATCGAGTATTTCACTTGAGCTAACAGCGGCACCCACGTCATGAACGCCAGGAGGAAAAAGGTTAAACGTCTCATTATTACTCTCCTTTGCCAATCTGTGGCGCGTCCCTATCATCTACACGTTGAAAATCTATATTTGGATCAGGCGAAACGCAAATGCCGGTAATCCCGATGTTGACTATTAATTTTCCAAAGAAAAACACTTGCACTTTGACTCGATTCAAAATATGGAGTACCTAAGCGGTCGGGTACTTTCGTAACAATACTTCGGATGTAACCGAATTCCCTGCGGTTACTTTAGAAACATTAACTTCCTAACCTGCGTGAAAGATCCAGCTTGCAACCTGTAGAAGTAGACACCGCTCGGCAAGCCGTTCGCATTGAATGTAACTGTGTAACTCCCCTGCTGTTCCACCTTGTTGACCAAAGACCTCACTTCTCTCCCGAGAACATCGTACACTTTTAAGCTCACGAACCCCGGACTCGGAACATCGAACTGAATAACCGTTGAGGGGTTGAAGGGGTTGGGATAGTTCTGAAGAATGACAAAATTCCGCGGAACAGCGCTGGGAGGGCTCGTCACCGCTTCGATCATCTCTGATAGAGGTCGGCTCCAGATTCCATCTCCATTTGTACCTGCGAAGAGGCTCTGACCCGAGGCGGCGAATGCCGAAACAGCGGCATACTCTGTTAAGCCGGCATCGACTGGCGTCCAGCTTGCGCCGTCGTTCGTCGAAAGGAAAACACCCCCGTTCGCTGTCCCTGCAAAGACGTCTATTCCGGAAACATAGAGAGCATTGATGCCGACCTGCCCTAAACCTGAGTCTACGGGCGCCCAGTCCTTACCATCATTGCCGGAATAATAAACCTCGCTGCCGGTCCCGGCAAAAATGTCCGTACCCGACGCGGCAAGTGCATTAATCCAAATATCATTCGGTCCCGTTAGGGTCCAGCTTCCACCTTCATCACTTGAAATGTATACACCTGCATTGGTCCCTGCGAAAACATTCCTTCCGGATGCTGCCAGAGCATTCACATTGAACGACGTTAATCCAGTAATCGATGGCGGAGGGAAACCCGAATCAACTGCTGTCCAGGTCTCACCGTCATCAGTGGAACGGGAAATGCCACCATATATGGCTCCCGCGAAGATATTTGAACCCGACACCGCAAACGCATCTACATCATTCTCCGGCAGACCGCCGGATTCCCAGGTAGAGCCATCGTCGGTCGAACGGTAGACCCCACTGCCGGTAGCAGCAAATACATTGTTGTTGAGAACCGCCATAGCGCTAACGTTGTTATCTCCGATCCCATTATTTGTTGGGGTCCAGGTTGCACCACTATCTACCGAGCGAAAAACACCTTCCCCATCGGTGCCTGCCAACAAGATGTCCCCATAAGTTAACATGCATTGTATAAAGCTGTTGCTCAAGCCAAGATTAGCTGAATTCCATGTATTACCTTCATTTGTTGACGAGAAAATACCCCCATGATAAGTCCCTGCGTAAAGATTGTTGCCGTAGGCGCCGAGACATTCGATCGCACTGTCTGCTAAGCCTGCATTAGTGGGAGCCCACGATCGAGCGCCGTCAGTTGATAAGTAAACGCCACCTCCATAAGTCGAAGAGCCCGCACCGAAAACTCCAGCAAAAATCTTGGACCCCGATACAGCAAAGGCGCGGACAAGCGACTCATTAGGCAATCCATCGCTACCGTTGCTCCAGTTCTGCCCATTGTCATTGGAAAAAGAAATGCCTTGCTCCGTACCGACCAATACCGTACTGCCCGATACAGCAATTGCCTCTATGAAAGGATATCCTAGCCCTGAGTTTCGCTCGACCCATGTTTTGCCGGAGTCTTTCGAGACATAAAAATCATCGCCGGTACCTGCATACATGTTTGTACCGGAGTCTGCAAGCGCAGTGATCCACGTGCCGCTGCCGCCGAATCCCGAGTCGACCTGGGTCCAGGTTGAGCCGTTGTCAGTTGAGGAGAACAATCCTCCCTGCGTGCCGGCAAAAAGACCCCCTCCCGAAACCATAACAGCGTCGACCCTCAGGTTTGTTAAGCCGGTATTGATCGGAGTCCAGTTGTTTCCATTGTCGGTGGATAAATAAACGCCCCCTCCCCACGTGCCTGCGATGACATTCGTCCCGGAGATAGCGACAGAGAAAACAGACGGGTTCGTCAGTCCTGCATTGACGCCCTTCCAGCTTGCCCCGTCGTCCCTGGAAAGGAAAACCCCACCGCCGTTATTACCCGCGAAGATATTCACACCCGACGCTGCAAAGCATTCGACGTAGCCTCCGTAGGGTCCGTTGCTCCGCACCCACTGAGCAAATCCTTCATTCTCGCAGAAGATGAATATAGCCAAGGGGGCTAAACCTAACATGTATCCCTTTTTCATAGCTGTCTCCATCTGACAACATTTGAATTTCCCTTCTACCTGAAAGTGCCGAATCGTCCCTATGATTTAGATTATCGCATCGGAATCCATTCTGTTCAACGTCACAACCCGGGCACGGGAAATGGAACTCTTTGGTACGCCGCCGAAGTGATTAAAAGCTTTGACATGAGAAGACACAAAGCTTCGTCCATCCCGGCGCAGGCGGGACGAGACCTCGTCGCGTCAAGAACGCGACTGATTGGTCAATCCGTTTCATCTCTCGTACAATTACAAGAAGAAAGAAATCCTTTCAGACATCCGTTACGATTTTCTCAATGTCCTCACGGTTTTCGGCCACAATTCCGACCGAGGATTCATTTGTCCGGCGCCGTTACCATGTACTTCCACGCATTCTCGAATTCCGGGAAGAGCGTGGAGGCGTGAGGCCGTTTCGTTGGAATGTTGTTTATGAGTATATGCCATTCCCCGTGAATAATCTCTCCCGCCTTGATGAGAAGCGTGTCGGGCTCCGCAAGACGCATTAGCACCGTGCAGTTCGCGATCTGGTGGTCGACATTGAACGGATCCTTCATGGCAAGGAAGGCAAAGAATCGGGTAGGAGGAGTCGCGCTCTTCATCGCCTGCCATGGCGCGGGCCTGTGAAGATTATCCAAGTAATCCTGCGGACCGGAGAACATGATCACTCTGTTCACATTGAACAACTTCCCGATATATGCTGCATGACCGGCACCCTGCGAATGTCCTGCGACTATGATGAGGCTCCATCGAGGTTGTCCATCCTTAAGGAATTGCTTCCAGTGGCCTGCCGGGTCGCGCTTCACAAGATACAAGAGAAGTTTTTGAAAGCGGTTCAATATGGAATTCGCGGTATCGACTTTTATCTTACGACTGACGGGAGCGCCGGTAACAATCGCGTCGCGGTATCGGCCGAAACTGGTGCTGTCCGGACTGTGGGCGCTCGCGACCGCAATGACGTTATCCTCATAGTCGATGCTGATAGCGTGATAGCCCCACGCTGCGAAAGCGCTGTCCATTTTCTCACTTCCGACGGCGCTCCCGCCGGTACCGGTTAGGAAGAAATACAACAGGTGACGCGAAGGAACCTTCGGATCGTAAAGCGCGATATTTGGACCATGAACAGCGTGAATTGCAGGATCAGTCAGCCCAGGTTCAATACGCAATATCTTTACTTGAGCGTGAAGGCTGATATTACCGAGAAGCAAAATCATCAACATAACGAAGATGTTTTCGAATAAGATTAGTAAGCGCATATGACTTCCAACTACTGGTTTTCTTCTCACAAATGGCATCCCTTGCTCACTTCTCCAGAGCCGCGATCTTCTCCGGCGACTTCCCTTTCGTTTCAAACATAACGCTCAACACGAAGAAAAAGAACCGGATCATCAGATTGGCGTAACAATTCCCGCTAGGTGAAAGATACCGATGCAAAGAATACAGCGGAGTGTTCAGCCTACGAAAAGATAAGGCGCAGAAGTGCCGCCCAATTCTGACATAAGGGAATGCGGCATCGAGTCCGTTGCGCAAGTCGCCGTCATAGCAGTGGCTGCTGAGAGAACGTGAACATGCACTCGTGGGTACTGCGCGATATACCTGTCAACATATCTTGCGGTGAGATATACTTCGCCGAAGCGCACTTCTTCTTCAATGTGTGTCTTAACGGCTTTTTCAGATTCTGAACAACCGCGATCAAAGTGAGAAACTACCCAAAATACCTGAAATCCGACATAGGGAAGTGGGTCGGTGGATTTTTGGGGCGGACGGGGCTGTTAACTACAAGATTGGGGACGAGGGTTTGGAGATCGGAGAGGAGGGGTTTGATGTCAGGATTTTGGTGGGAA
>JBJKQU010000110.1:0-19485 GCA_046705025.1 Candidatus Kryptoniota bacterium | reverse complement strand
GGATGAAGGAGATGCTCGAGAGCGCGAAGATGGTGCGACAGGCGCTCGACAAGATGCCCCAGGGGCCGATAAAGGCGGATATGCCGAAGAAGGTTCTTCCGAAGAAAGAGCGGGTTTACACGAAGATGGAAGAGCTCATTCACGATTTTGTCATAGTGAACGACGGCATTCATCCCGATCCGGGGGAAATCTACTCCGCGATAGAGGGCTCGAAAGGGGAACTCGGTTTTTATATCAAGAGCAACGGCAGCGGCCGACCGTGGAGGCTGAAGATACGTTCCCCTTCGTTCTGCAACCTGCAGGCACTCCCGCTCCTTGTTAAGGGCCAGATGATTTCCGACGTCGTTGCGATCATAGGCAGTATCGACCCCATAATGGGCGAAGCCGATAAATAAAACTCCAGAGAAATATTGATGTTTACAGAAGAAAATCTTCAGAAAGTAGAAGAGATCAAAAAGCGTTACCCGAAGTCGATGGCGGCACTATTGCCTGTCCTGTGGATAGCACAGGAACAGTTCGGGTGGATATCCGAGGACGTAATGCACTACGTCGCCGACCTTCTGGGAGTCCCGTTCAACCACGTCCTCGGCGTCGTCACCTTCTACACGATGTTCAACCGGAAGCCCGTGGGGAAATATCACATCCAGGTTTGCGCGAACGTATCCTGCATGCTTCGAGGATCGGATAATCTGCTTGAGCATCTCGAGAGCAGACTCGGCGTGAGGGTCGGTGAAACCACTGCCGACAAAATGTTTACCCTGAGCGAGGTCGAGTGCCTCGGCTCGTGCGGAACCGCCCCGATGATGCAGGTGAACAACGATTACTACGACAACCTGACCGCCGACAAGATCGATAATCTACTTGAGGAATTTAAAAAACAGGCAAATCACTGATGTCCGAGACAACCATCACGACGAAATTGTACGCACAAGGTAGTGACACTGCCTTTCCGAAGATCGTACTCCCGGAAATTTCAAACCTTGCACAGATCGAAGTATATGAGAGTAACGGCGGCTACGGAGCACTGAGAAAAGCGATAGGAATGGCGCCGGAAGCGGTCACTGACGAGGTGAAAAAGTCCGGCCTGCGCGGACGCGGCGGCGCCGGATTCCCGACCGGCCTGAAATGGACCTTTATGCCGAAGCAGACTGACAAGCCGAAATACCTTGCCATCAATGCCGACGAAAGCGAGCCGGGGTCGTTCAAGGACAGGCAAGTCCTGGAGTTCAATCCTCATCAGTTGATCGAAGGAATCGTGATGGCCTCGTATGCGATGGGCATTAAGACTGCATATGTCTACATAAGGGGCGAATATTACAAGTGGATGCAGTTGCTTCAGAAGGCGCTCGACGATGCCTATTCGCACGGATACGCCGGCGAGAACATCCTTGGTTCCGGTTACTCAGTGAATATCTACATCCATCGCGGAGCCGGTGCTTACATCTGCGGCGAGGAGTCGGGTTTAATGGAGTCGATCGAAGGGAAGCGCGGTTACCCGAGAGTCAAGCCTCCTTTCCCGGCACAGAACGGACTCTGGGGGAACCCGACGACGATCAATAACGTCGAGACTATCGCCAACGTCCCCGCGATATTGTGGAACGGGGCGGAGTGGTTTTCAAAGATCGGCGCCGGAAAGCACCCAGGGACACTTCTATTCGGGGTCAGCGGGCATGTGAACAACCCAGGCGTGTTCGAACTTCCGACGGGGACGCTTCTAACGGACATTATATACAATTATGCCGGTGGAGTCATCGGCGACAGGAAAATCAAGATGGTCATCCCGGGCGGCAGCTCGATGCCGCCGCTTCGCGGAGACGAGCTTGAAGGGGTGCGGATGGATGCCGATTCTCTCAAGGCGGTCGGAAGCGCAATAGGAACCGGCGGCATTATAGTAATGGATGAGGATACGAGTCTGGTGAAAGTGCTCCTGCGAGTCACGAAATTCTATTGGCATGAGTCGTGCGGTCAATGCACGCCGTGCCGCGAAGGCACCGGCTGGATGCGGAAGATTTTGCAGCGAATGAGCGAAGGGAACGGCAAGCTGGATGATCTGGATTTGCTTCTCCGCGTCGCGAACAACATCGAGGGCAATACAATATGCGCACTCGGGGATGCCGCTGCGTGGCCGGTCAAGTTCACGATCCAACGGTTCAGAAAAGAGCTGGAAGCGGAAATACTTCAACAAGCAAGGAATGCAGCCTAAGCTCTTCCGATACCCGTCATAGTCTGGCTCGTAGAGTTTCTGGTTTAGAATTGAGTGCAACTTCAAGTCGACTCCGAAAGAGGAGCAACTATTTGCGGGTCCTCACCCGTAGGGAGCTTGTGTGAGCAATCTGTCCATGAAGATATTCAAAATCTCGGAGGAGTTTAGAGACCTTCCATTGCCTGCGTACATGACCGACGGTTCTGCAGGCATGGATGTTTTCGCTGCCGTGAGCGAGCCTGTCGTGATTAACCCGATGTCGACGGCACTTATCCCAACCAACATCAAGATAGAGCTTCCTGTAGGGTATGAGGCACAGATCAGGCCGCGAAGCGGGCTGGCGGTTCGCAACAAGATAATCCTTCCCAATTCTCCGGGGACAATCGATTCGGACTATCGCGGCGAGATAAAGGTCATCATGCTCAATCTCGGCGCCGAGCCGTTTGAGGTGAACCGAGGCGACAGAATAGCTCAGATGGTCATCTCCCGATACGACCGGGTAAAGTGGGAGGAAGCTGATTCGCTCGGTTCGACGGCACGCGGTGAAGGCGGCTTCGGGTCTACCGGAAAATAATGCCATTTTTAGCTTACCATAAGGTGGATAACAGGTTCGAGCTGGGCGTGACAACCGTCAAGCCCGAAATGTTCTTCAAACAGATTGGCGGACTGAAGGAGCGGGGATACGAAATATCACCCCCGACACTGCCGGCCGACCGGAATCAAAAGGGGGTGTGCCTCACTTTCGACGACGGTTATGATTGCTTCTACAGGAACGTTGCGCCGTTTCTCAGCTCGCTGGGAGCCAAAGCAACAGTCTTCGTTATAACGGATTTCATAGGGAGGAGCAATGATTGGGATATCAGGTTGTCCTACAGGCCGTTTGTTCACATGGACAAGAGCCAGTTGAGAGAAATTGCCGGACAAGGGTTCGAAGTGGGAAGCCACACCTGCACGCACAGAGACTTGACAAGGCTTGATAGAATCGAGGTTTCGAACGAACTTGTGACATCCAAGAAGCGCATTGAGGACATGCTAGGTAAGGAAGTGAAAACGATTTCGTTTCCGTTCGGGAGGCACAATTCGGAAGTAGTTGCGCTTGCTCGGGGCGTGGGTTATGAATTATTGTACGGTCTGGGAACTTCCGTCGGGAATGGGGTCATAGCGAGAATGCCGGTGTACAGGTTCGACAGTGCGGCGGCAGTTCAGCGAAAGGTTGCATTGAACAGGCTGGAGATAGCGAAGGGGGATCTGGTTCATTCCCTGGCATACGTCTCTGCATTATTGTCCGTCAGGCACGCGGGAAAAGCCGTCCGGGACTACAGGTGAAGGCCGTATGACTTTGCAGGAAGATGAAGTAAAATCGACTGAAACGGGGGAAAAAGAGGTCAGCACCCTTTCGTCGCTCCTGTCCAATCGGCGCGAATGGCTGCTGTTCGTCGTCGCCCTCCTGCTGCTGGTGGTGCTGGGTTATACCGTCCGCGAAGTGTTCAGCCCGATCCTCGTCTACGTGATTTTCCTTGTTGCCACTTACCCGCTGCGTCATGAGACTATCGTGCGCCATCTGATTCTCGTGGCGACTTTGCTCTTCGCTGTGTGGTTCGTCGTTGAGGTTGCCGGTGCGGTTCTGCCGTTTGTCATAGCGTTCCTCATAAGCTTCATCTTCTCGCCGGCAGTGGAGTATCTGGCGGGGAAGAAAGTACCACGGGCACTGTCGATTATCGTGATCCTGCTGGCTTTGTTTGGAGCACTCGTGACGCTTACGGTTGTCCTCCTCCCAATGGTGTTCCAGCAATTTCAGAATTTCCTCACTTCGATTCCCACGCTGACAAGCGAGGTGAGCAACTCACTCAACAGTCTCATCAATAAAGGTTTCCTCGGGTTCAGCCCGGAGAACCAGAACCTGCAGCAGGCGGTGATCGCAGAGATTTCTACCAGAATTGAAGACATAACGCGCGCGATACCGAATGGAATCTTGAACTTCGTCGCGCAGTCAGCTTCCGCACTGACGAAGATGCTGAACCTTGTCCTGGTCCCGTTTCTGAGCTTCTATATACTGAAAGACTTTGAGCTCATAAAGTACAGGGTGAAGATGCTTTTCCCACGCAGGTACCGCCAGCGTGCATCCGAGATTTACGTGATAGTGGACAGGATACTCGGCAGCTACCTGCGCGGCGCATTGACTGTCGCGTTCATAAATTCGATCGTCATTTCTTCTTTGATGTCGATATGGGGAGTCAAGTACCCGCTTGTCATCGGCCTTATCTCCGGCTTGCTCGACATGATCCCGTATTTTGGAATTATCGTCAGCATGTCCGTTGCCGTGCTGATAGCTCTGTTCGGAGACAGTCCGGGCTTCCAGGTCGCGATGGTCATCGTCTCATTCCTCGGCATGAATCTGACCGAGACGACGATTTTGTATCCTAAGATCATCGGTTCGAAGATCGGCGTACATCCCGTTTTGCTGATTCTCGCCCTGCTGGTGTTCGGATACTTCATGGGATTCCTCGGACTTCTTGTTGCCGTTCCTACGACGGCAATTCTTATCGCTCTTAGAAAATATTACGAAAGGAATCTCAGGCCGGCGCATTGAGCTCGACTCTCTACATCGTTTCTACTCCGATCGGGAACTACGATGACATCACTCTGCGCGCACTGAACGTTCTGAAGGGAGTGGACTTCATCATTTGCGAGGAATTCAAGCTTGGCAATCGCCTGCTCCGGTACTACGGTTTTGACAAGCCGCTCGAATCGCTGAACGAACACAACGAGACCCGCGATGCGGAATTGCTGGTCGACCGCATAAAGGAAGGTGCGCACGCCGCGCTTATCTGCGATGCGGGAACGCCTGTCTTCGCGGATCCGGGCGCCAGGCTGGTTCATCTGGCTTTGAATGCCGGAGTCAAAGTCGTACCAGTGCCCGGCGCCTCTTCCATCCTTGCTGCGCTCGTCGTTTCAGATTTCGACATAGGCAGGTTCCACTACGCCGGTTTCCTTCCGAGGAAAAGGGAAGAACGCCTCCGGGCGCTCAAGGAACTTCGGGATATCCGCAGTGTATCGGTAATTATGGAAGCGCCGTACAGATTCGGCCCGCTCATAGAAGACTGCGTTTCGGTTTTCGGAAAAGACAGACGCGCTGTGGCGGCGATCGATCTTACGATGCAAACGGAGAGGATAATCCGGGGAACCCTGGGAAAGATCAGAAAAGACTACAGCGAAACGCCTTTCAAGGCGGAGTTCGTCCTGGTGATCGATGAATCCAGGTAAGATCGGGCTTCTCGCTTTGCTGGTGTTTCTGCTTCCTGCATGCTCCGAGAAGCCGCCCTTCTCGCAGAAGAATTTTGTCGATTTCTACGTTCAGCTCCAGCTTGCAAATGTTCAATACGGCAGGCAGCCTGCGCTGCATAAGGAGAAGGTGGATTCCCTGATGCACGCATACGGCCTGAACGACAGTCTGGTCAATTCAATTGTATCGTGGTATGGGGAGAAACCGGAGAGGTGGAGGAACTTCGTCGCTCAGGTGCAGCAACGAGTCGCAGAGTTGAGAAAAGAGTATATCAAGCCGAAGCGCCGATGAGCTCCGACACAAGGGTCACTTCGGCGAGTTCGCAATCCTGAATTGCCCGATGTGCGGCAAGGATATCACCCGACTTCCTGAGCTCTTTCTCTATCAGGGCAAATTTTTCCTTTCTCACCAGCCGCCGCAAATCGATGTCGAAACTCCTGTTCTTCATTTCTTGAAGTCTCTCTATGACGTTCTGGACGGAAGTCGTGAGCACGGCAGATATCTCTGCGGCGGTAAGTCCCTCGAGGAACAGCTCGTACACTTTCGTCTCCATTTGAGAGAGGCCATCTGCTTTCAGCGGTTTGAAGTCCAGGCAAACCTGAAGGATTCTTGCTGAAATCGCGCCCGATTCGCCCACTTCTGCCCGAAAGTACTTCGAAATCTCGCTTTCGCTAATCGGATGTTCGTTTGCAATTCTGATCAGGTCGGCATCGGAGCATACATTGAAAACGGGTACTCTCAGCTCGCTCGCGATCAAGCGTCTCTCGTCCCGCAAAGCCTTGTAGAGAGGTTTCCTGAACGAATATGGCTTTGGAACAGGCTTCGAGAATCCGTCCTTCAGATACTTCAGTCCTTCTTCGGTGATAGAGACCGTAGAGTATATCAAGTTTGTCTTGGTGAGGTATTCCCTTGAAAGGAGGAGGTCGAATGCAGAGTAAACGGCCTGAGGCGGAAGGTCCTTCAGGAAGCCCGCATACTTGCCGCGCATTTCAGATGGAATGTCTTTTTTATACTCATCATCGAGGAGAATCCTGCAGTACGTCGTTCGGCCGTATCTGCCTGCAGACATGTCGACGAGGGAAAGAATTGCGCCGTAAATCTCGCCGGGGCTCGGGGCATCTGTGCGTGTGGATCCTTCGCGCAGATAAGACGATCCGACTGTGCAATTGTCGCAGTTGCCGCATCCGTCCTGGATTTCATCCGCTCCGAAGTAAGAGAGCATGAAGTTTGTGCGGCAGGAGGTTGTCTTTGCGTATTCGACCACCGCCTGCAGCCGTTGGTTGGCTCTTTCCCGCAGGAGCTTGATTTGCCGAAAGTCGATGGGGAGTCGATCTACATCCTCCCGTTTTGACAACATTTTGAAGCTGATCCCTTCAGTGGGAGGCTTGTATTCCAGAACTCCCGATCTTTGCAGGATAGATAGCGTTCGGTTCACCGAAGATGCGGGAAGCCCCGACTTATGTGCTACTTCTCCGATTGTAACGGACTGAGCATTTGCGAAAATTGATGTACCGTAAAGCCTCAGGAGAGTGTCCAGTACCGACCTCGTGTCATTGGAAGCTGTGCGGTCCATAGCCCGCCTGTATGATTGTATGTCCAGCTTTGAGCCGACATAAGCGTTGGCTGAAACGCTCGGCATCAGTTGTATCATTCCGTTTTGCGACAAGATTCTGAACACCGAATCTATCGTTCGCGTGTCGAGTCCGGCCAGCTCAGCGACTTTCTGCAGCGAGATAGTCTGGTATTCTTGCGGGGCCGCATCAACAGGAATTGACAACGAATCGAACATCGATGTGTAGGCCTTGATGAAATCCTCCCTCTCCGGATACAGCGTCTTTATGAAATACTCCTGTATCATCAGGTCCCTTTTGTTGAAGAGAAGGAGGCATTCGGCCAGGCGCCCGTCTCTGCCCGCTCTGCCAGCTTCCTGGTAGTAGGCTTCCAGCGTTCCGGGAACCTCGTAGTGAATCACGTACCTGACGTCGCGTTTGTTTATGCCCATTCCGAATGAATTCGTGGCGACCATTACCCGGTCACCGCTGATAAACGCAGTCTGAGAGGCCGTCCGTTCTTTTTCCGGAAGGCCCGCGTGGTATCGGAGGGCATTTATCCCTTTCGAATTCAAGAGGCTGTGTATCTCGTCTACGCTCTTCCGCGTTGCAGCGTAGATGATTCCCGAACCGCTATGGTTCTTTATGTAGTTGAGTACTGACTGCGTTTTACCGGTTTCCATAATAACCTGCAGCGAAAGGTTCTCTCTTGCAAACCCGCTGACATAAACCCTCGGAGTCCGCATCTTCAATTGCGCTACGATATCGTCCTGTACATCCGGCGTCGCCGTCGCGGTCAGCGCAAGCATCGTGGGATTCCCGACAGCATCCGAGAAGTCGGAAATCCTGGTGTACTGCGGTCGAAAATCATGACCCCACTGACTGATGCAGTGAGCTTCATCTACGGCTAGTATGGAAACCCTGGTCTTTGAGACAGCGCCAATGAACCTCGAACTCTCCAGGCGTTCCGGCGCGACGTAAAGGAGTTTAACTCGCTGAGCTGCGACCAGCTGAAGCCTTTGCCGGATCTCTTCGAGTCCGAGAGAACTGTCCAGCTGGGTAGCCACAAAGCTTTTCTTGTTTATCTGGGCGACCTGGTCCTTCATCAAGCTTACGAGAGGCGTGACGACGATCGTCAACCCGTCGGAGAGGAGGGCCGGGAGCTGGTAGCAGACGGATTTTCCGCCGCCTGTCGGCATGACGGCCAGCGTGTCGAACCCGTTCATGACAGAATTGATTATCTCGAGCTGTCCCGGGCGGAATTCTTTCAGTCCGAAGAACTTTTCGAGGCCTTTCTGGAGTCGGTCAGTGGAAATCATGTGTTGAAATTTAACAAGGGTTGCTCAAATAGAGAACTCCGACGGCACTCGGAAAAGGATAGAACACGGACAAAACGGACGATACGGATCATCACGGATAAATGTCGATATGGCAAGGTTGTGGCTTTACAATTCATATTCAGGGTGACAATGTAGTGTCCAGTAGATTCCTCGAACCAGCACAAGTGGCATACTACCCTCAGGACAAGGCAAACCCATCCGATCTGTCATTCCCGCACGCTCCCAGCGGGAATCCACATTGCTGCGTGGAAGCTGAGAAATTGAACACGGATAAAACGGCAATTACGGATGATCAAGGACTGATCTTCACGGGGCGAGGTTGTGGCCATACATCCATGCTGAATGTCATCCCGTAAACTCTTTAAATCGATAAAAGTGGCACATTGCCTTCAATCCAAGTCAACAACCACCCATCATGTCATTCCCGCGTGCTCCCGGCGGGAATCCACGCCGCGATAGTCGTTTCGGCGTCGGGGCTAAGAGATGGAACATGATAATACGGAAATCACGTATAAATGCGGATCGGATTATCAGTCGTGAAGTAATCCGTGATGATCTGTGCTCCTATCCCTGTATTCCGTGTTCAATGGCTTGGAATAGCCCGCTATCGATGGTGGCAGAGTTTGTACTTTGCAGAGGTCCCCGTTATATTCGGGACAGATGGCCTGAAGCAACTGGGGGTCATCAGGGTTAAAACAGGGGAAGACAAGAGGTCTGAATTCAGCGCCAAAGTCATGTGTAAGTCTTTTTATCACGAACGCCGAACCTTTCAATCGAGCAACCGCTCAAAAGATCGCTACCTTTCTTTCTCTTCGTACCGAACTGTTAAGAAGGGAATAGATGCACATCGGTGTGTTTCTACACTAGTTATACGCCACTGGGCGCACCGCTAACAATGAAAAAATGGAACCAATATGGGGCCGTATGACCGTAGTGAGAGACTATCCAGTCGATGAGTTCTTGTCTCACTGTAAAGACCTTCTTCCCGTTAGGGCCAAAGGTCCCGACCCCTTTGATAATAGAATGATCGACCAGTATAACTTGATTTATGAAAAGAATGAACAAGATTAAACATGAAGGAGCCTTAATGAAGTCTGTTGCAACAATTAGTTTAGCAGGATTTTGCATGATTGTAATCTTTTTGGTTTCAACGGGATTTTCTGGTCAAGATAGTAATAGGAAAATTACGACAGGAACTTTAATTCGGGAGATGACAGATTTAAAAAGTCTTGCAGAATATCCCACACCTGATTATAATACCGTCCAATTTTCCTCTTATGACCGGAGGAGTACGGTGCCTGATGCCCCGGGGTGGTTTGCAAATGCAGATGGTGGCGGGGGACCAATCCCCGGTTTTGTAAAGGTTTTAAAGAAACCCGGGAAAGATAAAATTGGGGAATACCTGATTTGTGATGCAAAAGGGCCCGGGGCAATTGTCAGGCTCTGGACGGCAGCCATCAGTGGAAAAATAAGGATGTATTTGGATGGAAAATCGGATCCGGTTTACAATGGCAATGCCTATGATTTTTTTACAAAGACATATAATGCTCTGGTTCCAGGGGCTCCGGATATTTTCAACGGCTCGTTTACCCAAAATATGGCTGGTTACTACCCGGTGCCATTTGCCAAAGAGTGCAAAATAATCTGGGTTGGGGACATAAACGACATTTATTATTATCAGGTTGATATCCGGTTATATGAGAAAGGGACAAAAGTGGTCACCTTTAAACCATCCGATATCAATACCTATTCTGCGGAAATTGACGGGGCCATAAAGATTCTGACCAATCCTGACAGCGGGGCAATTTCGGCAAATGGAGATACTGTTTCCTTTGCAGCTAACATCAAGAGTGGAGAGGAAAAAGAAGTTCTGAATATTTCCGGGAGCAAAGGCATCAAATATTTTGAACTAAAAGTTCTGGACCATGACCTGGAAACTGCGTTGCGGCAGATGGTATTGCGGATTTCGTTTGATGGCGCTTCCGTTCCCCAGGTACAGTCTCCGGTGGGTGATTTTTTCGGGACAGCTCCCGGGATAAATCCTTATCAGTCATTGCCTTTTACAGTGACAAGCGATGGCCGGCTAATTTGTCGATTTTTTATGCCATTTAAAGAATCGGCTTCCATAAAAATTGAAAATATGGGGGACAGAGATGTTGGGTTAACCGGAAAGGTCGTTACTGAGAAATACCAGTGGGACGAAAAACGTTCCATGTATTTCAGGGCACATTGGAAAGTTGACCATGATATGTTAGCCTCGCCTGACCATCCTAGCGACATAACTTTTTTACAGACCAGTGGGAAAGGGGTCTGCGTCGGAACCGCCATCCATTTGCTGAACCCGACGAATGTACCTTCGGTATATGGTAACTGGTGGGGCGAAGGCGACGAAAAGATTTTCGTAGATGATAACTCGTCTCCGGCTTTTATGGGAACAGGTTCGGAAGATTATTTCGATTATGCCTGGTCGTCTCCGGATATATTTGATTATGCCTATTGCGGGCAACCCCGGGATGATGGCCCCGGAACACGTGGTTTTGTGACTAATTACCGCTGGCAAATTCTTGATAATATACCTTTTAAAACCCAGTTTGCTTTTTATATGGGGTTACTGCCCCATGAGCCGGTAAGTGGGTTTTCTTATGCACGGACCATATACCATTATGGGTTCCGGGGGATGCATGATGATTATCACCAGATTTCGCAGGGGGATGTGCGTGCGCTCCAATTGCCTGCGATCTGGCACCCGATTGCCAGATTAGGATCAGCAAACTCGGTATTCTATGAAGCGGAAGATATTGTGGCAAAGAATGAAAATACCACAATGGTCTCGGGCAGGTTATGGTCTGGAGGACAACTTTTAGTATGGGTTCCAAAAAATTCGGGGGACAAACTTGATCTAACTTTGCCGATAACAAAAGACGGGACTTACAAGATTTACATTACTGCCCGGTTAACCAATGGATCAGGATCATTTAAAGCAACAATAAACGGTTCGGATTTCACAAATGATGGAGGAAAGGTGGATCTGAACTGTACACATGGCATACTATCCAGGACTTTCAGTTCCAGTCCTTTCAAACTCAAGGAAGGCGGACAGAAATTAACTCTTGAATCGCTACAGTCTGATAAACCTGTCGGGATCGATTTTATTTGGATTCAAAAAGTTGGTAGATGAAAATCAAAGATTGTATTCACAAGAATTACTAAAAGAGTGCAAGTTGAATTTTATGGTAAATTAATATTTATGTCATTGTATTCACGTCGAAATGTCATAAAGGTTGGGACACTGACTTCTGTTGGTTCAGCAGTTGCAGGAAATACACTTTTGTCGTGTACCGTTAAAACTTCTAAGACGAAAGAGGGGATTCTCAGTATAGATCCGACTCCCGGTTATATTCGGGATAGATGGCCTGAAGTGTCAGGGGGGTCATCAGGGTTAGAACAGGCGAAGACAGAAGGGAAATGTTTTGCGCCATGGTCGTGTGTAAATGCTTCTATTACAAACGCCGAACCTTTCAATCGAGCGACTCCTCAAAATATTACCATCCTTTCTTTTGTCTTCGCACCGGATTCCAAAAGAGAAACAGATGCACATTAGCGTATTCTTCCAAACGTTATCTGCCGCCCGTGACTGGATTTTCTTATATTATAGAAAAAGGACGCTCGCATGACCTTAAAGACGTTCTCCGCGGTGCTTCATAGAGAGGAAGACATGTATGTAGCCGAATGCCCGGAAGTGGGTACCGTCAGCCAGGGGGTCACGGTAGAGGAAGCGTTAGCAAATCTCAAGGAAGCAACCGAGTTATATTTGGAGGAATTCCCGCAAAAGGAGGTTGAGAAGCCACTTCTGACAACCTTTGAAGCGGCGATCAATGCCTGAACTACGCAGTGTTTCACGGGAAGAGGCAATAAAGGCGGGAACGTTGCGTGGGATCCTTAAGCTTGCGAAAGTAGAAGTGCAAGACTTTCTAAGGAATCTTTAGCGTGCAGGAAATCGCGGGCAGCAGACAAAAACCCAAAAGAATACGCTCGATTATCATAGGGTATGCTTTTGCGGTTTGCACACAAAGGGCAGCAAAATTGGCATTACTTATTTAGATTACCATAAATGATATGGAACATGAAACATTAAATTCAATAGACCAACTACAGTCCAAAGTAGTATCATGGTTGAGAACACTGTTATTTCTTGTATTAGGTTTTCTTCTTCATCTGGTTTTGCCGATAAAGATAGGAAAGATTTTTTTCGGAGAGATCTATACATGGATAATCCCAATAATAGTGCTATTGCCGCTTCTATCATGGGATATGCTCCAAAAATGCAAAGCTCCGCGAATAATTTGGAGACAACGGAGCATAGCACAACGTAGAGCATTGATGAGAGTAAATCCCGAGAATAAAAGTCTGATGCTTATAGATACTGATAGCCCAACATGCAGACAGCTTGAACTTCTTGGGTGGTTTGAGCCACCAGTATATGACCGCAAAGAAATAGCAGACCTTGAACGGGAAACTGTTACTTACAGACTTACTCCACTCGCACTGCGCTTCCTGCAACGATATAATATTAGGCCGTTTCATAAATAACTCATCTGCGTGGGAACCGTAAAAGCATATTATAGAATAAGGAGCGCGTGACAGACGTGATTGCCGTAGACGTTATCCGAAACGCCCCAATCCCATCATACCCAAATGCACATTTTACACAGAAAGCATATATTAAACACATAAGCCACCAGATCACTGAAAGCGAACCGGAAAGATACCGCAGCCGTGAAGTCAAAGAAGACCCCGGGAACGGAAACGCGAAGAATGCCGAGTAGGTCGCTGAACCAGGGCCTCGCCGCCGCGAAGGCGGCCAAGCAGGACGAGTTCTACACCCAGTACGTCGACATCCAGAAGGAGGTCGAGGCCTACCTTGAGTTCGACCCCGATACTTTCCGCGGCAAGGTCGTCTACTGCAACTGCGACGACCCCTTCGAGAGCAATTTCTTCAAGTACTTCGCCGCCAACTTCAACAAGCTCGGCCTTAAGAAGCTCATCACCACCAGCTACGACGGCTCCCCGATCGCCGGCCAGCTCACGTTGTTCCCGGAATACAACGAGGGGAATGGCAACCGTCAGAAACCCAAGGCGCTCGCCGTCGTCGTCGACCGCGTGAAAGACGAGGACGGAGACGGCGCTGCGAACGTTACCGACGTCGAGCTCTTTCTCAAGCGGAACAAGGCCGCCCGGATAGCGTTGAAAGGCAACGCCAAATACCCCGGTGGCGACTTCCGCAGCCCTGAGTGCGTCGCGCTTCTTAAAGAGGCCGACATCGTCGTTACCAACCCGCCCTTCTCACTCTTCCGTGAATACGTCGCCCAGCTCGTTGAGCACGGAAAGAAGTTCCTAATTATTGGGCCGAAGAATGCCATCACCTACAAGGAGATCTTCCCGCTCATCAAGGACACAGAGATCTGGCTTGTAGCAGGTTTCGCCAATGGAAATGCCTACTTCAGCATTTCTCCCGAGGGCGGTCGCGAGTTTGGGGAGGGCGTTTACGATGCGAGCACCGGACTCGTCAAGTTCCGCAACGTCGGCTGGTTCACAAACCTGGACCACGGCCGACGCCACGAGAAACTGCCTCTCATGACCATGGAGGATAACCTGCGTTTCAGTAAGCACAAGGAGATCAGGGGCAAGGCGGCCTACGACCGGTACGCCAACTACGATGCCATTGAGGTGCCCTACAGCGACGCGATCCCCAGCGACTACGACGGCGCCATGGGCGTCCCCATTACATTTCTCGATAAACACAACCCCGATCAGTTCGAGATTCTGGGATCAAGCATGAACCTGAGTGTGCCTATGTCGCAGGTAGCGAAGAAGGGTAGCTACTTGCAAGGCGGCCCACGGTTCTACATTGGCAATGGCGATGGCACCTATCGCCGGATGTACGACAGAGTTGTCATCCGCCGCCGTACGCCGTCTGCCAGAAAGGGCAAAAAGTGAAAACCAATCTAAGAATTGACATTAGCGTCGGCGACATCTGCGACGGGTTTGTGTACAACGAATTGGAAGGCAAGGGGCTGTACGGGCTGGGCGGGAAGCTCACCATTCAGCCGGAATACCAGCGCAACTACATCTATGCGGATGCTGGAGGCAAGAAAGAGGCGGCGGTCATCGAATCGCTTCTCAAAGGATATCCGCTGGGACTGATCTATTTCAACAAGGTCGCGAAGGACAAGTTCGAGGTTTTGGACGGCCAGCAACGGATCACCAGTATCGGACGGTTCGTTACCGGCAAGTTCGCGATCATGGACAACGGCAATCCGAAGAACTTCGACAGCTTGCCGGCCGACCAACAAGCCGGAATTATGAACTCGAAATTGCTGGTCTACGAATGCGAGGGGACGGAGACCGACATCAAGAAGTGGTTTGAGACTGTCAACATCGCAGGTGTCCCACTCAACGACCAGGAGCTCTTGAACGCCATCTACTCTGGGCCGTTCGTGACGCTGGCGAAGGCCGAGTTCAGCAACAGCCAGAACGCGAATGTCCAGAAGTGGAGCGCGTACATCAAGGGCAGCGCAAACCGGCAGGAGTTCCTGGAGCGGGCGCTGGACTGGGTAAGCAAAGGCGATATCGACGGCTACATGAACGCTCATCGCAAGGTCGGCAACATCGAAGAGCTGAAGACCTACTTCAACAGCGTGATCGACTGGGTGTCGAGTGTCTTTATCGACGTAGAGAACGAGATGCGAGGACTGGAATGGGGGCGCCTGTATGAACTATATCATAAGAAGCCCTTCGATCCGAAGAAAGTTTCGGCAGCAGTAAGGAAGCTCTACGATGACCCGTATGTCAGGAGCCCCAAAGGCCTATTTGAGTATATCCTTGGGGGTTCACGGGATACGAAACTGCTTGATGTTCGAGTCTTCGATGATGCGACCAAGAGGAGTGTTTACTCCCAGCAGACAAGAGGAGCTGAAGCAAAAGGCATTTCGAATTGTCCGCATTGTGCCATAGGCCGTGATGCAAACAAGAAGAGGATTTGGAAACTTTCTGAAATGGACGCCGACCATGTAACAGCCTGGAGCAAGGGCGGGAAAAGTTCGGCCAGGAACTGCCAGATGCTCTGCATTACCCATAACCGCGCCAAAGGTAATCGATAATATGGGTCTACCGCAACCCGGCGCACGGAGCAAGGGCTGAAAGCCGTAACATCAGGGTCCAATCTTTTCATCTTTGACAGAGCAGTTCTTTCCATATAGATCGTACCGGCAGGAAGACCCACGGGCAGGGAAGGCCTGCTGTGTACCGCCCACCGCGGTAAGCGTCGTGCAGACTGCGGTCTTAGCTAACTTTTCCGCAATTTATGGAAAGGAGGCAATCATGCCTCACCCAACCAGTCAGGGGCTGGCACAGGAAGAGGGGGCTCTCTCCCTCCAGACCCAGCCCTGTCTCCCGGACCTGGAAAAGCGCGGAATTGATGCTGCATACCTTCAGAACTATAGCGCGAAAACCAGTTCCATGGAGGCAACAGTTGCCGCCGCGGGCGGCAAAACATCCGATAAAGAACAGCTGACCGAAAGCGAAGCCGCCGCCAAGGACGAACTGCTCGCCGACGTCCGACGTGTCCAGCGCGGTGTCAAACATACCTTCAAGCAGGGAAGTCCGCAGTGGAAGGAATTCTTTATCGGAGAATACTTCAACCACTCAACTGCCCTCCTGGTCAAATGGGCCAACGCGATCGTCGCTGCCTGGGATAAGTACAAGACCGAGCTCATTCAGAAGTCCGGACTGATTCAGGCAGACATCGATTCCATCACCGCCAATGTCGCAAAACTGCAGACGGTCGACTCGTCGCAGGAAATGGCAAAACATGCCGACGCGCCGGAGGCAACAGCAGCAGCACAAAAAGCAATGGCAGAAGTCGAAGAGATTGCCGACCGGATATATATCGCCGCAGAGAGTGAATACGCAAAAGACCCGGTCAAGCTCGGGGAGTTCGAAGCCCTGAAGCCTCTTCGCTATGCGGTCAGGCGGAATGTTCCTGCTCCAGCCGATGGCGACAACTCTTCGCCCGACCAGCCCAGGACCTAACCTCACGATGTATTACCGCTCCCTTCATCCGCGTTCAGCGGATGTGCCCGAAGGAAGCGGTCCTCTTTTACCACGCCGTTTGAATATGAATCAAACGGAGACATGCCGGTCCTCGTCGATTGCAATACAACCTCTTCATTCGCGAAACCGCTCAATTCGTAGAAAATTCAACGGGGTCCGTCCTCCGAATCAAAAGGTTGGTCCGCCGAACTACCAGGTCGGAGCGCCGAACGACAAGGTTGGCCCGCCGAACGAGAAGGTTGGTTCGCCGAACGTTTAGGTCGGTTTGCCGAAGCTCCAGGCGGGTCCGCCGAAGCACAGGTTTGGCCCGCCGAACGGTCAGGTTGGAACGCCGGGCCACAAGGTCGGTCTGCCCGACGACAAGGTTTGTCCGCCGGGCCACAAGGTTCGTTGAATTTCGGGCGCTTAGATTGCCGGGTACGGGGTCAGTTTGAAGGTTTCTTCTCTCGCCAGGGACACAGAAATTGAACACGGATAATACGGCAATTACAAATGATCATGGATTAATCGTGACCGGGCGAGGTTGTGGCTGAGGCTGTCCCAAAAGTGGCATCGATTAAAATCGACGCCTCTCAAAACACGAAACCCGGAGGGTTTTGCGCTCTCGGTAGCCGTCTGATTCATCGGATGGCTACTTTTGAGACAGCCTCTGGCATCGGATGAATTTTTTAGATCGACAAAAGTGGCACATTACCTTCAGTCCAAGTCAACAACCACCCATCATGTCATTTCCGCGTGCTCCTGGCGGGAATCCACACTCAGATCATCGTTCCGGCGTGGGGGCTAAGAGATGGAACAGGGATAAAACGGGAATTACGGATTATCACGGATAGATTCCGACATGGCGTGGTTATGGCCGACCGCCGATGATCAGATAAAATCATTAACCACATAGGCACATTAGAACACATGGGCAAAGAGACTGTGTGGTTAAACTTCTTCTCGCCGGGGACAGAGGAATAGAACGCGCATGAGACGATTGGTCATGAAGTCACCGTGTAATCAGTGTGCAATCATTTCCGAATTGCCCGGTACCCGATGAAGGATCGGGTACTAATTAACGGCGGAAATGGTTAACTTTTACTTCAAAACAGTGTCAGCTATCAAATGTCGGGGACGAAAGTGACTGCCAAGAAGCTACCCATGAATTCCGGAAAACGCGTGACTGCGGAAGTGATCGCATCACACCTGGGTGTATCCGTGATGACGGTATCACGCGTGATGAAC
Organism: Candidatus Kryptoniota bacterium; assembly: GCA_046705025.1. Lineage (GTDB taxonomy): Bacteria > Bacteroidota > Ignavibacteria > Kryptoniales > JAKASW01 > JAKASW01. The sequence continues at coordinate 1,770 of JBJKQU010000110.1, read as the reverse complement.
GATTCACCTAACGTTGGCAAGAAAACGAGGGCGCGGGTCCTAGAGGCCGCAAAGAAGTTCGGATACATTCCGAATCACATCGCAAGAAGTCTGGCGATTCGTAGAACCGAGACGATAGGGGTGGTGGTGCCCGAAATAACTCACTCGTTCTTCCCGGAAGTGATACGCGGCATCGAGGACGCTGCATACTCCTCGGGTTACCATCTGATCCTTGCTCACTCTGCTGAAGACGAAGAGCGCGAGCGAGACGGCATACGCACACTGCTATCCAAGAGAGTCGATGGACTATTGATTTCTACCGCGCAGACTATCAAGAGCCACCTGGTATACAAAGAGGCTATCCGACTCGGGATTCCGGTCGTCTTTTTTGATCGTGTCGTACGCAACATAGGCGCCAGCTGTGTCAGCATCGACGATGAGGAATGTTCCTCGCTGGTCACTGAACACCTGATCGGGCACGGCTACAAAGCCATCGCGCATCTCAGCGGCCCCTCGGCAGTTTCAATCGGGAAGGACCGGCTGAACGGTTTCAGGAAAGCCCTCGCGAGGAACGGCATCGAATACAGACCCGAGATTGTTGTACAGTCGGGCTTCGATGAGAGGGGCGGGTATCAGGCTATGGAAAGTCTCCTTCATTTGCCGGTCCGTGAAAGGCCGGACGCGGTGGTTGCGGTCAACGACCCCGCAGCATTTGGAGCTATGAAAGCTATCCAGGAGCACAGGCTGCGGATACCTCAGGATATAGGTATTGTCGGCATGTCCGACGACGTAAGAGCAGAACTCGTATATAGCCCCCTGACGACTCTCCGACAGCCGGCATACATAATAGGGAAGACCGCAGCCGAGACCCTTATATCGGAAATAGAAGGGAAATCGAAACCGGGGAAAAAGATAATTGTTCAGACTGAACTTGCGATAAGGAAATCATGCGGCTGCTTGTAGCCTGTAGAATACTCTCCTTTTTTTTACCTTCATGGGTGTGAGGGCAATCGGAGCCATCGTTCCATTCACTTCTTTCCCTTACATTGAACGAATATCGGACTTAAGCACAAACCAGATTCCAGCATGAGGATGAACTAATGAATTACAGCTCGGACAAAAGAATCGTCATGACACTCGATGCGGGGGGAACGAACCTTGTCTTCACCGCGATCCAGGGTAGTGAACAAATAGTCGAGGAGATCACGCTTCCCTCCAACGGAGACAATCTGGACAAATGTCTTTCCTCGATCGTTGAAGGATTCAGCGGCATAAAGGATAAGCTGAAGGAAAGTCCCGCCGCAATCAGCTTTGCATTTCCAGGTCCCGCCGATTACCCGAACGGCATCATCGGCGATCTTCCAAACCTGCCGGCCTTCCGCGGCGGCGTCGCGCTCGGACCTTTTCTAAAGGACAAGTTCGGACTGCCGGTATTCATCAACAATGATGGCGACCTTTATACTTACGGCGAAGCGATCGCAGGTTATCTGCCGTATTTGAATGGACTTCTCGAAAAAGCAGGGAGCCCGAAGAGGTACAAGAACCTTCTTGGACTGACCCTTGGCACCGGGTTCGGCGCGGGGATAGTCCATGATGAGAACCTGCATGTCGGGGACAATTCCATAGCGGGTGAGATCTGGCTGCTGAGGGACAAACTGAGTCCGGGGATGAATATTGAAGAGCATGCGAGCATCCGCGGCGTGAAGCGGGTGTACGCCCGCGAAGCAGGGATAGATTTCGCCGATTCACCTTCTCCTAAAGATATTTACGAGATTTGTACCGGTAAGAAGG
>JBJKQU010000109.1:0-14696 GCA_046705025.1 Candidatus Kryptoniota bacterium | reverse complement strand
GAAACGTTCCTCTATCTCATCACGACTCAAAACGCTTTCATTATCCAACGCAAGGAAGTAATCGATCACCGCAAAATCCCCCGATTGCTGGCGTGTCTTGTACCATGGTGTATTTTTTAGGTGAGTAATCTCGCTCATCTGCCCAGCCGAAGCATCTTTGAAAATCTCCGCGACTTTCTTTAACGTATCCTGTTCGTACGGCGACAGCCAGCTGAGATCATCTCTCGCGGATTTCTTCGGGAAGAACTTGAAGTTGTGCCTCGAAGGATCTTCCTCATCTTTTTCTTCTGTCCATCCGATCTTCTCACCGATTTCTGCCGGTAAGGTATTATTGTCAATTTGGTTGAGGAGTTCCTTTGGCACCGGCCCGTATGGCATCACAATATAATCATAGCCCGTGACGCTCTTGCCGTGTTTCTTGAAATACATGAAATCAAGGAAGTAGAGGAGCTTGAAAAACTTGGTTTTCCCCGGATTCATGGTTTGTTTCAGGAAATACAGGATAATATTGGCGATCTTTTCATTGCGGATGGTCAAGGCTCTAGCCTCATTTCGATCCTATATTCGGCAATTAAAAAACGAACTTCAATACCCGAGTGTTCCGCTAATATCTATGTGCCATCGTTCCCAACGACAATTCCGGATTCAATCGAGCCATTCCTGGGGAGAATCCCGACTTCAGATTCTTCATCCCCCAAAGAACGGACAGCGCCGTAGGCGCGACCTGTTTGTAGATCGTCCCATCCATCCCACATGATTAGATCCGTAGGAGCGGCACGAGAGTTCATGCGACAGTTAAACTGTAGCACAGATCGGGCTGTAATGTTACCGAGAACCGGTTTTCATATCTATCCACTCCCATCGCCTTTAGCCGCCTCGCCATCCGTTCGGCGTTGCAGTTCTTGCATACTTCAGTGATCTTGGAACACCCCGTCACGGGGTTCTCCGCCGGCGGATCCGCCTATGGCGGACATGTCATTTCAGTCCATTCTATGTGGGGACGAGTGGGCATGGCCTTCAAGAGGGCTGAATCTCACAAGCTTCAGCTTGAATGAGCGCTACTCGCGAATGGCCCTGAGATACTCAGCATTCTTGCTCCTCCCACCTCCCAATAGGTCTAAGGCTAGAAGGGTAGGTCATCAGGCTCCGCGTCAAAGGCCTCATTTGGCTTGAATGCGTTCATCTCTTGAGCGAACGGTACAACCCACTCGGTACCAGAGCCTAACTCCTCGATCTTTAGTTGATCGTAGAAGGTCCTGTTTCCCGCTTTGAGTTTGTTCTTAATAATTCTAACCAAGCGTTCCGAAGGAGGGTTCTGCAAATTGACAAGTTCTCTCCAGAAATATGTCATAACGTAATCATGCTGGTCCTGATCCTCAGACGATAGCTTCGTGATGATCCTGCTTACCAACTCCTCTTTAAGAAGAAAATACTGACCTATCTCAGTCGCCCACGTTCCGAGAGCCCCCGACTTGCATTTCTGATTCCGGCTATCGTAACGCCCCTCCGCTATAGACTGAATCAGCTTGTTTTCGATTCTTAGCCGAGCCGATTCTTCTAACATTTGAATCATGTTACTGGGAAATATCTGGATGATGACCCGAATTGTGCTTTCACTGTTTGTTGTCTTAAACTCGTCTGAAATGGCCTGATAGATTGTGGCCTGTTCGTCGTCTGCGAGCCTCCCCATTAGCGCCTTCACGAAGAACTTTAGCTTTTTGCCTTCCCCCTTTTCCTTGTTCGAAAGCACTTGAAGCATTACCTCCAAGCGATTCTTCGGTGGGATCTCATCGCCAAGCAGCTCGGCGTAGCGCTCCTTCTCCACAAAATTCTTATCGAATACACGGTCCAGGTAATCAGCCATTACGAACCTGGCTCTCGATTGATCGATCACGCGTGCTAGATAGTCAACGAAAACAATAATGGCATCGGCATCTTCCCGTTTATCGTTATACTTATCGTGACTTCTTGGATTTCTGACAGCTTGGTACAGCCCGCGCAGAAGCTGTTCTATTCCGCTCTGAATGTTCCTCCCAGATTCCGTCTCAAGGTTGCCCAGCTTTAATCTCGGAGAGTTCCCGCCAAACGCTTGGCCGATGAGAGCGACCCCGTCGAGATCCAAACCACTCTTATCCCGGATAAGATCGCTCAAGAAGTAAATGGAATCCATTATTGCCCCGGTAAAGCTCTCTTTTTCATACGAGCTTTGAATCGCTATCCACAAACGGTGGTCCAAATAAGTCTCAAGATTTATCATGGTAAGAACTCCCAATTAGATCTGCAACCTCCCTACACTCAACGCCTTTCTTCGACGCTCGTATTCAATTTTACTGCTCCGACATTGAAGATTAGAGTACATTTAAACAAAGCCGCTGCTAACCTTCTCAGCGTATCTTCCACTCTCACGTCTCAGCCTCATATGCTTCTGCTGCTTCCCTGACCTTCGTAGTTCCATAATACTTCATCAGCCTCCCCCTGTCCTCATTCTCCTTATCGCCCTTATAGTAAATCTCAACATATTCCACTTTGCAGCCCTGCTCATAGAACGCGTAGATAATTCTTATCCCCGACCTGTTCCCCTTGCCCGGCAGCGTGCGACATGCGAACTTAACCACCTTGTATATCTGCGGCTCCTCAATACCGAGGCCGGAGATTCGTTCCATGGCGCCCGCATCCATCCCCTGTTCGTGAAACATCCTCAGCGCCGAGGATTCGAAATTCCGGATATCCTCTTCGAGCGTCTTGAATCGCTTCCTGAGCGCCTTCAGCTCCTTCCGGAATTCCGGGAGCCGTGTTATATCACTGATCTTCGTCGTATTGTCTGACCGAGTAGGCCGGTGTCCTGTAGAACACCGACTCATATTCCATTATTTCTCCGTCCTCCGCGCTTTTCCACGGGATGTCTTCATGAGAGTACGCGCTTATCTGCTTCGCAGTCATATTGGAGAGTCTGTTCAGGACATCGTCGATCGTCTCCAGCTCGCGGGCACTGAGCCTGGAAAGGTCGGGCTTCTTCAGAGGGAGATACTTCGTCCGGGGAAAATCAAAATACCTGCTCTTCACCTTCTCGATCGCCTTCGACGCGATCATCTTATCCACCACTTTGGAAAATTCAACTGGAGTGGGTCCGTAGTGATTCTTCTGATATTTCGCACCGATGAGCTGTTCCTCATATTTTTCGTAATAGTTGAAATCGATAAAATAGAGCAGCTTGTAGATGACCGTCTCTCCGATATTCGGCTTCGCCCCGATCCTGTCGAGAATGTAGAGCAGAACCTGACGGAATTTCTCCAGGTTTTCCTGCGGCACATTGATCCGGATCGCCGGCCTGGACTCCCCGGGTTGCTTTCGCGTTTCGGGTTCGAGCACAACCTCCGGCTCTTCTTTTAAACCCAGCAGCGCTTCAACATGAGCACCCAGTGCCTTCGACAACCCGACGAGTTCGCCGGCCGAGACAGCCCTCGTTCCGTTTTCAATTTGAGAAACCGCCGGCCTAGGTATCCCCAGCATTTCCGCAAGCTTCTCCTGGCTCAAATTCCTCTTTTCTCTCAGTTCTTTCACCTTCTTGCCAATCTGAGCATTCATGGCGCTCATAAACCCGTCCTCCGTTCGTTTTCTTGCAGAGTCAATATAACCGCTGTAAGATTATCTGTCAAACAGTTGTTCGAATTCCGCACATCACGAGCTCTTGTCCGCCTCGCCTTCGGCCCCGGCTCCCGCGCCGGGAGCTTTTCTACAAACAGCTCGCCCCCTGCCCAGTCAAAGGGATCACTCCCTGACAGGCCGCTCCGATGGAGCTCCCCTTAGGGTGGTTTTGCTTGTCTACAAACAGGCCGCCTCTCCGAGGCTTGTCTTCCGCATCCGCGATCGCGCATCATGGTTCACCTTTCTGCCTACTACCTACTCTTTACTGCGTACTGTCTTCCGACCTCTGACTTCTGACTTCCGATCTCTGACCTTTTCCGGGCCACCTCCACCTCAGCCCGTTCAAAGGGAGCTCTCGTGATACGACCACTTAGTGGCACTCCCGCGACAAAACCTTTCCGGGCCCACCTCCGCCTGCATCATGGACGCTTCGCCCGACTTGTCGGGCTGTCGACGGGGCAAGCGTCAGCTCGCCGCCGGCGTCGTCACCTCGGACGGGGTCGCGCTGCCGTTTCCTTTTCTTGTAGCGGCCACGTCTCTAATTACACGCGCTGCCTGGTACTCGGCATAGAAGTCCGGATTGGTTCCACCGAGCTTCCTGACTATCTTGTCGATCTGTCTGTACAGTATCCTGTCGGCCTGTGCGAACATTGCGTCGACGTTCCCGCGCTCGCTCGTCTGCTCAGTCTTCGCAGACTCACGTTTGTTGAACGAGTCGGTATAATCCGCGATGGACTCCCTTGCCACCGCGATGTCCTCGTCGGTCACTCCCCACTCGACCAGCACACCCTTGTTTGCCTCGACAAGGTCGACACGTTTCGTGCAAAACGCCGCCCGCTCCGCGTCCCTGACGTGAATGACGTCGGTCTCGGAAATCTCCGACTGATCCATGAGGTCTTCGTCATTCTTGCCGTAAGCGTAAGCGTGAAGACAGCCGACAAGTGAAACGACCTTCTCGGCCATGGTGCTCGGCGCCGGCTGTTTCACCTTGGCTCCGCCGCCCTGAGAATTGTGTTGAGATGTCCCTGGATTTCGTCCGACGTCATCCGAATCGAAGCCGGGGCTCCGCAAATCTGATTCGGACCCGCAACAATTAGGATGAAGCCCGTATAAATTGAACGCGAGTGTGTTGAATTCGCACCGAGAGGACATAAACCGAAGTGGGGAGCGCGTAAATCGAGATCAAGTTGACAAAAATTGACATGGAATTGACAAGAATTGAGGTCCGGTGTGCTTAAACTCACATCGAGATCGTGGAAATCGGGATATGGTATGCGTGAATTCTCATCGAGGGGACATAAACCGATGCTGAGAACGTATAAATTTTCCTCAAATCCTCCCAAACGGGCCGGAAATGCACATTTCTCTGCCGGAACACGACCCGGCACGGAGGGTAAGCCGCCTGTCGTAGAACCGGTCAGTTGCTGCGGGGCCGCTTCTCCACCCCAATGGAGCCGAGAAACATCGCTCGCTCCACAACCTTCACTTGCAGAATAAATCGCCGGACTTACTCTTCGTTCCATTACACGCCCTCCTATGAACCTTTTGCACCCGGCCAAAGATTTTGGAAATCGAGACCCCGGTACATTGAATCAACGTGGGGTGATGGAGCTTCACTTTGTAAGAATCCCGCCTGTACCATGGAACACGACTGCGATGGTAAACTAAGACATTTCTCCACGCCGCGCAACAAGGCAAAAGGAAACGCCTTCATAACAGGTCGCTCCTACGGAGCTCTTCTTCGGTTTGGTTTTGCTTGTCTACAAACAGGTCGCCTCTCCGAGGCTCGCTCTCCCCATCGGCAATCGTGAATCATGATTCGGCGTCGTGCCTACTACCTACTTCTTGCTGCCTCCCGTTTCCTGTCTCCGTATCCTGCTTCTCCCCCTTTTGCCCTTCACCTTTTTCCTTTCACCCCTTGTTCTACAGGCCGCCTCTCCGAGGCTCGCTCTCTACATGAACAATCGTCATCATGAATTGCCTTTCTGCCTACTACCTACTTCCTACTGATTTCTGACCTCTGACCTCCGACCTCTGACTTCCGACTTCTGACCTCGTCTCCCCGTCCCCGCCTGTACCCCGAACCGTTGTATGTTAGCAAACGAGATTTTATTTTGTCTGAGTTAAACCAAGGAGGTTGGACTAATGACAAAAATTAAGTTCGGTACCGACGGCTGGCGCGGAGTCATTGCGCAGGACTATACATTCGACAACGTTTCCAAAGTGGCGCTCGCCACGGCGAAATTCTACAAGAAGCACAAACGGTCCAAAAACGGGATACTGATCGGCTACGATACCCGGTTCCTCTCCGCGGAATTTGCGGAAAGGGCAGCGCAGGTAATCGCCAATACCGGTCTTAAGGTCACGCTGTCGGACGGCTACTGCCCAACCCCGGCACTCTCTCTCGCAATTCCGGAATTTAAAGCCGCGGGAGGCGTCGTCATTACTGCCAGCCACAACCCTCCGAGATATAACGGATTCAAGCTCAAGGCCGACTTCGGCGGACCGGAGGAAGTTGAGTATGTCGCGAAGATAGAGAAGGAAGCGAACAAAATATCGCAGAAGTCCGTAGACGGAATAAAGAAGAGCTTCGAAGACCTCGCAAAAAAAGGACTGATAAAGAAAGCAAATCTCAGGAAGATTTACATAGACGATTTGAAGAAGAAGGTAGACATCAATTCTATCAAGCGGGCGCGACTGCGAATCGTACACGACGCAATGTACGGCGCGGGACAGGGGATTCTGCAGCAGATAATCGAGGACGCTGTCGTGATCCACAACGAGTTCAACCCGTCGTTCGGGGGCGAGCACCCGGAGCCGATCGCAGCCCATCTCGGCGAGCTGATGAAATTCGTCCCGCAGGGAAACTACAACGTCGGCCTTGCTACCGACGGTGATGCGGACCGGATCGGTGCTGTCGACGAGAAGGGCAACTTCGTCGGGCCGCAGGAAGTTTACGCCCTCCTTCTCAAGTATCTCCACGAGACTAAGGGTCTCCGCGGAGAGATAGTGAAAACCGTCTCGGTCGGTGAAATGCCGGACAAGCTCGCGAAAATATACGGCCTGCCGCTGACGGAGCTCCCGGTCGGCTTCAAGCATGTCGCCAGCGTAATGATCAACCGCGACGTCCTGATAGGCGGCGAAGAAAGCGGCGGCGTAGGGTTGAAAGGTCACATCCCCGAACGCGACGGTTTGTTCCTTGGCCTTACAATCTGCGAAATGATGGTGAGACGCGGAAAGACGCTGAATGAGCTCGTGAACGAGCTGTTCGACCAGATAGGTCCGCATATCTACCGCAGGATCGACGTGCGAACGACCGAGCAGTACAAGCAGAAAGTCCTGGGCAAATTGAAGAAAGGTTTGAAAGAAGTCGCCGGGCACAAGGTCGATCACGTCCTTACAATTGACGGGTTCAAGTTCTTCTTCGCAGACGGCGGATGGCTCCTGGTGCGCGCGTCGGGAACGGAGCCATTGATCAGGTATTACTGCGAGGCGGAGTCGAAGGACAAGGTCGACAAAGTCCTCGAAGCGATCACGAACCTGTAAGATTCCGGAAACCTAATTCCTCCATTTCGATGTTATTAAAAGAAATGGAGGAGATGAAAATGTTCGAGACGTTTGATTTGTTCGTAGACGACATACGCAGAAAAGTAACTTCACTCGGATTGAAGGAGCTTCGGACCCCCGAAGATGTAGATAAAGAGATAGAAAGCAGCAAAGGCACACTTCTTATATTTGTAAATTCGACTTGTGGATGCGCAGGGGGAATCGCCCGGCCGGCGCTTCAGGAGGCACTCAGCGGAAGCGTAAAACCCGACAATCTCGCAACGGTATTTGCCGGGCAGGATCTGGAGGCTACCGAGCGGGCAAGAAACCACTTCGGAACCGAACCGCCGTCGTCACCTTCGTTCGCAATGATGAAAGACGGCAAATTCGTCGGGATCATTCACAGAAAAGACATTGAAGGAAGAAATCCGGAAGTTGTGGCTCAAACGCTGAAGAGATTCTTCGAAGCGCAGCAGCGACGGAATTAGTCGCCGGATCCTTACTTCACTTCAATCGGGAGTTCGCTTTCAGGGATGGGAGTCTTATTCTTGCCGAAGAACTTGGTGTACAGATAGAGATTTCCCGACATTATCCCCCCGTAGATGAAGAAGGGGAGCTCGAAGAATGCTGTGTCCAGGAAGAATCCGCCGAGCAAAGTGGCCAGTGATGACGCGGCGAGTCGCGTTACCTGATTTATTCCCAGAGCCCGCCCGAGTTCGTTCTCGTGGACACGTTGGGTCATTTCAGATTGTTGAATCGGCAGCGCGGCCACCCGCAGAGCAGGGCCTATCACATAAATGAGAACCGCTAGCGGAAGGAAGTGGACGATCGGAAAAATAACGAAGAGGATCATCCCTAAGCCGCGCGTCAAAATCATACTCTTCACGAACCCGAACGCCCTTTCGAGAAGCGGTGCGCTGAGAAGTGCGAACGCTCCCATCACTCCGCCGACAAAAGCATAAGTTGACATCTGGTCTTTCGGAACATGATAGACGAGGACGAAGAACGGGATGAGAAAAGGTACGACCAGTCCCTGTGAGAATCCGTTCAGCACGCCGGTAACGGTAAACTTGCCGATGGTCGACTTTGTCTTAAGCACGCCGATCTTTCCCGCCGCCTCTTTCACCTTGAGAAAGAAGAGGCCCGGGATTCCAAAAGCAGAGACTGTCGCTGCTATAAGGAAGATGTCCCTTACGTCGAACAGACGGGAAAAAAGTGCGCCGAGAGCCGCGGCAATTCCCGACATGAAAGTGAAAAGCGAAAAATATCTGGTACGTTTGTGCGCAGCTGTCAGATCCGAAAGGATCGTGCTTTGAATCGGTTGCGCTACTCCGCCGATGCCTCCGCCCGCCAGGGATCCCGTGGCGGAATATCCTCCGACCATGGCCGCCGGAACGATCAGCCAGAGGCTGTGTGAAAAGTATACCATTATCGCACTGATCGGCAGGAGTGCATTTGCGATGAGCAGCGTTTGCCGTTTTCCCCAGACATCGGTGGAAATGCCGGTAAGAAAAGCCAGGATCGCAGTCGATATTGTGGCCGACACAAATATCAAACCGATGACCAACGCCCCGTAGTGAAGAGTCGTCAGTATGTAGTAGGGGAATGCGATGTTGATCATCCCGGCAGCGATACTGCGAGCAACCCGGGTGAAACCGAGTATATTGATGTCCTTGTTAATAGAATCTCTCTCTGAAGTCAAATACAGTTCAAAGCTTAATCGTGAGGCGTGTCCGCGACAAGACCTTCAAGCTGCATCTATAGACGGTTCAGTATTTCCCGGGTTACGCGACAGACGCGTTATCATCTTTGGGCGGCTGCGGCACCGGATTTCCTTGTGCCGAAGAACTTTATATAAAGATACAGATTTCCCAGCATTAGAATCCCGTAAGCGAAGAAGGGAATTTCGTAAAGCGCGTTCTGCATCAGGATGCCGCTCAAGCCCGTTCCGGTCGAAGAAGCCGCGAGTCTCGCCACTTGGTTGATGCCTAACGCCCTTCCCATCTCATCTTTGTGAACCTGCTTCGTGAATTCCGACCGCTGGATAGGTGCCGCGGCTACTCTCAAACCCGGCGCGAGTATGTAGATCGCGATAGATACGGGAAGGAACCTAACCACCGGCAACAGCACGAACAAGACCAGGCCAAGCCCTCGGGTTATTAGTATGCTCCTGACAAATCCGAACTTCCTCTCCAGCACGGGTGCCCCCAGAATCGCGGCCGATCCCAGCAGCCTCCCTGCGAAGGCGTAGATCGACATTTGCGACATCGGGACGTGATATACCAGCACAAAGAACGGTATGAGGAACGGAACGACGAGCCCCTGCGACAGACCGTTGAGCATACCGGTCACGGTGAACTTGCCGATGGTCGCCCTGGTCTTCAGCTTGCGTATCTTTCTCTTCGTGTTGATGACGTGAAGTGTAAACAGCGGTGGAATTCCAATCACGGAGATGATGGCGGCGAAAAGAAACACCTCGCGGACGGTGAGAACCTTCGTTAAGAGAGCTCCGACCGCGGCCGCCAGGCCTGACATGAATGAGAATACGGAAAAGAACTTTGTCCTCTTTTCCCTGGAAGTAAGATCGACGAGAACCACACTCTGTATCGGCTGCACCGCACCGCCCGCACCGCCGCCGAGCGTACCCGAGGCGGAGAACCCCCCGATCATCGCAGCAGGAATGATTCCCCACAGTGTGCTGGACAGGTAGACTATAAACGCGCCGACCGGAAGGAGCAAACTGGCAGAAATGAGGGTGTTGCGCTTCCCCCAGACGTCTGCAGTCAGCCCGCTCAGAAAGCCGAGCACCGCGGTGGCGATTCTCGCGCAAAGGAAGATTACGCCCATCTCCAGCGCGCCGTAATGGAGTGTGGTAAGGATGTAGTAAGGGAACGCCACGTTTATCATTCCGGCGGCGATGCTGCGGGTTATCCTCGCAAGAGTCAGGGAGGGTATGTCGAGTTTCTTTTGTGCTTGAAGCGAGAGAAGGTAGTTCATCATGGGAATTGAAAATGACAGGGGCCGGTACCCGCGGCCCCCGTCCGGAATTTCAGTCTTTATCGAACCTCGCCTGGAAGAACCTCAGGTGCTTCGGTTCATACACCATCTTGAGACCGCGGACCTTCTCGCGGTTCTCGTACACTTCGAGGACCGACTCGGCAGTAACGTCCATGTGGGCCTGTGTGTAGACGCGTCTCGGAATCGTCACGCGCACGAGTTCAAGCTTCGGATGTCGGTTCTCGCCTGTCTTGGAGTCTCTTCCCGCCGAAACGATTCCGCGTTCCATCGTCCGGACCCCCGAATCGACATAGATTTCGGCCGCGAGTGTCTGTGCCGGGAATTTGTCCTGCGGGATGTGCTCCAGGATCTTTTTCGCGTCGAGGAAGACCGCGTGCCCGCCGACCGGCTTCACGATCGGGACTTCCCAGTCCATAAGTTTCTGGCCGAGATACTCGACCTGCCCGATGCGCGAGCGGATGTAGTCTTCCTTCGTCATCTCATCCATTCCCCGCGCCATCGCTTCCATGTCCCGCCCGGCCAGCCCGCCGTACGTGTGCAGCCCCTCGAACACGACGACCATGTTCCGTGCTTCGTCGAAGACTTCCTTGTCGTTTATCGCCAGGAAGCCGCCGATATTCACGAGAAGGTCCTTCTTCCCGCTCATCGTCGCGCCGTCTGTATAGGAGCAAAGTTCCTTCAAAATCGCCGCAATTGATTTCCTCTCATACCCTTTCTCGCGTTTCTTGATGAAGTAACAATTTTCAACCGCCCTGGTCGCATCGAGTATTATTCTTATGCCGTGCTTGCTCGTCAGCTTTCGGACGGCCTTTATGTTCTCCATAGAGATAGGCTGCCCTCCGGCCATGTTCACCGTAGCGGCGACGCTGATGTACGGAATCTTTTTCGCGCCGACTTTCTTTATTAAATCCTCGAGCTTCTGGAGATCGACATTGCCTTTAAAGGGATGCGTCGACTCGGGATCATGCGCCTCGTCGATAATGACATCAACGAAGGTGCCGCCTGCTCTCTCCTGATGCTCACGGGTCGTAGTGAAATACATGTTGCCGGGGATGTAATCGCCGGGCTTTATTAGTAGTTGTGAAATGATATGTTCGGCACCGCGGCCCTGGTGGGTCGGAACGAGATACTCGTAGCCGTAATACTTCTGCATATTCGATTCGAGATGGTAGAAGTTCACGCTTCCCGCGTAAGCTTCGTCGCCGAGCATCATGCCGGCCCACTGGTTGTCGCTCATCGCGTTCGTGCCGCTGTCTGTCAAAAGGTCGATGTAAACGTCTTCCGAACGAAGGAGAAACGTGTTGTAACCCGCTTCTTCGATCGCCTCCACCCGGTGTTGCCGCGTGGTAGTCTTGAGGGGCTCAACCACTTTGATCTTGAATGGCTCGGCCCAGCTTCGTCTGGTTGGTTTTGGATATGGCATTTCGTCACCTGTTTGGTTGGACAAAAGTTGTCGTAAAATTTATCCTCTGTCGCGGAGAGTTTCAACGGATCGGAGGATAGGTGGTGGGTTGATTTAAGAAAGGAGAATAGAACACCGATGAAACGGAAACCGACAGATTTTCACGGATGCTGTCATTAACCAAAATACCCACGGTAATCCGTTCATCTGTCCGCGTGTCCTGTGTACGACGATGCGTCGAGGAAAGGGATGTCTTCGGCTAAAAGAGCCCGCTTCTTTGGGATCGATGGGGACTGAACGAGCGTGTTTATGGACTGGGGAAAATATGGAATATTGGAATGCCAAGCTGTTAAATTAGGGTTACGCTCACGAATACATACTAACATTCAGGGAAACCGGATACTTGAACTCGAAACATATCTCGCTTCTCCGCAGCCCGATCAACGGTGAGTGCCTTGATCTAACAGAGAGGCCGACCGGCACTTTCCTCGTCGGAAAGCAGACCGGCGCGTCCTTCCCCGTGCGCGATGGGATCCCGGTCTTCATCGATCCTTCCCGGCTTACTGAAGCCAACGAAAAGAGCCGCAAGTACTACGACCTCCTCGCGCCGTTTTACGAGTTCACGCAGTGGGTATACTACCGCTTCAAGGGCGGTGAAGCGAACGCCCGAAACGAGTATCTGCAGTATGTCGGAGTGAAGGAAGGAGACAGGGTACTCGAAGTTTCGGTCGGCAACGGCGTGAACATAGAATACCTGCCGCGAAATGCAGCGTACTTCGGCATCGATGTGTCGTGGGGACAGCTGAAAAGATGCAAGGATCTAGAATCGAAGCGCGGCGTGGACATCGAGCTCTACCAGGCCGAGGCGGAGCACCTTCCGTTCTGCGACGAGGCGTTCGACGTCGTGTTCAACGTCGCATCAATCAATTACTTCGAAGACAAGAAGCGGGCGATCGATGAAATGTTCAGGGTGGCAAAGCCGGGCGCGCGTATGATGATCGCCGACGAGACAGAGAAAGCCGCGCATGCGCACAACAGGCTTCCGATATACCGCGGCTTCTTCAACAGCTCGAAAGCGCCTGTCGTGCCGCCGATAGATTTGCTGCCGGACAATGCAGCCGAAGTCAAATTAACGGAAATACGGAACGGTCTTTACTACGTGACGGAGTTCAAGAAGCCGACGACCTAACCTTGCGTAGGTAACTGGTGGCCTCCCTCGGAGCCTTCACATGGTTTCTCCCGGTTTCCGCGGTCATGAAGCCGGACTATTTCACGACTTTGAAATTGAAGTTCGGGGTTTTGTAGATTCCCATGAGTCTGAGCCAGAGGGGCAGGATCATTTCCTGACTTCTCGCTCCGGTGATATCGCCCAGATCGATCACAGATTTCCAGCCGAACCATTCCTTGAGTATCTCGGCGACTTTCCCTTTCGCAGCGGCGTCGTTTCCGCTTATGAACATGTCGTGATCGCCGGGGACCAGGGAAGGGTTTACCATTACGCCGCTGTTCACTGAATTCAAAGTCTTGACGACCCTTGCTCCCGGGAACGCCCGTTGAATCTGCTCCCCGAGCGAATCGGTGTTGCAGACACTCAGGAAAGGCGGCATCCCTTTCGAAAAGTCGAGCGGGTTTGAGATATCGACCAGGATTTTCCCGACCAGGTTTTCCGGACGGCAAGGTTCAGTGCCTGAATCGCACCCGATCCCGAAGTACAATTGAAGATGATCTCTCCGTGCGCGGCAGCGTCCGCGAATGTGCCGCTAGAAGATTTCGGGCCGGCTGACTTCACCCACCCCAGTGCTTTCGGATTCTCGGCCGTCCGAGAACCCATCTTGACGTCATGATCGAGCCGGACAAGCTTAGTTCCTATCGTGGTACCGACCATTCCTGTACCGAGCACGCCGATTTTCATTTTCCCTCCAATGAGACTTTCTTGATGAATGTGTCACCCCCGGCACCCGAGCTTCGTCGGGAGCCGTGCACCTTATCGGTCTTCAAGCCTGCTGAAGAACTTTCTCTTTGGGCTGGTATGTTCCCGGCAAGGTCCTGAATCCTATTGCGAGTCTGTTCCAGCCGTTGATGGCGACTATCGCCATCGTGAGGTCCACGATTTCCTTCTCATCGAACTCCTTCCGCACATGTTCGTAGACTTCGTCCGGAATGTGAGTTTGACTTACGAGCGTCACAGTTTCAGTCCAAAGGAGAGCCGCCCGCTCGCGGTCCGAGTAGAACGGCGTCTCATGCCACGCGCTGAGACCATAGAGTCTCTGTTCCGTCTCGCCTTTTGCGCGCGCGTCCTTCGTGTGCATGTCGATACAATAGGCGCAGCCGTTTATCTGAGAAGCCCTGAGCTTGACAAGCTCGAGAAGCGAATGCTCAAGCCCGGAATTGTCTACGTAACGCTGAAGCTGGCTCATAACTTCGTAAGCTCCCGGGGCAATCTTTGTATAGCTTAATCTCGGTTCCATTTCTTCCCCAATCGGTTTCTATATGCAAAAGTTGTTTTTGTGTTTCTTTGCGCCGTCTCGTCCAGACACACGGCGTCTATGAGGGTAAACATAATCGGAGGGGGAATCGTTCAGGAAGTGCAGCTACATAGGAACCTTGCCCCGAAGGGGTCAGTTCCGGACGGAGGTTCCAACGCAACTTCCAAAGGAACCCTCGCAAGGTCTCCCGGGAGTAAAGCTTCAGAAGGCCGATTTATACCCGGCCCGCTCGACTGCTCGGCGTGTGATGTCGAGAATTCCCGGCCGGTCGTTGTGAGGCAATGAGGGAACTTCCGGCGCCGACTTCAGCTTTTCCAGCACGGTGTCAGCCTCTTCACCTGCAAGTTTCTCTATCAATTGGTACAAACCGCCCTCTCCTTCCTCCAGCGGATTGTGAGCCCTGAGTATCGAGCGGATTGTTTCGACGACAGCGAGACTGGGAGGCGGAACCAGAAGAGCCACCAGCGCGCCGTGGTCGAGCCGAAGCCTTTGAGCTACTTCGGCCTGTTTGCCGTTTTGGAAGCGCGCGATTGCGGGTAAGACTATCTTCTCCTCGATGCCGATATGCCGGAGCAACCCCTGCCGGAATTCAGCATACG
>JBJKQU010000108.1:0-7393 GCA_046705025.1 Candidatus Kryptoniota bacterium | reverse complement strand
CCCCCATTCATGAGATGTCGAGTTAACATACCCGACGTTCCATAAAGATAGATCCCATGCTCCACCGGCACAACGTTACCAGAGCCGTTATTGACAGCGACCCGTGATATTTGAAAGCTCGTGACTGCCCCCGATATATTCGGAGCAACCGAAGCGGTCTGGGCTGCATAAGAAAGCTGACCTGCCGATGTTCCGTTATGGATGATGGCACCAAGCTGATAATCGGTCAGCGCGTGCGGGGTGTTACTGGTGCCAAACATAATCCCATTTTCTACTCCCACAGGACCCGGCGCGCCCGTTTGTGCACTATAGCCGATCGTGTTAGCGTTCCGATTACTCGCGGCTCCAGTTGTGAGTACCCAGAGACTTGTCCCGCTATTCGTCCAGTTACCAGCCGCTGAATAGGGTAAATTGCCGCCAGTCCCCTGAACGCAGGTAACCATCACGAAGATCGCCGATGCGAGATTTGCTGTTGCGTCTCCAGAAACGTAAAACGTGTACTGAAAGACCGCGGAGTATCCGGAAGGGATGGCCATGGTCGGTGTCACCAGGTCGCGAACGAGAAGCGCCTTGTAGTTGTTTGTGTACTCGTTGCCGACGATTCCCATTTCGCCTACAACGACAGATGCGTTGGAATTATTCAGGACAACACGCTGCATGGAATACCCAGCTTGTCCAGCGGCAGGGTAGCCGACCGTAATTCCGTAGTTCGCTATGTTATCAAAGTAGAAGAGCTGATTCGTGGAGTTGCCGTGCGCGATCAGCGTGCCGAGCTTGTAATCGCTCGCTGTCGGCGCAGCGGTGCCCATTCCGACGACGATTCCGTCTGTACCGCCAATACCTAATGACGCAGCGGTGACTATTGGAAAGGTGTTACTCCATGTTCTCGTTGTACCCCCAGTATCAACTATTCCCCATGCTCCCGCACCGGGGAAGGTCGGAGTCGGATACCCGGCAGAGTTACAGGCGATCCCCTCATAGAGCGCCTGAATGAAGTTTGAGACAAAGCTTTTTGACTGGAAACGTCTGTAATCCGCAATCGTCCCGTCCGGCCTCAAAAGGGCCACTTCGGCTATGACATCCATGCGGGCACTGGAGCCAGGCAATACCTTGTCATGGAGCCCATGGCGGAACTCGTACTCCGAGTCAATCGAAAGGTTCGGCGACCCAATAATTCGCCTGAGATCATAGGGGGATATTTTCGGAAAGTTTACGATCATGGTGAACTTGAACTTCCTACCGCAGAGAGGGAGCCGGTCAGTCCGCCGAATAATGTTGACGACGAACTCGCACCAGCTACCAATACTGTCGCGGATAATTGTTCGTTTAATTTAGTTGCAGACGAGGGCACCACCGCGGCTGCGGATGGTCCAGTGATCGAAAGTCGTCGGAACGCCCACTTGTCATTCTCCGCGTCAAACCGCGCAAGAGTGGACTGGTAACCGGGGACAAGCAGGTTATCGTTCCACATCATCATCGCGAAGACTATCTCCTTGTAGAGTCGATTATACCCTGTCACGATGGTTGATTGATCCTGAATATACGGATTCCCGGACGGCGAAATCGTTGTTCCATCGTAGATGTTGCTCCAGCGCTTGTTGATCTTTCTGATTGGTCCTCCATCTGAGGGCATTATGTAGATGCCATACCTGCCGGCCCAAACAAGCCCGAACTCCGTATTGAGAATCGACTTGGGTGCGACACAGTCCGCAGGAATCACTTCCTGCATCGCTGCCGTTGGATCAATGAGTTCTGCCTCGCTTGCCTTCAGCGCGACTATTCGCCCATTCACCCAACCGATACCGAGGAGCGGTCCTCTCGACATGAGGTATGCTGTAAGCTTCGATCCGTTACCGTCGAGAGCAAGGTCAGGGAAAACTTCATCGTCCACAACGCCAGCGCCATCTACATTGCAAAAGCGAAGGGTAGCATCATCTTGATCTACCGCGATAAGCGCCGACTGACTTCTTGAGGGACGCGCCACGTAGCGAGGTTTCACTTCGTTGCGGAAGATTATCGGGGAACCGCTATAGTTCCACGTCCCGAGCTTCGGATCACCGATCATATCCGGGGCGTGGTTCAACTCGGCATCGATCGAATCTGTCCCGGGATTCATGGCCTGTCCTCCTTCAATCCTTACCTGAATCCCCCACACGTCATAATTGTCTACCGTAGTTAAAAGGGAGGGTGCATTAAGGTTCGATTGGAGAAGTACGGGAGAGAAGAAGGATGTCCATGTAACCGGCGATATGGCTGTTGACCCATCGGCAAGGTCGTTCAGTGTAATGTTCTGTTGCACGTAATCAGATGCGTTCTGCCGAAGATCGAGACCAAAAAGGAGTTTAAATAGTTCGGGAGCCGGTTGAAAAGCCGTTCCCGGTGTATTGACAGCATACTGTTGGGCAGCGGCGTAAACGTTTATCCCGGTGATCGCCGGGTCAATTAGCGAACGCAGGACAAAAAGGCCGAGTTCGATTCGAATGAAGGCGTGCGTGCTATCTATCACATTCTTCCCTGAAGTGCCCGTATCACAAACATAGGTAACCTTCAGAAATGGGTCACCTTCCTCGTAACCGTTGTAGATTGCCGTCAGGTAGAGTGTGATGATATTCGGGGTAGGAAGAACCGGTGATACCCCCTGAACAGCCGAAAGATTCAATTGGAGCCACGGTTGAGCAGGCAGCGGAACCGAAGGGCTTCCGTTCATAGCGAGGTTATATTCATAGCCGTACATTTTAATCAGGCCGCCGCCAGCCGTGTCCCCTCCGTCCACATGAAAGCTCTTGACTCCATAGTCAACGCAACCGGGAGCAATAGTAGAGTATTCGAGGTACCACCCGGCAGGCTGCGGAATAACTGAAGAAACAAGTCCAGCGGGCGTCGGTACGAGGGCAACATGGGACTGTTCGAAACAGATTTGAGTACCCGTCGGATCACCGACAGTCCCATCGTCGGTATAGGAATTCGTAGAGGCGCTGATCACGACAGCCTGGAAACTGTTTGGGTCGGCTGGTGCCAGGGAGTCCGTGATCTGCCGTTCTCTGTATATCACATAAGATGTAGCCCCGGGAACGGCGGTCCAGCTAAGGACGGCCCCCGCATTATTAATTGATATGCTTTGGGAAGCGCACGGATAGGATGTCCCAGCGGACGTGACGGCTGCCACCCTGTACCAGTATGTTGTCGCGCCGGATGGACTCAGCGAGCCGCTCCCCGCAACAACCGACAGCCCAGTTGGAACGTCAGCGTAAGCCGTGTCAATCTGACCGGCACCGAAGACCTGCTTATCGCGGTACTGAACACGAAGGACCCTGTTTCCGGTGTATATCTCGACCTTCTTCTGGGCATCTATGGACAGGAAGCTCGTCGGCGCCGCCGTGAGCGGGGAGCCCCCAAGAACCGCGCAGTCTCTTGAGGGGCTTATCACTATGTCATCTCCAGCCTGCCACGCCGAAAAAGAGTACGATCTCGACACCACGCAGTTGTACGAGGAACCGCTCTGCCCCATCGCGATAACTCCGATGCTGTGGCGCGTCTGGTTGTAAACGTAGTAGCCCACCCACCCGCTCAGATCACCCGAGTTCGGGAGGGTGAAAGGCTCTCCCCCGTAGGTGACGGAGCCGAAAAGCAATTTATCGGTGTTGTTCCCTCCGAGTGAGACAGCGGAGAGAGTGGTTACATAGGATGCGGCTAGGTCGACCCAGCGGTAGAGGTTCGTCAGTGGATCCTGATCGTAAACATAAACGTGGTAACTCCCGCTCTCATCGAGGCCCACGATAACGTCGAACGACCTCTGCCTATCGGAGTCGTACACGGATGTTCCGTCGACAATCGTAACGGGTGCCAAGCTGAGGATGCCTCCCGCTAGCGTGCCCTGGCCGCTCACCATAGGAATAGTAAGGCTCGTGGTCGACACAACGGTAGCAGGCCAGACACCATTGTAGATCGAGTACAAACCGCCGGTCGTATTCTCGTCAATCCAGACGGTGACGGTCGTACCTACTATGCCTGCCGGAAGCGCGTCCGTCATCGTTACAGTTGCCGTTCCCGAGGAGAAGGCTATGCTGCTAACCGCATAAACCGTATTAGGCCGAAGAGGAGGCAGGGCATAAAGATGGCGGGAGCCGTAGTCGCGCTGCCCCACCGTTTGAGCCTTAGTGTTACGAAAACCATCAAGCTCAAGCGCGAAGTTCTCACTAAGGTCCTGCTCCTCGATGTTGGTTACAAGGTCGCGGATGTCCTTTATCGGAATGGACCTGAGATTACTTGGCTTCATCCCGATTCTCCGCCTTGAGTATGCCGTATGCGTTGAGTATTTCTCTTGCCCTGTTTGCGACCGCCTGATCCGGCTGTTGCGTCAGATGCCTTGCGATCCTTATCGTCACGAGGTCAGCCACGTCCGGGCAGAAGTTGTCCGGCACTGAGAGAAGCGTGGTCGATGCCGATGCCTTTGCCGGCTGAAGCGGGGCTATCAGCGTAAGGTTTCCTACTGACGCGACCGCGCTGCCGACGAAAATTTTTATCGTGTCTCCGTAAAGAGAGGCAAAGACCGCCTTTGTGTAGCTTGCTGCGTTCGCCAGAATATACTTGTAGGCCGCCTGCCCGAGGAACGGGACTTCTCCTAATGAGTCGCTTTCCAGTGACAGGTTCGAGGGGATTCCGTCCTCGGAAGTAATCTCGGCAAGAGCAAGGGAACCGATTGCGATATCCTGCGTTCTGCCCCAGATTAGAGCTTGGGCACTCGAAACATTCGAGGCGGGGAGTTCGAGACCCGTCAGGACAACGACCGTCCCCGATACTACCTCCGAGACCGTCCCCCGGTAGACGTGCGAGCCGTCAAAGATGAGAACCGATGCCCCTAGGGCAGCACTCGTGAAGGATGCCGCCGCTATTGAAAGCTGCTGGCTTGACGCCGTATAATTGCCACCGGAAGCGGAATTGTAAACTCCGAACGAGGATATACCGCTCACGGGGAGCCGTTGCCGATACTGGGCCTTAACTACCGGCTGGGCCGAGGAAAACCACTGCAAGACTGCGTCGTGGACATAATCCACGAGGAGCTGATATGTAAGTCCGTACCGTTCGTGATCAGGTATCTTTAGAGCCTCTATCGCCTGCCCGTAAATCGTCCCTACCGTAAAGTTCTGAGCCTGTATCATTCAAGCACCGCCGTCTGTGCCTCAACCACCTTGAGTAGTTCCTGCCGTCCCAGCTCAAGCGAGATTGCCTCAGCGATCTCCAATAATGCGTTAATGAAGATGTCGTCGAAAGCCTCCATTGTCGTGCCTCCCGTCACATCCGTGAGAGTGTACTGAGTGAGGCCGTAGTACCAGACCGTTACGGTGAGAGTATTCGCAAAATACGTTGCACCGTTCGGAGAACGAAGCGTTGCGCCTTCGGGGTAGACGAAAAAGACGTTAGCGGACTCAGTCTTGTATGGGTTTCCTCCTCTCCTTACCGCAGCGGCGTACTGTGACGGAACCAGATAAATCTCCTTGCCACTGCCGGCATCCAGCCCAATGATATAGAAGTAATCCGACGGGAGGTTGTAAACGCCACCGGACGGACTCGCGCTGTCTTCTTTAATGACGCCTTTCCCGTAGATTGCCGCCTTCTCCTTTGGCATTTTGAATTGGAGAGCCCGCATGAGTTCTATTCTAGCCTGATTGTAGATGTCCAACTGCCTCTGTTTTAGGAATCTCTCTCCATCATACACGCCGACCGTCGAAAGCGTATAAGCCTCGGGGATGTAACTGTTCGATGGGTTCTTCCCTTCGGGGTCTATTCTGTGTACAAGTTTCAGCATCATGGCCTGGACTGTAATACTCATAGCCGCTCCAAGACCTGTTCGTGTTTTTGATCGTCCACCTTGAGGACATCAGACTTCGTTCTGATTGTACCCTCGAGGATTGCGAGGTCGCGGGCATAGTCGACCGACTGAAGCTTCTCCTGGTACGCTATAATCTGCTTTAGCTTGATAAGGCAAATCTCAGCGGGAGCGCCATCGGGCACGTCGATGTAGTCGGTATCGTTCGCTACCGGAATGGGCAGCCTCGGGTAGTGATAGGTCAAGGTGCCGTAGGATGAGATGTTCGTCCCGTGGTTAAGATAAAGGAGTTCCCCAAGTACCGAGTATGCAATATTGTCGACATTAAGGCTGCTTGAAGCCCTGAACCCGAGAAACTCGTTGTATGGGAGATACCGGATGTTTTTCTGGGGAACCACTGTCGATTCAAGATAGGGCCACTTCGTATCTCCGATTCTCGCAATCCTGAGATTAGAAAGGCTCACGGGAGACGCTGCCACGGTGGCGACAACATAGACCGTGCCAGACGTTCCATCGGTCG
Source organism: Candidatus Kryptoniota bacterium (assembly GCA_046705025.1). Taxonomy (GTDB): domain Bacteria; phylum Bacteroidota; class Ignavibacteria; order Kryptoniales; family JAKASW01; genus JAKASW01. The sequence goes on along the minus strand of JBJKQU010000108.1, from coordinate 1,046 downwards.
GAGCCGTAACCAGCGAGACCGTCCCAATTAAGGGATTGGAGGTCACGCCGGAGAGAATCCCTGCGTACACGTTGCCGCCCGACACAAAGAGCACGGTCTTTCCTACGTCCGAGTCGGCCAAGCTCACCGCATCCATTGTTATCTGACCACCGCTATATGTCGCGGTGTCAGTCTTCGGAGTAGTAGACTGAGTAAGGGTCGCCGACGTAAAATACGCTCTCGCTACCAAAGGGAAGATCGGAGTCATAGCCGCTTCGACGGCAGAGTTCGTGTACAGAACCCTGTCGTGATACGACCTGCTCCCCGGTCCCAAGCCTAAGTCCTGCTGCGCCCTTCGGAAGAAACTCGCGAGCGTCCAGCTCTTTGAAAGGGCCATCTATTTTACCGGAAACTCAATGGATGCGTTCTGGATATGTATCTTATTCGTCGCATCGCCGGACGCGAGCGTGGCCGTTAGGTAGGTGGAAGCCGTTGTCGTGTTAATCGCCGTCGTGCTGGCCGCTACGACCTGGGTTGCCGTCCCGGATATTCCAGTGGTTCCTTGGTTCACGATAGTCCCGTAGCCATAGGAAGTAGCCGACGCGCCAACCGTTCGGATTGTCACATCCATAACCATGCGAAAGGCAATGCCATCTCCACTTCCAGCTGATGCGCCGAAAGTGACCTGCGCAAGAACGCCGTCAGCCGTTGTACCAGCGGTGCCATAACGCAGCGTAAGAACGGGGGCACCAGCATTCCCGGACGTATCGGTTCCAACCAGTGTCACCCGTATCGTGGTACCCGCAACTAACCTGCTGGCTGGCATTGCAGCTGTTGATACCACCTTAACGTCGGTCGCCGCTACATCAACTTTAGATGTTATCGAGCCGCCAAGCTGATTGGCACCGGCCACCATAAACGCCGAGCCGCCCATTGGCAAGTAGAAAAAGTAGCCAGTTGGATCGATCTTCACGACGCCACCGCTTATTACAGTCTGCGCCTGACTTGTGCCGCACAATAACAGAACAGTGGCGAACGTTGCGAAAATGAAGGATTTCATTGTTTCT
>JBJKQU010000107.1:0-9052 GCA_046705025.1 Candidatus Kryptoniota bacterium | reverse complement strand
CATGTGAGAAACGCTGGAATGGTTCCGCCGGCTTCTTGTATTTCGACTCAAACTCGACTGGAATCACTTCCAGTTTTTGAAACTTCAGAAATTTCCCGGACATCCTCCAGGAAGGCAGGCCCGTCCCCGGATTCCATCTCGACTGCGGGTGCATGAACAGCCGGGGTTTGTCCGAACTTGTACGAAGGGTCTCCCGCACGGCGAACTCAACAACCTTGGGCGCAATATCTATGACACAGTGCGCTCTTTCATGCCTGCAGTCCCAGTCGCAGTCAAAGCATTCGAGAGGCAGTGTAACCAGCGACGTTTTGGACGAGTACGGCATTAAGCGACCGATATGCCCTCCGCCGATTACAATGACGTTCGGTACCCCGACCGCGCAGGCGAGATGTCCCAGACCAGTCTCTGCACCCACGGCTATTCGGGACCTTTTCAATATAGCCGCCGACTGCCTAAGCGTCGTCCCTCCGCTCAGATTGATCGCCGGCGCCTCAATTCCGTTGAGGCAGGATTGGTTCACGGCGAAAGCGGCGTTGTCACCCAGTGCGAGAACCGAAAAGCCGTTCTCTTTACAAACATCGGACAGGGCTTCACCGTAATATGGATAGGCTCTGAGATGCGAGCGTCCAAAAGCAAACAACGCAAGTGTTTTCTCATGAAGGAGGGATCGGTCGGCAAAAACCCGCTCAGCAAACCTCTCGTCTTCATCTGTCGTCCAAACACTCGGCCTCAATTCAGCGACTTCTATCCCGGCCGCTTTCAGAAAATCACGATACCTTTCTAGTTCAGTTTCGTAAGGGCGATCGAATGGAACCAGATGCGTGATTACTCTGCGCCGCTTGGCCATCATTTCATCCGAAATTGCGTTCAGGTTTTCGAATGCAAACGTCTCCTGGGCCTGACTCCCTACCAGGAACAGGTCGCCCATCTCGTTCCACGAACATGTCGAGTCGAACGCCAAATCGAAACGGCTTTCGCGAAGCTGAAGGACGATATTGTTTCTGTATGCGTGGTCGAGGTAGAGTCTTTGTTTCTCGACGCCGATAACTCTCTCTACATAGGGACATGCCAGATACAGACTGGCGGCATCCTCGGGGCAGACAACCGTAAGGTGCGCATGATTGTACTTTTCGTAAATCGACGGAAGCATCGATGCGGAGAGAATAGCGTCGCCGATTCCGTCAAGCCTAACCCACAATACCTTTTTCATATCAATTTCGGATCCGTTGTTAACCGCCAATCGGGTCTCAAATTCCCGATCAGCGCGAAGATTTCTGGCTTCTCTTTGTTATCTTGATCAATCCGTAAACTTCCTGAAGCCGCCGGACGTTGGGCCTTAGAGACAAATCCATTTAAGAGCAAAGCTCCGAGGAGACACGAGATGAAATCTCTAACCGAGTACACCAGCTGCAGGGGCCAACGTTTATTCGTCCCTCTCCTTCTTATCGTAATTTTCCCCTTTTTCTTTAATTCGGCACTTTTAGCGGGAGATTCCCCGACTATCGTCAAAAGACCAGAATTGGTGCTAATGTCGCTTTCTGCGCACCCCGACGATGAGGACGGTGCAACCATTGCGTACTACACTCACATAATGCACATCAAGACGTACGAGATATTCTACACCCGCGGCGAAGGTGGCCAGGATGTGATCGGGCCGGAGCTATACAGGGAGCTGGGTGAAATTCGGACGGAAGAGACGCTTGCTGCAGCGAAGATCCTCGGGGGAAAGGTCTATTTTCTCGGCTTCGTAGACTTCGGGTTTTCCAAGACTGCGAAAGAGACCTTTCGAATGTGGGGCGGCAACGACAACGTTCTGCAAAGAATCGTATATATGATCCGCGCGCTGAAGCCAGACGTGATAATCACAAACCACGACACGATTACCACCCTTCCCTACCGCCAGCATGGCAATCACCAGGTGGTCGGGATAACCGCGTACGAAGCGTTTACCAAAGCAGCGGATCCGAATTATCATCCGGAACAATTCGGCAACGGCATCGGACCCTGGCAGGTTAAGAAACTATACTTCCGAGTCTTGAGGAAATCGGAGTTAAATCAGGACTCCCTTGTAACGATTCCGGTGAATGAGAAGTCGGGAGGAAAAACGATTCGGCAGATAGCATGGCATGCATTGAAGAAACACCGAACGCAGGGGATGAACCTGCGCAATTTCCACAGCCTTCCGGAAGTATTTCGGCAGCCGGTTTACAAGCTAATACTCAGCGATAAGAAATATCCGTACAACCAGCATGATCTTTTTTCAGGAATTAATCCATCGATCAGGGCTAAGGTTACATTACCGGAAAAGTACGCAGTCGCGCTCAGCCCTCTCTCGGTTTTCGTTCACCCGAAATATTCACTCTTGACTGCGACCGACGATTCCCTGCAGGCGTTCCGGTTTTCCATCGATACTTACAATCACACGGGAGGCCCGCTCTATGTCGGTGTGTTCGTCAACCACGGCAAAGAAAGAGTGTACGATGAACACGAAGAGCTCGGTCCGGAAGTTCGCGATTCAATCCGACTCACTGTCGATGTGTCTCCGACTTCCGCTACCGAGGATTCGCTCGTCTTTGCCTGCGTTCCGCTCAACGCCAAGAAAATGCCAGGGCTCGGCAGGTCATCCGACGTTGCTTACCTTCGAAGAGTGACCGCTAAACATGCCCGAAACGAATATATCGGGCTGGTGAGCACTTATGACAACACACTGGAACATACCTTCCGTGAATTCGGCGTCAAGTTCCAGCCGATTGATTCGGCGATGCTCGCTTCTGGGAACCTGAACAAGTTCACGACCATAGTCCTCGACATCCGCGCCTACCTGTACAGGCATGACCTCGTCCGATACAACGACCGGATACTTAATTACATTCGGGACGGAGGAAACGTCGTCTGCTTCTACAACCGCCCGCCGGAATGGAACGGGCACCCGTACGCCCCATATCCGATTGACATCACACAACAGAGGGTGACCGAGGAAACACAACCCGTCACCGTCCTCGAACCGGAGAATCCACTGTTCCACTACCCGAACAAAATATTGCCCGTCGACTGGAACGGCTGGGTTCAGGAACGCAATATTTACCTTCCGAGCGGCGATACGACCCTCACGTCGAGCAAGTATCGGCGTCTGCTCGCGATGAGCGATGAGGATGAGCATGAACCGTCTACGTCGCTCCTCTGGGCAAAATATGGAAACGGGACTTATATTTACACGTCGCTTGCGCTCTACAGGCAAGTCAAGGATCTCAACAACGGCGGAGTCAAACTGCTGTTCAACTTGGTTTCACAGCCGAGGCACTAATTAAGTCAAAAGGCAAGAGTCAAAATTCAAAAAGCAAAAAGCAATGAGGGAAAGTCTAGATGGGCGCCATCCGCTTTTGACTTTCTACTTCTGGATTTTGACTCGAGGATACCTTGCAGCAACCAGAGATAGGAACCCCGCAGCAATCGGCGCAGCTAGTCAGAGGCTTGACCCTCTCCGGGGCCGTCTCGTTAAACATGATCGACATGATCGGCGTCGGGCCGTTCATCACCATCCCGCTTATAATCTCGGCGATGGGCGGCCCGCAGGCGATGCTGGGGTGGATCCTGGGTGCATTGATAGCAATGAGCGACGGCCTGGTCTGGGCCGAGCTCGGCTCCGCTATTCCCGGATCGGGAGGCACATACAAGTACCTTGGGGAGCTTTACGGCCGCAACGGCCTCGGCAGGCTGATGTCGTTTCTGTTCATCTGGCAGCTGATCTTCAGCGCGCCGCTTTCCGTTGCGTCCGGCTGCATCGGACTCTCTGAATACTCGACATACTTCTTCCCTTCCCTGAACCACGCCTACTTTTCGCTCTCCCTTCCGCTGAGCTCAGGCTTCCACGCGACATTCCACGTCTATGGATTCACTTTTATCGCTCTCGCCGCCTGTCTTCTGGCGGTGTCGCTGCTCTACCGAAGAATCACTATCCTCAACAACCTATCCAAACTGATTCTCGCCGTCGTCATTGCCGACGTCGCCTGGGTGATTTTTGCCGGCGTGACACACTTCAATCCCGCAATGGCCTTCAGTTTCCCGAAGGATGCTTTCTCCCTTTCTCCAGACTTCTTTCTGGGACTCGGGTCGGCGATGCTTCTTTCCATTTACGACTACTTAGGTTACTACAACGTCTGCTTCCTCGGGGATGAAGTGACGGACCCCGCCAAGACCGTCCCGAAGGCAATCGTGATCTCCATTGCGCTCGTGGCAGTAATTTACATCGTCATGAACATCAGCATCATGGGGGTGATACCCTGGCAGGAACTCGTCAAAGGCGCGCATTCCGCAGAGAGTCATTACGTCGTCTCGCTGATGATGCAGCGGGTGTACGGCTCCTGGGCCGGTTCGCTCGCGACGCTGCTTATCATGTGGACGGCCTTCGGCTCTGTCTTCTCACTGTTGCTCGGCTACTCAAGAGTCCCGTACGCCGCGGCACTTGACGGCAACTTCTTCAGGGTGTTCGGCCGTGTCCACAGTAAGTACAAGTTCCCGCACGTTTCCCTGCTGATGCTCGGTCTCGTAGGTTTCCTCTTCTGCTTTCTAAGCCTGGCGGACGTTATCGCGGCGCTCGTCGTGATACGAATAGTGATTCAGTTTATCTCTCAGACTGTCGGCCTGCTCCTCTGGCGCAGGCAGCATCCCGAATCGCCGAGACCATTCAAGATGTGGCTCTATCCTTTACCTGCGATTATCTCGCTCCTCGGTTTCACGTTTATCCTCTTCTCCAGAAAAGGCTTCGCCACGGAGATTCGATACGCGGCGATAATTTTTTTCGTCGGGATTCTCATTTACCTCGTCCGCTCATTCAGGAAGCGGGAGTGGCCGTTCGAAGCAATCAAGAAACAGCAAGCATCGGCCAGGTGAATCTCATCAGCGGCAAGTCACTACTTCCATAAGAAACCCCCGTTACACGGATCTTCCCGTATCTGCCTCTCTTCTCTCGAGCCCTGCGTTTCGTCTTTGCCATTGGTATGCGATCGCTAAGGCTTGCGCAAGTCAGCCCTAACCTGCTTTTGAGAGCCGCGCCAGGTAATCGCCAGTCCGCTCCTTATGCATGATTTCGCAACGCCACCCTGCTGCCCCGGCATGCTTTGCCAGTTCCCCGGCATCCACCTGCAGCCAGCCGCAAAACGGACCTGCTACGCCGCGAAACTCAAAAAGCATCCGGATTTCCCCGATGTACCTGCCCGCGTTTCGATTCATTTCGTGATATGCAAGGTTGGCTGGGTCGTCGGTTGCCCGAACATCCAGGGAATCGAGGATAACGCACCCGCCATCTGAAAGAAGATCACCGGCGGAGCCGAGAAACCGGGTCAGGCCGTCGACCGTCTCGACCATCCCTATCCCATGTCCGAGCAGCAAGAGCGTGTCGAACTGTCCGCCATGGAACGAAAACACCTCAGCGCAGCGGACATCCTTGAGCCCCCTTCGCTTCATGACATTAACGGCGTCCGGTGAGATATCGAGAGAGGTTACCTCATACCCTTTCACTTGAAGAGCCAAACTATGCAAACCCGAGCCTGCGCCTACATCCAGGACTCGTCCTCTGCAAAGGGCCAGAGCCTTCTTCTCAATTCCCGTGAAGGAGGATTCTTCGCGGAAGAAATGACTTGCCGGAAGGGGAGCTTCAATCCCGTCGTCTCTCCGGACAATGAGCCGGGCACCTTCATCGCCTTCGAAGTAGGCGAGCAGCGCCTTGCCGAACGGCTCCGTAGATTGTGGATTCATGCACATTCACTACTGCTATGTTCTTGATTGGAAAGTGGTTTCGAGACCCTTCGATAACCCGATTCCTGCAATATGATATCAGGCGTCTCGATTCATTCAGCAATGGTGTAGGACTGAAGCTCCTTTGTGATCACCCGTCGATACGTGATGGTCCCTGAATTTTCCCCGTTCGGGTAGAGAGTGACGCTGTTTACCACTGCGTCACTCTTGTAAAGGATGAGGCCTATTCCCGGAACATAATATTCGTACCCGGTAATGACAGAGTAGTTCAGGCCCGGCCAATTCGCGCTGATTTCGACCTTGTAGGCCTCAAAGGTGCCAGCATTCACGGTCACAACCTCCTCGTCGACTACCCTCGCCATAATATTATCGCTCATGGTACGATGGGCGGTGCTGTCGTAATATTGAGCCTCGTCGCGGAGCCACGACCTCCCGATTACAAACGGCTTCAGAAGATACGGAGTCTCTTTGTAATCATTCGCAAGTGCCTCATATAGTGCACCCCTTGTCTCATACCACGGGTCGTCTCCCTCTACCATCCCGTAACCTGGGGAATATGACAACCCGTTTTCCAGCGCAAGGATATTATCGTTCAAATCGTACCTTGTCCCGTATCCCCGGGTCTCGACGTAAGCGGATCTCGGAGGCGGCAGGTGCCATGAGGCATAGTATGAGCTATCCAGCGAGTAAACCGTCTCCGTAACGTTAGTGACTTGTACCGCGCCCTGATAATAGGCAGAATCGCTTATCCCAAGATGCCCGAGAAGCACAGCTGGAACCGCAACATAAGGCGAATCGGTACCCGGGACGAACCACTTCTCCGTCATTACGTAATTGCGCTCGGAGCCGACCTTCCCTATGATTGCCGTTGAGCTGTCCATCTCGACTGAAGTTGGCGCGTTAGAACAAGATGAAAGAGCAAGAATTAAGAACAGGTTAACAAGCCTAACCGCAGTTTTCATTTTAAGCATACCTGAATGAATAGTCCTGTGTTATTTTTCCTCTTACCTTCGCAAGGGTCCATCTGTCTTCAACCGAATACAATTGTCTCGATATTCAGCCCTAAATCTAAAAGAAAATATGCCGGCTCTTCGAGAATTACAATGGACCTACGGACGACCGACACGCACTCTGCTCTATCCGCTCTTGTCAGAACACCAGCACGTACACCGCCCCCAACGCGAGTCCCAATATGTACAGCCATCCGAAGCGTTTGTTGTGCACAAGGCTGAACCTATGGTACCATAGCGGCCAGCCGACATAGCCCTCAGGTGCGGACTCAGGTCTCGGCTTTGAAAATACACCCATAGCCTTCCAGCCGCGCGGGAAGTTGACGAAAACGATGAGAGCAAACGGGGTGATGTATCTGAACGCGACGAGTGCGAGCACCACCAGATACATCAGGAAGATCGAAGTCTGGTTGAATATACGCGCATGTTTTTCACCAAGGACAATCGGCAGCGTGCGTTGCTTCTGAGTAAGGTCAAACTGCATTTGATCTATATGCTTCCCGACTAGGATAGACATCACTCCGAGTCCGTAAGGGATTGAGGCGAGAAAGGCTGCTATAGAAAGTTTCCCTGTGAGGCAGAAGTAGCCCCCGCCAATCATAAGCGGGCCCCAAACGATGAGTGTCGCGAGTTCGCCGAAACCTATGCTTTTCAAATCCCTCGGGGCGCCGTCATACCAGTAAAGGATTCCGAGGCCGAGAGCAGCAAAAACAGCGGCGACCGGACCTCTCACTATCGTGAAAAACGCCGCTATCAACACCCCTATTGCTATCAGAAGCCAGATTCCCCTCTTTAGCGAGCGTACGTTCATCATGTTGCTGGCGAGAGGATGCAGCGTATACTTCATCCTCGGAGATTCCGGCGTGTCGTGTCCCCGATGGAACCCGAAATAGTCGTTGGAAAGGTTGCTGATCGCGTGTGCGACTACGAGCCCCACGAGGAGAAGTATGAAGTACGACACGTTGAATGACCCTGCATGTATCGCGAGCAGGCCGGCGATTATAGCCGCCTGGGCAGAAATTACGAGAATAATGCTCCTCGATGCGTAAAGCCACCTCGATATCGGGTCCAGCTCTTCAATGGGAAGTTCTTTTCTATAGAAGCCGCGAAAGGCATTATACCATAGCTCTCTCTTGGACACGGCGGCATTGTTCATCGGAAACTCCTTCGGTTACATGGTGATTTTACGTGAATGCCTACCAATATATAACATGAGGGCCGAAAAAACGTTGCCAACACTCCGAGGTGAGGAGATCCGATGATTACGGCGTTCTCAATTTGACCGAGGATCGCCCCTCGCAATATTGTTCCGTCTTTCATGATCACGTTGGCCGAATCCAGCTCCGTACCGACACGCGCTACCAACGCTGAATGGACTGACCGGCTCGCCGAGAACCTGACCGTAGACCGGGTAAGCCAAAGTGATAATAACAAGAAGAAGTAATGTTTTCATACCCGTAACCTCCGATGACATCCGTTTGCTTGCGTAAATGTGCGGAAATTCCCTGCAAGATCCAATCATTACAGCTTTCCAGAGATGTCCCCAACCAAAGCTGAAACCCTGGCTCTCCAGTCTCGCACGGCCATTTCACAATGCCGGTAGGTGCCGAATAGAGAAATATCTCAGTGAGAATTCGGCGCCGACGGACTGCTTCCTTTCGACACAGCGGGCGACTCGGTCGAAAGCAAGCTTACAAGCGCTACCCCGATTACCCCGGCACATAGCGTCGCCGTTACAAAGTAGTTCAGCTTCTGGACTTCGATGTAACTTATTGTCGAGACGGGTATTGCGACAACGGCCTTTTGTTCCCCGAATCCTGAGAGGACGGTTCCTGGTCCGATCAACGTGTCCCGCTGTATCACGCACATCCCTCTGTCAAATGTGTACCTGGAGACCGTGCCGGCGCTGTCTGTCAGCACGCTCACTCTCTGGTACCCGCCGACGTCCTTATAGTGTTCCTTTGTCAGCGGCACCATGTCGTAACAGCCCGCGAACACGAATAAGAAGAGCGGGAGGAATGTGAATATGATAATTCTATTCATGACGACCTCCTCACGTTGAACGGAAATCCGCCGAAGACTCTTTCTGCCTGCACATTAGCGACTCTCTATTTTAACGCAAGACCCGGCTGAATTCACCTCCCTAAACAGGTAAAACAGAGGGTAGTGGCTCAATTTAAAAACATTCAACGCAGAGGACGCAAAGGAGGCGCAAAGCACGCAGAACAACTATATTCTTTCGCGGTCTCTGCGATTATTTGTCTTTGCGAACTTTGCGTTAAATCAAA
>JBJKQU010000106.1:0-20318 GCA_046705025.1 Candidatus Kryptoniota bacterium | reverse complement strand
GGAAAAGGAAATATAGAAACGGCTTCGCTCCAATCGAGTTGTGCAACGTGAAATTACACTCTCGCGATTGGATCAAAAACTCTCTAAATTTACCAAAACCACCAACCGCAAATTGATACGCTTACCGCGCGTGAAGCCTTGACAAACACCATTCTTGTCAATAAATTCCCATAGGGATATTCAAAGCGTGCATGGCGGACTTGCGGCACGTTCTTTCCAAGTCTGGACGAGTTTAGGATTCTCTGCACATCCGACAGAAACCAAGACCAAGAGGTGGTTATTATGGAAGCGGCAGAAGTGCAAAGGGTACCCCTTGTCACTCAGAACGAGTCAATGAGGGGAGTCCTCAGGAAGCTAGACCGTATCGTAGAGTCTGATGCTTCCGTCCTGCTCATTGGCGAGACGGGGGTAGGTAAAGAACTCCTTGCGGAATACATTCACCGGGGCAGCCCCAGAAGCTCAAAACCATTCGTGAAGGTCAGCCTGTCTTCGATTCCCGCCGAACTCCTTGAAAGCGAACTCTTCGGACATGACCGGGGGGCATACACAAACGCCGCTGAGGAGAAGAAGGGGCTGTTCGAGATAGCTGACGGAGGGAGCATACTCCTGGATGACATCGATGATGTTCCTATCCAGATGCAAAGCAAGCTACTTCGTTTTATCGAGTCACGCGAGCTTATGCATGTCGGTGGGACAACTTCTAAACCTGTGAACGTCAGATTCATCACGGCTTCGAAGGTCGATCTGAAAGGGCTTGTCAGGCAAAACATTTTCAGAGCCGATCTGTTCTACCGTCTCAACGTCGTGCCGTTTTCCATACCTCCCCTCCGCGATAGGAGAGAAGATATCCCTATACTGGCACAGCACTTCGCACGGATGTTCAGGCCGGCCGGAGAAGTGGTGTTCTCGGCGGCTGCCCTGAGAATTCTTGTCGACTATCCCTGGCCCGGCAATGTCCGGGAGCTGAGGAACACGATACAGCGTGTGGTCCTTTTTGCAGGCCAGGAGGTGAAACCAGGAGACTTACCGGTCGAGGTGGCACTTGGATCCCATAAGCCGGCGGATGGCCAGATCTCGCGGTGTTATGAATGCTTCGTGGAAAATTCAATGAACTTCCGCGAGGTAATATCGTGTCTTGAACACAGCCTTCTTGATACTGCTCTCGCAAAATCCGACGGAAACCAGATAACGGTAAAAATGAGACAATCATTTGCTTTCTTACTCGCAGTCTTTTTCGCGGCATCATTCATTTCGGCCAGTTCAAGCAAGAACCATCATAAAGTGGCAGTTTCCGGGGGAGACCAGTGCTCCGACAACAGCTGTCCGTACGCATACGACTGCGGCAGCTGCGCCGTGTACGACTACCTCTGCATGGTTGGTTTCGATGAAAGGAGATAGTCATGAAGAACGTGAGTATCAGGGTTGTCGTCTTTACTTCAATCGTTTCGATATCTCTTATCTCGTGTCAAAAGCAGGAATCGCCGGCGACGCAATCCCGAAAGGTTGCCAATACACCCGGTCACACACAGGTCGTGACGCAAAAGCGGTTCGGCGCTGCAGCGCAACTAGGAACTTTTTGGAGCAAACAGGAATTCGCCGATAGCGAGTCGCAAAAGGCTGTTGAGTCGGTTTTTGAATTGGCTAAGAGTGTAGCGTCTTCCAGAGGCAAGTTTACCGACATCGAAAGCTATGCCGACAGCGTTCTCCGGTCGCCCCATGTTGCAAGCAATCCGATGGCACGACTTAACATCTACAACATTCTGGCGCAGGTTGCGGACGATTACTCCGATCTACCTAGGGCTGTTTACTATTACAACAAGGTAGTCTCGGTGCAATTCGATCCAACTCCACCGGAGAATGTGAGGATGGCAAAAGCGAGTGTCTTAAACGTGCTTGTGATAAGCTATTTGCGTGAAGGCAAAACGGATTCTGCACGCCTTTCGGCAGAGAAATTAATCGACAAATTCTCAGACGTCAGCGGCAGCATGCCTCAATTCGGCACCGACAAAATTGGCTATTTCGCGGCAAGCGGGGTGAGGGCTCTTTCAGAGAGCTACCTGGCAGCAGGCGATTACAACGAAGCGAATACGTTCTTGAAGTCAGTGCTGGCAGCTCACCAAAGCGACTACATCTCCGACGTCGCAACCGGATACCTAATGATTGATGCCGATGCGCTGGGAGATAGTCGTGTTGTCCAGAACTGCCTGGTAACCCTAAGGAGAAACTCAGCCATTCATCCCGAGTGGAAAGACACGGGGTATTTTCTCAAGCTTTGGAATAACAGAAGACAACTCAATCATCTTGAGGGTAGAAAATAGCGTCGTTCGTGGATACCCCCGTACTAAGAGAGTTCCACTCCCGGAGATCTGAGAGCATCACGAAGTGATCGCTTCGCGAGAGCTCCCCTTGAATTAAGTGGGGAAGTGGCGATACCGTCCCCACTTCCCCGTTCCGTCTAAGATGCCGCTCGTTTCGCGACTCTTGGCGCGCTTGGCGGTTAAAATCATCCGCGACGATACCTCCCATGAGTGAGGCAATGCGCCCAGCGAGGGTTGTCTCGCGATGCCACAGAAACCATCATCCGTAGCGGTTCGCTTCAGGGCAGGGTACTTTAGTTCCCTTGCCCTTCGTGTTGCCGGCCCTGTCGCACTCCTTGCTTGAATGAAAACCATGACATAAATTCAAGTCAGATAGAATCAGGCTAAGGAAAGAATGAACGGATGTCGTGTTCTAATCATTCAGAAACGGATGTGCATAATCCCTGAAGAAATTTCGCGACCAACGCCGGAAGATCTCGGCAATTCTATCGATTGATACAGCGTACTCTCACGGCTGTCTATAGAAAATTAGCAGTGCTTGTTCCTCAATAACATACGAGGGCTGTACAATGAATATGAAATCCGCCTACCGAAGACTGAAAGCGTCTTCCCTTGCCAGATCGGTGAACACTCTCTTCAATTTGTCGGATAAGAAGCTCGCCGGTTTGAAATTTCCGCTGCCGCCGCTGCTGAGAAAGTCACGATTCGTCGCCGGTTCATTCTTCCTAATTGTCATTATCTTGTTTTTCTCATTCCATTCCTTCTCTTCTTCCTCATCCGATGTCCCCACCTATAAAGTGAAGAGGGGGGACTTCATGGTGGCGATAACCGAAAGTGGAGAAATCAGGGCAAAGAACGCGACTTCGATAGTGACTCCGCGCGTGAGCGGAAATCTGAAGATTGTCTTCCTGGTGCCGGAAGGAACATACGCGCACGCCGGCGAAGTCGTCGTCAGGTTCGATCCTACCGAAGCGATGAACAACCTCAAGAACGCGCAGTCACAACTGGAGATCGCGGAATCAGACAGAGAGAAACTCCTGGCCGATCAGAGGTCGCAGCTGACAAATCTCGAATCGGCATTGAAGGAGGCTGAGCTGTCTTATGAGCTCTCAAAGCTCAATCTGGAGCAGATGAAGTTTGAAGCCGAGATAAAGCAGCAGCAGTCGAAGCTCGAGCTCGAAAGGAACGAGCTGAATCTGAAGAAGGCGCAGCAGGCCGTCGAATCCCAGAAGATCATCCAGAAGTCCGAATTGGACAAGATGGAAATCCAGGTCCAGCAGGCAACCGCCACGCTCGAAAAAGCGAAGAGAGATCTCGATGCCCTCACGCTGAAGGCACCGAAGGAGGGACTGGTTGTCTACGAAACCAACTGGAGCACGGGCAGGAAGATGATGGTCGGCGATACTCCGTGGCCGGGCATGCCGGTAATCAGCCTTCCGGATCTTTCGGAGATGCAGAGCATGACGTATGTAAACGAGGTCGACGTCAGCAGGGTCCGGAAGGGCCAGAAGGTTTTTGTGAAGCTCGATGCCTTTCAGGACAGCACGTTCACGGGCGCTATCTCTTCGGTTGCGGCTTTGGGCACAACTAAGGACAGAAATTCGACCATCAAAGTTTTCGAAGTCGAAGTGGACGTTCTTTCTCAGTCGCCGATTCTGAAACCCGGAATGACCACAAGCAACAAGATAATCGTCGACCAGGTACCGAACGTGATCTACGTCCCTCAGGAAGCCGTGTTCGAAAAAGCCGGCAGCAAGATCGTGTATGTGAGAGACGGGTCGAGCTTCGATGAGAAGAAAGTCCAGACTGGAGAAAAGAGCGAGGACTACGTCGTGATCACGAAGGGCATTAAGGCCGACGAGGAAGTGGCGCTCATCGACCCGAACCTGAAGACTCTGCAGCTCGACAACCAGGAAGGCGGCTCAAAAGCGGTCTCTTACCCTTCGACGGCGAGATGATGAAGACCGCCGAATCATTCAGGATAGGAATATCGGGGCTCAAATCGAACAAGCTGCGGGCATCTCTGACGATGCTCGGGATAATATTCGGGGTGGCTTCAGTCATAGCGATGATGTCCATCGGTGAAGGAGCAAAGCAGGAAGCACTTCAGCAAATCGAGCTTATGGGGACGAACAACATAATCATACAGCGCGTGCCTATCAAGCAGGTGGCAGTCAAGTCGAGGGCTATGTTCTCACCCGGACTTTCTCTGGACGACGCGAGGTCGATCAGGGAACTCGTGCCGTCGATTGAATACGTCACCCCGCTGCGCGAGATGGATAAAAAGCTTGTCTACAAATCGACTATCCTCGACGCGAAGATTATCGGCACGACGCCCGAGTACCCGCAGACGTACAACTCACGGATCCGGGAAGGAAGATTCTTCAGGAACTTTCACCTCTCGTCGTATGCGAACGTATGCGTCATCGGATGGGACATAAAGGAGAAGCTCTTCAAATTCGAAAACCCGATCGACAAGAAGATCAAGATCGGGGACTTATGGTTCAACATCATTGGCGTGATGGCTCCCAAGAACTTGACTTCCACCGGCACGAGTTTCGGCATACGGAACTTCAACGAAGACATCTACATCCCGCTTACCACCATGCTATATAAGATGGAACCTCCCCAGGCAGGGGGATCAGGCGTGACGTATTATTACCCCGGAATGCAGCAGCCGGCCAACGTCATCGACCGCACGTCGGTGGACGAATTGACCGCAAAAGTAGAGAACTCCGATGAGCTCAACACCGCCGCGTATCTCGTCGAGAAGATCCTCGAGAGAAGGCATTATGCGATCAAAGATTACGAGATGATCCTTCCCGAAGCGCTCCTCGCGCAGAAGCAGAAGACCCAGAGGATATTCAACATAGTCATGGGCGCCATAGCGGGCATTTCCCTGCTCGTGGGCGGGATAGGAATAATGAACATAATGCTGGCGAGTATACTGGAGCGAACGCGGGAGATAGGGTTGCGGAGGGCGGTCGGCGCTACCAAAGTCGACGTGGTCATACAGTTCATATCCGAAGCAGTGACGATAAGCGTGGCGGGGGGCCTCCTCGGGATTGCTCTCGGTTTCTTTCTGACCTCGCTGATATCAACATACGCGGACTGGAAGACGATAATCTCGCTGTCGTCGGTTGTGCTCGCGTTCGTCATTTCGGTCACAACCGGGCTTGTGTTCGGAATTTATCCCGCGAAGCAGGCAGCCGAGAAGAATCCCATCGATTCCTTGAGATATGAATGAAACCGTAATGAACAGGGAGCGAACAGAAAATGAAGACCTTCTTGAAGTTGTTCTTGTTGTATTTCGCTTTCGCCAATCTTGCCTTCGCGCAGCGGGTTCTGACACTGAAGGAGGCGATTTCAACAGCACTCGAAAAAAGCTTCGACGTCAAGTCGGCAGACCTCGCTCTCCTCAGCTCTGAAAAGAGCCTTGAGGCCGCGAAGCTCGGGCTGATGACATCTGTGAATATGGTCTTCAACGTCCCGAGCTACTCGAAGACTCTTTCGAACGAATTCAACCCGCTCACAGGAACGCAGCAGTTTTTCAACTACGGCTATACGACCTACGAGGGTCAGCTCTACTTCACGCAGCCGATCGTCTTCACAAACGGCACGTTCACGCTCTCCGGCGATCTATGGAAAAGGTCGCAGTTCAGCAGCGAACAGCAGATCCCGATCGATTACTATTCGAATGTGAGCCTGAGTTTTCAGCAGCCGCTGTTCACTTTCAACACGCTGAAGGCCGACCTGACGCGCGCCGAGATCAATATGGAGAAGGCCAAGAGAAGCTATTCCATCGCGTCCAACGACATCGTCTACAACGTGACGGCGGCTTTCTACCAGCTCTACAAGGCAAAGGAGAATGTCGAGATCGCGAATGAAAAGGTGAAGCAGACCGAGGCTTCATATAATACCGCGAAGAACAAGTATAAGGCGGGACTGAATGCGGAAGTGGACGTTCTCCAGCTCGAAGTGGACCTTGCCTCCAGCCGGAATGATCTGCTGAGCGCTCAGAATAACCTGAGCGAGTCTTTGGACGACTTCAAGATTCTCATCGGGCTCGATCTCAGCGACAGCATCGACGTGGTCGCCCATTTCGCTTACAAACCTGTCGGCATAAACTTGAATGAAGCGATAGAGTACGCTCTTGCCAACAGGAAGGAGCTGAAGAACGCCGAGGCCGATATCGCGCTTGGCAAACTGTCGGTCGACGAGATCGGTTCCAAAGGAAATGTGAGCGCGATGATTTCGGCCAACTACGGGATAAACAAGGATGCCAATTTGTTGGAAGACATCTACCACGATTTTGCCGGGAGCAGGAGCGTGACTTTCACGGTCAGAGTGCCGGTCCTGGACTGGGGAGAGAACAGAAGTGAAGTGGAATCGGCCGAGGCCAACCTCAAGCAGTATGAACTTGTTTACCGGAACGACAAGCAGCAGATAGAAAAGGAAATAATCGAAATCGTAAACCGGATCAACTTTGCGAAAGCCAGAGTGGAAGCACTCAGCAAAAGCGTGGCTGTCGCCCAGAAAAGTTACGACATAAGCGTCCAGCGCTTTCAGGCAGGAACTATCACCAGCTCCGAGCTGCAACAGATGCAGCTCCGCCTGACCGATGCGAAGACGAACAGCCTCAACGCGCTCATAGACTACGAGCTGGCTCTGGCGGATCTTCAACGAAAGACGCTTCACGATTTCGAAAACTAATCACAATCAGTCCCCCCCGCCGCCTTAATCAGCAGAATTGGTTCATTCTCTCGTGTCAAGACAAGAGAATGAACTCTCTTAACGTATCCGAAGACGGCTTTTCAAGGAGGAGCGAATGCTCACTGAAAGCAGCCGTTTTCTTACGTGGCGAAGCAGCGCAATAACCATGACGGGGCAAACTCCTAGAAGTCGACCTTCACACCGACATCGAAGTATCTTTCTGAAAGTATGTTCGGCACCGGGACAGGCTGCGGACTGACCTGAGGAATGATATACCATGCGTAGTCAAGCACGTTCCGGTTATCGAACACGTTGAACACGTCGGCTGTCAGAATCACATTTGCCATGCCTTCAAAAGCGAACCTGAACGTCAAGCCCATGTCGACCCTGTAGTACCACGGGTATTGCTCGACCGCGCTGTAGTCGGGCACCATCTGTGGCGAGTTTGTAGATGAAGTACCGGAAGCATAAACCATCGGATGATAAAGGTAGCCGGTGCCGAACAGGAGACGCACGTGAGCCTGTGAGTTGTGAATTCCCGGCATCGCGTCCTGCAGAAAAATCCTGATAGTGTTGGTTTGATCGAGAAGGCTCGGCTGATATGGAGAGCCGGTCTTTACGTTTCTGTCCTCGGAGTTCAGATAATCGTAACCGATCCATGTCTCCAGGCTCTGAGTCAGCTTGCCTTCATACTGGAGATCCAATCCGTACGCGTACCCTGCGTAATCGTTCGAGTTGCCGTAGGTGAGCTCAAGCTCGTTCGTGTAGGAATAGGGTATTAATTTGCTGAGGTTCTGGTAGAATACTTCCGCCATCAGATTCGCACTCCTGATCGAATTGTTTTCGTATCTCAGCGCATAATGGATAGCCTGTTGCGACAGCAAGGATTTCGCCTCTTGCAAAGTTTTGTTCCTGGTCTCGTAGAATGACGGAGGCTGGAAGTAGTATCCCCATCCGAAGTTGATCGAGCTTACCGGGTTGAGCTGGAAGGAAGCGCTCGCCCTCGGAGAGACGAGGAATTGTCCGTTGAAATAATCCTTGAGCGCGCGCGCTCCGATGTTTGCGGTGAGATCCGGTTCAATCTCCACCTCCTCACCGAGATAGGCCGATATCGAATTGAACACGAAATTCTGTTTCGACAGCGACTGCGACGGCCTGCTCAATGAAGTGTACGCGCTGAATTCGTCCAGGCTGTTGTTCATCGAAGAGGACCTCAATGTGATTCCGACCTTCGTACCGTAGGTTCCGTAGTTGGAATTGTAGGCGGTCTTGAACTCAAACCTGTTCATCGTCAATGCGTTGTCCGCGAACTGGTATCCCGTCTCGAGATAGCTCATGTCCGGAAAATCTTTGGGGCTCGGTAGATAGTAGGCATTAGAATGCAGGTTCTCGTTGTACAGTTCCCTGTCGGAATAGAAAGCTGCGGAGATGGAGATGCTGGAGTGGGAGCTGAGCGGAGACGTCAAAGTCAACCCTAATAGATTAGAGTCGTACTGATAATTGTTCGCGCCCGTGAAGTTCAGGTATATTTGCTGAAAATTGCTCCAGTAGCCGTATTGAAAATTGCCCGTCCAGTCCTGCGGACTCAGGTCGAAGCTGTTCCTGGCGGTGATGAACAGCATCTGCAATTTCATTCTGTTTGGCAGAATGTAAGTGCTGTGGAGCTGGAAGTCGGTGTACCTCGGCAAATAGCTGCCCTTCGTTTGAAGCACGCCTGTGAACGACGACGGATAGGCGTACCGGACCCCCGCGATCCAGCTGAGCTTCCCGATCCTGTCGTGAAGCGTAAGGCCCATATTCAGCAGGTCCGCGTTCACTTCCCCTCCGAGAAGCGTATCCTCGTTGTCTTTGTAGCTGACGGCGAGAACTGAAGACATCTTGTCGCCGAACTGAACGGGAAATGCCGCGTTGTAGAACGTGAAATTGCGGACCATATTTTCATTGATCACGGACATGTTTTCCTGCATCCCCTGCTGTGCGAGATACGGGAGATAAATCTCGAAGCCGTCGAGATAAATCAGGTTGTCATTGAAGTTCTGTCCGTGAACATTGTAAGCGCTCGACAGCTCGTCGTTGGAGCTCACGCCCGGCAGGATCGTCATGCCTCTAAGGATGTCCGAATTCAAAACGGGAATGTACTTGAGGTCTTTTCCTTTGATATCATAGACGCTCGGGGAGGTCGTGAACTTGTTCGCTCTCACAATCACCTCGTTGGCAGTATATGCGGTCGGCACGAGAAATATGTTTATCGGATGAATTCTTACCTCAGAAGTGCGTACTCGGACGGTCCTCGGCTCGTATCCGACATAGCTGAAGCTGATTTCATATGTGCCCGGTTTGAGGTTCAATGAAAAGCTGCCGCGGCCGTCTGTCATCGTGCCGCGCGTAGTGTTCAAGATTACGATATTCACTCCGACGATCGGCGACTTCGTCTTCGAATCGCACACATGACCCTGGATGAGGACCACTCTATCCTGTGCCCGGGCCTGTAAGCTAAACACGCCGGACAGAAAGACAATCAAACCGAGGTGCAATAGCGCCTTTGAGCGCACACGAATCTCCTTGTTTTTGTGATCGTCTGGTTTACGATCAGCAGTTGATCAAATCGGTAACATCTGTAGCAAGGAGATCTATCTGTCGCTCATAAATGGGTGAAACTTAAAAGGGTGGGATCGCTCGGCGGCTCCGATCACGAACCGGGACATTTTCAGATTTTCCCTCTTGGTGCGAGCCGTGAAGATGTGGATGTAACCGGTATTTTCGAAGTGCGATGTCGTATCCATCTGTATGGAAAGTTTAAGAAAATGTGCTCGAACAAACAATGTAGGCAACTGGACAGAGCAGGCTGCTACACTCGCAGGCTCGCCTAATGAAAGCCTGTTTCACTCGAGGATACAACCGGGTGGTAAGGGGAAGAGAACGCAGTTATCTTCCTCCCTTCCCTCAGTGCTTCCTCCGTAGCCTCCGTGGTTAAACCGTCAACTCGACCCCTAGTGTCTTGAACCGAGGCACCCTACGACTGCGGAGCCACCTGGTACTGTTCCAGTTTCCCGTCAGGCATCTGGTAAGTCCAGACGCGCAGTGTTCGGTCCTTCAGCACAACTCGGAAGGCGCGCTCGAGCATTCCGCCGCGTTTCTGCTCTCCGGTCTGAACGAACTCTTTGGGTGTGCCCAGAGGTCCGAGGCTGGTTTCGAAATCCTTCAGCGCCTGGTCACTGAAATAGAAGTCCGCGTCCGGCGTAAACAGCGACCGATCGATTCTTCCCTTCTGCAGCCCGGCGAAGATCTCTCGCGCCTGGGCCGTTCGCATTTCTGTCTGCGCGTCCTGTGTCGTGAATAGCGCCCGCGCGATCCTTCCACCGACGGCGGTCGCGGCAGACGAAGCATCCTGGTTGGTCAACACAACCACTGCCGCGCTGTCGTCCGGAAACACGGCGTTGTAAGCCGTGAAACCCGACACTTCGCCCGTGTGGGAGATCATTCGGTGGCCGTTCATCATGCCGACTTGTACGCCCAGGCCATATCGGGTCCCCACTCCGTCCTTGAGAAGTACCTCTGTCTCGAGCTGCTTGTACGACTTGCGGCTCAGCAGGCTCTCATCGATCATTGAGATATCCCATTTCGCCAGGTCGCTCGCCGTCATAGCCAGCTCGCCTGCCCCGGCCATCCAGCCGGAGCCTTCTTCCGGCGCGGGACGAAGCGGTCCCAGACCGTATCGCGTGAATCCTTCGGGATCTTCCTTCGTCAGTTTCCCCTTGTCGAAATCCACCGCGCTCGAGAGTCCGAGAGGCTTGAGAATGTTTTCGTCCAGGAAATCATAGAAAGGCTCGTGAGTTATCTTCTCCACGATTTGCGCCGCGATCACGAAGTTCGTGTTGCTGTACTGCCAGCGCGTGCCAGGCTTGAAGTCCAACGGCTTCTTCGCCCACCGATCCAGGATCTCCTGCGGCGGCATCGGCTTTAGCATGAGGGGCGGTACGTAGTCCTGGGGCCAGAAGTCCTGGTAACCGGAAGTATGAGAGAGGATTTCTCTGACGGTAACGTCCTTCGCATCAGTCAGATCGGGCAGCCACTTCGAAATCGGGTCATTGAGCGAGAGCTTCCCTTCCTGTTCGAGAAGCAGTATGCAGGAGGCGGTGAACTGCTTGCTGATCGAACCTATTGCATAGCGCATATCCGGTTCCGCCGCAACCCGGGGATCGAGTCTAGCATATCCATAAGCATGCGCGTACGCCAGTCGCCCGTGCAGCACTACGGCAACCGAGGCACTCGGTGTGCCTGACGTTCTCAACACCTGCACAGCGGCCGAGTCGACCTTTGCCTGAAGCGAATCAGGCGAGATCATGCCCTGCGCAAACACCTGCTGAAAGCAGAGAACTACGATCGCGAGACTAAGCATGCAGAAGAATTTGTTTTGTGTGCCACCTGGTTTGATATGACTCATTGCTGACCTCCTGAAATGGCTGGTTCTATTGGAAGATTCACATTGAATACCGGCTCACAATTTCCATAAGATTACCCGATTGCTGCCGAAATTGCAACCAGCGTAAGTATCTGTGTCAAGACATCGTTACCAGGGAAGAAAGGGTTGAGGGGCAGGCACACCATGTCATCTTAGCGGGTTGTTGAAAAAGGGGAAGCGCCAGCCCGCGAAACACACTAAAAGGTCTCCCGTTCGTGTCTCTTCGCGCCTTTCGTGGGGAGGTATTTCATCGGACCGTCAGCATCCGGCAGGCGGGGCAATTTCTTTCCAGCTCCGTACCTGCAGCGTTCTATGATCTCTTATCTGGCCGAAGATCTCGTCCGCTATCTCGCCGACGACACGCTTCCTGAAGAGGTCTGAGCCGGTGAGCGCCGCATCGGGATATTTTTCCAGCAGCCTCATGCACTCGTCAAGCTTCTCCTCCGGGATTACTGTGAACCCACTCTCCCGAAGCTGAATCTCAGCCGAATACACCGCTGGATCCAGCTCCCGGCCGACCTCCTCAAATTTTCCATCCGTACCGGCCTCATGCACTCTGAATGTCAGGCTGTAGAGGTTTCTGCTTAACCTGACCATGCTCTGAACAACACCGCAATACTCTGCCATTGAATATTCTCCTTTTTGCAGTGGATATATAGCAGCCGAAGAGTGGCGAAATCGTATCATTCGATGATAATTATCCGCCGACCCTCGTCGTTCAGGGAGAACCAAACCACGAGAGACACCGAGGCTTTGATGACTCCGGCTGGCGCTTCGTGAGAGCCGCTGGAGCAGGCCTCCGACGATCAGTTCGATTTGTTACTTTCAGACGGAGTGTATGCTCTAATCCCGGCTATCGCTTCATTCCGTCAGCTCGGTCGGAAGCGGCCATAGATGGTCAGGGCTGATCAACAGCGACTGGGTGGTCTCCGGGCCCCATGTACCGGCTGCGTAATTGGGAAAATCACCGGGATGAGCCTGTTTCCAGACTTCGAGCAGCGGCGCTAATACTCTCCATGCGGCCTCGACCTGGTCGGCCCGCATGAACAGCGTCGCGTCGTTCTTCATCACATCCCAGATCAGTGTCTCGTAGGCTTCGGGTGAGCGCTGGCGAAATGTGTCCTTGTAATTGAACTTCATCTCGACAGGCTGCAGGTGCATGTCGGGTCCGGGGTGCTTTGCCTGGAAACGAAGCATTATACCCTCGTTCGGTTGTATGGATATCACCAGCCGGGAGGGCTGCCAGTTGAGAGTGGCCTCAGTGGGAAACGACCTATGCGGCACGGCGCGGAACTGTATCGTGACTTCCGACACCTTTTGCGGAAGGCGCTTCCCCGTCCGGAGGTAAAACGGAACTCCCTGCCATCGCCAGTTGTCCACAAAGAGCCTCAACGCCACGAATGTCTCCGTCTGGGAATCAGGAGATACGCCGGGTTCTTCCAGATAGGCGGGAACCGGTTTGCCGCCGATCCTTCCCTTTCCGTATTGTCCGCGGACAGCGCATTCATGAACATTCTCCGGCTTTATCTGCCTTATTGCGTGGAGGACGTCGACTTTCTTGTTGCGGATCTCGTCAGCCTCGAACGACACCATCGGCTCCATCGCAACCAGGCAAAGGAGCTGGAAAAGGTGGTTCTGCACCATGTCTCGCAGGGCACCGGCGTGGTCATAATACCCGCCGCGATGCTCAACGCCAACGGTCTCCGCGACAGTAATGGTGACACACTCAATGTAGCGCCGGTTCCAGAGAGGCTCGAACAGCGGGTTCGCAAAGCGGAAAGCAAGGATGTTTTGAACTGTCTCCTTGCCAAGGTAGTGGTCGATCCGGAAGATTTGACACTCGTCAAAGGACTCGCCGAGCGTGCCGTTCAGTTTGACGGCCGAATCCAGGTCGTAACCGATGGGCTTTTCCACGACGAGCC
The DNA here is from genome assembly GCA_046705025.1 of Candidatus Kryptoniota bacterium. GTDB lineage: Bacteria > Bacteroidota > Ignavibacteria > Kryptoniales > JAKASW01 > JAKASW01. Next base: position 6,903 of record JBJKQU010000106.1, on the reverse strand, counting down.
TGCTGTGCTCCTTGTCGCGGGAAAGTCCGGCCTGGCCCAGATGTCTCGGGATTTTGTCGAACATGATCGGCGGTGTTGCCATATAGAAAACCCGCCCGCCCCTGGCACCCCACTCTTTCTCGAGTTTCGCGCAGCGCTCTCCGATGGCAGTGTAAGTCTGCTGCTTCTCGAAATCACCCTTAAGATATTGGATGTGTTTCGCGAAACTGTTCCAGTCGGCTGCCCTGGCTTTTCCACGGCGGGAAAATCTGTTGACTCCTTCGTGCAAGTGGTCGCGCAGCTTTGGCTCACTGATGCCTACGCGGTCGACGGCAATTATCGCGAATGCATCCGTAAGACCCCGGTCTTCCAGGAGGTCGAAAAGGGCAGGCACGAGTTTTCGCCACGCCAGGTCTCCCATCCCGCCGAATATGGCGAAAATTGTCGGTTCAATCTTAGAGTTGTTCTGCATGTCTTCTACTTTTTCTCCCATTCGGTGTGAAATGTTCCTTTGGCGTCTATGCGTTCGTATGTATGAGCCCCGAAATAATCCCGCTGAGCCTGGACCAGATTCGCCGGGAGCCACGCGCTCCGGAGGCTGTCGAGGTATCCGAGAGCGGTCATGAAACCGGGTGCCGCGAGTCCGGATTGAGCCGCCGCCGCGACGATGGCCCGCAGGTCTCCTTCGCCGGCTTTGGCTTTGTCGGACATCTCCTTGTCCAGAAGGAGGTTCGGCAGATTGGGCTGGCCGCGGTAAACCTTGCGGATGTCTTCCAGCAACGCCGCGCGGATTATGCAGCCCCCTCGCCAGATGCGCGCGACCGCTTCAAGGTCGAGGTTATACTCGTACGCGTTCGAGGCAGCCGTCAGTACCGACATACCCTGAGCGTAGCAAATCAACATGCCGGCCCGCAGCGCGCGGCCGAGCTGCTGTATGAGGCTTTTCCGGTCGCCGGCCAAACGCCGCTGCGGCTCTCCCAAAACTTCGCTCGCCTTCCGGCGGTCGTCCTCGTGCATCGACATGTTTCTCATCGTGACCGCCATGTCGATCGTCGGGATCGGCACATTGAGCTCCATCGCGCTCTGGGACGTCCACATCCCGGTTCCCTTCTGCTTGGCCTCGTCGAGGATTTCGTCGACTAGCCTCTTGCCGGTTTTCTCATCGACTTTCGTGAAGATGTGACTGGTGATCTCGACGAGGTAGCTGTTGAGATCGCCCTTGTTCCAAGTGTCGTAGGTCTCGTGCAATTCGTCATCGCTCAAACCGAGACCGCGCTTCATGATGTCGTAGGTCTCCGAGATGAGCTGCATGACGCCGTACTCAATTCCATTGTGAACCATTTTGACAAAGTGGCCGGCAGATCCGGGGCCCAGCCAGGTCACGCACGGGTCGCTCCCGACCTTAGCCGAGGCTGCTTCGAGAATAGGGCGCACTCTCTCGTAAGCCTCTTTCGGCCCGCCGGGCATAATGCTCGGGCCGTGGCGCGCGCCCTCCTCACCGCCTGAAACGCCGACTCCCATGAACTGAATTCCCTCTCCGGTAAGCTTGCGCGAGCGGATGTTGGTGTCCTTGAAATACGAGTTCCCCCCGTCGATGATGAGATCGCCCTTCGACAGGAGAGGCTCGAGTTCTTCAATTACCGCATCGACGGGCGCTCCGGCCGGCACGAGCATCATTATCGCTCTCGGCTGCCGGAGAAGCGAGAGAAACTCCCTGATGTCGGACGCGCCGCGGATGTCGCGGCCGCCGGCTTCCTGGTGCAACGCTTTAACCTTACTTTCGTCCTTGTCATGCCCCGCAACTGAGAAGCCGTGATCGGCCATATTGAGGAGCAGATTCCGCCCCATCACGCCGAGCCCGATCATCCCGATTTCATATTGCTTTTCGTTATTAGCCATGTTTTTTTCTCCAATTTTATCGCCGAAACCAACCTTCGCATTTCAGAGGACTCAGGCCTCGGCCGCAGTCGATTCTACATATTTATGAGTCTTCCACGTGGGTCGTTTGCGGCGGTGCTTTACCGCCGGCTTGTGCTCAACTCTTTCCGGTGCCCCTGGCAAGCTTTATCAGGGCGTTCGTCGAGCTATCGTGTTTGAGGTCGCCGGCAGAACCCTTTTCAAGTTCAGGTATGATACGGACAGCGAGCGCCTTCCCGAGCTCGACTCCCCACTGGTCGAAGGAATCGATGTCCCATATGGCACCCTGTGTGAACACGCTGTGCTCGTAGAGGGCAACCAGCTTCCCCAGCGCCGCCGGAGTGAGCCGCTCCATAAGGATAGTGCTGGATGGGCGGTTACCCTCGAATGTCCTGTGAGGGACAAGCCAGTCCGGCGTCCCCTCAGCTTTGACGTCCTCCGGCGTCTTTCCGAACGCGAGCGCTTCAGACTGCGCGAACACGTTCGCCAGCAGCAACTCGTGGTGACGGCCGACGGGGTTGACAGGCTCGAGAAAGGCAATAAAGTCGCAGGGAATTACTTTGGTTCCCTGATGTATCAGCTGGTAAAATGAATGCTGCCCGTTCGTGCCGGGCTCGCCCCAGTAGATCGGCCCGCTCTGGTACCCGAGTTCCGTCCCGTCGAGCGTGACATGCTTGCCGTTGCTCTCCATCGTCAGCTGCTGCAAGTACGCCGGAAAGCGCTTCAGGTACTGCTCGTAAGGAAGCACCGCCAGCGTCTGCGCGCCGAAGAAATTGTTGTACCAGATACCGAGAAGTCCCATGAGCACCGGCAGGTTCCGCTCGAAAGGCGCGGTGCGGAAGTGCTCATCCATCTGGTGGAAACCGTCCAGCATCGCCCGGAAATTCTCAGGCCCGATCGCGATCATGGTTGACAGGCCGATGGCCGAATCCATTGAATAACGTCCGCCGACCCAGTCCCAGAAACCGAACATGTTTGCGGTGTCGATGCCGAACTTCTTCACTTCAGCCGCATTGGTCGAAACTGCAACGAAGTGTTTGGCAATGGCAGATTCCTCTTTAAGACTATCTAGTGCCCAGTCGCGCGCTGTGTGAGCGTTCGTCATCGTCTCGAGGGTGGTAAAGGTCTTCGATGAAATGATGAACAGGGTCTCATCGGCTTTCAGGTCGCGGGTAGCTTCGACGAAATCGGTCCCGTCGACATTGGAGACGAATCGGAAGTTCATATCACGCTTACTATAGTGCCGCAGAGCCTCGTATGCCATCACAGGCCCGAGGTCCGAGCCGCCGATCCCGATATTGATGACATTGCGGATTGGCTTTCCCGTATGGCCCTTCCACTCGCCGTCCCGAACCCGGTTGGCGAAGCCGGCCATCTTGTCGAGCACGGCATGGACTTCAGGCACCACGTCCTTCCCGTCTACGACGATCTTTTGGCCGCTGGGGGCGCGAAGCGCCGTATGCAGGACCGCCCGTTTTTCGGTTACGTTGATTTTATCCCCGCGAAACATGGCGTCTATGCGGGCCCGCAGGCCTGATTCATCCGCAAGCTGCAGAAGGAGCTTCAGGGTCTCGTCCGTGACGCGGTGTTTCGAATAATCGAAGTAGATTCCTTCTGCCTCTACCGTCATCCGCACGCCGCGTTTTGGATCATCCGCAAAGAGCTTTCGAAGGTGCATCTGCCGAACCTTCTGGTAATGAGCTTCGAGAGCCTGCCAGGCGGGACGCTTCGTGAGTTGGGGGATTTCTGTCATACTCTTGTCCTTTCAATCATAAGGCAATTATTGGCCGTGTTACGTTTTCAGATTGCGCTCCGTTCGATGAACGCCACAGATTCGAGTTCCCGGCAAGAGGGATCGTCCATCGATTGTCCCTGATGCAAGCGCAAGTACAAATACTCCCCCGTTGAGTGAGGATTACAACTATTGATAAAAACGGCTGCCGAAATGAAAATGTTCCTGAACAGCTCGCCAACGGTCCTTTTACCCGTAGGTGCTCCAATTCCAATTCCTGACCTCGGGCATGTCTTCACCGTTCTTATCGATGTATTGCTTGTGCTCGAACAGCTTGTCCTTGAGCTGCTGCTTCAGGTAGATGCCCTTGTCTCCCGTCTGTGGGAGGCGGTCGACGGCATCCATTACGAGATGAAACCGGTCGAGCTCGTTCAGCACAGTCATATCAAATGGGGTGGTGATAGTTCCTTCTTCCTTGTAGCCGCGGACATGTATATTGTCGTGATTCGTACGCCTGTATGTCAGCCGGTGGATGAGCGACGGGTAACCGTGAAATGCGAAGATAACCGGCTTATCCTTCGTGAAGATTTCGTCGAAATCCTTTTCGGAGAGCCCGTGCGGGTGTTCGGATTGGGGCTCGAGCTTGAACAGGTCGACGACATTGACGACGCGGATTTTCAGTTCCGGCAGATGCTCGCGCAAGATGGAAACCGCGGCGAGAGTTTCCAGAGTCGGAACGTCTCCGCAGCATGCCATTACTATGTCCGGTGAAGAGCCCTGGTCGTTACTGGCCCACTGCCAGATGCCGACGCCCTGTGTGCAGTGCTTGACGGCCTCATCCATCGTGAGCCACTGCGGCGCCGGATGCTTTCCGGCAACTACGACATTGACATAGTGCCGGCTGCGAAGACAATGGTCCATAACTGAAAGGAGACAGTTGGCATCGGGCGGCAGGTAGACGCGGACGATTTCGGCCTTCTTGTTCACGACATGGTCGATGAAACCGGGGTCCTGGTGCGTGAACCCGTTGTGATCCTGCCGCCAGACGTGCGAGGCCAGCAGAATGTTCAGCGACGCGAGCTTCCTCCTCCACGGCAGGTGCGCCGTGACTTTCAGCCACTTGGCGTGCTGGTTGAACATCGAATCGATTATGTGGATGAATGCTTCGTAGCAGTTGAAAAGCCCGTGCCGGCCGGTAAGTAGATAGCCTTCCAACCACCCCTCGCACTGGTGCTCGCTCAACATCTCCATCACGCGGCCTGAGCGCGCGAGGAATTCGTCGTCCGGCTCGGTCTCCCCTTCCCACTGACGGTTGGTTTCTTCGAAAATGGCTTCCATCCTGTTGGACATTGTCTCGTCAGGACCGAAGATCCGAAAATTGTGCTGTTCGTCGTTCAATTTCACAACGTCGCGGACGAACCTCCCGAGGACGCGAGTGTCTCCAACGCCCAGCACTCCGCGGACCGGTACGTCCACGGCATATTTGCGGAAGTCGGGCATACGCAAGTCGCGCAGCAGCATCCCACCGTTGGCATGCGGGTTAGCGCTCATTCGCCTCTCTCCCTTTGGCGCGAGGTCTGCCAGCTCCGCTTTCAGGCGTCCCTTCTCGTCGAAGAGCTCTTCAGGCCTGTAGCTTCTCAGCCAGTCTTCCAGCATCTTGAGATGCTCGGGGCGGGCGGCCGGGTCGGAGAGCGGGACCTGATGCGCACGGAAGCTTCCTTCGATCTTTTTGCCGTCAATCATCTTCGGCCCTGTCCAGCCCTTGGGCGAATTGAGAACTATCATCGGCCAGCGCGGGCGCGCAGTGTTGCCGTGCTCGCGGGCCTCCTTCTGGATGCTCCTGATCTCCTCCACAACGGTTTCGAGGGTCGATGCCATCGCCTCGTGCATTTTTTCCGGCTCGTGCCCTTCGACGAAATACGGGTTCCAGCCATAGCCGCGCAACAGCTGCTCCAGCTCCTCGTGCGTGATGCGGGCGAGAACGGTTGGATTGGCAATCTTGTAGCCGTTAAGGTGGAGAATCGGCAGTACCGCACCGTCGGTCGCCGGGTTGAGAAACTTGTTCGAATGCCATGCGGTAGCCAGCGGGCCGGTCTCCGCCTCTCCGTCGCCGACCACACATGCGACAATAAGGTCGGGATTGTCGAACACTGCCCCGAACGAATGGCTGAGCGAATAGCCAAGCTCGCCTCCTTCATGAATGGAACCCGGAGTCTCAGGCGACGCGTGACTGGGAATCCCTCCCGGAAATGAAAACTGCACGAAAAGCTTTCTGAGCCCGGCTTCATCCTGACTGACGTCGGGATAAATCTCGCTGTAGGTCCCTTCCAAGTAAGTGTTTCCGACTACAGCAGGACCACCGTGACCGGGTCCAGAGACGTATATCATATCCAGATCGTATTTTTTTATAACCCTGTTCAGATGGACATAGATAAAATTCTGACCCGGGGTCGTGCCCCAGTGCCCCAGGAGCATGTGTTTTACATCCGTGAGAGCGAGCGGCCTTTTCAGCAGCGGGTTATCGTAGAGATAAATCTGGCCGACCGACAGATAGTTGGCGGCACGCCAGTATGCATCCATTTTGTGGAGTAAATCAGGCGTAAGTGTTTTTGTACTCATTGTTCAATTCTCCTTTTTCAAGCCAAGGCCAAGGACAGTGCAAACCTTCCTTGCTATCATGATTTCTTCATCAGTGTGAATCACGCGAACTGCAACCCGGCTGTCCTCTGTCGAAATGACTCCATTATTCGCCGAGTTTCGTTTTCCTTCAAGCTCAAGTCCCAGGAATCCCAGCCCCTCGCAAATGTGCGCGCGGATGGCAGGGGCATTCTCACCGATGCCTCCGGCGAACACAAGCGTATCGAGTCCACCCAGCGCTGCCGCCAATGCGCCTATCCTTTTCTTCACTTGATAACAGAACAGAGCTACCGCTTCGGCTGACTTATCGTCGTCCTTTTCATGTTCGAGCAAAACATGCATGTCCGGACTCCTTTCCGAAACGCCGAGCAGCCCGGAATGGAAGTTGACCATTTCATTGAATTGCTTCGCGCCCACCTTCCCGGTGCGGGAGAGGTACCACACCAACCCCGGGTCGAGGTCGCCGGAACGAGTGCTCATCGGTATACCGGCGGCCGGAGTGAACCCCATTGTTGTGTCGACCGGCTTCCCGTCGAGCACCGCAGCCAGGCTTGCGCCGCTGCCCAGGTGCGCGAGGACGACTCGTCCCTTCGCGGATTCGGCGCCCTCCAGCCGTGCCAGCTCTCCTATGAGGTAGG
>JBJKQU010000105.1:0-45467 GCA_046705025.1 Candidatus Kryptoniota bacterium | reverse complement strand
GAGGCATTGCCGATAAGTTCTTGTCGGTATAGAAACAATATTCTCTCCCCTGTGAGTCTGTAGCAAGGGTGGCATTGTCTCCTTTTGCATACGAAAGCGTGAGGGGATTTACCTGGGTGACTTGATGGTAAACCCACGATCCGTTTTCCTTGTGAAATTCCACGATTACCCATTGTCCGCCGGGCAGGGTCATTGTTGTGGCGAAATGCGGAGAGTTATTGAGTGCAATGGAGTGGCCTTCCCTGAAGAAGCTTGCGTTCGGGTCAAGCTGACTTCTCGGCGGTAAAGTAACCCATTCAGGTGTCGACCATGTATGGCCGAAATCCTTCGAATCGGTCTCAACTTCCCAGTACGTATCCTGCGTGTTGGTAGAGTCATATTGATTCTCTATCAGGAAAGAGACGAATCCATTCGACTGAATGCCGAGAGACGGGGTATACCACATAAACTGCGGTTTAGCAAAGGCCAGCGGCTTGATGGACGGAGTGGTAAGTGTCATCAAAACGTGAGTCGTCCAGGTGGTACCGCCGTCATGTGAAACGTAAGCCCATACCGTATCCATTGCGGCGATATCGACCGCCGCAATGATGATGAACAACCCGTCCGGTGAAACTACTATGTCTGGATTGTTCGGCCCCGTGACTGTGGTATAGTTGTCCACCGTGGTATCGTTCACCAAGATCGGAGTGCTGAGGTCCTGACCGGTACCGGTGGGATCCTTGGCGAAGTAAATCCCGATCTGATTTGATCCGGCCGAATTATCGCGGTATGCGATATATACGGTGAAATTTGAATCCGCTGCCACCGCAACGCGCGCGGCCGTAGCGGTCGGTAAAAATCCTGTAAGACTGGACCAAGTCTGGCCGTAGTCCGGGGAATACAACCACACTGGATTGCCTCCAGTACCTGCCGTGCCGGTGATGAACGCAATCTGTCCCGTATTGACATCCTCGACCATGTGATGTGCCCTGTAGGGGAACACATTTGTCCAGTCGGTAGCAGGAGCAATCGAGTCAACGACTACACCGGACGGCACCTGTGCTTTTGCCACTTGCACGCTTGCGAGCACCGTGACGACCAGTGCCGCGAGTGCAAGTGTGGAGAATGCTTGTAGTAACGATCTCTTCATGTTACCTGGCCTCCTTTTGATGGTATTTGTTCTTTGACTAACATCTGTTATGGAAGGGGCAACGCTCTCCCCGTCCATTGATAACTCGCACGTGGAAACTACGTCGTTGGTGTCTTAACCACCTCCTTCAAGCCACTAATGCTGCAGCTTGCTCGCCGAACGCACTCTGTTTTCTTGTAAGCCGATGTACACGTGCTGCGCATCTTCATTTATGAAGTTTAGAACGTCGCTTGAAAAGAAATCGTATGAGTACCGGGGAGCCACTTGAAGTTGTCGTAGCCGTATCCCAGCGTGCCGGTTACGCCAAGCAGGTCGATATTCAGTCCGAAACCGGCAGCCCAATTCTCAGTGTCGTAACCGAACTTGTACCCGCCTCTTAACATAAAGCGTCCCTCAAACGTGTACTCAAGTCCAAAGTTATATTCTTCGTTGGCATCATTGGGGCGGTTCACCTGGATGGAGGCTATCAATTTATTTGTCTCCTGTTGAATCAGGTTTACCATGGCTCCGAATGCCAGAGTAGTGGGAATCTGATAGGACTCGTTTATGAACTTTACGTCAGTGCCGAGGTTATCGATGGCAATTCCGAGACGCGTCCTTAAGGTGGGAATATCATAGAGGACCCCGAGGTCGACAGCAAACGCGTTCGCACCGTAGGAAGTGTTGTAGAGGTAGGAAGTGATGTATTTCGCGTTCAGACCGAAGGAAAACTTGTCGCTTATCTGTTTCGCAAACGCTATACTGAATGCATAGTCGCTCGCTCTGAAGTATTGGCCCGTACCCTCGGGGTAGGCGGGTGTCGTCACCTGCATATCATTAGTAGATAGAGTTATCGCGCTTATCCCGAACGACCCGACTCCGGCAACATTCACCGCCGCTCCGACGAACGAATGAGAAATGCCGGCAAACCAGTCGCTGTAAGTCGCCGAGAAACCGTAATTGCTTATGCTCAGTATTCCGGCAGGATTATATGCAATCGATGATACTCCTTCAGCAGTCGCCACATCTGCATTTGCCAGGCCGACGACGCGTGCGCTCACAGGCATCGTTAGAAACAGGTCGGACACCGTACCGGACCTATTCCCTGCGAATACCTCCGTGCTGAAAGAGAGGACCAGGGCAACGCTGAACACCCATGTGCTTAACTGTTTCATGAATCCCTTCACTTTATTATCACGAACTTTCCGACTTGTGTTCCTAACTTGGACGACACGGTAAAGACATATATTCCACTTGCGACTGTACGATTGCTTTGGGACAGGAGATGCCAGTCGGCTTCTCCATCGTTCGGATTGTAGCCTGCAGCTCCCGGACCGTGGTAGATCGTGGAGACCAATTCACCGGTTATGGTAAAAATCCTTATCGTACATACCTGCGGCAGGTGGATGAACTTGATAACACGCTTCGTCTCGTCCCAATTTATTGTTCTCCCTTCCCAGCCGCCGTTTTCAAAAGTGTAATTGGCGTCCCCTCTATACGGGTTCGGTACTGCCAGTACCTGCCCCAGGGTGTCGGAGGTTGAGAATGGAAGGACTACTTTCTGTGCATTGGCGAGTATTGAAGACTCGAGCGGTTCCGTCAGGGTTGTATCCACGGACGATGTCCCGTCGGCATTCTTCACCGTCACAATACTGTAGTCAGGCACCGAGTACGACGTGACAGCATACCAGTAAGTGTTGCCGCGCACGAGGTCGGAGTCTGTGAATGTATAATGCAGGCCGCCCGTGTTGGGGTTGCCGTAGTCGCCTATGTCGTATTGCTTGAGAAGAGTATAGCTGTTTATGGCACCGTTCGGATCAGTGCTTCTGTAAATGCGATATCCTTCGAAAATTTTACCTTTTCTCGCCGGGTCGTTCATCGCAAGCTTGTTGGAATCGTCTACGACGGTCTCCGGATTGACTCCGGGGTCGCCCGGCTCCCACTTCCAATCCAAGCTCACCTTCTTAAATCCGTTTGTGATTTTCAGTGGTGGTGATGGCGGAGTTATGGGGACCACGTAGTGCCGCTGATAGAGAGTAAGGGCTCTTGCTCCGTTTTGTTTCATCTGATCGATGGTGTTTCCCGATACGATGGCCGTCTCTACATCCAGGGTGTCCCTCGGCTGGATCGTGAACGGACCGAATGAGAAAAAGAACCTCGTATCGTTGAGATCGCTAACCGATTGATTCGGCATAATAAGTCCTGAACTCATCCATTGGTACTGACTAATGGGGTCTCCGGGGGTTTCTTGCCCGGGAAACCACCGAAACGAGTAGTTTAACGAATCGAGCGGTCTCGGCGTTCCGCATAGGGTAACGCCTATCGGTGTACTCCCTCTGTCTACAGGATTCATTATGTAAGCAGTCCTGATATCGGGGAAATACGCCGCATAATTCGTTTCATAAAAATTGTGACTGTAACCGTTGGCCTGCGTAACGTAGTACGGTCCCACATCGGCATCCAGAAAAAAAGCGATGTATGCCGAATTTATCGTCTTCGTCCCCATGTTGATAACCCTGTAGTTCATCGGAAGGATGGCATCGGCATAGCCGCCAACCCACGCATAGGACTCCTGGATTACCTTGATGTGAAGAGGGTGAAAGCCTGCGAAATTCGTCTTGAATGTGTCCGTGTATGTGCAGTAGAAGTCTTGATCGGAAACGGGATCAAACGGTACCGACCCTTGCCAGTATGCGTTCCATCCTGCCGGCTTTGGACTTCCCTTGCTCGTGACCCAGATTTGATCTTCGGGGTTGTCTGACGGGAACATCTCGAACAAAGAAGGGGCTGACCATCCTTCATAACCCGTCGTAACAAGCGTTGCGTTTGAAGGGGTACTGGTCGTCGAAGTATCCAATATCCCGCCGACCCAAATCCCGCCGCCGGTCATATGCTCGATGTCGGAGCCGGCCGGATACTGGCAGCCGATGGAGTCGGGAGGGAGATTCATATAAGGGCTGCCAGTCTTTCCGAAAAATCCAAAATTCGTAACGTACATGCTCAAGTCATATCCCTGCCTGAGGTACATAGTATTCGGAACGCCGCTGTCGGCCACTGCCGAGGTAGTAAAAGTCTTATGTAATGAAGCCTGCGGATTCTTATCCTTCACATGCGCGGAGGCGCTGACACCTATGAGGGAGATCGCTACAACCAGGTAAATCAAGAAATTTCTTTTCCGGTCCATTGAACATCTATCTAGTGTTGGTGTGGTGCTGCTGTTAGTTTCATGCACTGTCATTCGCTTATTCCCAGTTGAGTCTTACGCCGAGGAGTACCTGCCTCGGGTTGCCGAACAGGTAAGGAGTTCCTATGTTGTATAGTTCGTTCGGATACTGGTAAATCAGGCCCGTCGAAGGATCGTAGTTGCCAAACTGATCCGGCGCTCCGGTGTAGGTATTCCATCCTCCGCCCTGGTCATTCGGGTTCCTGCGGTTAAGGAGGTTGGTTACGTCTAAGGTTACCATGACGTTCAATTGGTTAAACAGGAGGAAGCCTTTATAAAAATTGAGATTAACGTTCGACGAGAAGGGCCCGGTCGCGGAGTTTACCAGCTCTTGCGCCGAGACACTTCTTGCACTCTGGATAAGGTAAGGAGTATAGGGGAAGCCGCTGCCGTATTCCCAGATAAGTGATACGCCCCAATTGTTGATGAATGGAAGACCGAAGATGTCGAACTTTTCGTTGGGCGTAACCCTGTAACTCAGGAAAAGGTTGATCGTGTTATTCTGGTCCCAGTTCAGCCTTACATCTCTCGGGAGGAGGAACTGCGGCTGGTATACAGCTGCGTACGGACTCGATGAGCGGCCTCTCGCAATTTGGAATGAGTAGGTCAGGCTTCCCGAAAAATGGCTCGTAAGTATCTTGTTTACTGTAATGTCGAACCCGCGGGAGTTTGCGTAGTCGAGATTAACGTACAGGTACTGTCCCAGCCCTGCGGGGCCGACGGGCGCAGTCGTCGCGTAATCGAAAATGTCTTTGTAGAACCCATCCACGCTGAATGCGAAGTCTGACGAAAGCTGGTCGTCCACACCCAGCTCGTACTGAATGGTCTTTTGTGGCTTCAAAGCGGGGTTTCCCACGAAATTTCCGGCCTGCAGCGTAAACGGATCCTTGAAATACTCGTCACGTGTCGGGAACTGGTAAAAGTGGCCGTAGTTGAAATAGAAAACCATTCGATCGGTTATCGGAAATCCGAGCGACACGCGAGGGCTCACGTAACCGTGGGTGAGATAATACAGGAGATGGCTGTGGTCGAGAACATTTGACGGCCAGGTTGCCGTAAGGTCGGTCGCCCTTTCCCATTGGGAAACCCAATCCGGAGCGAACACCTGCTTGCCTATATAGAAGAAGTCGTAGCGCAGTCCGACGTGGAGGTTCATCCCCTCGTAGGTTATGTTGTCCTGTAGATAAGCAGCACCCTGGCTCGGATAATTATTCAGCACCCACCGATAGAGTCCGAGGGTCGGGTACAACCCACCGGATGCGGTATCTATCGTGCGGTTGGTCGCGTTCGGATACTGTATCTCCGTCGAATTGATAGCCTGATAGTCATACTCAAAGCCTGCCTTGAGCTCATGTATTTTGGAGAGCTGGTCCTGGAGGTCGAACTTGAGAGTGGTGACTACGGTCCGGGCATCCAGCCAGTCCTGGTCCGTCCCGAGGTCGTTGTAACCATAACCGTTCAGATCCTGGTTGGTTGTGGCTGAGGAGTAGTATAGCGGGCCCAGTCCTGAGATATTGTTCCCGTCTACAGTAGTGAGTTGCGCTAAATACAGTGTAAAGAACGAATTCTGGCCGAAAAATCTCATCCACTCCAGGAGCTGCTGGGCAGACGTGTTCACTGCGGAGTTAGCAGAATCCTGGTGGAAGTACCAGTATTCCTCCATCGGCTGGTTCGAGCCGAGACTCGTGTTGTAGGTATATGTGAACCTGTCGTTCGGAGTCGCATCCCATACCAGTTTAGAGTCCATGGTGAACTGGTTGTTCAGCAGGTCACGATAATTCACGCCCAGATTGTTCAGGAGGCTGCCGAAGAAACCGCTGAATTGCACCTTGTGTGCTATCGGCTGGTAGAATGCATTCTTGGCGTAAGTGAAGGCGCCGTTGTTCTGGTCGAAATCACTGCTTATGAAAAATGTCAGCTGACCCGGCACATGAACTCCTGCCATTGGCAGCAGGTACCTCGTTATCGGCTCAGGACCTCCGAGGGTCACAGAATAGTAGCTTTCATCAAATGAGTTTCCGAGCCCGAGGCGGTCGCTTCTTAACTGGGCAGAGCCGGTATATATGTCGCCGCCGGATTTAGTTATGATGTTGATGACACCCGATTGGGCATTTCCGTATTCAGCATCGAAGCCGCTGGTGCTGACCGTGATGGTACGGATGGCGTTTGCCGAGACTGCGAGTCCGGTCCCGCCGCCGATGTAGCCGCTTTGGACACCTGAATAAAGCTGCTCGAGCTGGGAGTTGGCGGAAGTCGTCGCCAGGAGTCCTCCCGAGCCGCCCAGTATGTCGTTCACCGCGACTCCATCCACCAGGTATTCGATCTCGTTCGCTCTGCCGCCCCGAAGGAACAGGTTGTTACCCATCTTGACGACTCCGGGCTGCAGCGCGATTACATCCTGGACGTTCTTGACGTTCGGAATCATTTCAATCGTCGATGCCGTCACCGTCTGCTGTGAAGAAGTTGCGTGAACGTTGATGACCGGCTGATGGCCCTGGACTACGACGCCCTTCAATTGGAGCGCGCTCGAGGCGAGACGGAAGTTCAAAACAACTGTTCGGCCGGATTCGACTTTCACGCCCTTGATTTCCGTGGTTTTGTATCCGACAGAGCTTGCCCTTATCGTATAGGTTCCCACGGGTATCGCCGTAATCTGATAAGTTCCGTCAACGTCCGTGCTCGCTCCGCGCTGGGTTCCCATGATCACAATAGTCACACCGATAAGCGGCTCGCCTGTTTTTATGTCGTTGACCGTACCACGGATCCTTCCTACGTTAGACGCAGCCCCGCCGGGATGCGGCAGCAGACTGGCCAGAAGGAGGAATATGTTAAATGCCTCTAACATCTTTTCTTAGGCCTCCCTTGAATCATCATTCACCAATATCCTTTAATGCTTTCGTCATTGCGTCTATGGCGCTGTGCTGTTCCATGAAGTACAACGGGAACCCGAAGTAGACCACGGAGTAAGTGATTCCCAGATACCTGACCCCGACGGGATAGCCCTGGAAACCGACGCTATCACTCTTGGAGTTGTACGAGTAAATGTTTTCGGCAAATCCCCTGGGAGATACGACAGCTATCTTGTTGAGCGCTCCTTTCCACACCGTAGAAAGCTTTGTGGAATCGAGGACCAGATTCGGGTATCCATTTTGTCCTGTCGCTCCGGTAAAATCGTACGCGGTATTGAATCTATAAAACTGCCCGGCGCTGGTCTGGACGGTCTCCAGATGGACACGATAATCGAAGAACGAGTCCGGGCTGGCGAAATTGGAGACCGCGTTCCAACCGCTCATTATCAGCTTTCCTCCAACCGCAAGGTAACTCGCCAGCAGCTGGGATCGGCCGGATGTCATTTGCACCGGGAGGTCGGCGAATTCGTCATCGTCATAGAAAACCACCGTGCTATAATTGGCAATTTGCAGGGCATTCGGGAACTTCCCGACAGACGGGCTTTTCTCCACGTCCCATACATCGTAATTGCCCGACTCTCCTGCCGAATCCAATAATGTCTCATAATAGGCGTCAAGGTCGGCTATTTTCGGCGAAAACGGCAATCCCAGCCCGTTCTTAGTATCATCCAGCAGTAGTATTCGATGGACAGGATGCGGCCCCACGAAGGAAGGCACTATGACATCGAACTTATAGCTGGCAGGGATTGAATCGACCAGGCCGAAGTCGTTCTTCGCATTCAGGTAGAGTGTGTGCATGCCGGTATACGGCGGCTTCATGTCTGCAGCGGTCACGACCGCGGAAGTGTTGGTGGAGTAGGGGGACCAGTGCAGGCTGTCCACGCTCCACGAGTAAAGCATGCCTTTGCTATAGGGGTCGATCGCCTGGAAATAAAACGTAAGACCGGGAAATGTAGCCGTCACTTCGTCGGCCACAAAGGAGGAATCGGGCGGATATGGCTGGACGATCTCGGGTATCGGAGCTTGTGCCTGCGGAGTCCAGAACGTCACGCTCGCCGGATCCGGGTCGACAGCTGCGTCGTTGTCTACTGCCGCGACTTCGAAAGTATGAGGGTTAAGAGTGTCGAGCGATTCGAAAATGAAGGTACCCTCGTCAGGATTGATTATCTCAGAGCTAGCAGTGAAGACGGTATCACCCTGGACATAAAGAGTGTCGTCAGCCTCCAGGTCGCTGGTGATGCTGTCGCTGGCGCTCGGAAGAAGCGTAGCGAAGTAATTGTACACACTCGGCACATTCTTCACGTCGCCCTGCGCAACCAACGTGTAGCCGCTGACCTCATAGTTAAGGAGAGTTGTCCAGGGGCGGTAAATCTTGACGCCACTGCTGTCGTAGCTCCACCTATACGTGAATGCAGTCACGAACCCATCCGCGTCATTGCCGACCCAGTACAGAGTGACGGTCGGGGTCGATTCCGGATATTTCCCGGTCTGATCATTGGTCGGGATGTTTGCCAGGCTCGTATGGGGTGGCTGGTTTGGATGTAAAGATCCCGGATGGATGGGATTGCTGCAGCTGGCAAAAGCAACGGAAATCCCCATAAGGATCAGCGCCGCTCTCAATGTTTTTGTGCTGCTGCAGAACTTCTTGTCGTGCTTTCTGGGCTCAGATTCCAACTATCGCTCCACTATTGAAGACACGTAATACACCGGGTTAAAATGAAAACTCTCGGCGCCTCTCGTCAAAGACGAATCAACGTCAAAAGTCACGGTGACTATTGTCGTTTTTGACTGGTAGATCTTGAATGGGGCACGCAAACCTGCGTAACTCTGGAAGTCAAGCGCAGTCTTGACATCTATGTCCCTGTATCCGTCGAGCACAATCAGCCCCAGCGGCTGAAGGATCAAATCGAGGCCGACGTAATTGCCTGGCGGCGCGTAAGCTTCGCCAAGTACCATACTCGAATCGTAGGCTGTGCTGTCGAATGCATTGAAATCCAAGGGGTAGGATCGGTTGATTGCCGTGAGATCTTCATAGATCTCGAGCTTGGCGCTGTCGGAACGCACCGCGCGCACTCGAGTCAGCTGCATGAAAAAAGAATTGAGTGCGCTATAGGGGATATTTTGTGACTTAGTTCTCAGTCTGACTTCGATGGAGCCAGGGGCTGGAGATGCGTATTTATATTGTGCGCAGCCAGCAGCCAAGAGAACCAACAATGAAAGGCTCAGTAACCAAACTCTCAACGTGCTACTCCTTCTCAGTGTGTCGGTCTACGATGTTATCGTTAACATCGTTGGCTAATATAATCGCCGCATATGCCATTGTCAAGATGGACGCACAACAAATTTTAAAAAAGTTTCTCGTCTGCCGGTTTATTTGTGATACCGTCCCGACAATGACTCGACACAGCCATGAGAAGGTGGTGCTTGGACCTGCTATATGACCCGATGCGCTCCCGGCTGTTCCGCTCTTTGTGCAGCCATTGAGTCTCATTCGTCCTCTAAGACTCCGAGACGGAAACCATTATGCGCGGTCGGCATCGTCCCCATCGCATTCGCCCTCTCTTCTGCGTGCAGAGTCGAATTACGTTGACCAGCTTGGATCAACAACCGCATGAGTTGCCACGAATCATCAGCGCAATGTGATACGATCGCCGGGACTGCTTCACGAAAATTTTTGTTTTTTCTTGCGAGAGATTTATCTTCAAACCACAAAGAAAAATGAAAAGCTCAAGCACCAATCGGAGGGCCGGCGGCAGATGCCTCCGCACGCCCAATCGCCGGAGGGATCAACAACGCCCACAAGTAAAAGACGCAAAATGAAAAGTCCGACTTCTCCCAAGAGGAGAACAACAGCGGTCGAGATCGCAACAGAACTCGGGATCTCCGTGATGACCGTGTCAAGGGCGCTGAACGGCCGTCCGAACGTAAGCACGAAGACGAAGGAACGGATATTAAGACTCGCCAATAAACTCGGTTACGTGCCGAACAACATCGCCAGGAGTCTCGTTCTCAGGAAGACGCAGACGATCGGCGTGGTGGTCCCTGAAATTACGCACTCGTTTTTTCCGGAAGTCATCCGGGGAATAGAGGACGTTACTTACTCCACAGGGTATCGTCTTATCCTGACGCACTCGGCGGAAAACGGCGACCGAGAGAAGGAAGCCATCAGGACTCTTCTCTCGAACAGAGTCGACGGGATCCTGGTCTCTACCGCGCAGACGGGAGACAACCGTCCCTTCTATTCCGAGGTATTACATTCCGAGGTACACCTGGTTTTTTTCGACCGCGTCATCGAAGGACTTAGTGCCAGTTACGTCGGCATCGACGACACAGATTGTTCGGTGCGAGTCACACAACACCTGATCTCACACGGGTACAAATCCATTGCACACCTGAGCGGACCCGCGTCCGTCTCGATCGGCAAGGCTCGTCTAGCCGGATACCGTAAAGCGCTGCGCAGGGCGAAACTGCCGTACAATCCGGAGCTTGTGGTGGAATCAGGGTTCCAGGAAAAGGGCGGCTATGATGCCATGAAGCAGCTTCTCAGTCTGCCCAAGAGGAAGAGACCCGATGCTGTCTTCGCGGTCAACGATCCGGCTGGATTCGGCGCGATGAAAGCAATTCAGGAATTGGAAATGGGAATCCCGGATGACCTGGCAATTGTCGGGATCTCCGATGACATCCGGGCCGAGCTAGTCGTAAGTCCGCTGACCACCATTCACCAGCCGGCTTATCTGATCGGCAAGACTGCCGCAGAGACTCTTATCTCCGAAATCGAAGGCAGGTCCGCACCGGGAGAGCGCCTCCTCCTGAAATGCGACCTAATAGTAAGAAAGTCCTGTGGATGCTGAGCACAAAGCAGTAGGACTACCTACTGATGTGAAACAACAATTGCGGGTACCATGATGAAGTGTCCCGGAAAACGTTGTGCTTGTTTGCGGTTCTTGACAGAATTCATCGCCCCTAGATTACCCCGCCCTTTCGTCGGCGGCCAGGTTAATCCTCTGTCACTCAGACACTTAGAGAAGGGCTGTTTGCCAGCTTACCCGACCGCCTTTCACGGCCTCGCGGCGAGCCGTTGGGAAGTGTTCCGGTTCAAAAAGACTTTTGATCCGGCTCCTCTACCTGAGCATCTCGTTATCCATATAGATGCAGACAATCGTCATCACCTATACGTCAATGGGTGATCTGTCCGCCCCGGAGCAGCGAGCAGAGGGCTACACGTTCGTACCACAGGCCGGCGTCGCTGCACGGAGGAAAGAAATAAGTGACTGTGCCATAATAATTATATATGGAAAGGGAAAAAATGACCAAGAAAGTTACGATGCTCGCGTTCCTTGTATTTGGAATCGTCGGCTTGCTTTGTGCAAAATCAGACGCACAGCCGGGTTTCAAGCAGACAAAGGACATGATCGTTGCGGGCAACGCTCGGTTTGAAGTCCTCTCCCCTACTCTCGTCCGCATGGAATATTCGGGAGACGGACACTTCATCAACCAGCGCACCGTCGTTGTCGTCAGGAGAAAATGGCCCGCTGTTAAGGTCACGGCCAATGAGTCGAACGGCTGGCTCACCATATCGACCGGACAAATCACCCTGAAGTATCTTCTGAGTTCCGGAAAATTTACCGACCGCAATCTTGATGTCATGTGGACATACGGAGACCAGAAAGGTAAATGGTCGCCGGGAGATTCAGACAGGATGAATCTCGGAGGGATCACGTATTCTCTGGACGGCATCAGCGGAAAGCACCTGCCGGGATTCACCGACGGTCTATTGAGCCGTAACGGCTATTACATGCTGGATGACAGTCACAGCCCGGTATGGAACACGAAGACGAAATGGATCGAGCCCCGCCCCGGAAGGAGCTCGCAGGATTGGTATTTCTTTGCTTACGGCAAAGATTACCATCATGGCCTTTACGAATGTTCGGAGCTTTGCGGCAAGATCCCGATGATGCCGCGTTATACGCTCGGAACATGGATGACGGACCTGAACTATGAGTATCTGGCTTCTTCGGGACTGGTGACCCACTACCACTACACTTCCAAGAATCTGAAGGACGAAATAGAAAGATTCAGAAGCGAAGGCTTGCCGCTCGACGTACTTGTGATGGATTTTGCATGGCATAACCTCGGATGGCAAGGTGGATACGACTGGAGCCCGATATTTTCTAACCCGGTAAGATTTCTGAAGTGGGCTCACGAGTACGGACTGCACGTGACGGTCAATGATCACCCCGGTTACGGCAGTGAGAGCATTCTTTCCGACAAAGACAGCAAAGCGATGGAGGTAAGAAAACTTCTTGGTCTCCCGATGCCGGCAAAGCCCTCGTTGCTGATCAACTTCAACAAGAATTGGAAATTCCGCCTCGACCCGCACGACCAGGGATTGCAGGACGACTGGTATTCGACTTCATTCGACGATAACGGCTGGCAGGTGCTTCAGGCCGGGAAGTCGTGGCAGGACCAGGGCCACCCGGGCGTCCACGGCTTCGCCTGGTACCGCAAGTGGGTGGACCTGCCGTCCAGGCTGCCTAAGAAGGTGTACGCGATCTTCGGGGGAGTGGACGATGAGTACGATCTTTTCATCAACGGCGAGAAGGTGACGCATCATGGCTCACCTGGAAACAGCGTGTATAACACGACGACCGTCACCGACGTGAAAAATTACGTTAAGCCCGGCAAGGCCAACCTAGTCGTCGTCCGGGTTAAAGACTGGGGCGGTTATGGCGGGCTGACTAAGCTCCCCGTGGAATTCAGCAATGTCGTTCCTTCGAACGGGATCAAGTTTAATCTGGCTAACAAACTTCAGGACCGCGTGTTCATGCAGGTGCTACATGCGCCTGTAATGAGGGACGGCGTCGATTTCTGGTGGATCGACGGAGGCAGCGGTGCCTGCAGCATGAAAGGGCTGAACAATCAACTCTGGACGAACCGGGTCTATTATGACTTCACCCGCGACTTCACACACGACAGAGGCTTGATCTTCAGCAGGTACGGCGGCTGGGGGAACGAGAGATATCCGGCATTCTTCACCGGCGACACCCATTCCGAATGGGCCGTCCTCAAGTACGAAGTACCATTTACGGCACGCGCCGGAAACGTGCTCATGCCTTACGTCACCCACGACATAGGCGGATTCCTCGGGGATTCCATAGGAGCCAACATGTATTCAAGATGGCTTCAATTCGGTGCCCTGAGCCCGATAATGCGGCTTCACTGTGCGTTCGAGAATCCGGAAGACGGCAATATGCGAATGCCGTGGGTGTATGGAAAAACAGCGGTCAAAGTCGCCCGGATATTCCTCAATCTGCGCGAGCGGCTTATCCCCTATATTTACACCTATACGAGGGTAGCATACGACAGCGCGCTCCCGGTGGTCCGCCCGCTCTATCTCAAATACCCGGACTTACCCGAAGCCTATCATCATCCGAACGAATACCTGTTCGGCAACGAATTCCTCGTGGCCCCGATAACCGATTCGACGGGCGTCGCACCGGTTTACTTCCCGCCCGGTGAATGGATCGATTATTTCAACGGACAAAAATACAGTAGCGGCCAGTCGATTTCCGACACGTGTTCCATGACGACCATGCCCCTCTTCGTAAAAGAGGGCTCGATAGTGCCGATGCAGTCGAAGATGGCGTATTCCGACCAAAGGAATATCGACACACTGGCGCTGGATGTATTCGGTCCCCGGTCAGGAAGTTTCAACCTGTATCAGGATGACGGGACTTCCCTGGCATACCAGCACGGCGCCTTTTCCTGGACAATGCTTCATTTCACCCGGGAGGCTGACGGAGGCTATCATCTCGTTGTCGAGCCTACGAAAGGCAGATTCAGAGGACAGCTGTCAAGGCGAGCTTACGCGATCTCCGTTCGCGGGATACACTTACCGGCCACTGTTTCACTGAACGGCAGGCCTCTTTCCACGGAGCGATCCTCGCATGGAAGCTGGATATGGGACAACAACACTTCGACCCTCAAGATCCATGTCCCGCTGGAAAACATCAGGAGACGGCTGGATATCAATATCCAATAAATCCCTGATGTGAGATGCGCTTAGCAGAGACAGCGCACGGGTTACACTGAAAATAACTGACGCACCCCCTCTCTTTTTCGTCCCGGAGGGATGCCTTCGGCAAAAGAGAGGGGGCTGGGGGTGAGTTTAACGAATGGCTGGTAAGCCCCCCAATCCTTGACGCGGATATTCGTTGTTAGTATATTGCGCACAGATTTGATTTGGCCTCTTCTCAACGTTAGAACATCCTGATGAAGACCCGGACTGAGTAAGGGGAGCTACAGGAGCGGTAAAGAGATGCGTGTATCAATAGATAACCTGGCGGGTCTGACCTCCGATTCGAAGGACAGCGCAAGGCCGATGAGTCATGCCAATTTCCTGCACGGTTCGCGAATTTTACGGTCCTCGCTCCCGGTCCTGTGGATAGTGATTGTCATATTGCAGGTGCCTCCCGGGGCTCTCGCCCATGTTGGCCATCAAGGATCTGAAGGTGCGGCGTCACGGAGGTTCGTTGCCTCTTCAGCGGCAGATACTACCGGCCCGAACTACCAGTACATGAAACAGGGGTTTGACCTCAGTCTCCTTGTCTCCAATTATTCAGTTATTGGTTATGCAGCTACTCAACAAGTGCTTGGATACCTTGGGCAAGGAAGTACAATCGATTCCCTGATCGGCTGTCAGTATCCGTTCGGTTCCCCTGTTGAGCATATCTACGGAGGCGGACCCTTTCTCATAGGGATTATGAAAACAATTAATAATCGATCAGGGACTTATGCCATCTTCACAACTCAAGGGTATTCTACCTCCGAAGGCAACTCCGATTTTGCTCCCTATAATGGTTCCGGCGATCATATCTGGGTTACGAGCAAAGGGAGTCCGAAGCCGGCCGGATGGGACACGTATTGGAGAGGTTCTGTCCCCTTTGACCCGGTGTCGGATCAGGACTGCTATTCAACCTGCACAGACACGCTTGAAATTGACAGACTCATCAGTGAGAATCAGCAGCCCCCTCCCGTTATTCCACCTGCTGTAAAAATAATTCAGAAGTCTTACGCCTGGTCCGGCGGGTATGCCGACGCGGTTATCCCGATTGAATACGATCTCATCAACATCAGCAGGAAGATGCCGCCCCTGACAGACTTGTACGTCGGATTCGTTATGGACCCGGATGTGGGACCGTATTATGTGACTACCGGAAACGGTTACGGGCACAACTACTGGGAGGAAAACTACGCCGCGTATATCCCGCAGCTCAGAACCGCTTATACGGTGAATCCGGTCGATCCGGGAAGCACGCCGATAGGTGTGACGTTTTGCGGGTCGCCGGCACTTATGGGGGCACAGAAATATACTTTCGCGTGGTATTGCATGGGGGAACCGCACGGATACGACACGATCAGTACGGGTCTCATCTGGCCGGACCAGAAGCCCAACCAGCCCTGCGACGTGAGGGTCCTTTTTGCCGTCGGGCCGCTCGTCTTCGGCGTGAACGATACCCTGAAGCTGGACCTCGCTATCGTATCGGGCAGCGATATCAATCAGTTGACGCTGAACGCTGAAAGAGCTCTGGTTATCTCGAAGCGGCATTACACCATCCCTGTCACCCCGCCGTCGCCACCGCTTACAATAACTACGGGCTTCAAGAGCGTAACTCTGAACTGGAAATGGCAGCCCGGCGATCCGGGAGTGGACCCTGAAACGGTGGTCGACACCGGCAACCCCGCGGCTATGAGCGACACGACGCGGAATGGGAGGATATTCGAAGGTTACCGCGTCTACAGGAGCACTCACCCGAGCGGGGGGACTTCGAGCTACACGCTCCTCAAGCAATATGACATGGGAGACTACGGCAATCCGAATACCGGGGGTCTGCACTACACGTACACGGATTCCAATCTTGTACGCGGGCAGACGTACTGGTATGCCGTGACTTCGTATTCGATTCCGGAGCAATTGGTGCTCCGCGTCAGGAGCCGTGACGGTACGTCGTCGATAGATACGATTTTAGCTCCGCCGCAGGAGTCCCCGATCACCTCGAATGCGAAGGGGCTGGTTCTTCCATTCTCCACATCCGACAAGCTGGGGCAGGTGCTGGCGGTGCCTAACCCGTACAGGACGGACGAGAACTACACATTCGAGAACGGAGGTTGGGAAGGAAGGTCGTTCGACTGGAATGAGACGAAGCGGGTAATAAAGTTCATCCATTTGCCGAGCGTATGCACGATAAGGGTTTTCACGATAACGGGCGAGCTTGTGGCGACGGTGCAGCACAGACCCGGAGTCGTAGGATACAATCCGAGCGACGGGGAGGCAACCTGGCACCTGATGAACGACAGCCGGAGAACCCTGGCTAGCGGAATATACGTCTTCACCGTCACCTCCAAGCTCGGGACTCAGGTCGGAAAGTTCGTGGTCATAAAGTAGCGGCATCGATTCCTCCATGCTGTTTTGCATGGCCCGATGCTTACCCCCAAGTCGTGGCTGCGGGCGCGGAAACTTCCCGAGACCAAGGCTTTGAAACGCCGCCAAACCCCGGAAGGGTTTTGTGCTTTGTCCCAGCCGTCCGTTTTAACGGATGGCGAGGGCTTCTATAGGGGAAGGGCAGGCCTGCACCGCAGTGTTCTTATGCGGGGATGGGGTGAGTTACGGACTAAAGTCCGACTTGTGCCTGTGAATCCAATCCGCGGCATAAATGCCGCGGCAATAGATTCAGATGACCGGATAAAGAGGCATACACGCTCTAAGCCGCTCTCCTTGCAAGCAATTCCTTTTCCCCCTTACAAACGGGGAGATCAAAAAGGGGGTTCTCTTCGGCTCGGGAACGCCACAACCTCGTCACTTCCACCCTGTGGTTCCGCGGACGCGAGACGTTACAGAAATCCAGCCAAACCCCGCGACGGTTTTGTGCTTTGTCCCAGCCGTCCGCTTTAACGGATGGCGAGGGCCTTCGGCGAAGTCATTTCTTTGAGAGGAAAAGGAGAGGGGGCTGGGGGTGAGTTCAGCCCGTGACGCTCGGGAGCATCAGCTCCCCTAGAACTTGCGCGGGGTGAATCGGAAACCGCGCCAGACTCCTTTACGGTCTCCTGTAAGTACCACTTCTCATTCATACCTTATCTTCCACGCCGCCGATCCGTTCTTCGCGGCCCTCAACTCGATTATCCTGACCTCGCCCGTCTTGGAATTGCCGGTTACTTTGGCCCCGCTGCAGGATACGGAAGCGAAGTGGAACACCTGCGGCTCCCTGATATAGATCCGGTAGTCGTCTCCGCCGACCAGCCTGCTCTTCCCGGAGAGAGTCTTATCCCGCCATGCGACATCCGTAAGGTCGTACCCGCCGCAGCTCACGTGCCGGTTCGTGGCCAGCAGCTGCGGATGGTCCGCCTTTTCTCTTATGCAAAAGAGCTGGCAGTTGTATCTAGGATCGATTGTGGGAAAGTCGAACCCGCCCTTGAAAGAGCCGAGATATTTCCCGGTCCAGAACTCGAACACGACATAGTCCTTGCCCGGGTCCAGGCCCAGATCGGCAAACCGTATGCTTTTCTCATGGTCGGCGATCCGTCCGAGGACGACCCAATCTTCGAACGGCTTGTTTATCTCCAGCTCATAGAGGTCGCAATACGATCTCTGGTCCGCATCGAACGGCCGGGGGCCGGAGCCGCTGAGTGCCGTATTCACCATGTCTATCTTGTCCGAGCGCGTTGGATTGACATCGTAGACCTGTCCGGGCTGCGTGAAGAGAATCGGAATAGAGCGCCTTGCTGCTTCGACGACAGGAGTCTTGTAGACTTCGGGCTTGTCCGTAACCATGAACAGGGAGCCTGTGAGCGATGTGACCATGCAGTCGGCATACGCCTCCTTCGAGGTGAGCTGGATATGATCGGGGTCGTTCCGCCAGACCACATTGTTGTAGGAATTGTATTCGGAGAAGCCTCCGAGTCCAAATCCATCCGTGCCCACGCGGCATGCGTTTATGATCCCGACAAGCGCCGGACGGATCCCCCAGCAGCCGAGCATGAAGCTGTTTTTCCCGATCTCGTCCCGGATTGTCCGGAGGAATTTCCTGTAGATTTGCACCCGGTTGAGCCCCTTTTTCCTGAAGTAATCGGAGTAAGTATTGTAGCCTTCGTAGCGAAGGTGCCTCAGCGCATCGACTTTGTAATACCCCCACCCCATTTGCTTCAGCCCTTTATAGACAGGAATGACCAGGCTGTCGAGCGTCTCGGGATTTGAGCCGTCCATGATATAGCCGATCCACTGTCCGTAAGCGAGGTTTCCCTTATTGTTGCGAACGAACAAGTCCTTGTGCGCATCGGCGTAAGCCTCGTCCTGAAAGCTCACGTTCGTCCATATTCCCGGCGTCAGCCCGTCCGCACTTATGTAACGGCTCAGCTTCGCGAGTCCGTCCGGGAACTTGGAGTTGGGTGTGAGCCAGTTCTTCGGGGTGCCGACAGGCTGGCGCTCGTACCCGTCGTCTATCTGAAGATACTTCAGCCCGTACGGCAGGAGCTCCTTCGACAGAACGTCGGCAGTCTTCTCGACATTCTTCTGAGTTATTTTGTCCATGTACGCAAACCAGCTCGACCATCCCGCCACGGACTTCTTCCATACGTTGTACGTCCATGGGGCATAGTATTTCAAGCCCCTGTGTTTCTGATAAAAACGCGGCCGGAACCGGAGCATGATGTTGTTGCCGGTAATCTCCACGGAAAATTTGTTCCCGGCTTTGTCTGCCGTCGGCACGATGACAACCCGTGAAGGGAAATCCACCGACACCAGCCAGTCGGACTTTCTGTCATAAATCGCGCGGTTCAAAAGGCTGTGCGACAGGCCGTAGCTGTTGCAGACGATCACCGGAGCATCCGGGCGCGGTTCCGCTTCGCAGGGAAACGACTCGTCGCTCGCCCCGATGGTTCCGACCATCTTGAGCGGCTTGTTATCTGAAAACCACTTGAAAACCTGGTCCACCTTGCCGTTGTCGTTCGAGACAACCTTGTTGAACGACGTTATGGCCTTCGGGTTTTCGATTTTCCCCTCGAAAACGACGCCATTGTTGTACCTCAACTGGAAATTGACGCCGTCCCACTTGAATTGTGCCGGTGCATCCGGCGGGGCCTGCTGCCTCAGGTTTTGAGCCGGCAGGTTCCCAACCATGTAGGTGGAAAAAAGTGTCAGGAAAGTGAAGAAGAAAAAGCGGGTCGTGCTGCGGGAGATCATGGCAATGGTTCCTTTGTTCTTAACCGATCGTTAATGCAAAGAGCTTGAGAGTTAAACGCTAAGAAGGTAAAAGCAAGACACGGCAAAATCAAATACTGGGTAGTAAGCTGTTCTGTAAGCATGTCACCGCTTTCCGGACGAACACTTCGTGTCGCGGTTTATAGAGACAAAGTCGAAATGAGCCACTACCCGATAACCACCCCCGCTCTTTTTCAAAAGAGAGGGATCGGGGGTAAGTTCTGCTTTGGGCAGCGGGTGGGGACATGACTCCCGTCTTACTCAGGTTGATGACTGGAACCGACATCCTGAGATCAGTGTTCCCCAAAAGAGGTAATGCCGATGTGGCGGCTGTAAAGATCATGTTTATATACTAGTCAATATTTAGGCCCGTGTTTTGAAAAATCAGTAGCCTAAAATACATAGATAGGACGGTTGACCTTCCTTGAGAGCATAGGTAAAATCTACATTATGTTCATGCGTCCAGCACGACTGGAATCAGAGGAAGCCTGCATGATGTACGGGCTCCGGCAAATACCGGAAGGAATTCAATACAGACGCCTGATCCAGGCTTATTGTGCACAGGTCTCACGCGTATCACCATTTAGGAGGAAGCAATGGCAAAGAAAGAAGAAGTCCGAATCCCAACCGATCCAGAGCAGGCCAGATCGTCTGAATCAATCGGTGAGCTGCTCAGACAACTTGTTGCGCATCTAAGGCAAAACCGGACACAGCTCAGACAAGAGTGGGCCAGGCGTATAACGCAGGCGAAACTCCTAACGGCAATGAGTCAGGACGAAATCTTCGCCGAAGCCACAACGATCTACGACAACTATGTCGAAGCTCTGGAGTCGGGCACTTTCGAAGCGCTGCAAGGCTATGCACGCAACCTGTCGGAACGTATCATCCCCAGGGGAGTCGAGACGCAGGAAGTAATTGGAATCGTGCTGTTGTTGCGCGATGTTCTGGCACGATCGCTTTTCGCCAAATATCAGCACGACTTCGCTCTCTTAAACAGGATATTAGACGCCTACGAGCCGGCCGCCAACAGCATTGCAAATACGGTGGCCGTCGGGTTTGTGCAGGAGCGGGAACGCACGATTACGCAGCAGCAGGAAGCAATCCGTGAGCTGTCTACCCCGGTGCTGCAGGTGCGCGAGCGCCTCCTGATTCTGCCGATCATCGGTGTCATAGACCCGCAGCGCGCCCGCCAGCTGACCGAGCAGCTGCTCCGCGGAATACGCACGAACCGCGCAAAAGTCGTCGTTATCGATATCACGGGCGTCGCGGCCATGGATTCAAACGTCGCCAATCACCTGGTGCAGACTGTCGAAGCATCAAGGCTGCTGGGTGCGACGGTTATTGTGACGGGGCTGTCTCCCGAGATCGCTCAAACACTGGTAACTATCGGCGTCGATCTGACCAAGATGAATACCGTAGGAGACCTGCAGGGCGGCATCGAGGAAGCAGAGAAACTCCTCGGATACAAGGTGATTCTGGTCGGCGATACTACAGGTCAAGTATAGGAGATCGGAATTGGAAGTACCAATATTAAAGCAAGGCGGATATTTGATCGCGACAATTCAGGCCGCTCTGTCCGATGCCGACCTGATAAAATTACAGGACGCGCTGGTCGAACAGGTCGGTAAGTACCGCTCAAAAGGGGTGATAATCGATGTGACGGCGCTCGATGTGATGGATTCATTCGCAACACGTACACTTCGCTCAATAGCTCACATGATCAAACTAAGAGGTGCAGAAACTGTAATCTGCGGAATCCAGCCGGAGGTCGCGTTTGCGATGGTCCAGCTGGGGCTGACCCTCGAAGGGATCTCTACCGCACTGGACCTGGAGGAGGGCCTCGCACTTCTGAACAAGCGGACACGAGAGCGAGAGGCAGCACGTGGGCGATGAAGTACGAGTGCTTATTGAATCGGACTCGGATATAGTCCTCGCAAGGGAACACGGGCGTCTGATCGGAAAAAAGATCGGCTTCCCCTCTACCGACCTCACAATCATAGCGACCGCAATCTCTGAAGTGGCGAGGAATATTCTCGTCTTCGCCAAAAGCGGCGAGATAATAATTTGCGATGTCGACCAAAACGGCCGGCGGGGCATCGAGATTACGGCGCAGGACAAAGGGCCCGGCATACGAGACATTGCTTTGGCGATGCAGGACGGGTATTCCACAGGCAAGGGCCTCGGGGTGGGACTACCGGGCTCGCGGCGGTTGATGGATGAATTTCAGGTCCTGTCGTCGCCGGGAAAAGGTACAACGGTGAGAATGAAGAAGTGGATGATGAATGGCTAAGGAACTGCATCTTTCCGGTCTCGATTACGGTGTAGAATCGATTGGACTCCAGGGGGAGCCGGAGTCGGGTGACCTGTACACCGTGAGAGAAATCTCAACCGGCATCCTGATCGGAGTTATCGACGGCCTCGGGCACGGTGTCGAGGCGGCAACCGCAGCTCAGCTTGCAGTGAAGACAATTGATGCCCATGCCGAGGAATCCATAATCGCCATCGCAAGGGCCTGTCACGAGAAACTCAGGAATACTCGCGGCGCGGTTATGGCACTGGCTTCTTTAAACTCGAAAGATGAAACTGTTACCTGGCTCAGCATAGGGAACGTCGACGGGCTTCTAATACGAATGGACCCCAACGCCTCTCCCGCTTACGAGAACATATTCATGCGGCCCGGAGTGGTCGGATATCGCCTTCCGCCCCTTTTCGCCTCTGTATTTTCGATCGGCAAGAACGATCTGCTGGTATTCTCGACGGACGGGATAAACGTCGACTACTCCCAGCATATCGTGTCGGACCTGCGCTATGCGGGAGACATATTGACTCGCCTGACTGAATCGCAGATAGTAAACCTTTCAAAAGGTACGCCGGCTCAAAAACCGACGCTCGCCGCCTATGAATTTGCGATGACGAATAACATAGACATCAGTTTCGTGACGAAAGGAAAGGAAAGTCTCTCTCCCGGCAGCCTGGCCAGCCACGTGTGCAGGAACTACGCGAAAGGGAACGACGATGCGCTGGTTCTGGTTGCAAAATATAACGGGAAAGCATGATGGAAATGTTTTCTACTATTACCAGGCAGTTTGAAGCCGATTACAGCAATGCGTTGTTGACGTACCTCACTTCGGGCCGGGAGTCGGCTCTACAGGAGGCTTATGAGATGGGCCGTAAAGCCCTTCAGGAAGGACGGACGATCCTGGATGTCAGCCGGTTCCATGCGGAAGCGCTCCTCGCCGCGCTGTCCAGCTTCCCTGCTGACGCACATAAGAAGGCGATCACCGATGCTGCCGCTTTCTTTTCAGAATTCCTGTCGTCATTCGACATGACATCCAGGGGATTTCTCGAAACTGTCTCCGCCCTGAAGACTGAAATTGCAGAGCGCAAGAGTGCAGAAGAAGCCCTTGAGCAAAGCGGGAAATATTATAAGTCACTGATAGAAAACGCACTGGATGTCGTCACCATACTCGACGCCGGTGGAAACGTCGTTTATACCAGCCCGTCCGGTGAAAGAGTACTTGGCTACTCCGATTCCGAACTTGCCGGCAGAAATGTCTTTGAATTTATTCATCCTGAGGATGTGGACCTTGTCCTTGAAATATTCGCATCCGGCAGAACCGTTCCCCGGAAAACCGCAAAGGCTGAATATCGCTTCAAACACAAGAACGGCGATTGGCTCAAAATGGAGTCGATAGGCAAGAACCTGCTCGAGGATCCCTTCGTGAAAGGGATAATCGTCAACTCGCGCGATATCACAGAGAGAAGAAATCTGGAAGAAATCAGGCGGAAGTACGAATTCATCGCGAATGCCTCACAGGAGCTGATGCTGCTGGTGAATTCCCAATATGTAATAGAGGCGGTGAACGAAGCGAGCTGTACCGCCCTGTCGAGAGGCAGACACGAAATCTTAGGAAAGCATATGAACGACGTACTCGATCAAGAAGACTTCAGATCGGTTGTGGATGAACGGGTGAAAGGATGCATGTCCGGCCTCAGGACCAAAGGCGAGGGCTGGTTCGAGCTCCCCGGCTCGGGGAGGAAATACCTCGAGATAGACTGCTATCCGTACTGGAACATTCCGTCGATTGTCACGCATGCGATCGTGATTATCCGCGACGCAACCGAGCGCAAGAGGAGTGAGGACAAGATCAGGGAGAGCCAGAGACAGCGTGCAGAAGTGCTGCGGAGGTATGCCCAGCTTACCCAGCAGGCGCAGGAAGACGAGCGCCGCAGAATTGCGCGCGAGCTGCATGACGAGATAGGTCAGCGCCTCACTGCTCTGAATCTTCGCCTGGACGACATCGAAGAATTGGTGACGGCAGGCAAACCGGTCAGCACGAGAAGACTTCGCTCCGCGAAACTCGAGGTATCCAATATGTTCGCTGAAATCAGAAGAATCTCCCACAACCTCCGCCCCTCGGCCCTGGATCACTTCGGCCTGATTACTGCTCTACTATACCTGGCCAAAGAATACAAGAAACTCAATGCAATCCGGGTCGATTTCGAGACCAACATTCCATCCCGGAGGCGGTATTCTCCGGAGGTGGAAACCGCGCTGTACCGGGTTGCGCAGGAGGCTCTCTCAAACTGTGTCAAGTACGCACGCGTCCGGCAAGCGGCGCTCAAGATCTCCGAGACCGACGGTAAGCTTGCACTGAACGTATCGGACGACGGCCGCGGGTTCAATTTAACTGAGTACCGGAACCGGACCGACGCCGAACAACACTTCGGACTTATCAACATGCGTGAAAGGATTGAGCTTTGCGGCGGAACTTTCAGCCTTGAATCCTCAATCGGAGGAGGTACAAAAATTTCCGCGATAGTGCCATTGGGTGACCAAAATGAAAAGTGAAAAGATAAAGATAGTATTTGCGGACGACCACTCTATCGTCCGTGATGGGCTGCGGTCGCTATTCAAGAGTGAACCGGAGTTCGAGATAGTCGGGGAGGCCTCCGACGGGAACGAAGCCATCAGGCTAATAAAGGAGAACAGGCCGCATGTAGCAGTCCTGGATATTTCAATGCCCAACGTAACCGGGGTAGAGGCAACCCGCATAATAAAGAAGGACTTCCCTGATACGAAGATTCTGATATTGACTATTCACGAGGACGAAGAATACATCCATGAGATGATACTCGCAGGGGCCGACGGCTATGTATTGAAGGATGCGGGGAAAAAGGAAATATTCGAGGCTGTGCGCGCTATTGCGACCGGGGGAACGTTCTTCAGCTCCCAGGTTTCGAAGCTCCTCCTCGAGGGACTCGTGAAGAGAACCAGAAACAGAGAGCAGTTCCCCGGCATTCGAGAGAACGAGCTTACCAACCGGGAGATCGAGATACTGCGTTTGATCGCCGAGGGTCTGACGAGCAAACAAATCGCCGACAAACTTTTTCTCAGCGTCACCACGGTCAACACTCACCGGACAAACATCATGAAGAAGCTGGACATCCATGAAACCGTGGGGCTTGTTAAATATGCAATTCAGAAGAAACTGATAGAAGTAGGTCCCAGGTAATAACGCCTTCTGCCGGGTGCTCGCTGAATCCGGCTGAAAGATGCTGGATCCGGCCGCGGGTCCGGCCAGGAAACGCCACCCGAATCCGTTCTTTCCTCCGGTACTCTCCGGTCCGCCGCGCCGAGTCAAGAGACCTCCCGCGGAATACACATCGAAGGACATGCCCGCTTTGCATCCCTCCGGAATTTGCTAACGCACCGCTTTCTTCGACAACCTGATCAATACCGACATTCACTGCCGCCTCACCAGCTTTAGCCACAACTACTGATTAGTCATACCGTGTAATGTGTTGAATTGACGTCCTCTCCTTCCGTGCATAAGTCCTTTCCCCGAAGTATGAGTAATTCATCAAACCAGTCGATTGTGTACATTATACGGCCCTGTTATTATGCCACATCAGGAACGGACGACGATCGTACTGAAGGACACAAATTTTATGACAATACAGAGTGGATGCGATGTCAGAAAAAGTACTTAACGACTATGCAGAGTCTACCGTCCATACCGGTGCAGCCCTGGAGCAGATCGAACAGAAGAAATCATTCGAAAAGCTGAAAGTAGATTTCGTCGGGAACAGCCCGGCGATGCGCGAGATCTACTCGATGATCCAGCTTGTCGCCGGCTCGACCACCGGAGTGCTGATAACGGGAGAAAGCGGAACGGGCAAGGATGTGGTTGCGCGGCTGATACATCTGAAGAGTCCGAGGGCGGATCTCCCCTTCATAGCGATAAATTGCGCTGCAGTCCCGAGGGAAGTGTTTGAAAACGAGCTGTTTGGGCACGAATCCGGCGCCTTCACAGGGGCCACATCGAAGAAGGCCGGATACCTGGAGATGGCAAACAGGGGCACTCTATTCCTGGACGAACTTGCGGAGATGGACACTGAGACCCAGGCAAAACTTCTTCGGGTCATCGAGACGAACTCCTTCAGGCGCCTCGGCGGGAAGGATGAGATCAGCGTCGATGTTCGCATGCTGGCGGCGACCAACAAAAATATCACGCAAGCTCTTCAATCCGGCGAGCTTCGCAAGGACCTGTACTACCGGTTCAGCGTCATCGAGTTCAGGCTGCCTCCACTACGGGATCGCAGGGAAGACATCCCCGTCCTCATCGATCATTTCCTCCACATGTTCTGCGAAAAGCACAGAAAAGCGATAAAATCGTTTACGGACGAATCGATGGAGGCACTCATGTCTTACGACTGGCCGGGAAACATTCGCGAGCTCAGAAATGTGATCGAGCGTGCGGTCTTACTCTGTGCGGAGGATACAGTGCCGCTCGACTACCTTCCACGAGATATATCCCGTGTGAAGCCGCCTGACCATTTCGTGACGATCCCCGTCGGCACACCCCTTCGGACCGCCGAGAAGGACCTGATACTCCAGACACTTTCTTCGGTCGACAACAACAAGTCGAAAGCGGCCAGCATACTCGGCTTGAGCCGAAAGGCCCTATACAACAAACTCAGAAGGTTCGGTGTTGCAAAGTCGGAAGGAGAATAGCCGCGACGAAAGACTCCTCTGCCTGATTTAATCGCGTCCCCCTTTTATTTTGCCTCAGTCGTCATTCTTTCTCCGATAGATCTGTACGGGATCGAAACCTTCAGAGTGGTCCCTTCACCGCGCTTGCCCAGGATCTCAAATTCTCCCCCCAGGACCAAAACTCTCTCGCGTATGCTGAGGATGCCGGTTGAAGCGGGATCTTTCTGTTTTCCCTCCTGCATCCCTTTGCCGTTATCATGTACCTCAAGAATAACGTTGTCATCGACGAACCTGAGGGATATTCTCACTGCCGAAGCATTAGAGTGTCTGGCGACGTTGCTAAGTGCTTCCTGCAAAACGCGAAAGATCGATGTCGAAATGTTGGTGTCAAGCGGCGCTTCCCGGCCCATCTTCCTGAACTCGCATTTGATCCCGGTTCGATTTTCGAATTCGAGCGCCTGCCATTGGATCGCAGTCTGGAGGCCGAGCTCGTCGAGAACCGCCGGTCTTAACTCTGTAATGAGCCTCCGCGTCGATCGTATGGCTTTTTCCAGAAGCTCAGATATCCCGCCGATTTTCTCGAAGATCGAGATCTTCGCCAACGGCTCCCCGATGTCTCTGGAAATAATCTTCTCCAGCGCCGTCAGGTCTACCCGGAGCTGCGGGAGCGTTTCGCCGAATTCTTCATGAAGTTCCCGGGCTATCCTGGTTCTTTCCTCCTCGTGAGCCGCCAGCAGTCTGTTGGAAAGAGCACGTAGCTGCACTTCGCTCTCTCTCAGCCGCTCATCGACCATCTCCCGCTCGGTCAGATCACGGATGAACACCAGGAGTCGATTCCCCTCCTTCGGCTCCACCGGCGCCCTTGTGATATTGACAAGAGCCGGGAGGATGCTGCCATCCTTTCTTACGCACTGCGTTACAAACTCGAGCCGGACCTCTTCGGCAGAATTCACAAAAGAGGCGATTTTCTCCTTGACATCTTCATTCGGAAAGAGAGTCGGGAGATCTATCCCGATAATCTGGCTCCCGGTGTACTTCAGTATGTGTTCCGCCCCGTCATTCCAATTCGATACGCGTCCTTTAGCGTCGGCCAGAAACAGCGTGTAATCCCTCGGGTTCTGAGGCAACGAATTATTCGGTTTGTCGGTCATTGTATGCAACATTTAATCAGTGATAAATGCTAAGTCGTCCCTACACGTGCGCCGACCGGAAAACAACGTAGTATTTCGATTAGGTAACCCTCACAGCCATTTCACCACTTTCACCATAGTTCCTTTTTGTGAGACAGGTTTTACTTCGAACTCGTCGGCAATATGCCGGCCTGCAAGCAACAGCAGCCTTGTGTCGCGCGAGAGAACTTCCTTGCGTAACCGTATGCCCTCGTAACCCGATTCCCGGTAAGTATCCATCAGGTTTTCAGACACGCTTATGGCGATCCCCTTTCGGGCGCCATCCTGCAGCGATTGTATCAGGACATCGCCTCTGCAGTGAAGTGAAACCACTTTTCTGGCCAGTTCTGATATCAGAGTGGAGAGAAGCGTCAATTCGCTGCCGCGAAATCCGATCCCGGCTGCGAACCATCTCCCCTTCTCTCGCGCATTGACTATGTCGAGGTCCGAATTTATCATCAGCGAAATCTCTCCATTGACCACTCTTTTTTCTCCGTCACTCTTCTCTCACGTTATTTATCTGACAGCCTATTGTTATTGCTGTTATCGCGGATCTATCTCATGACCGGAAGCTCCGGCTGGTCCGCCGTGCGTCCGACAAGATTTCCCGGCTTCTTCCGAGGGATCACCCGAAGCATGCCGGCACACATGACAAGCATTTGAAGAGAGACAGATGATAAAATGGGGGTAAGGATGGGAATGGTTTTGGGAATCTGCATTGTGTACACCGAAGCATCCTTTACCCGGGCGTCATCACAGTCGGTTATGCTAATTATGCTTGCGCACCGTTTTCTCGCCTCACCTATGATCCGGAGGGCCGTTTGGCAGCCGCTCTCATCAGGGGTAATGAGGATGACGGAGTCCGCGGATGAAAGGAGTGCGGCTAGCCTGCGTTTCTTCATCGCCGCCGGGTACCCTTCCGCGTGTACGTGCAAAACCTCCCTCAATCCCATAGCTCCTTCCAGCGCCGCAGGATGGTTGAAGCCCTCTCCGAAACAGGAAACGACGGCGGAACCGTCAAAGCAGTCCGCAGCCTCCTTTGTAAGAGGCCGCAGACTCAGTATCTCGGACACACGTTCGGGGATCCTGCGCAATTCCCTTGAAGTCTCCAGGCACTCTTCCGCATGCTCTTTACGTGATCCGGCTACAGACAGGCCGAACAAGACCAGGGCAGCGGCCTGGCAGGCAAACGCCTTCGTCGAAATCAAACCGTGGTCGGGCCCGGAGTGGATGTAGATCCCTCCGTGGCTCTCACGTGCAAGGGGACTTCCCACCTTGTTGGTCAGGCCCAGGGTCAAAGCACCGGCAGCCTTTGCGGTCTGCAAAGCCTCCAGCGTATCGGCCGTATCACCTCCTTGACTGATCGCAACGACCACGTCCCTCTCTTTCACCCAATTCTTTCTGCGCGCCGGGCGGGTAGCGCTCATAGCCTCCGCTCGAATTCCCGTCAGCTTCTCAATTACATATTTACCGTAGATCGCGGAATGCCATGCAGTCCCGCTTCCGATAAAGATTATTTTCCTCGCTGCCCTGATCTTCGGCATGAGATCCAGCAGTCCGCCCAGATTGACGTCTTCCCAATCATCCGCCAACCTGCCTCGCAATACGTTGCCAAGCGCCTCCGGCAGCTCGGCGAGCTCCTTCTGCATGGCATATGCGTAACCGCCGTTTCGGACGACCGCTTCGCCATTGAAGCTCCTTTCCTGAGCTTTCGTATCCTTACCGGTACTTCCCGCAGAGATTATGCCGACCCCATCCCTTTTAATGAACGCCACCTCACCGTCATAGAGGTCCATCGCCTCGGACATGAACGGTATGAGCGCTGAGCGGTCAGAGGCAACTATATACTGCCCTCCCCTTACACCTATCAGCAGCGGACTGCCGTTCCTCGCCGCTATGAGCAGATCCGGATTTCCGGCATGGACAACTGCCAGCCCATAAGTGCCCTCAAGCTCAGTCAGGGCCTCCAACACGGAAGATTCGATACCGGCGTTCGTCTTTAGTTTTTCTTCTATCAAATGGCATATCACCTCAGAATCCGTCTCGGACTTGAATGCATGGCCCAGTCCGGTCAGCATTTCGCGAAGCTGCCGATAATTCTCTATGAAACCGTTGTGCACCAAAGCAATGGACCCGGTACAGTCGCACAGCGGATGGGTGTTGTCAATTGACTGAGCGCCCTGGCTCGCCCATCTGGTATGAGCGATTCCAAGGTCTGATTCCGGCAGCTTGCGCACTGCAGACCGCGCAAGCGACTCCACATTCCCCAGGCTCCTTTCTACATGGATCTTAAGGTCCCTCACCACGGCCACTCCCGCCGAATCGTAACCGCGATATTCAAGGTTATAGAGGCCGTTTACCAGAATGGGGACTGCTATTTTCTTACCGATGTACCCTATTATTCCGCACATACACTGGTTCTCCTGCTGTTTTGTCGTCCGTTTTGTATCATCGAAAAGTGATCAAGGTCTTCCCGGAGGAGCCGGGAGCCCCGGCGAGTGCGGCGATTGAGAGTGTAAGCCTGAAATCACAAGGTATGTGACGGCTGCTGCTACGACCGCAACTCCCGTACCTACCATGGCAAAAAGACCCGGCCCGGAGGATTTGTTTACTCGTTTCGCACTGACTACAAAGTAGTAATCCGAACCCGGCAGCCCGTCTGGGAATTCATTGCTGATCGCCCAAACTATCTGCCTGCCCGGCCCGGCGTATCTTCCCACCCCGACGTCACCCTTAAGTGATTTCGGAGTGTATTCATATCCGGCGTCATCTCCATTTCTCAGTACGACGCTGACCCGGTACTCTGCAGTCGGGTCGCCGATGAGATTGTAGGTTATGTATACTCGGCCGTGCGTCATTTTGAAATGAACACCGCTAACCGTCGCCTGCTGTGAGCCGCCCGCCAGCGCGGGTGTTACTGAGAACATAAGAGCGCCAAACGCCACAGCGACGATTCCGAGAGCCGATCGCGGAGCCCTTCCCAATAATCGTTTGAATGTAAGCATTTCTTTCTACCTCAGCTCGTCATTTCAACAATACCATCTTGCGTACTACCGTCACCCCGGAGTGAGAGATGACACGATAGAAATAGACCCCGCTCGGCACCGGGTGCCCCGCACCGTCCCTTCCGTTCCAAATGAACCTATGATTCCCCGGAGATAAGTACCCGTCATAAACCCGCGCGATCTTCTGACCTATCACATTGAAGACCGATATTTCTATCTCCTCTCCCCTTGGCGTGTAGATTGGGATTGTGGTCGAAGGGTTGAACGGGTTTGGATAATTCGGCCCGACTTTAAACGAGATCTCCCTCTTTTGAGTCAGACTTTGTTTGATTAAGTCCTGCCTGCCGACAATGATGCGGATGGAGCTCGTCCTTGCTTCGGGGATGAAGCTGAACGACGGTGACTCGCGCAGATTGAGCCACGACTTGGAAGCAGGGTCGAACGCGTAAACATCGAATTCCGCGGGGACCCTATCGATGCCTTTGAACTGAATAGTGGCTTTCTTCAAAGGGGCGGCCTTTACGTCCATCTTCCATTCCGACTCGCCTCTGAATACCGGGTGAATCTCGCTTGCGAAGACAGTATACTTTGAATCCCAGTCAGGATGGGAGAAGTAGGCAGACGGTGATCCGTCCATTCCCGTAGGTTTGTGGACGTCCAGACGGTTGAAGCTGCCGTCCACTGTAGGGGAGGCACCAAACCAGGCAGCGTTGTCAGTTATGCCATCCGAAGTAAGTGAAACGTTTACCGTCCAACCATCGGCGGGGGCCGACACGCGAGAGGCAATGGACTGAGCAGGTGAAGAGGAGTCTTCAGGATATGGAATCAGGAGAACGGATCGGCCGCCAGAGTTGAAATAGTAATAACCGTGGCCGGGCGTAAGCACAGACGAAGTCTGGAATGCCCCTCTGAACGCGTAGAGCGGTTCAACGGTTGAGTTTACTTTTTGGACAGCGGTCCAGGAGACGGAGTCGGCAAACGGATCTGTAATCAGGTTCCAGCCTTTGTGCAGGGGGAGGTGTGTCAGGCCCGCCGAATCAAGGGGCGATGCGGCAACAGTTGTGTCAAAAACCAGCGGTCCATTATGTATCAGCCAGAAGGCGCGGCCGAGTGAGAATGTGAAGATCGTATCTTCATGGCCCGGGTTGAACTTGACAAGATAGTTCGAAGGAGCGCCGTTGTCCCAATATGCTGTCCAGTCTTTCCCGGGCGTACCGGAAAGCATAGACGAAATCGGTATTCCGCTCGCGCCCGGCACACCTACCAGCCTGTAATCCGACGGCTTGAGGGAAACAGTATCGGAAGTAGTGGGATAGTCTACACTGACCGCCGCAGTTACCTGGCCGGGGGAGCTGGCGGTTGCGGTCGTGGTGAAGCTCCAGGGGTCACTGAAAGCTGTCCATGTCCCGTCGGCGACCATGGCCCTTACACGCCAGAAGTATGTCGTGCCGGGTCGGAGAGGTTTGCCGGTGTAAGAATCGGCATCAATTGTTGAGTCATCTATTGCCAATGAATCGAAGGAAGAGGCCGTCGCAACCTGAAGGTCGTATTTGACGGCGCCCTGCACCTCATTCCAAGTAAAAACAACAGTCGTAGGTAGATCTATGGTCCCGTTCGCCGGAGTCAAGAGAACCGGGGTGGCAGGCTGCGTGACGGAAGTGGTAAACTTCCATACAGATGACCACCCGCTCGACCCGAGATTGTTCTCCGCATTTACTCTCCAATAATATGTTGTACCGGACACAAGAGGACCGGTACTGAGACTTGTAACTGAGACAACAGTGTCTGTTAACAATTGCGAGTCGAAAGCCGACGACCTTGACAGTTCTACCCTGTATGATCGGGCACCCTGCGACGTGTTCCACTCGAGGGAATCCACCAAAGGCAGACTGGTTGCACCGTCCAAAGGAGACAGGAGAACGGGCGCGGGGGGAACCGAGCCGGGAGATCTGGCGGAGAAATACCAGGTACTTGACCAGCTGCTCATGCCGGCCGAGTTCTTTGCGCTTACGCGCCAATAGTACGTCGCTCCCGGGTTGAAGCCGGAGACCGGCTCCAGAGTGTCTGTCAATGTGCTATCGTCGAAGAACAAATTCGTGAAACTGCCTGCAGAGGAAATTTGCAGCCTGTAGTATGCGGCGCCGGACGACACATGCCAATCGAACGTCAGCGTGTCGGGCTCGTTCTCCGCCCCGTTTGAAGGTGAAACGAGGAGAGGCGCCTCGGGAACGGTTATTCCAGCGCCGGTTGCAAAAGTCCATGTGGAAGACCATGAGCTCTGGCCGCCCGTATTCACAGCACTTACATGCCAGTAATACGTAGTGCTTTTAACCAGGCTATCCACATTCTCGCTTGTCCCTACGATCGTGTAATCTGAAAAGACTATGTTTGAAAAGGTCTCATCGGTTGCCACCTGTAGGTAATAATGGTCGGCGTTCGAAGCCGTTTGCCAGCTTAAGGTGAGTTCAGCCGGCTCACCCGAGGCTCCGTTGGCAGGAGAGAGAAGCGATGGGGTCGACGGCGGCGAGATCTGAGAGCTCGCCGTTGTAAAATCCCATACGGAAGAAGCGGCGCTTACCCCTGCCCCGTTTATCGCCATGACCCGCCAGTAATAAGTTGTCGAGGCAGAAAGGTAGTTCACCTGGTGAGAAGTGGACGCAATGGTGGAGTCGCCCACGACTATAGTCGTGAAAGACTGATCGGTGGCGACCTGAAGCCAGTAGCGGCTCGCGCCGGCAGACGCATTCCAGCTCATCACGATACTGGTCGGCTGGTCTGTAGCCCCGTTGGAAGGGGAAACCAGAGTTGGAGCCGCTGGAGGTGTAACGCCGGAGGCCGTTGTGAAACTGTAGGTGGACGACCAACCTCCCACCAAAAGAACGGTCGAGGCTCTGACTCGCCAGTAATATGTTGTTCCATTGGAAAGTCCCGAGACCGTATAGGACGTGCCCCCCTGCTGCTGGTCCGCCACGAGGCTGCTAAAGGCATTGT
The DNA here is from genome assembly GCA_046705025.1 of Candidatus Kryptoniota bacterium. Lineage (GTDB taxonomy): Bacteria > Bacteroidota > Ignavibacteria > Kryptoniales > JAKASW01 > JAKASW01. The sequence continues at coordinate 11,812 of JBJKQU010000105.1, read as the reverse complement.
TTGTGGATACTTGAACCCCGTAGGAGGTAGCCAATGAAACGCCGGTCCATGAGAGTGTGACAGTAGTAGGCTGGTTGGTAGCGCCGTTGGCCGGCGAGTTGAGAGAAGGTGTTCCGAGCGTCTGTCCGAAAGCGGGCGAAACAACAGCGCAAAGCAGTACAAGGACCGCGGAAATCAGAATATACTCAATTGCCATCCTCATAAGCCGCAAGCAATTTTCTGTATCACTCATAAACATTTTAAGCCACCTTCATGCTGCTTTTGGGGTGAGTCCATGACCGTTATGACGATGAACTTCCTCCCCAATAAAATTCGAATTAATATCTGCCGGCTCGAGGCGTAACCTGGAAACACTGACTCTAATGTGATGATCATCGGCTATCTTCTTCATTCGCTGGAGAGCAGCGGTGCTTATATCAGTGTCCGCCAGTATTATTTCCCCGATGTCTATTTTCTTGATTACCGCCTCAAGCTTCCAATGTCCTCCGAAGACGGGGTAGCCGTCGAGAAATTTACCTTCCATGCCCGGATCATCGTCGAGAAACCCGACGGGAGTGAGAGATTTGCCGCTTTCACCCCGGATCGAGCCTCCCGCGAGCAGTGTCTGCAAAATGATCAGTCCCTTGCTGTCGGCACCATAAATGAGCACCCGCTCCCCTCCACCGACGCCGCGAAGAAAGATGTAGTTCATCGCATGGAAGAGCATCCTCGAGCCTATCACAAAAGTGGTAAGGAAATAGAAATCGAGAAGCGCAAACATACCGACAATCGGAAGGTCAGTGAGGGAATGAAGCAGCAGTATCGGGCCGGCAGTCACGATAGCCCCGAAGAACGACAGTTTCAGCATCTGGAGTACATCGCCGAGCCCCAGCAGCGTAATAGTCCTCCGGTACATGCCCCCGAAAAGGAATACCAGCAGCTGGATTATGGAAATCCCCATCATGTCGAAGGCCAGCGTTCTCCAGCCTATGAAATGCTGCAGAGTGTACGATGTCAGCGAGTAAGTAAGGACAAAGGCTGCCATCACGGAAATGAGGTCCAGGATTGCCTGCGAAGCCACATGTTTAACAAAAGCTTTCCTGTAAAGCCTCAAAAGAAGCCCGTTTCGCAAGAGAGCCATTTCACTATAACCGAGTTTCCTGACGGCAACGACTGCGGCGATACCGACACCGATGAGTATCAGTGACGAGCTCAGGCTTCCGGCGGTGACCAGGAACGCACAGATCCCGAAGGCGCACGAGGCTATATACAGGACAAGCACTGTCTCGCGATGCGAAAGACCGCGCGCTACAAGCTGATGGTGAATGTGCCTGCGGTCGGGGAGAAACATCGAGTGCAATTTTCTAAGAGAAGAAGTCGGCAGCGACTCATCGGGCAGGAAGGACCTGAGAATTCTTCTGAGCATCGCGAGCGAAGTGTCAATGATCGGCACGCCGAGAGCCAGGAGCGGGACGATAACGGAAAACGCCGTCGAACCCTTTGTCGAGCTGCTGATGGATAGTACGGCCAGCGTGAAACCGATGAACAGGCTGCCCGAGTCGCCGAGAAAAACCTTCGCCGGATTGAAGTTGTACCTCAAGAATCCGAGCAGCGCCCCGACCAGAGTAATGCTGATTGCGGCGGTGGTTATGTCGTGGTGAAGCAGCGATATTGCAGAAATCGTCAGGCCGGCAATCACGGCAATTCCTGCGGCGAGTCCGTCGAGCCCGTCAATCAGATTGAAAGCATTGGTTATTCCGACCACCCATATAACTGTCAGGGGAAAAGACAACAGGCCGAAGTAGATGACCCCGCCTGAAAAGGGGTTCGTTACCAGATCTATTTTGAATCCTGCCAGGTAAACCAGACCCCCCGCGAAAAACTGGACCAGGAATTTCTGGCCGGGTTTCAATGTCCAGATGTCGTCACAAACCCCCAGCAGCAGTATGACCGATAATGACAGGGCGACAATGAGCCAACTGCTCCTCACCACAAAGACGTCCAGTTTTGCCTGCGGCAGAACCACGTGCACAGCGGTGAGCGTGATGATGAAGCTGAGGAAGAGCGCCACTCCGCCGAGTCTCGGCGTGGGCCTCGTGTGGATCTTGCGGCCGCCCGGCTTGTCGACTGCACCGACAATGTAAGCCAGTTTCATTGCCAGCGGGGTCAGTGCCAGCGAGAGACCTACCGAAAGCGCAGCCACAAATATCAATATCCCAATCATGACATCCTCCCACACGTTATCTTAAAAGTCCGGACTGTGCCCGATGGCAGGCTGAGATGCCGCTCCTTGCACTGCCTGATAGTTGCCGAGCGCAGAATACAGGGGCTGTTCATTTTATAGCCCCACCGAAAGTGAAAGCTCTTGAAGGAGAGTTCTGGTTTTCTGCTCCGAATACACGGCGTACTGCAGGCAGAAAAACTTTCCTATGAATCCAATGCCATACCTTGCAGAAGCCACTCCGGGTCCGGCTATGTAGCCAAATCGCAGTCCGAGGAAATGAAAAGGACGGATTTCGATGCCTCCCTTGTAATACACCCCTTTTATGTCGAATATCTTCTCGTTCGCCAATGACAATATGAAAACCGGAGGACGTAGCGATGCGGATGACGGATAAGTCAGTGTTGCACCGATTTCAAGGGTCTTAGGAAGGGTGCTGGTCGACACGGACACAGTGGAATCCTCCGAGTAGTAAGAGACATCCCTGCCGAGTCCCCCGAAGACAACGCTGTAGCTCAAGTCCGGGGTCGGAGCATAATCCGCGCCCACGTTGAAATAGGCTCCCCATGCCTGCAACCCGCCGGTCGCTCCATGACGTACGACTGCCGACCCTCCGAAACTCAAGGTCGGCGTAGCCGTCGCCGCAAAGGCAATATCATAGCCATATTCGAAAATTCGCGGGGTTATCGGAGACTGCCGGCTCAGATAACCGGCGTGAAAGGCGTCGAGTCCAACTGCCAGCGCTACCGGGTTCCCGAGTACCAAAGGTACCGCGACGTTTTCCTGCATTTCGCCGGGTCCGTACTCCTGCGAATGATTGAGAAGAACCGAGTTGTTTTCGAGAAATCCGAGAGCAGCCGGGTTCTCGTACATTACGCTCACATCGGAAGATTCCGATATATTGGCGTCTCCAAGGGAGACATTTCGGGCGCCGACAGAAAACCGCGGGATGCTTTCCTGGCAGCAGGCCGCGGCAGGGAGCGTCAACGCGATAACCAGACTTAATGTCATGCTTTTCATCTCATTATCCCTCGAATCAGCGCAGTAATGAAAAGAATCCGAACATGACAAGGACATCTTCCCCATACTTGGACACCTCCCTAATCATGTTGTCTTCGGCCGGTACGAACACTGTGTCACCGGGCTTCACTTCAGGTATATCCCCGATGCTCCCGCTTTGAAGATACCGCTCCAGATCGACCTGCTGTGCGTCGCCCCTTCTTCCTCCGCTGAAGATCTTAATATGCCTCAGGTCGGCGTCCGGCGCTGACCCTCCCGCGTCTGCGATTACTTCCACAAGCGACATATCTCCGAGTGCGGGATAATTGCCCTGCTTGTTCACGGCACCCATCACGCTCACACGTTTGCCCATACTGACATGCGAGACCGTAATCGTTATGCTTCCTTTTATGTACTCCGATAGCCTTTGCTTTAGTTCCTTTTTCAGCTGACTCTCCGTAAGCCCTTCGGCGAGTACGTTGCCCAGAAGAGGCACCGAAATGGTACCGTAATTCTCTACGGAGGTAGTGGTATTGAATTGAGGATGCCCCCATACCGTGACCTGTATCTGGTCTCCCGGCTCGATTATATTCTCCGGCGACGGGGGAGGATCGTAGGTAGAATCTGCTGAGCTGTCGACCTTCAGTGAACCCGTGTTGGAAGATGAGTTACCCGCTGGTTTAGCACCAGGCGACGCCTGTAAAGTCGGCAGGAACTCAGACTGGCAGCCGCACACCATCAAAGCGGAGGCCGCCAGAATTACCAGGTAAAGGCATAGATCCCAATTCCCTTTTTCCGATGGGGTCTCGTGCACATCCGGGCCGGTCATATAACGGAACCGGCCCGCTCTCCGAACTGTCTTTTCGGGATGATGGACCGGCCTCTCCCGGGGAACATCCATTACAAATAAAGAATGTTCAGTATTTAACAATGCCTAATCCTCCCTTGCACTAATTCTTCTACCAACATTATCTCACACGTAATCAGGTCAACATGCATGCCGGACGACCTTTTGGTTTCACGGCGTCCGTATAGTCGATGAAAACGACTAATTAGGGAAGATTTGCGGACGCGAGAGAATCCTCAGGCCTTTGCCGTTACCCGTCGACTGTCGCCGTTCTACACAGTGTTCTGATCCGACTTGGCTCTTTGATACACAACGACCATGATATATTCAGCACAATCCATGCACGCCGGACAGGCGATTCGCCTATAAACGCCGAATATGTCTAAAGGACGCCGATGAATTGTACGGCACGTCATTTGTCGGAGTAGTAGAAAGAGGAAGTTACTATGACTAATAATGCACAGTTTACTCTGACTGAATTTTTTGGAATGATACGACGAAGACGTGCATTCTTTATCGCGCCGCTTGTCATCGTCACAGTCGTCGCCACTCTCGCAGCTTTTATGTTGCCAAAAGAGTATGTGTCCTCCACTACCATCCTGCATCAGGAAAAATGGGTTCTCAACCCTCTCGTTAAGCATACTATGGTCGCCGATATGGAAGCCCGGGATCAGATGACCGACTTCAGTGAGATTATTCACAGTACGCCTGTCATAGAGGCTTTGATCGACAGCCTCGACATGAAGTCCGCTGCCCGATCCCCTGTTACGGAACGGCGACTCATCAAGATCATCTCGTCGCGGATAAAGACCGTCAGGAACAGTTACGATTCGTTTACACTGTCGTATTACTCCCGTTCTCCGAAAACTGCCGAGAAAGCTGTGAGAATACTTTCAGAGCTGTACATGGAGACCAGATCGCGCGTAAACAACAGCAAGAACGATTTTGCCGTGCAGTTTTACGGTCAGAAGCTGAATAATCTTCGCAACAAATTCGAGCGAAGCCAGAGGCTGCTCGTTAGCGATTTGAAGCAGCACAAAAGTGCCCTCCCCGTAACCGACCGCGAGTTGTACTCACAAATTGGGGATTACAACAAGCGGATAAATAATCTCAGAAACACGGTCGCGAACTACGAGCAGGCACTTTCGATCCTCAGGAAGGCATTGGAAGAAGGGAAAAACAACCTGGATCTGAAAAGCCTGTACGAGGTCCCCTTGCTTGGAGTGCCCAATGCACCGCAAATTCAGTCCGCTCTTCAGGGATATGACCAACTGTTGCATGAATACACAAGTCGATATCCCGGAGTCGCCGATTCGCTTTCCAACCTGATGCAGCTGCTTGGCAGGACCAGAGAAGTCGTCATTTCCGATATCGGCAAGAAAGAAGCCGAAATATGGAACCTCGAAAAACAAAGGAATAAGACAATAGCAACCATCAAACAGGCGACCGTGGCGAACAGCAGGGATCAGGATCTTGAATCAAACTTCAACATCTACAAAGGACTCTACCAGGACATGAAGATAAAACTGGAACAGGCGTTGACCAGCCGCGATCTTGGTGACAGCGGCACGAAACAATTCGTAGTTCTCGATCCACCTTATTTACCTCTTGTCCCCGCTAAACCCCGCAAGTTTCTGATGATCGCGGGTGGATTTTCTATCGGTTTACTGCTCGGAGTTCTGGCCGCAGGGCTGGCAGAAATGATCGATTCGAGAATCAATGCCTCGATGGATGTAGACACGTACGGAAAGCCCGTGATTGCCTATCTTCCAATCGAAGATTCATATGACAAACGGGCAGAATAGGATAAGGAATTTCAGCTGATGGATTTCGGTGACCCGCAACATCTTCTGGCAGATGCCGGAGAAAGAAGACAAAACGGAAGGGACGGACATGACGGCGACATCACCACTCCTCCGGGATACGTCGACGATTTGCATCCCAAGAAGAGAGGGCGGCCATTGAGAGTGAGGGCCACGCCGGGTGAAGCGATCGATCGAAGGATCGTCTCGTTTTCTCTTTACAACGCCTTCAATTACTCGTTGTTCACGGCGAGGGATTGTGATCCCCTGAGGCTAAGTCTCGGTGTAATAAGCCCGAGCTTCGGCGAGGGCAAAACTACGACAGCCTGCAATCTCGCCACGGCTTTATCTACGGGATCCGGCAGAAGGACGATCGTGGTAGATTTCAATCTTGCCAAGCCGCGAATTCACCATGTTTTCGGAGTTCCGAGGGGTCCGGGGCTTACGGAGGCGCTGGTGGGTGAGGACATCTGCATATCTCCTACTCGACTGGAGAATCTTTATGTGCTTCCGGTCGGGAACCTCACAATGCTGCCGCCTGAAAAATTGCCCCTCTTCAGGGAGATCCTCTCGTCGTTATTCGATCAATTCGAATTCGTGATCGTGGATATGCCCTCCACGGTGACCCGGACTTTCCCGACATTGATCGCCAACCAGCTATCCGGCTTGCTGGTGGTCGTAAGGGCAAGAGTCACCAGACGGAGAGAACTCGACAGGCTGTTTCGTAAAGTACGCCAGGAAAACGTCCTCGGCTTCGTGATAAATGGCGTCAAGGAAAGTGACCTTTGACATGGCCGGGGGGCAGCATATCTATGAGGCAAATATGAAAACCGACCTCGGGCTGACCGAGAATGGAAGTAAAGGCTGGAAAGACCTGACGGCAGACATGGTCGGGGCCTTCGCTGTTCTGGGATTACTGCTCCTGACAGGTTTTGTAGTGAATAGAATAAACGTGATTTCAAATGGGACAACCGACCGTGACAGGACTACACTTCATGATGGATACGAAGACATGATTGGGGTATGACCGGTTGAACGGGATACATCCTCCTTCCTCGTGTTCCGGTTAGTGAGAATAAAGATCGAAATCGCCTATGTAAACCGGTCACGCTCCAGTCTTCGACAAGGGTTGGTACGGATAAACTTTGTTAAGGAAACGAAATCAAAGGAGAGGCCGGCGAGTATAAACTTACGAACATTTTTGAACCGCGCGCAACGCACGAAAAGGATGCTTAGTGCTAACAAAAACCAAACAATAATACATAAGCGAGGGGAACAAATGAAAAGTATGAAGAAAACAGGCCCAGCCTTCTGGAATACGGCAGTGAAGGAGATGGTCCCTTTGACCTCCCTTTACGACCCCGACTCGAATATCGAACAATTGAGGGACTGTCTGGATTGCTATAGTCACCATGTTTCTGCGATCCGGGTTCAAGTCGGGTACGATTACTCAGCCAAGGAAACCATAATGCTTGCCCACCGTTACAACATTCCAACCTCGACACGAATTCGGACAGGCAACACAGTCACTGTGAGAGGGGTGCTCCCCGTTTACTTTGATCTCTGCGCCGGAGCGAGCGTAAGCAGGATACAATGTAGAATGGAGAACCTGCAGGCCGGAACCAGACCAAGAGAGGTAATTGTCCTGGCAGATGACCGAAACCTGGACGTTCAATTCGAGTTCGACAACCGAGGCAGATATGATGCGAACGGTTGGAAGAGTCGGGACAAGCTGCTGGACACCGCGAAGGAATGGCTTGACTCGGGTGCGGTAAATCTTGTTGCGGGAATAATGGAGCCGAGAAAAGCCGCCGGCAGCTTTATCCTCAATTTGGAATTCGCAGAACAGCTTGCAAGCCTGTTTGGGCTCCATGCGGTCATGTTCAAAGCGCCAAATGAAAGAGCCCAGGACACTCTTCTCGCTTATTTCGGCGAAGAGACACACCTTTGCGATGTGTCACTATCGAACGTTGCCCGGGTTGAAAAACAGAGAGACATCGAGGTCGCTTCTTTTACCTCTTCCCGAAGAGTTGACAGGCCCTTCGAAGGGGACCAGCGCTGACACTCATACAAAGAAGCAATGCGACCGAGAGAGCCACCGACGGAAACTCCCGTCTCGTTCGGGCCAGCCCAATGGAAGATCGTAGCCCTGCTCACAGCCTTACGACTTCCCCTCCAGCCGCAGAAGCGACAATCGCCTCCTGCACTTCGACGACGTGCACCGTCCTGGCAGCGCAGGTGGGCGCATCCAAATTTCTTTCCGCGACAGCAGAAAGAAATTCCTGAAGCGATTTCGTGAACGCACCTTCAAGCCGGCCCTGCACTTCCGTAGCAGTGACCGGACCGCCGAAAGTAATTTTCTCTGTCCGGTGCTCATCGTAAAATTTCAGCTCACGGGAGGAGCCTGACAGGAACAGCGAGCCCTTGCTTCCCAGAATCTCGAGGGATGAATCGGCTGCCGAAGGAAAAGTTGAAGGAAGTATCCAGGAAGAATGGAGCGAAACGACCGTGCCTTTGTTCATCTGTAAAATCACCGAGAAGCCGTCGCCCGTTGCGCTCAAGCCCTTTTCCCCGGCCAGGGCGCCGCGATGCTCGAATGCGCTCACGGTTTTTACCCGGTCATCGAGCCAGTAGAGTATCAGATCAATGTCGTGGCTCGACATGAAGTGGATCGGTGTTGACCGGTCTGCCCACGATATCATACGCTCCGGCACCCAGGCGGCGTCCCATCGGTGAGACTGCACAAAGGCTACTTCTCCGAGAGCCCCGTTCCGCGCGGAATCCTCGATTTTGCGATGTTCCGGCAGCCATCGCTGACTGTAATTGACGATGAGAACACGCGACTTCTCTTTCGCCAGCGAGACAAGCGACTGAGCTTCTTTGCTGCTCATCACAAGCGGCTTTTCGACGAAGACGTCGATTCCGGCCTCGAGGGCCGTCCTCACGGGATCGAAGTGAGCGAAGTCCGGCGTGGCGACAGTAACAGCTTCCAGTTCTCCGCTGCCGGTCGGGCCAAGTTTTGAGAACATCTCGCGATAGTCGGAGAAGAGCCGGGCACCCAGTCTTTCAGCCATGGCTTCCGCTTTCTCAGGGTGATGGTCTGCCAAGGCAACAAGTCTTGCTCCGGGCTGCTCGCTGTAAACACGAGCGTGACGAGTACCAAGAATGCCCATGCCAATGACTCCGACGCCGACACGATCTTTCATGAAATGAACTCCCTGATAGTTATTGAACAAAGTGAGGTGTCATTAAGGTAACGATTAGAACCGCATCACCGCAACTCTCCTGTCGGGAACCCCTCCAGGTATTGCCACGCGTCTCTCTTGAGATGAGGCTCATTTCCGTTCGCATCTCCTTCCTGCAAGACACTGGGCGGACCGGACTGGTTTGAGGCTGAACTAGCGCGTCAGCCCGCCGAAAGGCTGCCACAGCGCCAATCATCTCCGATGCAAGGTCCTTCTCGTGCTCTTACCTCCCGAAAGTATTGAATATCTGGGCGCAGGCATGTCCGTCCCCTTTATTGCCTTCCACACTATTTCGTTGAATAGTCTTGCCGGGACAGCATCCGCAACATTGAAGTTCATGCGGTCCATAATGTCCTGTCCGTAGGCACCGTCCTGGTTCTTCGCATAAATGTCAATCAGCGGCTGAAGGACGGTGAACGGGGAATAATCGGGATTCATCGTGAACGAGTTGAACATTGGATGAGCCGCCGCATCATACTGGCTCATTGGGGGCATGCCGAGGACCAGCTCAATCGTTCGCAGCATGGATGAGGTTGTGTACAGCGTATTATCCACAAAATGCCGCTTCACAAACGGGCCGATAACCAACCCTTCGGTCCTGTGTGCATCGACATGATCGGCACCGCTCTGAGCGTCATCCTCAATAACGAATATAGCCGCTTTGTCCCATACCTTGCTGTGAGATATCCTGTCGACGAACAGCCCGAGCGCATAATCATTCTGGGCGACCATTGCCTGAGGTGTCCATGAGCCCTTCCTCGTGCCGGCGGTATGGTCGTTTGGAAGCCATATGATATTGAAATGAGGCAGTTTCCCTTCCTCCACCAGCCTGGTGAAATCTCTGTCCCACTCTCTGTAGCGGCTTACATCTGAATAGCTCAGGTCCCAGCTTCGATACATACGGTCGTAGTGCCCGAAAAGGGATTTCTCCCGAGCGGTATTGGGCTTGGTACTGTCGGGATTCGGCTGAACAAACTCGCCGTAGTCCCTGAACGATACACGGTTTCGCTCGCAGAGATTCCAGATATATCCGGATTCCGGTGTCGCAGTAGGTTGCCCCCCTCCAAAGTCGAACGGAGCGCCTCGATGGCCGTAGTTCGCAGGCCAGCTCTTCTCAACGTAATCAGTGGCGTAAGCGGCTGTCGACCAGTTGTGCCCGTCCGCGCTCACTTCCGCATCACAGTAGAGGTTGTCCAGAAGGACATAGTGCTCCGCCAGCTTGTGAATGTTCGGAGTTACCTTCTTGCCGAACATTACAAGACTCGAGTCGCCGTTCCCTTCTTTTATGTCGCCGAACACCTGGTCGCAAGTCCTGTTCTCCTTGATGAAATAGAAAACATATTTTATCGGCGATTTCATTCCGACTTTTGCCGGAATCGGATTGTGTTCCTCGTTTCCTGCCACTTTCAACTCACGGGGCCGGTAAGGAGTGTTCGCGTACACCTCCCTGGTGTATTCAGTGAGCCGGCTTGGATCCGGGAACTTGAAGAGGGATAGCGTCCCCTTGAAGAGTGTACCTATGTACTGATGCTGCGGGTTCGGCAACGAGCGATTCCCTTTCCCATTCAGCACGAGGACAGTACTGTCCTTCAGCTCAAGTACCTTTGTCGGATACCATCCTACTGGAACAAAGCCGACGGGCCGCGGCTGCTCAGGGTCAGAGACATCGATAACTGTAAGAGAGTTGTTGTCTGCGTTTGCCGCGAGAACGAACTTGTCGTCGTTCGTAATGCAAACCGAATTCGTCGTTGATCCTTCAGGTGAATCTGGATAGAGCGATGTTGAAACATTTGCGAGCGCGCGGTGCGTCAGCAGGTTAATGACCGTAACGCTGTTGTCGTTTGAATTTGCGACGAAGCAAGTCCCGCCATCCTTACTTACCGTTATTTCTGTTGGGTGATTACCTGCCGGAACCTGGAAGAGAAGTCTCCTTCCTCTGAAGGCCTCAATCTTCTTCGAGCTCCATATCGAAACCAGAAGCTTCCCGTCGTTCGTGAATTTGCACGAATACGGCATCCCGTCAAGCTTGACGCGCTCGAAAGTCCTGTCATCCAGATTGTAATACCGGAGGGTGCTGTCGCCCCTGAAGACGACCGCGAGCGTACTCCCCTGGACGTCCAATCCCGCTGCCCATGCTCTCCCCTCAGGCTCCGGAGCAGTAAACCTGATAGTGTCTGAGGCCGAAAGCTTACCGTCTGCCAGGGTGAAGACATAAACACAATTCTGGTTACCCCCGGAAACGAAAAGTGTATTGCCGCGAAAGGCAATGCCGAGCCAACTGTCTTTCAAGTGAATCGACTGCACAACCTTCCGGTCCTTCAGATTTACAAGAAGGAGCTCAGGCTTCGACACCCCTGCGTGTGTAACCGCCAGGAATCTCTGATCCGGAGAGACGGCGGCGTTCATTGGGAGATCGGCGAGCTTGATGGAAGTGCCGGCTGGCGAAAGCCACCAACCGTTCGGCAACAGGACACGGGATCCTTCTTCGCCGGGAAGCTGGGCGAACGCAGTTGAAGCCAAAATGGCCAAAAACATGGCAAGTCTAAGCTGTTTAAACATTTTTACCTCTCAAGGTCAGTTTTGCATCTAAGTGTGAACTACCACCGGCAGAGCCGGTGGCTTCTGGAAGGCATCGATTGAAATCGACGCCTTCAAAAAGCACGAAACCCAAAAGGGTTTTGCGCATCCGCGAGCCGTCCAATTTATTGCATGGCTGACT
>JBJKQU010000104.1:0-5298 GCA_046705025.1 Candidatus Kryptoniota bacterium | reverse complement strand
TAGGAGGCCATGTTTTGTGACCTCCTATGGTGTCAAATAGCCGAAGAAAAGAAGATTGATCGTGTTGGCAGCATTTGAGCGCTCGTAGAAATAAGCCTCAATGCCGGTTGCTCCTGGAGGAATTATGATCTCGCCTCCGTCATGAAACAGCGTCCGGGTATAGGTTGTGAAAGCCGCCTCAGCATCTACAAGCCCGTTTGCCGACCAGAACCATTGGGCCGCCTGTTCTCCCCACTCGAAAGAAAAGAGTTGAGATGTCCAAGACCCGTTTATTCCATACACATGGAAGTCGTTAGGAAGCGAGAGCTTCGCAACGTAGGGGCCTTGTTGCTGATAGTTTGGGCCAGCCCCGCCTGCCAAGAGGGAGGCTGTGAGCTGGACCCAATATTCTGCTTTGCCTTGAGCGCGCTGCTGGCTATGATAGAAAGCGCCGGGTGCATTGGTTGCCACGAGATGCCTCCTATCCTACTCTGAGTTTTTGCGTCTCACCGAAGAAGTAAATGTAGATTCTCGTGTTGGCGAAGTTCGCTATCCCTGCCGCTGTTACGACATTGATCTGGAAGCTGAAATTCACACCGGCAACCATAAGCTCAATCGGATCGACAGGAAGGGCCTTGTGTGTCAGGTGCACCATGTCAGCAGATGCGTATGTTGTCGATGCCGCGACAACTGGAGCCATGTGGAGGTCCCCGGATGAGTCAATGAGTTCCCGAAGATCGCCATACTTGATCGGAGCCTGCGCATACGAGTAAACATATGTGGCCGAGTCAAAGAAGGTGTCCCAGTCAGCCTGCAAGATCGGTCCCGGAGTCAAAAGGAGTCCCATGCTGTCGGTGTAGTGATAGGGCCAGTTCGCCGGAAGCTGTCCGGCTGTCGGCATGTTCGTCCACTGGCGACCGCCAGCTTCCTGCATGGATTGGGTAAAAAGCGAGATCGAGACATTCGCGCCAGCGCCGATCACGGCACCGCTGTAGAGTGCTTCATCGACAATGCTTTGCTGGCTGCCATATATCTGTTGTGCGATTGGAAGAGGCATGATTTTAACCCGTGATCTTTCTGGCCAAAGTGCCGATTAGTCTGAACTTTGTGATTGCGCCATGCAATCCCGCTACATCAGTCAAAAGCGTAACGGAGGCGCTGACCTGGATCTGAGATGTCAGGGGAATGGGTTCCCTGAGTTCGATCGTGCCGCCTTCACCCGATGCGTGTCCGTGTCCAGCCGTGAGCGCGATACCGGTTGCACCGATTTGAGCGGTCGAAGACTGGGATATGCCGGGATAGTACTTGAAGAGCTCCATCCCATGCCCCCGCTTGTAGTAGTATTCCGCGATATTGATCGCAAAACTTCCATCCTGGAAAGCAGTCATAACGTCGTTGATGTCCTGGGACTGTAGCTCAAAACGATAGGCCCATGCCACGAAACCCATGTTCGAGGGGAGCTGGCCGGGAAGCGGGAAGTTCGACGTAACGTTGAACTGGCCGCCCTTGTCACCGAAATACTGATATACGCCGCCGTTCGCAGTCAGGGGATTACCCAGGGCGACGCGGGAATAGAACGAGGCGTTGGTAACGCTTTCGTATCCCGGAAGAAAGTTCTGGATCTGCTGATCCATTGACGCCTTTCGGAGATCCGACTGCGCTTTAAGTTCTGCAAGCCTTGCTAACGTGTTCATCTACCTTCTCCTTAATGCGTCATTGGTTTGAAGCCAACCGCTCCGCCGGTCGGTACCATGCGCGACACTGGACCCGTTTGACCCGGAGGAAGCCATCGTCCGACCTGGTTAGGCTGTGGAATGTAGACCGTTGTTGCTCCGTTGTCCTGGAGCAGGGAGGTCACGTTCGCGGGAAGCCCCATCGAAGCGATTGTATTGTCAAAAACTTTATTGCCGAGCAGAAAGAACGCTCCGGTTGTGAAAAGTTCGGCCTTTTCACCGAGCCACTTTTCGAGAAATGCCGGAACCGTAGCCATCGCTGCTGTGATGAGGTAGCCAGTATCGACTGATGCCCCAGCAGAACTAATCACAAGGTTCGCCGGAACATTGATCAGCTTCGCGCCGATCAGTTCCCACAACGCATTCTTTCCGGCCTTCATGACATTGCCGAAAAATCCTTTCATCGAGGGATTCCTGCGATAATGCCGTGCGTGGCCTTTCCGACCGAAATAACCCGTCTTGTTGCGCCATCCGCGCTTTGCAGCTCGCGATCTTTCAGCGTGCGATTCCGGATTCCTGCGGTGTTTTCTTGAGAGCTCACCGCGCCGCCTCTTCGTCGCAACGGCTTTTGCCGCCCCACGATGGGTTCCATAATTGCGCTTGTGGGTTGTTCCCGAGCGTCTCTTATTCCTCCACCCTTTCTTTGCAGCGGCTGAACGTTTGGCGAACGATTCGTGATTTTTTCTGCGTGCCATTTTCAAGCTCCTTTTGCGTTGGCCTGGATTTATGATGTATGTTCGTTCGGGATTTCGTGCGCGTGTTTTTTCGATTCTGAACATCCATCTTTCCTTTTCTGATACACAATTAACGTATCGAACCGATAAGGGCAAAGGAAAATAGGTACTTGACGGGTACTTGACGCGGTACGGGAAGGGTTATTAGTTTGGGAGAAGTGCAGATGTGGACTTATGAATCCGTAGTGAGAGATGCGATGCTATTAACTACCCGTTTTGCATAGCAAATGTCACAGAGTTGCTTCTTCGTTGAGGGGCGTTGTCCACAGCAGATGCACAGGCCCTTTTCTTTTTTCTTCAGTTGCCATTTACGCTGCCGGGACACTATTGGAAGTTCGATGCGAAACAATCAGCTCTCCTTTATCACAGTTTTGGTAATCTCTCCCAAATGTCTTTTTATGTCATCAATGTCTTTTCTCATTTCCGTCCGGAATACGTCCATCTTCGCGTTCACCCCATCGATCCTCCGGAGAAGAGCAAAGAAGATTATGACCATTGCAAGGGCAGTTGACCCGCTTATTAAATTACCATGCACAAGGGATATAAGTGCATCTCCGGCTACTCCAGTGCCGGTCAGGGTTAGTAATAGCCTAGGCATCATTTTGGCCTTCATTCTATTTCAAGCCTAGAGCTTTAGCTCCGGCATTTCTCAGGTTGTACCACTGTCTGATTTTTTTATCCGTCGCATCAGGGTGATTTCTCAGCATTCGGGCCTTGAACTGCGAGTAAGTCTCATCGAGATGTCTTGAGAGGCCGCGTTTCATTGCGGCGATGTTGCCATGGCGGGGATTGCGCTTACTGTCTTTCTGCGGCTTGTAGGTTCCCATTGGAAGTCTTTGCCTCTGATTATCCCATTTATCATAGCTTCGCTTCGTAAGCCTGCCCCACGAATAAAGTTGATCGACCACCTCGTTTGCAGGCTTTCCGAGCAAGGGAACAACATCGTTATAGCCGAATGCGTTTCCCTCTGCATCAACCAAGACTGGGATACTATATGAAGAGCTTGGATGAGTAAAGGACAGCCTCATTCCTTTCATATACTTGACGCGACGGTCGGTTTCCGGCGTTGAATCAAGGAAGTGCTCCTGCCAATCACCATCTGGATTTCTCTTCTTCCCTTTCCTCTCGACCCACTTCTTATTTAGGCTTGAAGTCAGCCCGAGTACCTTTGCTCGTCTGATGATGTGCCGCTTTGCTTCTGCGTAGTGATTCGTCCTTCCGAGATCGTGGAGGGCATCCATTAAATCTTCACGGTTACGGATGGGGAAGCTGCCATCGGGAAGAGCAGCTCCAGAAGCTGCATATTTGCGACGTTGTGCGGCAGAGAAATGAGGATTACGTACAGGTTGCTTCCCTCTTCCGATCCCGATGATGTGTATCTTTGAGCTTTGCCTTAGAAGTGAATCTGCATATTTCCGTGCCTCTTGGTAAGTACCGAAGCCGTACACTCTCGTTGTCTGTCTTCCGTCGTCATATTGAACGAAGTATGATTCTTTAGGATTCTCTTTGATTTCAAAATCCTCAAGTACCAAATCGCCTTCCGCATTCTTGCGGTAATGGTGGGAGCGAGGATTGGACTTAGGTTTTCGAGCTAAGGAAGGATTACCCGCATGTAGCTTGGTATATTCCTCCCACGCATCAGTCGAGTCGCCCCTATAGGCCCCATCTTTCGCGTCATAATACCCTAGGATGTATCCAGCAGCAAGCGTACTCTTTTGAGGATTTGTTATCCTGGCCTCCGGATATTCGAGCTTACTTCTCTTTGATCGAGCGTATTTTCCTGGGGCCGTCCTGTGTAGCCTTGGCCTGGCTTCCGAACCTCGATAGGCTTTCTTCTTCGGGTTGTCCTTGACTTTGACGATCTTATCTACCAGACCCTTAAAAAGCTCTGGATGGTCTACCAGTGCGGAATCCGGCATAGGTTCCCCAGTTCTGATTCTGCGCTTGATTTCTTTTGTTGTTAGGCGTTGCATGCTTAGTCTCCTTGAAAATCTTTTCCAGTGTCCATCATGTATGAATCTTCTTTAGCTCTGTTGCCTACCTGTGCGGCCCATTTCGTCTTTTCCAGGTCTACCGATGCCTCGTGGTATGATCCCGCGTGAACATACTGCAAGAAATTAGTGAATGTCAAAAGCGTTCCTATGCCCATATTGAAACACATATCCACTAAAACCCGCTGCCTTATATCATCCAGGTGTGTCCACCAAGGCAAGTGTCCGTCCAGTGCATCGACCGCGTCCTGAATGTCAGCATCTAAAATATGCAGTGCCCATTCCTGAGTAATGTCAATTCCATTGGCTGTGATATTGTGACCGACCCCGATAGTGATGTTGCCCGCAGTGTCCCGATATGAACTGAGCCGCATCCCTTCGTGCCGGATAAGCATTGTTTGAAGTGCATCAAGTTTCATCTTAAAAGAACCTCATTTGCCCGGACAGGGCCCAGTATTTAAAGCCAAGGTCACCGCCAACGCCATAGTTACCAACATCTATGTTCAGACCGACATATGGTGTCACGATATTGTTGATGCCGAATTTTCCCCAGAACTGAAATGTGTGTTCGTTCACTACTTGAGGTGCCGGAGTGGGCGTCGTATTGAGTTGGCTGTAGTTGATGAATAGTTCCGTCAGTGAAGACAGCGCCTCGGGGCTTGTGGAATCTACCTTTGATATATACTGTTTGTTTCCCGCATCCAATATGGTCCCATAGACCTGCAGGGGATACGTAACACTGTACGAATGATAGGTCCTATGGAACAGCGTAGAATCTTGAATCCAACACTGCGTTGTATCGAATACTGCTAGCCAGTGGTCAAGTATCCCGTAGTGTGTATTGTACAGGCCCCCATGCAT
>JBJKQU010000103.1:0-17332 GCA_046705025.1 Candidatus Kryptoniota bacterium | reverse complement strand
GCTGATCGAAACGCGGGCGCGGAAATGTCGCCCGGAAAAGTATGAACAAGCCTATGAACGCGAAGGTCTTGATCAGGAACCAGACAATCGGCGGCAGCCACGGTCCGGCCCATCCGCCGAAGAACAGCGTGGCCATCATCGCTGAAATCAGCGTGATCCCGAGATACTCCCCGACGAAGAACACGCCGAACTTCATGCTTGAGTATTCCGAGTGGAACCCGGCGATAAGCTCGCTCTCCGCCTCCGGCAGATCGAAGGGGATCCTTCTCGTTTCAGCCGCACCCGCTATCAGGAACACCACAAAGCCGATGAACTGCGGGATGCAGAACCAGATGTTCTTCTGAGCTTCGACGATCGCCTTCAAGCTGAACGAGCCTGCCATCATCACGACGCCCATCAGCGACAGGCCCATGAATACTTCGTAGCTTATCATCTGAGAAGCCGCACGCAGGCCGCCGAGAAGCGAGTACTTGTTGGAGGAGGCCCAGCCTCCGAGCACGACGCTGTACACTCCCATGGACGACATCGCGAGAAAGAAAAGGAGCCCGATGTTGAGATCGGCTATCTGAATGCCGGAAGTAAACGGTATCACCGCGTACGTGAACAGCACCGTTATCATGACGATCGCCGGGGCGATGATGAATACCGGCTTGTCGGCAAACGGCGGTATCCAGTCTTCCTTCCAGAGCAGCTTGATGGTATCAGCTATTACCTGCATTAGGCCGAACGGCCCGACACGGTTTGGACCGTACCTGTCCTGCCAGAGTGCGAGGAGCCGGCGCTCCACCCATATCAGGTTCGCGGCTATCGTGATTGCGACGAAGAGAACGCCGACTATAATGATCCAATATATCAGGGTCTGACTCATTTTGCCTTCCTGATCTCGCAGAACTGTCCGATCCTGCCGACGAGGTTCAAAGACGGCAGCCCCACGGGCATCCCAGCCATGCCGGGCTGAATCGCGAGGTCGACCTTGAGAGCAATTGTCGTCGTCTCTTCACCGGTGCTCACTTCGACTTTGTCGCCGGATTTCACGCTCAGGGCTCCCGCGTCATCGGGATTGAGCGCGAGGTAAGGTTCAGGCGTGAGTTGCGCAATGCCGCGGGTGTGAACGCTCAGTTCTTCGGAGCCGAAAATATGGTTCAAAGGTGCAACCAGCCATTCGCCTTTCCGCGGAGCAAAAGGGGTCGGCACATCCTTGAAGTAGTCCGTCTTCCCCTTGCCCGGTTCGACCAGACGCTTGCCCGGATCTCCTCCGCGCAGCGGGCCGGCGATCTCTTCCTGGAACCGGTTTAGCGCCTGAACTGAATTCCACCCCGGTGCCCAGTATCGCGGGATCAAGGGCGAAGGTGTCTGCTCCTGGTACCCTTCCATCGTAAATGAAAACGGTGTGTCCGGGTCATCCGGCGGCTTCGGCTCGCTGACGTTAACGTTCGCAAGAATGGCGGTTCTCCCGCTGTATCTGTGTGTCTCACGGGCGATTTTTTGGCCGGCAATCCGGAAGTCCGAACCCGGGGCTATGTCCTTTATCTTCTCAAACACGGGGAAGGCATTTGCGGCGGCGGAAACGATCGCGTCAAAGTTCTGCCAGACTTCGCCGGACGAGCGTTCGGCATTTACCATGACCTCTCTTATCCACTTCCAGCTGTCCTGGATCTCGTCTGACGGAGTGAAGGCTTGGTAGAATCTTTGAGCTCTCCCCTCGTTGTTCACAAATGTCCCGTCGCCTTCGGCGAACGTCGCAGCCGGAAGGGCAAGCGTCGCATGGTTCGAGGTATCGTTCGACAGCGAGTCGAGTACCACGATATTGACGCTGTCACCGAACAGCCTCTCGACCTTCGCGGCCTCTTCACGCCGAAACAGGTCGTTTTCGAGTACGATCAAGTTCTTGATGGAGCCGCCGGACAACTGCTCAAGAAGTTCGTCTGTGTCCCTGCCGCCCAGCAGCGCGAGGCCGAAACTATTGACTTCGGGCATCGTGTACGAGAGTCTTGCGTTCGCTCCGGCCTTGCACAGTGCCCATGCGACATTGGCGGCCGCCCGCACAATGGACTCGCTCCTGCTTCCGTACCCCGAAACGATGAGCGGGTTCTTGGCTTCTTTCAAAGCCGCGGAAATAGATTTCACGAGCTCGCGAGCCTCTGTCGGGAGGCCCGACACTTTAGGCGAGTCTCCGTCTATTTCGTTCGCGACTGCGAATCCGAGTCTGGCAATGTCGTCCGGTGCGCCCCGGAATGTGCCGGCGGCAATCTCGTCAAGCTTCGTGCCTCCGACCGTCAGGATAAAGACGGGGCCGTGCTCATTCTGCAGTATCTCTCTCACCGACTTATCGTCCCAGTCTGGAACGCGCAGTTTCCTCGCCATCTCCATCGGCTTGTTCCGCGCCGCCTGCCGGATAGAAAGGTCCAGCATCGGAGCGGTATTGCTTACGTCCTCCCCAATTATCAGAACAGCGTCTGCCTCCCGTACTTCCTTCATTGAAGCAGACCTTGCCGGACCGTTTTTCAATATTTCGATCATCAGCTTCACGAGCCGATATTCCCCGCTGTTCATTCCGGCAAAAAAGTTATCCGCACCGACCAGTGTGCGTAGTGCAAAATTGGATTCGAGCGAAGCGCGCGGCGATCCTATTCCAGCTGTCTTACCCCTCGACAGAATTCTCGCGAACTCCCTCAGTGCCGCCTCTTTCGTCGCTGGTTCGGGACTCTCGTCGCGGCTTCTCCTTATCATCGGGCGCTTAATGCGTTTCTCATCGTTTACAAACTCATAGCCGTATCTTCCCCGGTCGCAAAGGAAATAGCCGTTCACCTCACTGTTGTACCGGTTCCGAATCCGGCGAAGTCCTCCGTACCTCTCGCCCGCGATCGTGTTGCAGCCGAGGCCGCAGTTCACGCATATGGAGGGGGCGGTTGTCAGGTCCCACTTCCGGGTGTAGTGTTCTTTCGCTGTCTTGTCCGTGAATACCCCGGTCGGACAGACTTCCACGAGGTTGCCGCTGAACTCGCTCTCCAGGGTACCGTCTGCCTGTCTGCCGAAGAACACGATATTCTTCGACAGGAACGGTCCGAAATCGTGTCCCCCCGCGTAATCATTATAGAACCGGGTGCAGCGGTAACACTGTATGCACCGGTTCATCTCCTGGTTGACAAGCGGTCCGAGATCCTGGTTTCTGAACGTCCTCTTCAGGCCTTCATAGTGCCTGTAGTCGTGTCCTGTCATGACGGTCATGTCCTGAAGGTGGCACTCGCCGCCTTCGTCGCACACAGGGCAGTCATGGGGATGATTCATCATAAGGCCTTCGACAACACCTGCTCGAAATTCGCGTGCCTCTTCGTTTTCTATCGAAATGCGCGTACCGTCCGCCGCCGGCGTCAGGCAAGCCATGACCAGCCGTCCGCGCTCGTCCTTCTCGTCCCTGAACTGCTTCACCGCACACTGGCGGCAAGCGCCGACCGACCCCATTGCCGGATGCCAGCAGAAATACGGCAGGTTGAATCCGAGCGTCAGGCACGCTTCGAGGAGGTTCATCCCGTCCTTTATTTCATATTCTTTATTGTCTACAAATATTTTGGCCATTAGCGTCTATCTCCAGGGGCACCTTTTTTCGCGGATATGTCTCTCGAAGTCCTCACGGAAGTACTTAATCGCGCTCTGCAACGGTTCCGCCGCTCCGGGAGCAAGCGCGCAGTACGTGTTTCCCGGCGAAATGAATTTCGTGATCGAGAGAAGCCGGTCGATGTCCTCCATTTTCCCTGTCCCCTCTTCGAGTGAGTACAAGAGCCGTTCGGCCCACTGAAGACCGGACCAGCAAGGCGTGCACCAGCCGCATGACTCTTGGGCGAAGAAGTGTTCCAGGTTGAGGCACATACCGACGGGACATGTCTTGTCGTCGAGCAGGATCATCGTTCCGGTTCCGAGCCGGCTTCCCGCATTCTGGACTGATCCGAAATCCATTTTTACATCGAGATGCTCTTCCGTCAGGAAATCTGTGGAGGCTCCGCCCGGAAGGATGCCGCGAAGTTTGACCCCGTCCCGCATTCCGCCGGCACGTTCCTCGATGATTTCCCTGATGGTCGTTCCCATGGGCAGTTCCCACAGGCCGGGCTTCTTCACTTTCCCGCTGACTCCGTAGAGCTTGGTGCCCGGATCCGGGCTGCTGCTCAATCCTTTGTACCAGTCGGCGCCGTTGTTCACTATGTGCGGTATATTGCAGAGCGTTTCGATGTTGTTCACGACGGTCGGCTTCCCCCAGAGGCCGCTCGTCTGCGGGAATGGCGGTTTCGACCGTGGATTCGCCCTTTTACCTTCGAGTGAATTGAGCAGGCCGGTTTCCTCTCCGCACATGTACCTTCCGGCGCTGACATGCAGGTGCAAATCGAAGCTGAAATGCGAACCGAATATGTCCTTGCCGAGATAGTTCTTCTTGTAAGCCTCGGCGATTGCGTCGTTTAAACGCCTCTCGGCCAGCAGGTATTCGTAACGCAGGAAGATGTAACCTGTGCTCGCCCCGACCGCGCTCGCGGCTATGATCATACCTTCTATAAGCTCGTGCGGGTTCTGCTCCATGAGGAGTCTGTCTTTGAAAGTACCGGGTTCCATCTCGTCGCCGTTGGCAACGATGTATTTCTGCTGTGGAGCGTTGGGCCCCGTCGGGACGAAGCTCCACTTCTGTCCGGTGGGGAACCCTGCGCCTCCTCTTCCTCGAAGGCCGGAATCTTTCACGACCGCCAACACATCCTGGGGGGCCATGTCGCGAACGGCCTTCCGCGCGGCGGCATAACCGCCCGACTTCGTGTAGCCTGTCAGCGTCTCCGCCGATTTATCCGGTCCTATCGCCTGCGTCAGAGGGGTTTCCAAGAGCGTCTCCCTGGGGCTGCCATTAACGTGACGGTTTCATATTTGCGTGGCGTCTGAATCGCGGCTCTCCTTCTCATCTATTTATACCGTGCGAGAACTTCGTCCACCTTGTCGGGAACGAAATCCATAACTGCTTCCCTGTCGATCATGGCCACCGGCGCACGGTCGCATGCACCGAGACACACAACCGGCAGAAGCGTGAACCTTCCGTCGGGCGTCGTCTCGCCCATCTTTATGCCGAGCTTCTCCGTCAGCGTCGCCCTGAGGTTTTCGTATCCCATCACCCAGCAGCTGACGCTGTCGCAAACATGAATGACGTGCCTCCCGACAGGCTTGCGGTAAATCATGTTATAGAAGGAAGCGACAGACTCCAGCTCCTCGGCCGACATGCCGAGGTATTCCGCTACGTCGCGGATGTTTTCGTCGGCGACCCACCCGCGGTGATGCTGCACAATCTTCATCGCCTCGATACAGACCGACTTCCTGTCGGCGTATTTGGGAAATTCGGCTTCTATCTCTTGACGTTCTTCGTCGGTCAACATATTTTCACTCGATACAATTGAAATACCTCCTAAGTTTCGTTCACCGGAGCGCAATGGAACACTGACGACACAGAAACCACGGATTTACTCGAACTTTTTATCATTATTATTCCCTTCCGTGAAATCCGCGTTCGATTCCTCCGCCCGATCATTCCGGTTCATCTGTCGATGTCCGCGAGGACAAAGTCCAGGCTTCCGAGAATGGCCAGGAGGTCCGCTACGGTGAAGCCGCGGCTGAGAAGCGGCACCGTCTGAATGTGAGCGAACGAAGGGGTCCGGATCCTCGTGCGGTACGAAACGGTGCTGCCGTCGCTGACAAGGTAGTAGCTGTTGCCGCCTTTGGTGGCTTCTATGTTGAAGGATCCCTCGCCGGGCGGGATGACCTGTCCCCATGTCACACCGAGAAAGTGGGTAATAAGCGTCTCTATGTCGTGCATCGTTCGCTCCTTGAGCGGCGGCGTCGCGAGCGGGTGATCCGATTTGTATGGACCCTCAGGCATGTTCTCCAGGCATTGTTTTATGATTCGCACACTCTGATTCATTTCTTCGATTCTAACGATCGCCCTGTCGTAACAGTCCCCGTGCTGCGCGGTCGGTATGTCGAATTCGAACTGGTCATAACCTGAATAGGGCCGTTTCTTCCTGAAATCCCACTCCATGCCGCAGGACCTGAGCAGCGGACCCGTCACTCCCCAATCGATCGCTTCGTCGAGCGTAAACGCTCCGACACCCTTTGTCCGCGCCTGAAAGATCTTGTTCTTCATCACGATCTTATCGTATTCGCGAAGGCGCTTCGGGAAGTACTCGACAAAATCGCGGACGAGCTTATCCCACCCATTAGGAAGGTCCTGCGCTACTCCGCCGATCCGGAACCAGTTCGGATGCATCCTGTCGCCGCAAACGGCTTCGATAATTCCGAGCAGCTTTTCGCGGTCGGAGAACATGTAGAACACCGGTGATAGAGCCCCGACATCCTGCGCGAATGTCCCGTACCAGACGAGGTGGCTCGACAGCCGGAACAGCTCCGACAGCATGATCCGGATGACCTGCGCCCTCGGGGGAACCTCGATCCCCGCGAGCATTTCAACAGCCTGCACGTAGACGAAGTTGTTCATTACACCGCCGAGATAGTCGATGCGGTCGGTGTAGGGGATGTACGTATGCCATGACTGCCGCTCGGCCATCTTTTCTGCTCCGCGGTGGTGAAATCCGATTTCCGGGACTACGTCCAGTATCTCCTCGCCGTCGAGCTGCAGGACGAACCGGATCACTCCATGGGTTCCCGGATGCTGCGGCCCGATGTTCAAAAACATGAAGTCGGAATCTTCAGTTTCCCTCTTCATCCCCCATTCTTCGGGGTGGAACTCCAGAGCCTTCTGCTCAGCCTCTTCCTTTTCCTCCGGCAATTGGAACGGTCCCATCTCTGTGGCGCGTGCCGGATGCTCCTTCCGGAGCGGGTGGCCCTCCCATGTCCGCGGCATTATTATCCTGCTCAAATGAGGGTGCCCGTCGAACTTCACCCCGAACAGGTCCCACACCTCTCTCTCGTACCAGTTCGCGGACGGCCAAATATCAGTGACGGAAGAAACCGACGGATATTCCCCCTTCAGCGCGGTTTTTATCCTGACATCCTCGTTCCGGTCGTAAGACAACAAATGGTAAACGACGGTGAAATCGCTTGCCGGCTGGCCCTCGCGGTGCGACCGGGTCCGCTCGTCAATCGCGGTGAGATCGTAGAGTACCTTGTACGGTTTGTCGACATCATGCTTCAGAAACCGCAGGACGTCGTGGACTTTTCCACTTTTTACCCATAACGTGGGGATACGGTCCCGCGTGCTCTGGACGGCCGCGATGTTGGACCCGAACCTCTCTTCGAGCTCGTCAATCACCGGGTTTCTCTCGACGGTGACGCTCATGCAGCTTTCTCCGAATAAGAACAGCTTATGTCATGCTTATCGGTTATCCGGTGCGGATCAACCTTTGCAAAGCATTCCGGCCGGTTCATATCCTCTTTTTTCACGTTCATATCTCGTCGATCGGCCTGTATGAGGTGGCCTTCTTTCTTTCATCCTTTTTCAAATCCCTGTTCGCGGGCATCTCCGGTTTGATAATACCCTGTGGACCGACCGTCCAGCTCAGCGGTATCCGTTCCTTTCCGACCTGCTTCTGCAGGAGCGTCAGTCCTTCGAGGAAAGCGTCCGGCCGCGGCGGGCAGCCGGGCACGTACACGTCGACAGGCAGGAACTTGTCTACACCCTGTACCACGCTGTAAATATCATACATTCCCCCGGAGTTGGCACACGAGCCCATCGAGATTACCCATCGCGGCTCCATCATCTGCTGGTAAAGGCGCTTTATGACCGGCGCCATCTTGATAAAGACCGTTCCCGCGATCACCATGAGGTCTGCCTCGCGGGGCGTACCGCGCACAACCTCCGCTCCGAAACGGGATACATCGTATTTGCTGGTTATGCTGGTCGCCATCTCCACGTAACAGCAGGAAAGGCCGAAATTGAAAGGCCAGATTGAATTCTTCCGTCCCCAGGCAACAAGGTCCTCAAGCCGCGACAGGACAAGGACCTTCTTCACCGACTCTTCCGACGCGACTGTTGCCTTGTCAACCTGAGACTCATCAGGTTTTGTTAATGTCCAACTCATCTTAGCGAATCTCCTTCACGCAGCCCGCTCGCGTTCCGCACGACCTTCTTCCTGACGATATCGAGTGCCCCGAGACGCCAGAGGTACACGAGCGTGGCCACCAATACTAAAATGAAAACCAGTGCTTCGAAATACCCCGCCCATCCGACCTCCCTCAGCGCGACCGACCATGCGACAATGAAGACCGACTCCAGGTCGAAAACGACGAAAAACATCGCCACAAGGTAGAATTTCACCGAAAATCTGAGACGGGCGGTTCCGGAAGATGTCACCCCTCCTTCAAAATACTGCCCGGTTGCGGGTTCGTTATGGCGGGGACCGAGGATATGCGACAATATCAGCATTACGGCGGTAAGCAATACCGCTCCCGCAAAGAAGACCAGCATCGGCCAGAGCGTGCCGTATCCTGAACTCTCTGCCATCAGCTTGCCGACTCCGGCGCGCGTAACGGGCAATGCTGAATATCCTTCATTGCCCGACGAGGCGATGAAGCCTTATCTCGCTTTGCCTTTGCTGTAACAGGTTGGGTTATTAGCCAATTGAGACTGAACTTCGAAGCCCTGCCCCTTTCCGCTTCGGAACATCCGCCAACTACCGTAATCATTACTCAACTCCGAAATACATAGTGTCACAACGAAATCATTCATCATCGAAAAAGACGGATCCTTACGAAACTTGACTTGTTAAATAAGGCCACGGGGTATCCGTCTCAACATGGCATCCTCGAGTATCGAGGACGAAAGCGTGTGTTACATTATTCATAACGAATCAAAAGTGAATTGGTTCCCATCTGCCGATCGCGCAACAGGACCCGCCATGTAAGCAGACTGACGCCCAACACCGCGACCAGGGGAGTTGAAGGCTCACGATGGCGAATGAAACCAAGGCCGCTCCAACCGCCGTCGCCTGACGCGGTGCCGGTATTGTAATCTCTGCCGGGCACTCACAGCGTAAGTCCGAATGTCTCGAGGACCGCTCTTGTCCTCGTATAATCCGCATGGTTAACGCTTCTTATACCAAGGCTTTCTGCTACCTTGACAAACATGGCTCTGTCGTCGATGTAAACCGATTGCTCAGGTGTGGCCTGGGCGATATCGAGAGCCATGCGGTATATGTCTGCGTCGGGTTTCCTGAGGTGGACAAAGCTTGAAGACACGAAGATGTCGATGACCTCGTCCAGTTTGAATTTCTTGATGCGGTACTCGTTCAGCTCGCGTCCTTCGTTACTGATGGCGCCGACCCTGAGGCTGTACTCCTTCTTCAAAGCCTTGACAAAGTCGATCATGTCGGGAAAAGCCCGCGAACGATCGAGCATGAATGTCTTGAAATCCTCGTATGAGAAAGGTCTTTCTTCATAAAACACGACTCGTTCCAGGTACTCTTTGAGGCTCAGTTTCCCGGATTCATACGTATCGTACGTCAGGTGGTGACGCTCGTCCAGTTCCTCGTAGTCCAACTTGAATTGCTTTGCGGCCTCCCGCCGGGATTTGTGATCCCAGCCGTTGGTCAGGAGGACTCCGCCTATATCTAGAAAGAGTGTTGACGGGACTCTGTTCTTCACAATGGTGCTCCTTCCGTTCTCTAAGTGAAAGTCGATCTTCTGGAAAAGGGAGAGGCTCTACTTGCTCACGGGCTCTTGCCTCGCTGCCTCACGCTTCTGCCGAAGCGTTTTGAGGAGAGCCTCATACGCGTCGATGAACTTCTTGACGCCCTCATCTTCTAGCTGTTGGGTTACCTTGTCTATGTCTATGCCGAGGGACGGAAGGTGCTCCAGAACACCGTGGGCATCTTTGATATTCTTGTCGAGCGTCGCGGCCGGCTTCCCGTGATCGCGATATGCATCGATGGTTTCCAAAGGAAGCGTGTTGACGGTTTCGGTCCCGATCAAGGCCTCGACATACTTCACGTCGCTGTAAGCCGGATTCTTCGTGCTGGTGCTGGCCCACAGAAGTCGTTGTTTTCTGGCGCCTTTCGCGGCCAGCTTCTTGAACCTGTCGCTGCCGAAGATTTCCTCGTACATCTCGTAAGCGATCTTTGCACTGGCGATTGCCACCTGTCCCTGCACCTGCTTCGCCATTGCCGCCTCCGTACCTTTGGCCGCCGTTTTCGGTTCCAGAACCTTGTCTACAAGTACGTCGATCCGGCTCAGGAAGAAGCTTGCCACGGATGAAATCTTCTCTATGCCGAGTCCCTTCTCCGCCCTCGCTTCAAGTCCCGCAAGATAAGCTTCCGTAACTTCACGGTATCGAGGCAGACCGAACAGCAATGTAACGTTTACGTTGATTCCCTGGCTTATCAGCTCGCGTATCGCAATAAGTCCTTCCCTGGTCCCGGGAACCTTGATATAGATATTCGGCCGACCGACGGCGTCCCATAACTGCCTGGCCTCCGAAATCGTGCTTTGGGCATCATGCGCGAGATTCGGTGAGACTTCGAGGCTGACGTAGCCGTCGCCGCCTTTCGTCCTATCGTAAAGAGGACGGAACACATCGGCCGCGCTTTTTATGTCGTCCACTGTCAGTTCCTTGTATATCTCCTCCACGGACTTTCCATCGACTGCCAGGGTGCGGACATTGTCGTCATAGTCGTGACTCTCCGCGATCGCCTTCTCGAAAATCGAAGGGTTAGAAGTGACGCCGGATATCCCGTCGTCATTTATCATCCTGGCAAGTTCGCCTGAAACGATGGTTTCCCGCCTGATGAAATCCATCCATATACTCTGGCCTAGTTTCTCAAGCTCTAATAACGGGTTGGTATTCATAAGTTCATCTCCTTCTCATTTTGTAACACCATACGACGTAGTTACTGCGGGCGTTCTTCCCATATTGCCGCTACCTTTGCCAGGCGGCGCCTGTGCCTTTCGGCACCGCTGAACTCCGCCGCCAAAAACACACTAACAACTTCCCAGCCGAGTTCGATTCCAATTACACGTCCGCCCAGGCAAATGACGTTGATGTTGTCGTCCTCGACACCCTGATGCGCCGAAAAGCAGTCGTGGATGAGTGCTGCTCTCACGTTCTTCACTTTGTTCGCGGCAACGGAAGCTCCGACCCCGCTTCCACATATCGCAATCCCCCGATCGACCGATTCCGAGGCTACGGCTCTTGCGAGCGGTATAACATAATCGGGATAATCGTCCCCAACCGTGAGACTTGCGGCACCGAAATCCATTACTTCATACCCGGATTTCTTCAGTCTCTCAACAAATTCCTGTTTGAGATTGAATCCGCCGTGATCACAAGCGATGCCGATTCGCATGAGAATTCTCCTCTTTAGAGTGAGCCGCCTATTGTCGCCAAACCGGTTATTACGTCATTTACTATAACATGAAGCTATGTCTATTATGTTTCAACGTGAGTCAGGTTGCAGCCGTGCCGTTCTTCACGGCAAGCCGAGTATAACTTCCATGCAGACTGCATTCATCGGCGTAAAAAAAGGCAGGATTGATTTCCTGCCTTGATAAGACCCGTCCTGTAAAGACCAGATCATGTGAACATAGTCCCCAGCGCAAATACGCTTATTAGCTCCCACACAATCCAAATGCCGAACACCCAAACTGCGGACTGGAAACCCTTCTTGCCCGACATTGCTCCCAACCCTATGGCGATAACGGCGAGACTCCATATCGTGAACAGGTCGATTTTTGAAAGGAGGAGGTACGCCTTGCTCTGCATGTTCATCTGGGTAAGGAGGCCGAGCTGCAGGCCGCCGTCAAGTCGGGACAGCGCAACAGAGAGAACGGTTCCTACAATCACTCCGACAACCATAATCCATTCCGAAAGTCCCACAATTCCCATCGCATGAGTATAGTTCATATCCGCCTTCAAGCCGAATTTCCCCACAAGGAACCAGATACCGGAAATTATGAAGAAGATTACGAATGCCGCGACAAATGCGCCGAAAATGCCGATGCCCATGACCGCCGCAGAGCCGCTCTCCAGATTCGTTTTCTGCTGCTGGGCCTGATCGGAGGTGATTTTACCTTCGTTCACCATCTTGTCGATCGCCTGTTCTCTCATCTGGACCATTTGGAAACGAAGATCCGGAGAGCTGAATCTGACGTAAAGGGAAATGGAGGAGAAGATCGCAAGCAGCAGCACGGGTATCAGCCAGTCTGAGGACTTGACACCGGATGTCTTGAGTGAGTTGAACACCCTTGAGGGTTCATAAAAAACCCCCGCGGCCTTATCCATGAAAGTCAGTTCTTCTTGTCCGCCGGTTGCTGCGGACGGAGGTTGTTGAGAAGCAACGGGTTCTTCCATCATGCCGACTCCTTTTTTCCAAAGATAAGCTCATGACCCCTAAAACTCAAAAACCATTTGTGACACGTTCTTCGTGGGGGAAGGCGTCCCCGGGCGTCCGTAAGTCACCGCGGCCCCGGCACTTCCCATCGCACCCATCGGTCTGATGCCGTTCGGTCTCTCCTCGTCCGCCTCCCCCTCACGCGTTCGCCGCGCTATCACAAGATCAGGGCTCTCAGTTCGGGGCGAGGCTCCTGACCAAAGCTACAACAGCCAGGGCCATGCTCCCTCCGAATTCCTTATGACGACACTGACATTGTCGAACGTTCCGGTCAACAGCAGTATGACAAGTGAAAGGAAAGCTTACGCCGCGCGGGCGTGATGACGCCGATGCCGGTAGGCAAACTACAACACTCGAATCGCCTCAGGCGGACGGAGGTTTAAAGTGAGTCACACGGAGGAAACCTTTGCCCTTCCTCCGCGCACCTCCGTGAATTCCTCAGTGTCCTCATATGTGGTCAAGTCTTAATCCCGGAAAGCTTGTGGTCCCACAATCGGACCGAAGATCCCGAAAGGCCCTGTTCGAGAGACGCAGGCTGAACAGCGAAGTCTTACTTCTCCAGGTTGACATCGACGACCGGCAGATCCCAGTGTGCGTCCAGTATCTCGAACCGCCTCTGCTCTTCCTTCTTATGTGTCTCGATATCGGGATAGAGCTGGCGCACCAGATCCTCCTCGCTGAACCCGTCGTCCGTCATCTGGACGTTCTTCCAGACGATGGTCACCCTGAAATCCCACCGCCCGTCCTCCGTTCCATGGAGACGCGGCCTCGTAATTGTCAGGCTCAAAATCCGTCCCATTTCCATCTGCTTCTTCAAAACGGGGTGGTGGTTCTTCTTGTAAAGGTCGATGAATTCCTGGGCGTGGCCCCATTTCGCTTTGTAGTAATACTCGACCGCGTAAGGCTTGTCTTGAGTTGTCGGCATGGCAATACCCAAATATGTTTTGTAATTTTGTACTCTACATTATGAATATCCCGCCGAACAGTCAACTATCGATACCCCGGAGTCGAGAGTTGTTTCGAGAAAGAACAAAAGCACTCTTGCCGCCGTGGGCATCCCGCATCATTCATCAAATATGATGTCAGAGCGGGGGATGACACGGAAAGAGACGGATCGCCACGGATTTAATTACTTTGTTCACTGATCCGGCCGTGCCTCTGCCTCGCGGCGCCTTCGCGCGCGACCCACCCATATTCCATTATTCCACAATTCCGTTATTCCCCCATTCCCCTGTGCCGCTGCGTTGCCTAGAAAAGGCTGCTCATTCCGATACTCAGGAACGACGCGTGCGGCCTGCTCAGCCGGTAGGTCCAGTCCACCCGAAGCAAACCGAGGATCTTCCCCAGGCCGATCCCCGCTTCATAGTACCATCCGTTCGTCGTCGATCTTCCGTCGAGCCACGACTGGGCGACGGATGCATCCACCAGAAGCTCAAGCCCTCGCTTGTAGAGGTATGGAATCCCCGTTATCAGAAATGGCACGTTCCGGAAGTTCTGTTCCACGGATGCCATGACAAACTTGTCGCCGACAAACTGCACCGGCTGGGCGGTCTTGAGAACTCCGAAAGGCGCGATTCCCCCGGTCTGCGAGTCGAGGACGAATTCTCTCTGGACCGGAAGCGTGCCGGTCGAGACCCCGCCCGAGAACATCACCTGCGTCTGGGGCGGGAAAAGATAACTGCTCAGGAACGTGTTGAAATGGTAAGAAGCATTCATCTCGTATCGTCCGAAGTGGAAATCGCTTCGGAGAAATGACGGCGATGAGTATTCTGCCGATAATTCTACGGCGTTCACAGGCATCATTTCCAGGATCGGCGGTTCATCGCCGTACCGGATAGTGAGCTTGACGCTGCGCATCTGGCCGGCGACTATGGGCGGATTCAAGCGGTAAGTGTTCCCCAGCGAAAGTATGCTGAAATTCGTGTGGTTGGTAACGCTGGTCTCATCCTCCGACAAGTAATTAACCGTCGCGCTTAGTGCCTTGACCGGCATGATAGAGTAATGCGCGCTCCAGCCGGAAGCCATATAGTAGTCATAACAGTCGCTGCGGCCGAAGAGCGAGGTTATGGTCGCCGTGAAGGAGGAAAAGAACCTATCCTCGGGATATTCCTTTATCTCCCGAAACACGTCGGCACCGAGCTCCTGGCGGAGGGAGAACCGCTTGCTGTCGGCAGCGCCGCCGAAGGGAAGAACCCCGCCGACTTGCCATTTGAAAATCCTATCGGAAATCCCGTAACCGGCCGCCGCGTTGAGCTGCCAGCCGCCGGAAGTCCGGTATATTCCCGATCCATCGTTCGAGAATGTAAACGTGGTTTGCCTCTTGCCGGAGGAATAAGTGTACCTTCCGCCGAGAAAAAGTCCCTCCACTCTGTTGAATCGAAGGTCGGCGTATTTCAGGTACGCAAGAGGGCTCCCTTCGCCCAACAAATCTGCCGTGGCGCCCCGTGGCTTGAACTGTTTCTGCAGGGTCTGGGAGCTGTCCAGAGTGTTGTAGGCGGTCTGCTCGGCGGCCGTCAGCGGCAGGACTTCATGTATCCTCCAGAATGTCGAATCAAACTTTGTCGAGCTGGAGTCGACGACAAGAGTGGGCTTCTCGAATATCGAGTCGGGGATGGGCGGGTTCAGCTTGTAGTCGTAGATGTCCGACGTCTGCCTGACTGCTAGCCTGGGCAGCGTCATTCCGGCAAACTCTATCGTCATCCCGAAATCGGTTATTATGTCGGTCGGCATCCAGAACTTGTTTTCATACAAAGAGTATCGCTGGCTGAAGGTTATATCAGGGTCCGACACGAACGGTATAGTAAAGGCCTGGTTGGGCCGAAGGGTTGCTCCCATTACCGCATACGATGAATCGGCTATCGAAATCTCACCCGAGAAAAGCGGAACAATCCTCGATTGGGGCGTAACCTCAATTTCGTATACATCAAAGTTGTTCTTCCTGAAGGTTCTCAAGAGCCGGTATTTATAATAATCGAACGCGTTCTCGGCAATCGGGCCGACAAACTTGTAGCCGGAATATCCGATGACGTCGTCGGTGAAGTTAACTATCTCGCCGACCGAAGGTATCAGTTCCGCTTCCGGAAGGTTCTTCGTTTCCCGCTTCTGGACAACCACTTCATGAATAGAATCCCCCTTCTGCCAATAGCCGTTCGTGTAGGACTCCGTTATCCCCGCGAGGGTAGTGTCGCGATAGATGGTCAGTCTCGTAAACGCCTTGAATTCGTATGACCGAAGGAATTTCGCCCATTCATGCTTCTTCGCGATCGCTTTTCGGATGATCACATTTGCCGGGTCTTCTGCGACCGAGACGACCTCCGGCAGGACTATGTATCCCTGCACCAGCTCGACGTTTTCCCGCATGTTTCCGGTCAGCTCGACGCGTACCGAATCTGCCTGGTAGCCGATGTAGCTGTAAATAAGGGTGTAGTCTCCGGGAGAAAGGGAAATGAGATATGAACCATCCAGATTGGTGATTGTGCCTCGCGAGGTTCCGCTGACTCTGACGTTTGCAGCGGCCAGAGGCTCTCCCGTCCTGGAATCCGACACTCGCCCACTTATCGTGAACGTTTGCTGCCCCATGGCAAGACTCGTGAGCACCAATATTGCTGTGAAAGCCCTGATCACTGACATAAATGATTTTCATATGATACTAAAACCCGGCGACAAATGTTACATCATAAATAATCCGGCGGTGACTGATCTCCATCCCGAAAGGGATGTAATCATTGTAGAAATGATCATACGCCGAATCTTTAAACCCTGAAGGGGTGAAATAATTATGTCATCCCTTTCCGAAGGAACGCTTCGCGTCAGGATTTGTGTCTTTGTCTATGCGGCAGTTCTATAATCATGTCATCGCTTTCCGAAGGAACACTTCGTGTCGCGGTTCGTATAGAGGCATAATCAAAATGAGTCGCTACCAATAATCCATGACAGGAGGGTCAGGCGATTCCGGCCCCCGGCGGAACCCTCCGATTGCCGGGACTTGTTTACATCATAGTGAATGATTTGAAGTACAACCACGGAAAGACTTGATAGGTCTGCCGGAGTGGGGCGGCGCTCAGACTTAACGCTCAGCGCCGGCCCTGTCCCAAACGGTTAGGAAAGGAATCGAAATGAAGATAGTCGTAGTCGGTGCAACAGGATTGATAGGAAAAGAGATAGTAAAGACACTCTCCCCCGGTCACGAGGTGATAGCGGTCGGACACAAAAGCGGCGACACCCGGGTCGACATCCTGTCTGAAGCTTCGATCGTCGCTTTGTTCAAAAAGGTCGGCAGTTTCGACGCCCTGGTAAGTGCAGCCGGCCAGGCGAAGGGTGGAAACATGGAGGACCTCACTGCCGACGATTACATGGTGGGGATCAAGGATAAGCTGATGGGGCAGGTAAATCTTGTGCGCATAGGCATGAAGTACGTGAACGACAATGGCTCGATCACGCTGACAAGCGGCGTTCTGGCCGACGAGCCGATTCCGGGGACATCGTCATTCAGCATGGTAAATGCGGCCGTCAATGCTTTCGGCCGCGCGGTCGCTCTCGAAACCCCGCGCGGAATCCGTATAAACGTCGTCAGCCCGCCGTTTGCCACCGAGACGCTAATAGCGTTGGGTATGGACCCGTCGACCGGGATACCCGCGGCGAAATTCGCGGCAGCGTACAAGGAGAGCGTCGAAGGAAGACGCAACGGCGCGGTCATCGACGTGAGGATGTTCGTGTAGCCCGT
Organism: Candidatus Kryptoniota bacterium; assembly: GCA_046705025.1. Classification (GTDB taxonomy): domain Bacteria; phylum Bacteroidota; class Ignavibacteria; order Kryptoniales; family JAKASW01; genus JAKASW01. The sequence goes on along the minus strand of JBJKQU010000103.1, from coordinate 250 downwards.
CTCGCACATCAGAAACCATCGTACCAACACTCGGACCCGGGTACTTACGCTTCCGAAGGACACTCTGTCGCGGTTTCCTCTTTGCACTCTTCGCGCAAAACATAAACGAGCTATTACCCCCGATTTGGTACTGGCTCAGTTTGATTTAACGCAAAGTTCGCAAAGACAAATAATCGCAGAGACCGCGAAAGAATATAGTTGTTCTGCGTGCTTTGCGCCTCCTTTGCGTCCTCTGCGTTGAATGTTTTTA
>JBJKQU010000102.1:0-14385 GCA_046705025.1 Candidatus Kryptoniota bacterium | reverse complement strand
TCGAGGACAAAGCACAAAAGCGAGCTGATCATTTATGTAACTCCTCACATTTCCTACGGTGAAGCATTCCAGGACATGGATTTGCCTAATCCCGGCGGGAGGGAATGAGAATGTGGAATCCGGGCCGCATGAACTTGCAGAAACTTGCGGGGCTCAGGTCAATCATAGGCCTTGAAATAACAGAGCGGCATGTTCGCGCGGTCGAGCTGAAAATTCTCGGGGGAAACCTCGACAAGTTCTACTCGAGGTTCACGGCAGCCAAATACTTGACGTTTGATATTGCCGGCGGTTTATCGGTCGAATCATCGTCCGCCGCACTCAAGGAAGAACTGAAACGAAGGGGTATGCGGTCCCATTATGCAGTGGCCGCCCTCCATGCGGGAAAGGTTAAGACTGTGCGTGCTGAAGTCCCGGCCGATGTCAGTGATATCGGCGAATGGGTGCAGGACAATTTCGAGAAGCTGGTGAGAATTCCAGTGCCCCTTGATGAACTGGCATATCGGTACGAGATCCTGCAGACCGGGTCCGCGTACAGCACGATCGAATTCTTTTTTGTGAGAAACCTGGAAATTGAATCGACTATACAATTTCTCAAATCTCTCAATCTTGATCCCATCGCCCTGAGTGTCGGCGTTCGTGATTCGGCCAACCCGTTACTCTTTACGGACCAGTACGGGCGCGAAGGGCGGCTTTCCTTTGTGTTTGACGGAGATGATGGTGCTGCGATGTTCGATCTGGAGGATGGCAGGATCACCGGTTCGTATTCGGCCCCCTCGGCTGCGGAGCTACCGGCCGGAGAGCGCGGAAACGTCCTTTTTGCGGGAGCGGAGGGAATGAACGGCTGCAGTCCATTCATGCCGTTCGGAATCTCCGGTGAGTACACGTTGGCAGCAGGCTTGGCCGTAAGAGGCTTTCTTCCGGAACTGCATCCTACCGATTTTCTGCCTTCGGCGGAAAAGCGGACTGTCATGGAGCGCTTATCCAAAGGACTGTTCCAAAGGGTAGTGCTCGCCTGCGGCGGCGTCCTCCTTGCGATTCTGCTTCTGCAATCGATCTTCACCGTCTTCGCAGGCAAGATGGAAAGCGAAATAGACTCTGAGGTGCTGCAATTGGGGACCGGCTCTTTCGAGTTGGCTATTCTGGAAAAGCAAAACGCAAGTATGAGAAACGAGCTGGCCGTGATTGAGTCGGACAGCGCGCGGACAAATGTCGCTAGTATGCTTTATAACATCGCAAAGATTACTCCGGAGGAAGTGTGGCTTTATAAGATAACGTTGACAAAAGACAGTCCGGCCCGAAGGGTCCCTTTTGCGGAGCCATACCCCTCGCAAGGGAAGGACCCCTTTCGGGGGAAAAGTGGAGCCGTATTCCTCATTTCGGGATACAGCAACGACAGCAGGAGGATTGCAGAATTCGTTCGCCTCTTTGAGAACGAACCGGAACTACAGAATGTGAGGATCGTTCGGTCGGGCCTCCCCGCTTACAGCGAGAACATGAGCGCCATCGCCAAAAAGATGACGTCTCCACTGACATTTACACTTTCTCTTACGGCAAAACTCCAATGAATTTTGGGATGAAATATGTGCGGCTTTCTGCTCTCGTAGCCGCGGTTTTTCTGGCTCTGATGCTTTCTGAAGTGCGTCAAAGACTGGAGTATGCTGCGGGGATGTTTGCCGGCCTGAAGGTGAAACAAGAGTCTCTGATGACCCCGGATGAGATTCTTGCAAGGAAAAGGATTTTGATCATAGAAAGAGAGAGGCTGTCTGCCATCAGAAGACAGAAGTTTCCGGGCAGAGACCAGAAGGCGGGAGGATTGTTCGGATACCTCACTGCTGCAGCCTCAGGACGCAAAATCGTGATAGAATCATTCTCCCCCTCTGACATGAGGCGCGAAAACGGTATGACTCAAATCGATTTCGTTCTCAACTTCACTTCGGACTTTCACAGAGCAGCCTCCTACGTCAACTCCATCGAAACCGGCCCGTATCCGGTAGCGATCACCGGCCTGAGCATTGTGTCTGACCCCCCCGGCAATCCCGCATTGAGGGTCTCGATTTCCGGTCGCGCCAGGCTTCTGCCGGAAGGCTCAGCAGCGGATAGGAAATGATATGAAGAAGTCCAGAACTCTCCGTGCTGTTTTGTCGCTTGCTCTTGTTGTCGTCTTCGCCGGAGTGTTCTACGAGGTCAAGGATGCCATGACAAGCGAAGACGGCCGGATTGCCCCGTCTCTCACAGATGCCCGAAAATTTTTCGCCAATCGCTCATCCTACGTTTATCGGGCTGACGTCCGGGACCCGTTCCTGCTGGCCGTCCCGGTTGGGACGAGCCGCAGTCCGCTGAAACCTGTCGCTAAACCTCCCGTGTGGACGGCGCCCCCATACACTTTGAACGGCACCATCGTGAACGGGAGCGGAAGAGTCGCTGTGATAGAGTCGCGCGTCGGTGAGACCTTCTTTCTCACCGAAGGCGATTCCAACAGCGGACTTGTAATACGAAAGATACACAACGACAGCGTTTTCTATTCCTGCGGAGGACAGAAGGGAAGCTGGAGAGTAAGATAGCAATCGGCCGTCACACTCCGGCCGAGACCCTTGGAGCACCCTCACCTCCTCCCCTTGTCTTCCCATCCCGAATAGGGGCTGAGTCTGCCATGGAACTGCATCCTGAATATGGCTGATCCTGTGCACCCATGGCTACTATCGATCAGTGCGCGAGTCTGATCCGGCCGAAAGTCTCGCCGGTCTTCGAAAACCGCGGCTGCCCGGCGGCACGAGGGTTGCCTGATATATCGCGTCAGGGCGTTGTGCTCAGCTATACCATTAGAATTCCGTATCGCAGCCGGCCTTAGGTACGGAAAATGAGGGGGCTCCTCAAGAACCACTTGCTCAGCCAACCCACCCGTAGAAGTGTCGCCTTCAAGCGCGAAGTGCGGCCGTTAAACCAGTTTAGGAAGGATTGAAAATGAAGTGGTTCAAGAATCTGAAAGTAATGACAAAACTCCTTTTGTCGGTCGCATTCATGTCTTTCATCATTGCCCTCGTCGGGTATGTCGGTATAAGGGACATGACTGCCATCAACGGAATGCTCAATTCTCTTTACGACAACGAAACCGTCGGCATCTCGCATATCAAGCAGGCAAACATCAACCTCGTCGCCCACCAGCGGGCCGTCAGGAACTACCTCCTCGCTACTTCCAGGGAAGAGCGCACACGGCGCCTGAACGATGTCAAGAGTTACGAATCCAATATGCTCGCCGAAATAGAGAGCGCAACCCCTTCCATCAGGTCGGAGAGAGGGAAAATGCTTCTCTCGAAATTCTGGCCCGCATGGCAGGAATATAAGAACACGGCAGACCGCATTCTGAAGATGGCCTCTTCCATGCAAGTTTCATCGCAAAACAAAGAGGTCGTCGACCTTTCGAATGCCGCAGGACAGGAAACCGCGGATGCCGTCGACACGATCATGGCCGAGATCGCGCGCGAGCATGAGTCGAACGGCCGGAAAGCCTATTACGAAAGCGACGCGATATACAGCAGGAGCAGGAGCGAGCTTATTCTCCTTATACTCGCTGCGCTTGCCGTCGGTATGGTCTTCGGAGGGTTCGTCTCCAGTATGCTCAGCCGTCCCATCGTCGCCCTTAAGAACGCCGCCGAGAAGGTCGCAAGCGGGGAGACCGACGTCTCCGTGGAAGCGGACGCGAAGGACGAGCTCGGAAGCCTGGCTGAAAGCTTCAACCGGATGGTGAAGAACATCAGGACCGCCATGGAGGAGATCAAAGAGAAGTCTGCGGCCGCCGAAGCCGCAGCACGCGAGGCCGAGGAAGCGAAATTGACGTCAGAAATGCAGTCGAGCTACCTTTCCTCGAGCGTCGAATCCATACTCGCGGGGATGAACAAATTCTCGGAAGGCGACCTCACCGTGAAGCTCGATGTCTCGGGCGATGACGACATCGCAAAGCTTTTCCAGGGCTTCAACAAGTCGGTCGTCAATATCCAGTCGATGATCCGGCAGCTGCAGGAGTCGATAGAGACGACAGCCAGCGCCGCAACCGAGATCAGCAGCTCGAGCGAGCAGCTCGCCGCCGGCGTGCAGGAACAGTCGGCCCAGTCGAGTGAAGTCGCGGCCGCTGTCGAGGAGATGACCCGTACGATCATAGAGAACTCGAAGAACGCCTCCGAGACCGCCCAGGCGGCAACGGAAAACGGAAAAATGGCAAAACAGGGGGGCGATGTGGTTCGCGAGACGACCAGAAAGATGCGCGAGATTGCAGACGTCGTCAGAGGTTCCGCGGCAACTGTGGAGAAGCTCGGCCAGTCGAGCCAGCAGATAAGCGAGATCATCTCCGTGATAGACGACATAGCCGACCAGACAAATCTCCTTGCACTCAATGCCGCTATCGAGGCAGCGCGCGCAGGGGAGCAGGGCAAAGGTTTTGCTGTCGTCGCCGATGAGGTCAGAAAACTCGCGGAGCGCACAACGCAGGCAACGAAACAGATAGAAGAGATGATCAGGGCAATTCAGCTTGAGACCCGCGATGCAGTGGATTCCATGAAGAAGGGGACTCAGGAGGTCGAGGAAGGTATGGTCCTCGCGAACAAGGCCGGCGACGCACTGGAGAAGATAGTCGCTGAGATGCAGAGGTCCGTCGATATGATAAGCCAGATTGCCGCGGCGAGTGAGGAGCAGTCGGCGACCAGCGAGCAGATATCCAGGAATGTCGAGGCGATTTCGTCGGTGTCGGGCGAATCCGCGGCAGGCGTGTCCCAGATCGCGCACTCCTCGGACGACCTGAACCGCCTGACCGAAAACCTGAGAAATCTCGTTTCGAAGTTCTCGGTCGATAGCTCGCGTGCTCCGGGCTCCGCCGAACATGTCGCAGCCGGAGGTAATGGCAACGGCAAGAGCAACGGGAACGGTAACGGCCGCTACCACACACGGGATACATCCGGGCGTTAATGATCGTGAATAATCTCCCTCCGTTCCCCTTATTCGAAAGGGGAACGAGGGGTGAGTCCGCCGCGCCTTGAGCTGCCCGCGTTCCTCTTGTAGCTTTAACAAGCGACGATGGTAATCGACACCGGCGTCGTTATCATGGGTCCAATTACCGTAACGTCAAAAAGGGAAATGAAAAAATGGACAGCATCGATGTTCGTGACTTGCCTGAAGAAAAAGCGGAGTTTGTGCGTAAGATCGTCGAACTTTTCCGGCGCGAGGAACGGGCGAAAATGGAGAAACGCAAGGAGCCGGAAAGAATTAATTTCCTGAGCAGGCCGATGCGCGATGTCAGGGAAACCGTTACCCGAAAGGAAATGCATGATTTCTGAAACTGCTCTGCTCGATACGGACGTACTCATATATGCGGCAGACGAAAATTCTCCGTTTCATGAGGCCGCAGTCGCTCTTCGGGAGAAGGCTCTCAATGGTGAGCTGTCCCTCTGCATTACTCCTCAAGTGCTTACTGAGTTCTATGCGTACGTGACGAACCCGGATCATTTTGATACCCCGCTCACTCAGGAGGAGGCAGCTCTGGAGGTGGAGAAGTACATTTGCTCGAAGAAGATACTCGCGATCCATCCCCAGGCAAACACCGTAATGATACTGTCGGAGTTCCTTAAGCACTACAAGGTGGTTCGAGAGGAAATTTATGATCTGCAGATTGTGGCCACCATGCTTTCGAATGGAGTGAAGCGGATCTACACTTATAACGCGGACGAATTCAGGAAGTACGAATCGATCGAAGTCCTGAGCCCGGACGAGGCGCTCACCTGACGTCGCTGTCGGGATAAACACGAGTATCCGCCTTTCCCGTCTTCTTTCCATTGTCCGGTAGGGATATTGCCGTCCCGCCTGTTTCCTTTGACCTTCAACCTGATATATGATTGCAGGAAAACTCATGTCTGTGTAAATTGCACAAGCTTTTACGGGGCCAGCCGACTGTCGGGCTGCAGCTCAGAGCAACAGCCAACATATTCCCTGGAGAAATTGAGATGGACCAACACAAAGCGGTTTTCAACTGGAGCGGTGGGAAGGATTCCGCGCTTGCGCTGCAGAGATACATGAAACCGGGAAATCCCGAGATCGCGTGTCTCCTTACGACAATAAACGAGGGGTTCGGCAGGGTCTCGATGCACGGCGTGAGAACGGAGCTTATGGAACTGCAGGCGGAAAGCCTCGGCTTTCCTCTCCTGAAAGTGATGCTCCCCGAGATGCCGGACATGACCGCATATGAAAAGATCATGGGCGAACACATGTCGAAGCTCAGGGAGGACGGCATTAAGACCGCCGTGTTCGGCGACATCTTTCTGGAAGACCTCCGCAAGTACCGGGAGGACAAGCTGGCACAGCTCGACGTGCGGTGCGAGTTTCCGATATGGAAAGTGCCGACGAGGGAGCTTGCAGAGGAGTTCATCGGCGCCGGGTTCAAGGCGGTGATTGTCTGCGTCGAAGAGCGGTTTCTCGAGAAGAGCTTCGTCGGCCGGCAGTTCGACAGGAATTTCCTGGAGGACCTTCCGGAGAACGTAGATCCGTGCGGGGAGAACGGGGAGTTTCACTCATTTGTATATGACGGCCCGATATTCAGGAAACCCGTCGAATTCGATACCGGGCGGACAGTCTACAGGAGATACGTTCGTCAGGGGGATGAGCCTGATCCGGACGGATATCAGAATCCCGATCCGTTCGACACAGGTTTCTGGTATTTCGACCTTCTTCCAAAGCAGGGGTAAACCGGGGGAGAGTCCAACCAGGGGGCCGCTATTCAATATAGGGGAGATACGACAGACTCCTTTGTGTTCTTCACGCTGTGAGATCGCCTTCCGGCAGAAAGGGTTACATCTTTGCGGTGAGAAGACCCGGCAGGTTCGGCGGGGTCTCTTCTACCTGTTCAGCTCGGTATTGTCCACGGCTTTTCGTCGGACAGGAACTCCAGCCCGATTCCCCCGAATCTGAGCGAGAAGGTGTGAGTCTGCCTCTCGACGGTGGACAGGTAGGAGTATTTCGAGACGAGGTTTTCCGGAATGTCGGTTGCCGGGTAGTTTCTCTGCAGTTTCAATTCCTCTTCGATCCGGCTTACGTGGCTTCCTATGGCAATGGCCGTCTGAATCACGTTTTTGATTTCCGGGTCCCCGTTCAGGATATCGGAAATCCAGTCGGCGTCGCCCCTGTCGCTCTCGATTCTGATCGAGTTGGTCGGGTAGTTCATCTTGATATCGAAGGGGGGGTCGAAGGCGGTCCCGGTTTCCTTCAGGATTTCGGCCAGCTTCTCATTCAATTGGAAAGACAGCGCGCGCATAATATCGAATGTCGGAAGTATGAGGGACGCTCCTTCCGGCAGGTCGCCCTTCAGGTGTGCGGCATCCGGGCCCGAGGTGTAGAATCCTATGTTACCCGGCATCGTCTCCGTGACCGGGTCCGGTTGTCCTGCCGATGCTGAATTGTGCTTCGGCCTCTGTTTTCCCTTCGCCGCTGCATATGTCTTTGACGCGCCTACGATCATTTCTTTCTCCTGATTTGAGTAGAACTGCGGGTTCCGCTCCGGGCATCCCTACTAGGGATTATCGGAATTGTTTAGCCAAACATTAGCGCAGATCACCTCAGGCTGATCTCCGCGTCCGAAAGACCACCTGGCGGAGAGGGAAGTACCGGAACTGAAGTGCTTGAGTCTCAGCCGAAGGCTGACCTGTCCGCCGTCTGTTTGGTGGATCCGCCTCTGGCACAGAAGGATGAGCCGGGGAAGAAAAGGAAAAATCTTTTCTCGGTGCCTGCCCAATGGGGTCCCCCGGACCGTGTTTCCCCCGATCAGCCCCTTTCTCATGCCGGCATTGCTTTGCAAATGGGATCCTTCGGACGGGCCGTGGCTTGATTCAACAACGGGCGCGCGGGCCGGGGCGGGAAACCCGGATGAAACTAACCGCTATTCCAATCTGTTCCCCCAGTGATGGCGTGCAGGGAATACAAGCCGTCTGCGTTTTATCTCTGTTCGCCGGGGCTCCTGTCAATCGAGGTCTTCCCGTCGAGCTCATAGAAAACGTTCCGTGCCATTGCAAAAATTGTGAGGAGGAGGTTATGAGCAGCTCGATAAAATCGTTGATCGTTTATCTCAACTTCAGGGGCGACTGTGAGGAGGCCCTGAACCGTTATGCGGAAATCTTCGACGGGAAAGTGGCAATAGCCAACCGGTACAACAACCCCGCCATGAATGCGCCGAAGGAGTTTCACGACAAAGTCCTTCATGCGACGCTGGAGTTCGGCGGAATAACGGTAATGGCATCCGACATAATTACGAAGAATCCCGGGGAGACGGGGACGGGGAGCGGGGACGCCGCCCTTTCGCTTGACGTTTCGAACCCGGAAGAGGGAAAGCGTATCTTTGACCTCCTTGCCGAGGAAGGAAATGTCAACGTTGAGTTCGAGAAGCAGTTCTGGGGGGCGTGGCACGGAAACTTGCGGGATAAATACGGAATAAGATGGATGGTGAACTGCGAGGGGTGACGCCGGCCGCCAGCACTGCGGGCGCTAGATGGAGCCCGAGGAGAGGATGAAAAAGAAATCCCGCCGAACACGATTACCTGGCGGGATATCCATTGTCAAGAACGGTCTTCTACTTTTTTCCGAGCACTGCGTCTTTGCAGGCTTTTGCTACCCGAAACTTGACCACTTTCTTCGCAGGAATTTGAATCTGCTCGCCAGTCGCAGGATTTCTTCCGAGACGAGCCTTTCTATTTACGAGTACAAGCTTTCCAATTCCCGGAATCGTAAACGAGTTCTTCGCTTCGCGGTAAGAGAGACGTGCGAGTTCATCAAGAAATGCGGCGGCGTCCTTTTTCTTCAGCTCAAGTTTCTTGGCCATATAATCTGTCACTTGAGACTTTGTCATCGCTTTTCCCATATGTGCTCCTTTCAATTTGTCGGTTTAATGGACAATATAAGAAAAAGAACCCATGATTCAACCTCTGCCGCATCTTTTATGGACTTGTGACATGTCACGACCGTAGCGGCTCGCCGGCTCCGATTCTCATCCGGGCGGGCTGGCCCATGCCTGGGATACTCATTCGGGCAGCATGGGAGACACGCCACCCGTCCCATCTTGCCTTTCAGGGGCCCTTTCCTTAAAATGACGCCAGATGATGTAAGTTATCTTCAAAGAGGCGCAGGTAGCCGGGTAGGTCTACAAATAGGGTGTAAACTTACTGAAAACTTCTTGCGAGGCTTCAGGAGGTTAAGGTATGAAAACTCTTTGCTCAGTAGTATTTGTTCTTTATGTCCTGTTATCCGGCTCTGCCCGGGCGCAGCTGACCGTCGAGGACCCGACACAATACGGTACAAAGCCGGGATACATCGACAGCACACTCGACATAGTCGAGCCGCACGGCGCCTACGTCGAACAGTCCCTTTACGTCTGGTACTCGGATCACGACCAGTACCCGGGCAACGGCAAGTTAGAAATAGTCCACAGGTTCACGCTCCCCCAGGGCTCCGTCGTCAACAACATGTGGCTGTGGATCGGTGACACACTGGTGCAGGCGAAAATGTTTTCCACGTGGACCGCCCGTCATATCTACGACAGCATCGTTGTTACCAGGCACGACCCCGCATTCCTTGCAAAGAACGGGAACACATACGAGCTGGATATTTACCCCCTGGTGTCGGGACAGTTCCGGGAAGCGAGGATCGACTTCATCTCGCCGACACAGTGGATCGGCGCGAACGGATATGCCGAACTGCCGTTGGCGTTCTGGAAAGGCAACAACAATCAGGCAAAGCCGGCCCGGGTATTCTTCAAAGAGAAGGACGATATCTGGGAAACGCCCTCCATCCGGGAATTACCGCAGCTCCGGTTCAGCGGTCCCGTCGATTCCGCGGGATACATTTACCGGCGGTTCGACATCGGCGACATCTCCGGACTGAACAGCCTTTCGCTTTCTTTTGAGACCGACTTCGGCAACGGATTGTTTACAGCTGCGACCGACCGCGGGCAGGACACGTCCTACTTCCAGATCGGAATAGAACCGGGCAGCTTCAATGTCGTCCGTTCCGACACCGGTGCGAGGTCGGTCGTGGTGGGAATTGACCTCAGCGGCCGCTCGAACAATTCGGTGGCCGAAATCATTCCTCACGTAGATGCGGTACTTCAGCGTGCCTTGAGACCTATCGATAGGTTCCGGCTGGTAGTAGCGGGGAACGATTCGATTCTGCATTACTCGTCGTGGCAGTACGCCGATTCGACGACTATCGATACGGTGCTGCGGGACTTCTCGCAATCTTGGTTTGCGTCCGAGATCTCCAGAACAAGAAAACCGGTTATCATCTTCTGTGACGACCACGCTCAGACCATCTGGCGGTTCCCCTCGCTCGACAGCCTTGCCATCGTGAAGACATTCGACAACATTGTGGATGCTTCGGGGAGCTTCTCGGAGGCGGATGTCATAGCGAGCTACGACCATGGATTTGAAACGTCGGATATGACGAACGCCGATACATCGGACCTATTCCCGCGCATCGACAGCCTGTTTGCCCGCGGCGGAAGGTTCCTCGGATACTATGACCACAACAGAGTGGGCAGGGAAGGAATCGAGACTCACTACATACATGGCCTTACTGAAAACTATGAAGCCAATAATGTCACGATATTCGCTCAGGACAGCGGCAATATAGGGAGTTTATTCCCGTCGTCGGTTGTGGAAAGCAGCGTCAACTTCCTCAAGTTCGATGACCCGGGTGTCAAAGTCGAGATGGCAAACAGCGCGGGCGATGCGGCAGTGATCTCGAAGAAGGTCAGCAACGGGCTCCTTGTCGTTTCAGGAATCTGGGCGTTCGAGGACGACGGTGCCTTGAAGCAAATGATGGCCGTTCCCCTGCTCGGGATCTCGCAATCGCAGAGTGATTCTCACCAGATGCTGGAGTCACTCCTCGACGATATCCGGTCATCGATAGAGCAGGGCGGCGTCCAGCAGGTGATCCTGTTCAGCAACGCGGATTCGATGATAACAGTGGCGGGAGCGAATTCCTGGGTTACTTCTTATCTGTCCGGGATTAGCACGACGAAGCCCGTGTTCAATACCGTCAACCTGCTCGACGGCAGCCTGTACACCCCGCCTTATGTCACAGTCAACGGCGTGGATTATTACGGCAGCGGATATCTCCAGGATGCGCTTTCGCAGCAGACCGGCGGCTTGCACCTGGAGACACACCTCAGCGGCTGGGACGCTATTGCCGGCGAGCTTGCATATTCGGATATCCCCAAATTAGACTCTCTCGAGGTGAATGTGGAGGCCGACGGTGGGACCGCGAGCGTAATTGAGATGTCCGAGGTTTCTCCGCAGCCGAACGACCCGACCCGGCCGCGTTTCTTCATCGGCTCATCGACCGCAAACACCAAACTGCAGTTCAATGTGACCGCACAGTTTCAGGGTTTCCCCGCACCGGTGAGTAAACAGGTCATCACTTACCTCACGATCGATACGACCGGGCGTTTTCCCCTGATCGGAGAGATGCTCGGATGGGAACATTTGCAGAATCTTTTGCAGTCGTCTCCCGGCGATACTTCTTCTATCGTCGATATGGCTCTGAATTACAACCTTCTCTGTGACTATACGGCGCTTATAGCGCTCGAGCCGAATACATCTACGCCGGGGCAGGATTACAATCAGGGGCAGGGTGGAGGCGGCTCAACTCAGGTGCAGCAGCAGGCGACGAAGCATGATAAGCTGAGCTTCGGGGCGTACCCGAACCCGTTCAATCCGCAAACGACATTCTATGTGAGCTTACCCAAACCGGCGTCGGTAGAGATTGTCATTTATAATATACTGGGACAGCGGATCCGCACGCTTTTCCTTGACGGCGTCCCGGGGGGAAATACTATCGTCTGGGACGGCAGAGATTCGTTCGGAAGGATGGTATCCAGCGGAGTATATTTTGCGGAGGTCGTAGTCACCGAGAGACCTGCCGACGTTACTTTTACGAGGGTTATCAAGCTGATGATGCTCAAATGAGAAGCGGGTTTCATCTGATCCGGCGCGCGAGGATAACCGCCACCTGAAGTTTGATTTTGGCTGCGCGGTTCGCTAAACTGGCTGCGCCAGGAGAAAGTGGTTGGAAAGCCGGACGATTGCATGAAACGCATGTTGTCAGGGGCGTTCCCGGAACAGAGTTTTAGAAGAATCAGGAGGGGCCGGCGATCAATGCCGGGGTCTGTATCCATCCTCATGATGGCACTGATTCTTCAGTTGGTCTCTTTCCGGGGAGCAAGCAGGTGCTATTCTCAAATGCTGGACACGGCGGCGGTCTGCTTCACCGGCGACGTGATGCTTGCCAGGGGTGTCAGGGGCATGATCGAAAAGAAAGGGAACGATTTCCTGTTCGAGAAGATCCAGCCGCTGCTCGGACGGTATAAATACAGGTTCATCAACCTCGAGTGTCCGCTGACGACGCACTCTTATCCGCCGCGTAAGCTGTATTCGTTCAGGGCCGACACGGACATCGTTTCGATTCTGACGGCAGCGGGCATAACTCATGCGACACTTGCCAATAACCACATTAACGACCAAACCGTCGCCGGGGCAAGAGACACATATAGAGTCCTGGCGAGGAATGGAATAGTGCCGATCGGCCTCAGGTACGCGAGCGAAGACACTTGCCGGCCCGCGGAGATTGTTCTGGGCTGGAAGAAGATCGCGGTGTTCGGGGCGCTGGGCATCGACATGAAGTCCCACAACGTGTGGTACTGCCTGGATTCTGCCTTTCTCAGGAGCGTCGCTTCATACAAGAGAGACAACCCGTCGGCGTTCGTCGTATGCTATTTTCACTGGGGGGCTGAGTACCGGAGGCACCCAACCCGCGGGCAGGAGCGGATCGCGAGGACGCTTATTGACTCAGGCGCAGACATGATCATCGGTCATCACCCGCATGTCGTCGAGTCCATCCGCTTCCACAAGGGAAAGCCTATTCTCTACAGCCTCGGCAACTTCATCTTTGACCAGCGGGACGCCGTAACGAAGAAGGGGATCATCGCAGGACTTTCAGTTCGCGGCGGCAAAGTGCGGGTGCAAATTACGCCTTACAATATTGTAGAGGACAGGCCCGTCCCGATGAACCTAGAAGAGAGGCAGAAGTTCAAGGAGACTTTGCATGAGCTGTCCGAGGGTGTCGACCTTGCCGATCATGGACAGGGGTGGAAACTTGAAGAATCGGAAGAGGAAAGAGTGCGTGGCTCTGAGTCCATACGTAAGAATAGATGACATTCCTCAGGGTATCGAATCTGCCGCATCCGAAAGAGCCAAGCGGACTGTCCGATTAAGTTGAAACACGTCTTTCGCAGGATTAAATTCTTCTGGGACATGAGAATACTGAATCGGCATAACAGAGTGTACATGAAGGCAAGGAGATGTTATGGAGTTTACTAGGATTACTGTCGATCATAAGCAAATGGGGGGCCTTCCTTGCATCCGGGGACTCAGAATCCCGGTTGCGACAGTAGTGGAAATGGTTGCCGACGGGATGACGATGAACGAGATCCTGGAAGCTTACCCCGACCTTGAGGCGGAGGATATCCAGGAGGCTCTCCGGTTTGCAGCAGAAACCGTCCGAGAGCGTGAAATACCGCTGATTGAATAGTCTTGAGATTCCTGATAGACAGTGCGCTGTCACCTCTGGTTGCGGCTGCTCTTGCGAAGGAGGGACACGACGCAGTCCACGTTCGCAGCTACGGTCTGGGAGATGCGGACGACGAAGCGGTATTTGACAGAGCTGCGGATGAGGACCGAATCCTCGTCTCAGCGGATACCGATTTCGGGACGCTGCTTGCATTGAGGAAGGCGAACAAACCGTCCGTTGTCATTTTCCGAAGAGTATCTTCAAGACGCGCTGCGTGGCAGGCTCATCTCTTGATCTCTAATCTGCATGCCGTCACCGACGCGTTGACGCGCGGAGCGGTGGTAATCATCGAGGAAGAGCGCCTCCGGGTAAGAATGCTTCCCTTTGGATCCGCCAAATCACGATAACCCTGTCGCGGCCTGTCCATCCCGAAGTGCTTGTTCGGGGAAATCAGAAATACGTTTCCAATTTCAGGTAGTATGCCTGTGGGTAGTACCAGTACTCCGCGAATGTCTTTCCGTACGCGTAGAGGGAGCCGAGCGCGACGCTCGCGTTGTTGCTTGCCGAGTAGCTGACCGTCCCGGCAAGGTAGCCGCTCCCGTCGTTGAAGTTCGAAATAGAGGAGAGCATGACCGTGACGAGCGGCGTGAGCTGGTAGGTGCCGCTCAGCGCGAGGTAATCCTTCGCGACATTGAGTATCCTTCCTTCGTATAATCCGGCAATGTCGTAGTCGAATCTGTCGAGAGTCCCCTGGCCGTTGTGGTAGTATTCGAAAAGCGCGTAGAGCTTGTCGGT
>JBJKQU010000101.1:0-6379 GCA_046705025.1 Candidatus Kryptoniota bacterium | reverse complement strand
GCCGCGTTTGTATACGTCGATATGATAAAAAAGAATTATGGAGATCCTGCATGAAAACATCCGGCAACACGGTACTGATCACCGGCGGTGGAACCGGCATAGGTTTCTGTATCGCCGAAGAACTCGTAAAGTCAGGGAACAAAGTAATTATCTGCGGGCGGAGGGAAGAGAAGCTGAAAGAAGCAAAGGCGAAGCTTCCCCAGATCACAACGAAAGTAAGCGACGTCTCGCATCAGGAGGATCGCGAAGAGCTTTTCGCCTGGGTAACATCGAACTTCAACGATATCAACGTCCTGATAAACAACGCCGGAGTACAGAGAATGATAGATTTGCGGAAGGGGATCGCAGAGCTGGCAAGGCACGAGAATGAAGTCGATATAAATCTCACCGGCACGATACAACTATCCGCATATTTCATACCGACCTTCATGAAACGTGAGGAAGCGGCAATAGTCAATGTTTCTTCCGGACTGGCGTTTATTCCCCTCGCTGTTATGCCGGTATACTGTGCCACGAAGGCGGCGATCCATTCTTTCAGTGTTTCCTTGAGACATCAGCTCAGGGACACTTCCGTGAAAGTCTTCGAGGTTATCCCGCCGACGGTGGATACGGAACTCGACAAGGGAACCCGCGATCTCAGGCACATGACCTACAGGGGAATTCCCCCGTCGGACGTGGCCGTCGCCATGATGAAGTCCATGGCAGAAGACGAATATGAGTGTGCAGTCGGACAGGCCAGGGACCTGATGAATGCTTCACGGAATAATTTTGCCGAGCAATTCGGCCGCATGAATCACTGAAAGCCTGGCGGCGCCCTCGGCACCAGGCCGGGAACCGTGCGCTTGTTTGACCGCCGCCGCGTGCCGGATGCGATTTGGCACGAAGAAAGCGATTCCCATCTTGAAGTGCAGTCTTGATAGAGCTAATATCTTGATGCATTGGATCTTCACACGTCGCTTTGAGGGAAAGAATGCGGCGGAAACAACTTACTCGTCAGGAGGCTGGGAAATGAGCGAAATAGTGGCAAGATGCGGGTTTCGGTGCGACCGGTGCATGGCATACACCTGCAACAGTCATTCTCAAGAAGACCGGGCAAAGGTGGCTTCGGCCTGGGCGAAATACTTCGGGTTGAAAATCCCCGCGGAGGGACTCAAATGCAACGGTTGTTGGAGCGAAAGACACGCGGGCGGCGACCTGCCGGAAGCTTCTTGCGGGATTCGCGCATGTGTAACCGAAAGAGGGATGAATACCTGCGCCGATTGCTTCGACTATCCCTGCGAGAAGATCGAAACCAGGATGAAAGGCATCGAAGAAGTCATCGCAAAGTTTCGCGGCAAAGTGACGCACTCTGAGTATGACGATTTCCTTGAACCTTACGATGCACGGAAGAGGCTGGATGAAATCCGCGACAGAAGGGTTGAGGACAGGATCGACTAATCGCGGGACAGGAGCCGCCCGCTTCAGTTTTGTCGTCGCAGCGTCTCCAATGCCTTCTCGAATATCCGGTCGGTGCCGGAATTGGCGTCGGCGATTTTCGTCCGCACCGACACATCCGGAATAATCCCGTGTCCGTCGATGTTCCTGCCGTCAGGTGTGGCCCCGATCGAGGTCGATAGCCTGTAGGTCCAGCCGTTCGGCAATTCTCTGAATATCGGGATACCGAGACCGCCCCCGGTCGTGTCGCCGACTATGGTTACGTTAGGCAGTGCACGCATGGCCAGGGTGAACGATTCGGCGGCACTGCTCGTAGCCCTGCTCGTAAGCACGACAATCGGTTTTGTGTAGCGGTAGTTCCCTTCCGGTTTAACATACCAGTCGTGCCATTCCGAGAAGTCGTCCGGACCGGGTCCGTTCTTGTATTTCAACTTCATATAGACTCTCTTCTCATCTGCAAACCGATCCGCCACCAATTCCTCGTTCGCACTGTTGCCTCCGCTATTCCATCGCACGTCGATGATCAGGCCGTCGGTGTCACGAAGGCGCTTCATAATGTCGTCTATGACAAGGTAGCGGGTGTCGTAGTTCGTAAGCCCTGTGCCGTCCCCCCCAAACGTACTGATGGCGATGTATCCGTAGTTTGAGCCGCTGCACATTTCGTATTCCATGACGGCATTTACATGTTCTCCTCCCGAGACGTACCTGCCTGCGTTTATGAACCGGCTGCTGGGATAGTCTTCCGGGTACGGAGGAATCCAGTAGGTGTCTCCCAAAGGAGTATAGAGGGTTACGTGCATATCGTTGAGTGAGAGGACCATCCCGGACAGTATATCGAACAACTGACCGTTCGTAGTTCCGGGCGTCACACGGGCACGCATGACCGTGTACATCGAATCCCAGTTTACATGCCGGATTTTGAATTGAGCGTAATACATATCGAAGTCTTTCCAGAATATCTCGAAGTTGTTTTCCAGGGTATTCGCCGGCGGGGAATCGAAGACAAGTTTGTCGCATCCGGACAGGAGAGTTATAAGGACTATGATCAGGTAGCGCGATTTCATGGTCGTCTATATCTGGATCACGAGGCCCACGAGAATCTGATTGTTGAGATACCTGGCCCACAAGAGACGCTCGTATTCCGCGAAGGAGTAGTACATGAACCTGTACTGCGCTCTTACTGCAACCGACGGTGCGACAAATTTCGTATACGAAAGCTCGGCCTGGACCTCGAACATTTTGTCGAACGTGACTATCGATCCGCTCTTAAGAAGCTGCCAACCCGGATCCTTGTCCGGATCCAGGTTCAAAAGCGTTTCATTTACAGTGACATTGTACCGGTCGTTCATCCAGTCGTAAGATACGACCGGGACGAATATGTGGAAGGTGAAGATATCGGAGGAAGTGCGGTCCGGTTTCGTTTCGAACGAGGCATCGAGAGCGAGGTTGATCATGGGTTCGCCGGAGCTCGCGTTCGTTCCGGGGAGATAGTGGAATGACCTCGCGTTCAGCAGGCAGGACAGTCCGCCGCCCAGATAGAAATCTGTTCTCAGCTTCTCGAAACTGAATACCTTCCGATCGTATGAATATTCAAGAAGGAAATTCAGATTGTCAGCGATGTGAGCAGAGGCCTTCGAGATAGACGAATACAGGCTGAGTTGATCGTAGAAAAGCGTAACCGTTTGTCTGAGGTTGGTTCCGCAGTAATTGTAGGCAAGCAGAACGGGGAGCTGATTCCCGGCGTAGACAAGCGGAGAGATAATGTCGTCGCGGACCGCGTGATTGCTGAAACCGGTGGACAGGCTTATGAGGTGGCGGGATCCGCCGGCGTGCGTCGTGTCCTGCGCACGCACGGGGGAAAAGGCACAGAAACCGGCGAGAAACAGGAAGACAGCCGCGATCATCGTCTGAGGCCGCCGACATCTTACGCGAGATTTCGCGACACAGGAAGAATCTTTTGCCATCTTCTGTAGCAAGCCCTCTGCATTTGTCTAAGCAAAACTCAAGATCCCCCGCGCACCTTCAGGAATCAATTTTGTCTAATTTAGCGGCGGCTGTATGTATAGTCAACCTGAAAGATTGAAGTGACAATGTGGGGCGGTCGGAGGACGTTGCCGGCAAAGCGCATTTGAGAGCAGCTTCCGCCCGATTGATGCGAGAAGGACGTTGAAGGAAATCCGGGGCGTGAACGTTGACCGAACCAATTGACAGGTTGAACCGGATCTCGATATTTTGTTCGGATCTCAAGTGCTTTTTCCCGTTGAAAACTCTTCTGGTCTTGCGTATTATGGGATACGAAAAATCCAGTATGCAAAAAAATCGCCTGAGCCCAAAACGGAACCGCAAGGTATCGGAGTTGAAAGCCGATTTCATAATGCACCCGAGCTTGGTGCGCGCGGCCGACTCCGCGTTGCTGCATAAGCTCCGGGCTCTGCTGTCTGAAGACCTGGGATTTCACGACGCGCCGGTGAACAACGGAAGGCACAATTTCCATTCTTTCCCGGCGAAGTTTCCCCCGGAACTTTCACGATTATTCATTGAGAATCTTACAACAGCCGGGGAACTTGTTCTGGACCCGATGGCCGGCTCGGGAACGACCGTTGTGGAGGCGGTGTCTACGGGCAGGAACGGATTGGGCTTCGATATTGATCCGCTGGCTCTGCTCATCGCCAAGGTAAAAATCACCCCGCTCGATGCAAGCAGGGTTAGAACTGAGGTGCAACGCGTCGTGCAGGAGGCGGAGTTGTCTCTGCTTCATTCTTCGAGGATCGAGAGAGAGCTTGCCAGGAAATTCGATGAAAAGACCCGGGCTTTCATAAACTACTGGTTCACTGAGGCGACTCAGTTGGAGTTGATGAGCCTCTTGATCCAAATTGAGAAAATTGAAGATCCTGACATAAAGGATTTTTTGAAACTGACCTTTTCAGCCATTATTGTAACCAAATCAGGCGGGGTATCGCTCGCCTGGGACCTGGGTCACACTCGACCACACAGGTTGAATCAAGGCAAAGAAAAAAAATATAAACCTGCGATCCCTGAATTCGAAAAACGTGCTGCCAAGAATCTGTCAAGCCTTCTGAAGGAAAAGACTGTCGCTCACGAGAGCCGGGTTCGATTCGGCAGTGCCGAGAGTCTGCCGTTGGACCCGGACTGCGTTGATCTTATCGTGACATCGCCGCCGTATGCATCGAATGCCATTGATTACATGCGCGCGCACAAGTTTTCGCTGGTCTGGCTCGGAATGGAAGTGGACAAACTAACCAAACTTCGCAGTGAGTACATCGGAAACGATAAGATCACCGGTTACACATTTGAGTCTCTGCCATCTCTGCCGGAGAAGATTATTTCAACAATTTCCGCCTTGGATTCTAAAAAGGGAACTGTTCTCCGCAGATATTTCAGCGAGATGACCAGAGTTCTGAGAGAAATGCATAGAGTGCTGAAACCAGGCAGATTGGCCATCGTTGTCGTCGGGTCCTCGGTGATGCGAGGGATTGATACAGAGACCGACCACTGTCTTGCGGAGATCGGAGCTTCTTTGGATATGCCATGTGCAGGCATCGGGGTTCGGATGCTTGATCGTGACAGACGCATGATGCCGACAAGTCTGAACAATCGCTATAATTCACAAATAGAGAACCGGATGCATCGGGAATTCGTCCTTGCCTTTGTCAAACCGAGATGAATGGAGCGGATGATGAGCAGAATCGAAGACATGAGGCACGAGTATCACAGAAGGGTGGGAGCATCTCTGATTTACATGAAAGCGGGAAATGCCCCAAGCATGGCGGATGTCGCTAGCAAGAGCAGTAAGGCGATTTCCCTGTCATTGGTCAAAGTGCTCGGTGTAAAGATCGCTAAAAGCAAGACCGAGGGACAGACTGCGGGGAAAGGGTTTGAAGACTTAACACGCGACTTCCTTAGGGATGTATTCGGATATCTGCGCAGCGTTCGGCCCGGAAGTTGGAGATTCTCCATCCATGAAGACATTTCGGCTTTTGCACAGTATAGACATCTGGGAGAACTCACAAAGATCTTGACCGGTGCCGTTGAAAAGGACGCGAGGACCAACTTGAAAAGTCTTCTGGGAGACTATCTGGTCACTCCTGACATTGTCGTTTTGCGGGAGCCGCTTAACGAGAAAGAGTTGGATACTGACGGTAAGCTGGTAGACCGCGGCGATTTTCCACAGCATACACCTCTCAGAAAGAAAAACAACGATAGCGAAATTCTTCATGCGAGCATCTCATGCAAGTGGACGATCAGGAGCGACAGGGCTCAGAATTCCAGGACAGAAGCACTGAACCTCATCAGGAATCGGAAAGGGAATACACCCCATATAGCAGTAGTGACCTCTGAACCTCTTCCCGGCAGGATAGCTTCACTCGCTTTGGGAACTGGAGATATAGACTGCGTTTACCATTTTGCCCTTTCAGAACTGCAGACAGCGGTGCAGTCGGTCGGCAACGAGACTGATCGGGAGCAGCTGGAAATGATGATAAACGGCCGCAGGCTGCGTGATATCGTTGACCTGCCTTTTGACTTGGCTATCTAGGTAGGAAGGCGCTTAGACGACAAAGGTCACGTAATTTACCCCCGCGGGTCGTCAGGGATCGCCTGCAACTGATTATTATTTCCTCTATAGTTCTACGAAAGCGTTTGCCACTACCGGTCCGCCTGTCGCACCGACGATCCTTACGGGGGTAGTCTGCAGGTCGAATCCCGATCTCCTGTTGGTCGGAATATCGTGAAGGTGTACCATCGATTCGACGATCATCCGTGTGTTCAAAGCGCGGTGCGCGGCGTGGCTTCCGACAGCGTCGACGGTAATCGAGTCTATGCCGAAGACCTTGATGCGGCTGAATCCCGCGATGAATTCCCCCGCCTCCTCCGTCAGGTAGGGGATCGCATCCGGCGTATGAGGCCTGTTCGACTCGAGCCATCT
>JBJKQU010000100.1:0-7050 GCA_046705025.1 Candidatus Kryptoniota bacterium | reverse complement strand
TGGTGGTCAATGATAACGGCGACTATGTGGACCAGAAGGATGTATTCTATACGGAAGATAGCTTTTCCCGGGTGTTCACAGTTCACTTCATCGAAGGCGACCCGAGCACCGCCCTCAGTGAGCCGAACTCCGTTGTCCTGACGCGGGCCACGGCGAGGAAGTATTTCGGGAATGCGGACCCTGTCGGCAGCAGTCTGAAGCTCAATGACGGCACACTGCTCAGGGTAACGGGGCTCGTTTCCGGCTTCCCTGAGCAGGCTCACTTCCATTTCGATGTCTTGCGCAGGCTGAAGGACTCCCCCTTCTACAATCGGCGGATCGACAGCTGGGAGGACGCAACAGTGTACACATACGTGCTGCTTAACAAGGGAGCAAGCTTATCAAGGTTAGAGAGCGGATTTCAGAAAATTGTCGACAAAGAGACCGGGGGCGATTTTTCACAACCTGGGAATTACAATTCATATCTATTCCAGCCTCTTACGAGCATACATCTTCAATCCCACCTGGAGTATGAATTGGAGCCAAACGGGAATATCCTCTACATCTACATCGTGATGACGGTCGCCCTTTTCATTCTGATTATCGCCTGCTTGAATTTCCTGAACCTCGCGACGGCAAGATCGCTCGAACGATTCAAAGAGATCGGCGTTCGGAAAGTTCTCGGCTCGGACAGGCGCCAGATCGTTGAGCAACTTTTTGTCGAGACCTTTCTTCAGGTTACCTCCGGTGCTCTGGTCGGGCTGATGGCTGTCGAACTGCTGCTGCCATCAATCAACGGTTTTACCCATAGAGACCTCAGTCTTTCGGCTTTGCTAAATCCGCCTGGGGTCCTCTCGATTGTCGTTTTCGCGCTCCTTGTTACGGTGTTGTCAGGGGCGTATCCCGCCTTCTATGTCAGTTCGTTCGCTCCTATCGCGATTCTCAGAAATCGGACGGGCGGAAGATCCGACAAGGAAATGCTGCGCAAGTCTCTCGTGGTGTTTCAGTTTTTCATAACCATCTCGACTATCGCATGCACTCTGGTTCTCTACGAACAGATAAATTATGTAAAGAACAGAGATCTCGGTTTCAACAAGGAGCATGTGCTAGTTGTGAAGAATGTGAAGTCGCTGGGAAACCGTTATGCGGCTTTCAGAGACGCCCTGACCGCCCAGCCGGGCATATCGGACGCAACCGCCACGCAGTCCCTGCCTGGATACGACTTCGACTCCATGATTTTCCTGCCACAGCAGCCGGCGAATTACAAAGAGACATCGCTTTCATATGACATAATAGATCAGAATTTCGTCAACGTCCTGAAGCTGAAGATCATCAAGGGGAGGAATTTCTCGCTGACTTTCCCATCGGACTCATCGGCGTATCTGATCAACCAGGCCGCCGCAGTGAAGCTTGGTTGGAAGGACCCGACAGGGAAAGAGCTCGAAAGCTATGGAGGCAAAGGACCGGTCATCGGTGAAGTTGAGAATTTCAACTATCAGTCGTTGAGGCACGCAATTCAACCTGTCGTGTTCCCGTTTATTCGCTGGCAGCCCTCGCTTATTGCGGTTAGGTTGAAACCCGGCGACATTTCCGGCAGAATAGGTGAAGTCAGGAAGACCTGGAAAGAATTCGCGCCCGATCAGCCGTTCGAGTATTCATTTCTGGACCAGGACTTCAACAGGCTGTATCAAAGCGAGGAACAGATGGCTGAGATTTTCGTGATTTTGTCAATGCTTGCAATCCTTATCGCATCACTCGGTCTGTTTGGACTTGCTTCGTATGCAGTCCAGCAGCGGACGAAGGAGATAGGCGTCAGGAAGGTCCTGGGAGCGTCGGTCCAGGGGATAGCCTTGCTCCTTGCGAGAGATTTCCTGCTGCCCGTTCTGTTGGCGGGGGCACTTGCAATCCCGGTGGCCGACTATGCGATGAATAGGTGGCTGCAATCATTTGCCTACCGGGTTGACATAGAAGTGTGGGTGTTTCTGTTGTCGATCATGATTGCCCTCGCTATCTCGGCTCTTTCAATCGGATACCGAACGATCAGGGCAGCCAGGGCCAATCCGGTGGAGAGTTTACGATATGAGTAGGATCAATGATCAATGGTCAATGGGAATTGGAGGAGATTCATGCTGAGAGGCTATCTTAGAACTGGGTCCAGTAGCATAAGGCGCGCGTGGGGCAAAGCGGAAGGTGGGAAGATGGTGGCATGCACCATGTACGCCGAGCGGTTTGTTCTCAACGGCTATCGAAGTGTGCACCGATGATTGCTATGATCGGCTTTAGTTCCTTGTTCGCGGGATCAACCTCAACGCCAAGGCTTTCCAGCGTCACCGCTCCAAGCAGATATGAGGAATCCTTCGGGCCGAAGACGACTTTGTTGGTCGCGCTCTCTTTCAGATCCTGTACGGTGATTAGTGCTTCTCCTAACAGGCGACGGTCTCGCCGGCCGTCAGCCAGAACAAACTCCCGAGTGTTGTCGGCTTCAATCCCTATATTTTGTAAGCGGTTTTCGGGAATGAACGTGTACAGCGATCCGGTATCGATCCAGAACTGTTCCTCAAAGAATCGGTTCAGGTCTTTCGGATTGGCGACTCTCGCTCGAACCTTGAACATGCCCATTTTCTTTTCTCTCATTTCTTTTTCCATCAAACACAATTTAGCCCTGGGAGAAAGGGAAGTCAACCGCTTAGAGGAAACAGGGGAAAGAACAAAGAAGTGTTAAAAAAAAAGAGGTAATCCAATGGAAAAACATCTCAACTTGCTGGGAATACTTTATATCGTGCTCGGGTTGTTCCACATTGTCTCAATTGGAGTTGCCGCACTCTTCGTTTTTGGCTTCAACCGGCTCAACTTCCCCGTTTATTCCGGCTTCATAATAGCGGCTATAGCCGTTGTCTTCGCATTCATAATCCTGATCTCTCTTCTCGGAATAATAGCCGGGATTGGCCTGATGAGGAGCCAGAAATGGGCACGCGGACTTGCTCTGGTGTTGGGCTTCATTTTGTTAATAAACGTGCCGCTTGGGACCCTTCTCGGGATATACACGATCTGGGTCCTGATGCTTCGAGATGGGCAGGTGCAAAACACAGGGTTAGCGTAGTCACAACCGACAAGGCACATAGCGCATAGGGCAAAGCGAAATAGATGTCTGAGCCAGCGCACTATGCACTATGCGCTTTGCGACCAGAAAGGACAAACTTATGCTCTGGAATTTTGCCAAAGTCTGTATCAGAAATCTGAGAAGACAGAAGATCTTTTCTTTCATCAACATTCTCGGATTGACTGTTGGGCTCACGGCTGTACTGCTCATCGCGCTCAACATAGAGTTCGAACACAGTTACAATTCCTTCAACAAGAATGCGAGCCGTATCTACCGCATAGGGACCGTCTTTGAAAGGGAAGGAAAGGTGGTGTACAAAGGCTCGCAATTCGTTGCTGCACTTGGACCGGCTATGATGACCGACTTTCCCGAAGTGAAAAGCGAAGTCAGGCTCCGTACACCGGTTAAGGAGTATGTCAATTACGACAACAAATCAATCCCGGTGGAAAATATCATTTACGCGGATTCCAACATGTTCAGCATGTTCTCGTTCCCCCTCCTTGAAGGGAACAAGAGCAAATCCCTCATCGAACCCCACTCCATTGTCCTCACGAAGAGTACCGCTGAGCGTATCTTCGGGAACGGTGAAGCGATGGGAAAGGTCGTCACGGTCAAAGACGTCCCTTACCTGGTAACCGGGGTCTCAGAAGATCCGCCCGCTAATTCGGACATACAATTCGAAGCTGTTATATCTTTTTCATCGATGTACGGCGTGCCGATGTATGGAATGCCGAACAGCGACCATTTCCTCGGATGGTATGGCGGTAATCAATTCATAACTTATGTGGAGCTAAGAAAGAATGCGTCCCCTGCCGAGGTCGATAAGGGATTTCCGACTCTCTTGTCGGTTCCCTATAGGCAGCTTGAAAAAATGAACGTCAAGTTTGAAGCTTACCTCGAACCGCTTCGAGATCTCCATCTTTACTACAGGGAGGACTCGACAGCACTGCGGCAAAATCTCGACACGTTTTCAGCTATTGCTCTTTTCATACTGTTGATTGCTTGTGCCAATTTCATCAACCTCTCGACCGCAAGGGCGGCCGGTAGGGCTAAGGAAGTCGGAATGCGAAAAGTCCTCGGTGCGGGGAGGAAATCTCTGATCTCCCAATTCCTGGCCGAGTCTTTTCTGATAGCCTTCGTCGCGTTCGCATTTGCATTCGCGGTCGTGGAACTCCTTTTGCCATGGTATGGCAATCTGATCGGAAAGAAGCTGGCGTTGTCGACTCTCTTTAACGGGAATTTTATTCTGCTCTCGCTTGCAGTCCTGGTAGTAACCGGACTAGGGGCGGGCCTATACCCCGCACTGTTTCTGTCGTCTTACAACCCTGCCGATACGTTGAGAGGCGGCCAGGTGAAAGGAAGGGGAAGGCTGACAATGAGGAAAGCCTTTCTCGTTCTGCAATTCACAATCTCTGTGGTTCTCCTTATCTCTACTTTGGTAATAATGAGCCAGATTCGCTTCATGAGGCGGATGAATCTCGGTTATCATAAGAACAATATGCTGGTTGTGTCGTTAGACAACGGTGCGTTTCAGACCAGGTACCGGGCTTTCGAGAACGAGATAATGACAATCCCGGGGGTAATCGGCGCGGCGGCTTCCACGAACATTCCCGGCAGGGGATTTACGATGAACGGCTACTTCCCTCAGGGGTATAAACAGCCTTTGATGATTCACGTGGTGGACGGCGACGAGAATTTCTTGAGCACCTACGGAATCAAACTGGCAAAGGGGAGGGGGTTTAGTCCGCAAATCGGCTCCGACCGGCAGGCGTATATCGTCAATGAGTCCCTGGCGGAGCTCCTCGATTGGCACAATCCATTGGGCAAGGAGATAATGAGAAACGGGGAGATGCACCCGATAATAGGCGAAGTCAGGGATTTCAATTATGCACCTCTCTACGATCGGATACAGCCGCTGATTATTACCGAACGGCCGGAAGCGGGCCAACCTTTCAATTACCTCTCAGTGAGAATCGGACATGGTAATCTTAGTGAGATCATGGGCTCAATCGAAGAAGTCTGGCACCGGTTCGCTCCCTCTTTGCCGTTCGATTATTTCTTCCTCGACCAGCAGTTCAACCAGGTTTACAAGACTGAGTTCAGGTTCCGCGAGGTCTTCCTGATATTCAGTGGCCTTGCGATCTTCGTGGCTCTCCTTGGATTGCTCGGACTTGTTTCCTACTCGGTTGAGTTGAGAAGGAAAGAGATTGGAATAAGGAAAGTCTTGGGACTGTCGGTTCCCGGCGTATTGTCGCTCCTTTCGAAGGAATACGTCAGATGGATCCTCGCCGCAAACATTATCGCGTGGCCCATTGCCTACTATGCGATGCAGAAGTGGCTTCAGGACTTCGCATACAAGACAAGCATTTCGCCGTGGGTATTTATCGGTGCTGCGGCAGTGGAGCTGGCAATTGCGGGGACAGCGATGTCCGTGCAGGTAGCCAGAGCGGCGAGGGCGAATCCGGTCGAATCCTTAAGGTATGAATGATATTGAGAACGAAACGGCGAGCCGGGGAATGGGCGAATCGGAGAATGGGAGAAAGGACCACGGAACAGGGAACACGGAAGACGAAACAACGCTCCGGATTCTACGTTGTCCTTGTTTCGTTCTCCGTGATCCTCTCTCTCCTGCCTCCTTTCTCCTGTCTCCTACGAAAATTCGGAGTTAAGTTATGCTAAAGAACTACATTAAAACTGCATTCAGAAATATCGCCCGGAATAGGCTTTATGCCTCTGTGAGCATTCTGAGTTTCGCTTTGGGCTTGGCAGTTTGTCTTTTGGCACTGCAGTACATTATGTACGAATTCAGCTTCGACAACATCAAGGATAGCAACAGGGTCTACGAAATTGTATTTCGAATGAAGCCGTTAAGCAGATCACGAGCCACTACGATGCTTGGAACAAGCGTGTCACCGCTACAGGACGCCGGGTCACCCGGCCTTGTCAGCATGATGAAGTCTTATTTCAACGGCATAGAATCCGGAGTAACGGTACGACCGATCTCCATCGATTTGCCCGTCCATGGTCGGCCAAGTCTGTCAGCCAGGTTCTGGGCTGCTACTCCCGATTTCTTCAAAGTGTTTCAGTTCAAACTTCTCCAGGGAGACATTAACACTTGCCTGAAGGCACCGAACTCGATAGTGCTGACGCGCAGGCTTGCCTTGAAATACTTCGGTACATCGGATGTTGTGGGGAGGACGATTACTGTTTACACTCCGTATGAAGGCACTCATCAGTGCCTCGTGACCGGGGTGATGGAAGATGTTCCGAAGAATTCGAGTTTCTCTGCGGACGCCGTCGGGTCAGGAGAGGTATTCTCCTCGATCAAGCGAGACAGGAAACAGGCTCCCTCATGGTCTTCATTTAGTTTCGACCTCTGCCAATTCATTAAGTTGAAGCGCGGAGTTGATCCGGCCGCGCTTGCCAAGAATATGCCGGTGTTCGTCCGGTCGACAGGTGGTGAGCCGAAAATGGCGCTCCCCGTTCTTATACCGCTGAGGGATGTCCACTTCAGGACCGACATCGAATATATCTATCCGGATATCTCGACCTACGAGATAAAATACCTTTACATCCTGTCGGGAGTCGCCCTCCTCGTCCTGATGGTTTCCACTTTTAATTTTCTCGGTATAAATCTGACTCTTTTCTCCCGTCGGCTCAAAGAGGTCGGGATAAGAAGAGTGGTGGGAGCGATGGGCGCGAACCTTACGGTACAATTCCTGGTGGAAACTGTGTTTCTTACACTCGTGGCATTCTCAGTTGCACTTTGCATGGCGGAAATCTTCCTGCCGCTATTTAATTCTATGATGGGAGTGGGTCTTAGTCCTGGATTCCTTTTGCAGCCTTTTTCGTTGGGCCTGATCGTCGGGCTCGCACTGATCTTGAACACAGTTATGAGTCTCTATCGAGTACGATTCTTGACAATGTCAAATCCACAGGGCTTGATCAAGGGCAGGGTCGCCGAGTTCTAT
>JBJKQU010000099.1:0-4774 GCA_046705025.1 Candidatus Kryptoniota bacterium | reverse complement strand
TTAAAAACATTCAACGCAGAGGACGCAAAGGAGGCGCAAAGCACGCAGAACAACTATATTCTTTCGCGGTCTCTGCGATTATTTGTCTTTGCGAACTTTGCGTTAAATCAAACTGAGCCAGTACCCGTAATCTGGATGTGTTCAGAGTATTCTTACGACAATGGGCTGGCTCAAGGTCAAATTCTAATCTGCGCGATCAATCGGTAAGTCACACATGCGTGGAACAGAGGGTGACCCATTTTGAATCAAAGTGAGCTCCAGTTATTATATTTGAGAAATTATCAGTATGAAAACAAGGGTGAACTATGAAAAGGACATTATTCTACCTCGCGATTCTGATCCTGGCTTTTGTTTCCAATGCCGCTTTTGGCCGTCCCCTGAAATCTGGGGTGGATAGCGGATTCAGCTCGTCGGGACATGGGAAGGCTATTGGAGACAGTTCCGGCAGTGGTCCAATACCGGCTTATCTTGATACGTCCCTTTCTTTCCAGGCGCGCGCAGCAGACCTCGTGTCGAAAATGACATTGAGCGACAAGATTTCACAGATGCAGAACAGCGCCCCTGCAATTCCTTCGCTCGGTATACCGGCTTACAACTGGTGGAGCGAATGCCTTCACGGCGTCGCAAGGAACGGCATCGCGACTGTCTTTCCGCAGGCGATAGGTATGGCTGCCACGTGGGACCCGAAATTGATCCATCGGGAGGCAGAAGTGATATCGACTGAAGCCAGAGCGAAGCATAATTACGCGATCAGCAAAGGTACACACGGAATGTACACCGGACTCACCTTCTGGTCCCCGAACATAAACATCGATAGGGATCCGAGATGGGGCAGAGGACAGGAGACATACGGAGAAGATCCTTTCCTTACCTCGCAGATAGCTGTGGCATTCGTCAGGGGTCTGCAGGGCAACAACCCGAAATACTTCAAGGTAATATCGACACCGAAGCACTTCGATGCTTATAGCGGGCCTGAGCCGCTGCGTCATACCTTCAGCGCCAATGTGAGCAAGAGTGACTGGTTCGATACCTACCTGCCTGCGTTTGAAGCCGCGGTCAGACAAGGAGGAGCCTCTTCTGTAATGGGAGCCTACAACAGCATCGACGGCGTTCCCTGTTGTGCAAACCCGTTTCTGCTCACCCACCTCTTGAGAGACAAATGGGGCTTCAAGGGCTACGTGGTCTCGGATTGCGGTGCCATCGGAGATATTTATTGGGGTCACAAATACGCGCCTAATCTGCCCGCGGCATCAGCTCTGGCCGTGAAGGCCGGATGCGACCTGTCGTGCGGCGGTGAGTACTCGACGCTCGGACAGGCAGTGAAAGAGGGGTTGATTTCGGAGAAATATATCGATAGGGCGGTGACAAGACTGATGCTTGCTCGATTCAAGTTAGGTATGTTCGATCCTGCAGGTGCAGTTCCATACGGCAATATTACAATGGCAGACAACAACACACCTGCGCACCGCGAACTTGCCAGAAAAGTCGCCGACGAGAGCATTGTCCTCCTGAAGAATGTCAGGCAGACTCTCCCATTGACGAAGCGTCTCAAGTCAGTCGCCGTTATCGGGGCTTACGCGAGCGATCCGTATGTTCTTCTGGGAAATTACCACGGCACACCGTCGAACCCCGTGAACATTCTGCAGGGGATCAAGGATAAGCTTGGATCAGGTGTAGATGTGCGTTTTTCGCCAGGCTATAATATGCTCGAGGACAGGATCGATAATTCGGTGACGGTCGAAACCCGGTACGTCAGCCCGGGAAACGGTTCTACAGGCCACGGCCTCTTTGCGGAATACTTCGCCAACCCGCACCTGAAGGGTAAACCGGTCCTTACAAGAGTGGATACGATGATGTCATCATATTGGGGGTTTGATTCTCCGGGTAAAGGTGTGCCTCCGCATAATTTCTCGATGCGATGGACAGGAACGCTCACGCCCCCGGTCACGGGAGAATACGATCTTGGAATTGTCACTGATGAGAAGGGTAAGCTCTTTCTCGACGGGAAACTGCTTGTCGACAACTGGAGCCCTTCCCAGATAGACGTGTTCAAGTCAAAAAGGGTGAGATTGGAAAAAGGACGCAAATACGATGTGAAGATCGAATATGCAGACAGCGGTGACTATGCAGGCATTAGATTCAAGTGGCACCTTATCACGATGTTGCCGACCAGGCAGAGTTTGATCAGGAGTGCGGTAGCTCTCGCTGAGAAATCCGACGTGGTGATTGCAGTCGCCGGTATCTCTCCCCAGCTCGAGAGCGAAGAGAATCCTAACATTGACCTGCCGGGTTTCAAAGGCGGCGATAGAACGTGGTTGAGACTGCCCGCAGGCGAAGAGGCACTGTTGAAAGCATTACACAAGACCGGAAAGAAGGTTGTCCTTGTTTTGGTCGGCGGGAGCGCGCTTTCCGTGGATTGGGCGCAAGAAAATTTGCCTGCGATAGTCGATGCATGGTACCCCGGTGAAGAGGGAGGAGCTGCGGTGGCGGATGTCCTGTTCGGAGATTACGACCCTGCGGGAAGACTGCCAGTGACATTTTACAGGAGTGTGAAGGATCTTCCGCCTTTCACAGATTACAGCATGTCGGGAAGAACGTACCGCTATTTCAAGGGAAAACCTCTTTATCCTTTTGGATTCGGACTGAGTTACACGAGATTTGAGTATTCCAATCTCATGCTTAATGAATCGACCGCCGGTCCGCAGGATACTTTGCGGATCTCTGTGAATGTGCGCAATGTCGGAGAGCGGGAAGGCGACGAAGTGGTCCAGATTTATCTGAGAAATCTGGCCTCGAAGGGACCGAAGCCGATAAAGTCGCTGGTCGGATTCGACAGGGTAAGTATCCAGAAAGGAGCAACCAGGACCGTCAAGATTCTAGTTCCTGTTCAGAACTTCAGGCTCTTTGACGTGAAAAAGAATGAATACACGGTTACTCCCGGAAAGTACGAGCTTCAGATCGGACCGTCCTCGACCAATATCAGGCTTAGGAAAGCGGTCCGTGTTGTGGAATAACATGGTACACTTGATTATCATGTATTGGATCGGCAAATGAATCACGGGTCCGTTTTTCAGTGAAAGGCATGGAAGGGTCCGGACAAATGATTAAGCTCTTTTTTCTCTTTGCATTGGTCTTATCCTTAGTCATGCCGTTCGGCACAGTCCAGTTGAAAGCGCTGGGAAAATCCAGGATGCTCGAGGGGAAAGTGGCTTGTTTCCTTTCGGATGGGTTTCCCACCGTGGACGCCCCGGTGATAAATCCGGGCACTCTAAGGAAGGCGCTCAGTGGGTTGGATGTCGAATACTTTCGGAGCGCTGATTTGCTGAAAGCCAGGCTGAGCGTCGAGAACTATAGGGTTCTGGTTTTGCCTTACGGCAGCGCCTTTCCGGTCGACGCATGGCAGTCGATCTATAGCTTTCTTTCACATGGCGGAAGTCTCGTATATCTGGGAGGTTACCCGTTTCACCAGCCGGTTCTCGGCGATGAG
This sequence comes from Candidatus Kryptoniota bacterium, assembly GCA_046705025.1. GTDB lineage: Bacteria > Bacteroidota > Ignavibacteria > Kryptoniales > JAKASW01 > JAKASW01. The sequence continues at coordinate 1,287 of JBJKQU010000099.1, read as the reverse complement.
GGGAACTGGATCATGGGTACAGCTCAACCCACATACGCCCATCGGCTCTTGATCGGTCCGGCAGATTCAATAGTCCTGGATTCGTCTCCCTTCTACTACAAGGGTGTGCGGATGGTTTCCCTGCAAGGACTCGGTTTCGGTCTGGACGATTTCGCTCTCCCGTCGAAGGTATTTGAGTTGACGGTCCGTTTTTCCACGAAGATATATTTCCCGGATGAAAGCGGGAGCGACGGGCCGCGGAATGCAGCATTGAGGCCGCTGCTTCAGGTAGTTAACGGCAATGACCTGCCGGTTGCATGTCCGCTGTTAGAAATCGACAGACTGCAGGGAGGATCTGCCGGAGGGAGATGGATCCTGGAGCCGTCGGATTTGAAACTCAGTGCTGAGGCAATACGAAAGTGCGTTGACCTGGCGCTCGAAGGAGCGAGCTTGATCGAAGCACTTCCGGTTCACGCCTGTGTCGACAAAGAAGAGATTCCGGACATAAGAGTGAACCAATTCAAACCCGGACCGGAGAGGGATGAGAAGGCTTCATCGAAAGTCCGCGTGGTGGTGAAAGGACCCGATGGTAAGCAGGTCTTTAAAGGGGCGACTGGACTTGTAGGTACGAGAGGCTTTTCGACAGGCGAGATCGCGGTGAGGACCAACAAATTGCTGGCACCGGGTCTGTACACCGTCGAGGTCGAAGACGAGAACGATTCATGGATGCCCGATTCAGTCACCTCGGGATTCTGGGTGATGGACAAGAAACTACTGGATTCGGCTCCTTCGCTCTCCGTTTCAAAGGACTGGCTGCTGAAGGGCGGCAAGGTGTTTCCCATTGTCGGGACCACCTACATGGCCTCCGACGTCGACAGAGAATTTTTGCTCGAGCCGAATCCATATCTGTGGAACAAGGACTTTGCCCGGGTGCAGAGACTCGGAGTGAACTTCATACGCACGGGAATATGGACGGGATGGAAACGGATGATGCTGAGCAGGGGCGCGGCCGACGAGGGGTTCCTTCGGGCGCTAGATGCTTTTGTCCTCACCGCGGCGAAACACGACATAGTGGTATGTTTCAACCTGTTCGCCTTTTCTCCGCCGCTGGACGGCGGTTCAAATCCGTACCTCGATCCACGCGCGCTCGGATGGCAGAAGACGTTCGTGACGTTGATAGCCTCGCGCTACAGAAACGTCGGCTGGATAAATTACGATCTTATAAATGAGCCCTCGTACTCGCCTCCCGATAACCTGTGGCATAATCTTCCTATCGGAGACAAGTACGAACAGGGAGCATGGAAGAAG
>JBJKQU010000098.1:0-8696 GCA_046705025.1 Candidatus Kryptoniota bacterium | reverse complement strand
AGGGTTATTTGAATCATTTCGGCTCTCCATACGCTCCTAAGGTGTCTGTAGACATCCCGCTGTATAGCTTCGACGGCAAGACGGGCATCATGCGCGAGTTTTACCAGCCGGACTGGTATCACTGGGATGCCGGCGCACAGGTGGGATATCTAAGCATCAATAATCCCGGTTCTGCAAACGACTATTTCATATCCTTTGACGATGCCCGCTCCATCGCTGCAAAATTTGCCTTCATCAAAAGAGAACACCTGGGCGGGATTGTAATATACGAACTTGGAATGGGATACCCGGGGAACGGCTCGTATCCCCTCTTGCAGTCGATAAAGGAAGACATGGTCAGGGCAGAAAGTGAATCGGATTCGCTGACACGTTGAATTCAATGGGTAGCTCTTAAGAGAGGTCAGCTGAGGAGCCAGCTCCCCAGTTCATCACCTTAAGAGACAATACTATCGAAACCAGTTACCTGTGGGAATTATTTACACATGCACCAGCGGCAGTCTTGCATAGTCTGCTCATTGATGGTATATAATCTTTCGATTTGGGATTGGAGAGCGATTCGCAGTTGACACCTCGCGTCAGCATTCTCACGAATCACCATCCTATGACGCTGAAATCGGTAGCAAATTCACTAAGAGACTCGATGAAGACAAACTGTCCGCTGCAATATACTCTCCTCTATCTTTCGATTCTTATTCTTACTTCATTTGCGTCCGCTTATGCACAAACGAGACCGTGGGTAACTATGTACTACGCCGGCTGGTCCCAGGGCATGAAGGACAACGGCTACCTTCCCACAAAGGATGTCGATTTTACGGCGATGACCGTAGTCGCCCACATGTCTTTGTCACTGACGGCAGAGGGGACACTAGATTCGGTCAGCAACAGTATCACGCAGATTAACTCCGCCGACCTCATTTCGGCGGCCCACACCGTCGGGACAAAAGTGATCATTACAATCGGAGGTTGGGCGACGGAATCAAGATTCGAGAGCTCCACGGGATCTCAATATTTCAGTACATTTGTCAATCACATCGTGGGGTTCGTGAAAGACAGAGGATACGACGGCGTCGACATCGATTGGGAACCGTTAACACCCGCAGATACTGCGCATTTTGTGAGGTTGATAATGGCACTGCGTCAGGCATTGCCTTCACCGAGATACCTGTTAACGAGCACGGCGGCAGAAGGACAGCCATACTCCGTATTCGCGCATATGCAGCAATATCTCGATCAGATAAATATCATGACGTATGATCTCTCATGGCCTTCACCCGGCTGCCTGACCTGGTACAACGGTGCGGTTTACAGCAACGGGGTGCGCTACCAGAGCACCCACGCCCCGGTCCCATCCTGCGACGTCATCGTTCAGAAATTTCTCGACGCAGGGGTCTCAGCATCCAAGCTCGGCATCGGGTCGGAGCTGGCCGGATTTGTTTGGAAGGGCGGAGTCATGATCGACGGTGCCGGAGACACAACTTCAACGGGAAACGGTGCAACCGGACCGGACCAGGAATGGGCAGGATACCTGAACCCGAGCGGAGGTCCGTTTGCACCGAAGGTTACTCCGGACGTGCCCCTCTACAGCTTTGACGGCGGAACCAGCATTATGAAGCAGTACTATTCACCAGACAGGTACCACTGGGATGCCGGCGCGGAGGCAGCCTACCTGAGCATCGACAACCCCGGGGCGAATAACGACTATTTCATTTCGTACGACGATACAAATTCGATCGCGGCAAAATTTGCCTTCATAAAGAAAGAGCACCTCGGCGGATTGATCATATATGAACTTGGGATGGGGTATCCGGGAAACGGCACCTTCCCGCTGCTGGCGTCATTGAAGAGATACATGAACAGCGACTTCCCGCCGGTACTCACCGATTCCACTCCGCCTTCAGTCTCGATTACAAATCCCCCAAGCGGAGACACACTCTCCGGCATCATTTCTCTAACCGCGCAGGCGACGGGCAATCAAACGATAACCGGCGTTACGTTCGAAATCGACGGGAAGCAACTCGGCAGCATAATTCTCGAACCACCGTTTACCACTACACTCAACACCGCGTTCATCGATAACGGGCAGCACACGATTTCAGCGACGGCTATAGATGCCTCCGGGTTGTCAACCACCGCGTCGGTGACCGCCGTCTTCCACAACACCCGCAAAGAGAACTTTACACTGGGACAGAATTATCCGAATCCATTTAATCCTTCGACACAGATCTACTTTTCAATGTCTGTGTCCAGCTTCGTCAGTCTCAAAGTTTACAACATACTCGGCCAGGAAGTGGCAACGTTGATAAACGGATACATGGGAGCCGGGTTCCACTCGGCAGTCTGGAACGCCGGGAAATTCCCGAGCGGGACATACCTTTACAGACTTGCGACCGGCTCCGGTGCGATCAGCAGGAAGATGCTGCTTCTGAAATAGTATTCATTTGTCAACAAGACACGACTGTACCTGCCGGAAGATCCGGTCGTCCGTGTGCTACTCCTTCAGGCTGATGCGCACATCTGCAGTGAATGATCCGACGGGAAAAGCAACGTCAAGCCGCGGACTGTGCCCTGGTCGGGTGGAAAGGATGGGGAGCTTTGTAGAATTTTGGTGGGGTGTTTTGGTGATGGGTACGTTACGGGCGGCACCGGATCAGTCATCCGGTTCATGCGAATATGACTGAAGTTTATTGTGAAGCCCCTTTCTGCTCAGGCCAAGCATTCTTGCCGCCTTCGCTTTGTTGTTGCCGGCGAAAGCGAGAGTCTGTTCAATGACGATTCTTTCTATTTTCCTGAGCGGAGTTCCGAGGGGGATGCTGACGGAATTAGATCTTTCGGCTACCCTGCTGATTTTCTCGGGCAGACCGTCGAGTCCGATGACTCTCGATTGGCTCATGATGACCGCACGTTCGACGACATTCCGGAGCTCACGAACGTTGCCCGGCCATTCGAACCTAACGACAGCCTCCAAAGCCTCGTCCGACAGTTTCATCGGAGGCTTGTGATGGGCCAGGCACATTGAATCGAGGAAACTGTCTATCAGCAGAGGTATATCCTCTTTTCTGTCCCTTAGCGGAGGGAGGTGAATCTCGATTACACTGAACCTGTAGTAGAGATCGAGGCGTAATTCGCCGGCGGCCAGGGCCGTTTGAATATCTTTGTTAGTGGCTGCGAGGACGCGGATATCCACCTTCACTTCGTCTTTCCCGCCGCCAAGACGTCTGAACGATTTTGTCTCAAGAACACGAAGAAGCTTTGCCTGGATAACCGGGTCCATCTCGCCCAATTCATCGAAGAATATGGTTCCCCCATTGGCCATCTCGAGGTAACCTTCCTTCTTGCCGTTTGCGCCGGTGAATGCGCCCTGCTCGTGACCGAACAGCTCGTTCTCGAAGATATCTTTGGGAAGGGCCGCACAGTTGACGGCGACGAAAGGTCGACCGCTCCGTGGACTTCGTTCGTGGATCAGCCGGGAAACGACTTCTTTTCCGGTCCCGCTTTCACCGCTGACCAATACCGGCGTCGGGGAATCCGCGACCAGATCGATCGTGGAGTGAATTCGCTGGACTGCTTCGCTTCTGCCGATCAGCCGTACATCGCCGGTCGGCAATCCGATCACCGCCTTTCGAGGTCTTCGGACTTCATAAGTCTCGGCGGCGATGGTACTTCTCCTTTCCCAATTTCGTATCTCTGGTTTCCTGTCCGCTTGGAGCGGACATATTCGGTCCCGCTGTTTATCCGGGCCTGTATGAATGTTCTTGATCTTTTAGTGCACTTGCGTGCGGAATTGACGCTCCGCAGCTGTCTCTTCAGTGTAAAGCTTACACCATGGACGGCCAGCTAGCAATAGATAGTTCTGTTGAATCTGACCTAAGCACTAATAACAATTACGATTCAACAGTTTATGAGTCCGGCCCTGCACGGTATCCCCTCTTTCATTTGCCGTCGGGCGGGCCTTAAATATCCTCTTCTTATTCGTTTCTTCGAAGTGGATGCATGTTCCGTAATCGGGTTTCACAATGTCACCCGTTCGTTTTTACTCTCGTGAGCCCGGCTTGCAGGGCGTACTTAACCAGCCCTGCCGTATCTCTTATGCTCAGTTTTTTCTTCAGGTTTGCGCGATGGCTGTTGACGGTACTTACGCTCAGGAACAGTCTTTCGGCAATCTGACGGCTTGTCATCCCCTCGGCAATGAATGCCAGCACTTCCTTTTCACGGTCTGTCAGGTCAGCTCGCGTCTCTGATTGCTGGCCTGTTCCACCGCGGGCCTTCTTAACCAGATCTCCTATAAGCAGCTCCGAAACCTGCGAGCTGAAATAGTGTTCTCCTCTTGCGACCGCCTTTATTCCGTCGAAGATCTCTTTCTTTTCAGCGTTTTTGAGGACATATCCATCGGCGCCTGCCTGCAGCATTTCGTAAACATACTGTTCATTTTCATGGATAGTCAAAATCATGATACGCGTATCAGGATACTCTCGCTTTATCACCTTCGTTGCCTCAATACCATTCATTTCCGGCATGGAAATGTCGAGCATTGCAACGTCCGGGTGATGCTTACCCACAAGTTCGAGTGCCTCACGGCCGTTGGCTCCTTCTCCCAAGAGGGAAAATTGAGGATCGCTTCTTAGTAGGGCTCTGAGCCCGTCCCGGACTATGACATGATCGTCCGCAAAGACAATTCTGATTTTATCCAATTTCTACCTCTGTTATTGGTATACGTACCATTATTGTTGTACCCTTCCCTGGGCTGGATTGAACTTCGCACTCTCCCCCGATAAGGCGCGCTCTCTCCTTCATGTTCATAACACCCATGTGATTCTCGCCACGGATCAGTTGAAGGTATTCCTGCTCCGTGAAGCCTTTACCGCGATCGGATACCACGAATTCCAATACCTTGCCGGTCTGCTCAAGTTTCATTTCGGCTTCATTCACCCCGGAGTGCTTGGCGCAGTTTGCCAGTGCTTCCTGCGCAATCCTGAAGAGCGCGATCTCTATGTTCGGCTCGTAATGTTGTTTTAGCAGCGAGCCGGCACGGAAATCTATCTTGAGCCCCTGAACGCGCTCCATCTCCGAGCAAATGAGCCTGAGTGCGGTGACAATTCCGAAATGGTCGAGAGCCGAAGGACGTAAATTGTAGGAGATTCTTCTCACCTCGGCAGCCACATCATCGATCTCTTTCTTGATGGAATGCCACTGCTTATCGTAAGATTTTTTCCGTGTCTCCACGTTGTCCTGCAGAACCGTAAGGTTCAATCTCATCGCAGTCAGCCGCTGGCAGATATCGTCATGCAGCTCCATGGCAATTCTCTTGCGTTCTTCCTCCTGGGCCTCCTGGACGGACATCGCAAATTTTCTCAGATCCTCCTCACGCTGCCATGCGGCGGTCTTCAATTCGTTTTGCAGCACTTTCTTCTCGGTGATATCCCGCACGTTCAGGAGGATTCCCATCACAGGGGGCACCTTGAGCAAATTCCTTGTCGTAGCTTCGACCACTTTCACGGATCCGTTGAGGGCCCTGAGGCTAATCTCAATTGAGTCCTTCAGCCCGTCGTTGGAGCTCGCCACACGCTTAATTATCCGGCTCAGATTGTCGGCCGTCTCCGATGTCACCATTTCAAGAACGCTCTGTCCCATCAACTCTTCGGGCCTGTAGCCGAGCACCCTGGTTACCGACGGACTCACATACTTGAACCGTCCGTCGGGCTCGATTACGGCGATGACATCAGTAGCATTTTCAATTAGAGATCTGAATCGCTCCTCGCTGCTGTGAAGCGCTTCCTCCAGTTGCATCCGCTCGGTGATATCCCAGAAATGGCACTGGATTATTTTCGTTTCTCCCGCGAGGTACGATATGCTGACGAACTCGAGGTGGACCGTCTCCCCGCTTTTCGTTCGCAAAATCAAATCGTCGGCCAGAAGGTGTTCCTGCTCCCGCACATGCCTGAGTATTTCCCTGGATCTCGGTATTCCCGCAGCGGCGTCGATCTCCGAAAGTTCCTGTCCGATGAATTCTGCTTTGTCATATCCGAGAAGGTCGACAAGCAGAGGGTTCAGGTCAGTCACCTTTCCGGTCGAGGCATCGATCAGGAGCACGCCGTCTTTGGATGTCTCGAAGAGCCTCCGGTAGCGAATTTCGTATGCTGTCACCGCTTCCCGGGCAAGCTCCTGTTCCGTAAGGTCCTGCGTCGTACCGATTATTTTCACGGATTTTCGTCCGCTTTCGCTGACAACGCGGCCTCTGTTGTGGACTACCCTTACGGTTCCGTCTCCCCTTTCGATCCTGCAGTTGAATCCGAATTCATCCCCCCTGGATAGCACAGACTCGAATGCTACGGTGACCTTGTCCTTGTCCGGGGAGAGTACCTGAGAAATAAACTGTTCATAAGAGAGCACTGTCTTGTCTGGACTCTGTCCCATGATGTTCATCATCTCTTCCGAACAGAGGAACGTCCCGGTGAGTGTATTCAACTCCCAGCTCCCGACATGTGCAACGCTTTGTGCCTCCGCCAGGCGCATATGGCTCTTGATGATCTCATCTTCCGTCCGTTTCCGTTCGGTTATGTCCCTGGTAATCACCGCGACGTGCGTGACCTTCCCCATCAGGTCGCGGTACGGATAGAAAGAGGTTTCCAGAAACCGGCCGCCCAGAGACGGGAGATCGAACCATGCCTGGTTATATTCTTCATTTCCCCTGAATGCATTGTCTATGTAAGGCTTCAACAATTTCTCGAACGATTCGTCGCCCCAGATTTCACCCACCCTTTTGCCGACTATCTCATGCTGCTTCCGGTTGACGGCCGCACAAAGTGCTTCATTGGCAGCCTCGTAACAGTACTCCCTGTTGACCAGCGTCATCAGCTCCTTCGATGCGTTGGCAATGAACTCGTACCTCCTTCGCATCTCCTCGAGACTTCGCCGGTCGGTGATATCCCTCGAACTTATAACCACACCCGCGACGTGCGGGTCGGCGACAAGATTCTTCCCGATCGATTCAAGGATTACCCAAAATCCATTCTTGTGTCGGTACCTGTACTCCACAGTGATGGCGGTACCGTCCTCATTCTTCCCCTGTTCAAAAAACTCCAGAGCGCTGTTTATGTCGTCCGGATGGACGAATTCAAAGAAGCTTCTCCCGGTCATTTCATCCGGTGTATATCCGAGAACCTTTTCACACGAAGGGCTGCAATAGCGAACTATTCCGTCCGGTCCGACGACGGTCGTCAGGTCGAGCGAATTTTCACCCAACGATCTGAAATACGGATCGTTGCGCTCAAGGTCCTCTGACGCTTTTTCCCGTTCGGATACTTCAACCTCAAGATTGTCGACTGCCCGCGCATGGCTCTGATACGTAGCTTCGAAGGGCTGGAGAGACTCCGACAGAAAGGACAGGGCTCTTGGAAGGATATTTAAGATACCGCTGTCGCCGCGTACTGCGCCGAATTTTTTCGAGATGATCATATTGTGTAGCTGGGTTACATCCCGCAGCGACTTGCCAGATCTGAGCAGCTGCATTCCGAGCTCGAAAGCCTGGCGAAGATCAGAATCCTTACCCGACGACAGGTACATGTTCAACGCGTTTTCGTAACTCAGTGCATAGTCCCTTTCGGCGACGGTGAAGTTCGACTTACTCATGGTCGTCTCTTCCGATACATGTGGATGGCCCGGTCGAATTTCTAACTTCATGCAATCTTGTGCACCCCTTTCGTATTAATCCGGTTATCGGCGCCAAGAATTACCTTACATGAGTGTTTGGAATCGACCGGCAGTTGGGCCCCTCCAGAGTCGCCCACGACGGCGGAGATGCCTTTCCTGCTGACACAACCATACGTTTTTATTTGGGAATTTTGGGGACCCGCAACCAGCAGATGCAAGTTATTCCGGACAAGTCTTTCGTTCGGTTGCTGAAAGATATCTCCGGGCTTCGGTAATGAAAGGACAAGTCGCCCGCCATGCGAGCAGGATTGGTACTTATCCGCTTCCGGGTTGCTGTCAACTTTCGGAGTAGTCATAGAAGCACGTAAATCTCCGTAATTGTACTTACGAACAACAAAAGGTTATCTATTGTAAGTCGATACCGTTGACAGTATCACCCCCCTCTGGTGCTACGTCAATTCTATTAGTCAGAACTTACTAATGTTAATAGATTGAATGCGTTAACTGTAAAATAAGTTCCCACTTCCTCATTTAAAACAAATTGCTTGAGACAAATTACCAAACACGCGCTTACGCCTTCCGGACCTCGAAGCGGATTGAATTTGGCGGTATTCCCCACCGTTCTGGAGTTTGGGCCCGACACTTCCCCCAAGAGAAATTCTCTTTTGCGTTACCCCGGAACCATACAGGAAGGGTCTTCTTCGTCAAAGTCTGGCAACTCAGGCTCTCCCCTTCACCGACGGCGTATTGCGCATGTTGCGAGGTCCTTGCCCTACATACAGGCCCAAATCTTCGCGATTTCGCATGATTCCCGCTGTGACGTTTACACAATCGCAATTAATTCGAGAGCGGGTGCAGGACCAAGCATTTGAATCATGCCAACCGGACTATTTCACCTTAGATGGCCCGGACATTAGCGCAGTGAGTGGAAATCTGACCACCGCCGTAAAGATCCTGTTGATCCGCTGAGGCTGTTTCCCGAGGCGGAACAGCCATTCCATTCCGATCTTCCGCATCCACAGCGGAGCACGCGGAACAACCTCTGCAAT
>JBJKQU010000097.1:0-10280 GCA_046705025.1 Candidatus Kryptoniota bacterium | reverse complement strand
TACAATAAGTTTCCAAGACCCTTGGCTAGTGGATGAAGCAGGTCTAGGAGGCGTGAAACATAGCGAAGGGATGAACGCACCCTTTAAGCAGCGCTCCGCTCCGTTTCATCCAGATCTGTCAACATCCCACAATGGCGATGTCTATGATGGCGTGTTTTTGCAGGTTAGCGGCGGGCCCTCTTGGACTGCTCCGTATTATTCAGTCAGTACTCCCATGGTTCAGGAGATAAACGGTTGCACAGCATTCTTTGCGGGTTGGACCTGTTCCCCAACCGGCTCTGCTTCCTTCGAGTATCCATCTCGAACAAGCACACCTGTGGAGTTTGTCGATGCCGGGGCGACCGTTATCGCTCAGTACAAGTATTATACAGTCACCTACAGCACCACTCTCCCTTCCGGCAGCTGGCCTACAGCCGGGAGTGTCACCGTACCGGCGGGAATAACACTGACAGGAAGCTCAGGTGCAAACCTCAGCTTCCCGTCCGGTGCAACAATTATCGTGAACGGTACACTCAGTGGAGACGGCATGACGCTTGGCGCAAGCTCAGGAACATGGACGGGAGTGGTAGTTAACACGAACAATACTTCTGTCACCAACTGCACCATCTCGGCCGCAGACCTGCCGATTTCTATCAGTGGGGTATCGAGCGCGGCGATATCCGGTGTGACCATTGATAACTCCGGCTTCAGCAACAGCCCGTGGGAGGCCGGGGTCCTGATCAGCGGTTCCACCCCTACTATTACAAACCTGACGATCGATGGACAGTCCGATTCGCAAAACGGCGTCGCTTACACCAACTCCAGCGGCGGAACCCTCTCTAACTCCACCATTCAGAGCCTTGGTGCCGGGCAGGGCATCACAATTCAAGGGGGCTCGAGTCCGACTATCACCGGAAATACGATCCAGAATAATTACTACCACGGCATAGCTTGCTGGAGCAACGGCACAGCAGTCCCGGATATCGAATCCAACACAACTAACGGGAACGGATCAGACGGGATGGTGTTCTACGGTTCCGACGGATATGTCCTGAACGATGGCGCTTCAGGCAATAATGTCGGGATTTACTTAGAGGGAAGCTCAGACGTCTGGAGCGGCGGCCAAAGCCAGCAAGGTGGAATGACCATAGACAATAACAACGACGGGGTGGGCTCGTCTGATAATTCCACGATCACGCTAGGCTCGTACAGCGGCAGGTATTACTTCGGAACTTGCGACGCCATTTACGGAAATTCGACATATAACGCTTATGCGGCCGGCACGAGTGAAGTCATCGCGCAATACGACTGGTGGGGACAGTCGCCGCCTGATCCCACCAAGTTCTGGACTGACAACAGCTCGTCTACTGTGGACTATACCGGTGCTTTAAGCTCGGCAGGAAGCTGCCCCATAGGCGGCGATGCCGCCCAGGAAGTCACTCTCAACGGGCAATCGGTGTCAGGCAGCTCGAACCCTTCCGGCGGTGATCCGGCTTCGCTCTTTCAGTTTGCACGACAATCTCAGATTGAAGGTGAGTACCAGCTAGCAGCGGCGGTCTATCGTACACTTTTGAAAGACACAATAACCACGGCTCAGAAACAGAGGGCTCTCATCCGCCTGTTCAACATTTTCCAGGCATCACGCGACACGAGCATTATTGCGGACCTGCAGACTTACAGCAGTTCTGCTGGCAACCTCGGTGCGAGAAGCCAAGTTCTCCTCGGTTATGCGTACGAAGCGGGGAAGCAAACGTCAAAAGCCGAATCCGTCTTGAATTATGTCTTGACGAAGTATCCGGGAACCCGCTTTGAGGAACAGACACTCATACTACTTGCGTCGATGAGGAATTTCGATACCTCTGCTGCGCAAATCTCTTCTGATGCTCTTGCCGAGCTTCTTCAAAAATACGGTTCGTCGATCGACAGAGGAATGCTATTGTCGCTGGGTGCGCACTTAGAGGCGGGACAACAGTCCCGGTCATCAAAGCAAGCGGTCGCAGCCAAACCCGATTCAACCGAGGTGTTTTCCGGAACGGAATTGGAAAATTATCCTAACCCGTTTAACCCGGCTACCACCATAAAGTTCGAGGTTCCGAGTTCAGGCTTTGTGAGTTTGAGAATTTATGATGTACTCGGCAGACTCGTCGCCACGCTGGTCAACGGCAACGAGAACGCGGGAGTTCATACCGTCCAGTTCAACGGTCAGGACCTGGCGAGCGGGGTATATCTCTATCGCCTTACTGCACCCGGCATAGACCAGGTGAAGAAGATGATCCTCATGAAGTGATCCCATGACGTAACTTTCATCGAGAAGGGACTATTTGAGGCCCGATTTCTGTAAAATCGGGCCTCGTGTCATTCAACCAGTCCTGTCCCTCCTCTGGGTACCTATGGTCACCTTCGACGTTATGCGGACAAGTTGAAAAGCCCGGATATCTTCCTCAGCGTTTCTGCAGAATGCTTACCGGTTTCCGCCTCGAACCTCTCCAGCGTGGATTCGTCCATCGCAAGTTACCTTGCAAACTCCCTTCGCGTTATCCCGTGGAGGAGCCTGTATTTGATGATGCGTTCGCCTATGGTGTCCGAGGAGAAAAGATTGTCAGGAACGTATCCGAGAAACTTGACTATTTTCGGGAACTGTCTAACCAGCGGCTCGTGATCACCCAATTCCCAGCCCGTGACTGACGTCGCGTCTACGTGGAGCTGGGCTGCGACATCGCACTGGAGTAGCCCGAGCTCAATCCGCCTCTTTCGTAAGTGGTCTCCAAGGGTCAGGAGAGCCTTTGGATACGCTTTAGAAACCGGCTTTTTGGCTTGTAATCGCACATCCATAATGGCAACGCAGGTATGTCCGTGCGGCAACTACGGCAACCCGAACGGGACGTGCACCTGCACGCAGACGCAGATGCAGAGATACATGTCGAAGATCAGTGGGCCGCTTCTCGACAGGATAGACATACACGTAGAAATGCCGGCGGTGAAATACGCGGAGCTTTCGAGCAAGAGATCGGGAGAGGCGTCGGCCGCGGTGAGAGCGAGGGTGAAGAAGGCGCGGGAGATTCAGAGGGAAAGGTTCAAAGGCCGCAAAGGACTCTTCAAGAATGCGGACATGTCACGAAGCGATCCATTCTAGGGAATGCTCAGAAGGAGAGAGCAAAGAGATAAGAGAGTTCTGTCAGCCGGACAAGGGTGGAGTAGACCTCTTGAAGCAGGCGATAACCAAGCTCGGGTTGAGCGCGAGAGCTTACGATCCGACCTTGTCGAGACCTCGACTTAAGTCGGGCAGGATACTCAAAGTGGCAAGGACAATCGCGGACCTCGCTGACAGCGCCGACATAATGCCGGAACACGTAGCTGAAGCGATACAGTACCGCAGCCTCGACAGGCAGCTGTATATGGAAGGGTAGAGCGGCGGAGGGTGAGAAAGTAGGTAGAAGGCTGAGCCGCTGGAGACTAGCTTCGGTGAAGATTTATACGACCGAATATTCGTAACTTCTAATGACACAAAAAGAAGAAACGGAGAATCAAATGAAAATTAAAGCTATTGATGCGCTTGAGATCCTGGATTCAAGAGGAAATCCAACTGTTGAAGTCGATCTATTGCTGGAAAATGGAACGCAATCCCGTGCGATGGTGCCGAGCGGGGCATCTACCGGCGAAAGGGAAGCCACCGAGTTGCGCGACGGCGATAAAAAGCGTTATGGCGGCAAAGGTGTGAAGAAGGCCGTCGAGAACGTCGTGAAGAAGATTGCTCCTGAGGTTACTAAGAAAGATTTCTCCTCGCAGAAAGAACTCGACTATTTTATGATCGGGCTCGACGGAACGGAAAACAAGTCGGCCTTTGGCGCGAACGCCATCCTCGGTGTTTCGATGGCATACGTCAGGGCATCTGCTGCAAGCGCCGGGGTGCCGCTGTATCAATTTATCGGCGGGCTTAACGCCAATCTCCTTCCTGTCCCGTGCATGAACGTGATCAACGGCGGCAAGCACGCGGACAACACCGTCGATTTCCAGGAATTCATGATAGCTCCGCACAACGCTCCGTCCTTTGCCGAAGCTATCAGAATGGGAGAGGAAACCTTTCATGCGTTGAAATCGGTCCTGCATGGGAAAGGGCTCAGCACCGGCGTCGGTGACGAAGGGGGATTTGCGCCCGACCTCAAGTCAAACGAAGAAGCGGTGGAAGCCATTCTTGAAGGCATTACGAAGGCGGGTTACAAGCCCGGCGCGGACATCAGCATCTGTCTCGATCCCGCCGCGAGCGAAATGTGGGATGACGGCAAGTATCTCTTCTTCAAAAGCACAAAGAAGACCAAGTCGAGCGACGAGATGGTGAAACAGTGGGAAAGCTGGGTTAAGCAATACCCGATTGTCCTTCTTGAAGACGGCCTGGCCGAGAACGACTGGGAAGGCTGGAAGAATCTCACGGAAGCACTCGGCTCGAAGATCGAAATCGTCGGCGACGACATATTCTGCACGAACAAGAAAATCCTGTCGATGGCAATTGAAAAGAAAGTGGCGAATTCGATTCTGATTAAACTGAATCAGATCGGGACTGTCACCGAGACACTCGAGACCATCGAGCTTGCATACAGTAACAATTACAATTGTTTTGTCTCCCATCGCAGCGGCGAGACTGTTGACACAATCATCTCAGACTTGACTGTTGCTGTAAACGCAGGTCATCTCAAAACCGGCAGCGGGTGCCGCGGAGAGAGAATCGAGAAGTTCAACCAGCTGATGAGAATCGAGAGACAACTCGGCAAAGCAGCTCGCTTCGCCGGGAAGAAAGCGTTCAGGAATTCTTAGACGGGGCCTGTCTCCGACGGCTGTCGCCCCATGCGGCAGTCGCCGCCTTCATCGAAGCTTAACGGGGGTTCCCGCCGGCAGGGCTCTTTTGAGTAAGCGACCGCCTCGCGGCGCTCCCGCTTCCTTCTCAGGTCTGATCTCCGGGCTCGCCGGGAGCGGCCTGTCTCCGACCGGGCATGTGAAACGCAGTTACGCGAGGGAAGGGCTCCTTCCCGAAGTCGGGAGGATACGCCTGGTCAAAGGAGCGCCTGAACTCCACGGGTGAGACGCGGGTCTTGCTCTTGAACAACTTGTTGAACGATTGAGGATGCCCGAAGCCGAATTCACTCGAAACGTTGACGATGACCGGCGCCTTCGATTTCTTTTAGCTGTCTTCATTTCCTTACTTCTTATTCGAATGTGAAAAAACTTCCGCGAATTCCTTCGCAAATTCTGTCAGTTTGACTCTGCCGAGCGCCGGCCTGTTGCGGTTATAATCATCATACAGTTTGCCGGTTCGCGTGCCTGCGTTCATCCCGACAAGGCCCGCGGCAATTCGCGGGTTCATCCCTGCGGCTATCATACCGTTCATGACTTGTTCGTCGGAAATGACTACCCATTTTAAATCCGGTTTGCCGATGGCCGTTCCTAAGATAGTCGCGAGCTCGTTGCAGCTGACTTCATCGCTCGCCACATAACGTACCTTTCTCCCTTCGAACGGCGTTGTGAGTTCTTCTGCAACTGATGCGGCAATATCTATCGGAGAAACCCATGGCTTCTTGCCGTCTCCACCATAGTTTGTTGCGATGACCCCCTGGGTCTTTATCGTGTTCACGAAAGCGAAAAGGTTGTAGTAGAAACCGACGGGGCGCATGAAAGTGATAGCAATGTCGGAGGGCAATTCGTTGAGCGATTTTTCCATCTCGAAATAGACGCCGAGGATGCCGTTTCCTTTTTCCATATGGGCGCCGATGCTGCTGAGCTGCACCACACGCTTTACGCCTGATTGTTCAATGGCTTGTTTGTAGTTACTGACTAATTGATTCACTTGTTTCGGTATATCAAGGCTTTGGTCGGTATAGTTTCCCGGAGGGATCATCGTATAGACGGCATCCGCACCCTTGAATGTCGTCGAAAGAAAATCAACGTCTTCCACTGTGCCGATGGCTGCCTTCGCACCAACCGCTTCAATATCCTTTTGCCTTTCCGGCTTACTGCTGATTACAGTTACCGAATGACCTTTCTGATCCAGCTCTTCCGCAAGCGGTTTGCTGATGTGTCCCAGTGAACCTGTTATTACTATCTTCATTTGCGTCCTCTCTTTTTTCCAATAATTTAGCCGTCGGGAACGGGGAATCTACTGTTGTTGTAGCCGAAATCCGTGTAGATGGCACTCCGTGTTTCCACCGAATGTGAGCGGGGAGCCGTAGCCCGGTTGAAGAGCGGTTGCCGGGCTAATGCGCCCTGTTTCTGATATCCTCCAGCATTTCCATCTGGAGCTGCTGTATCTCCATCATTTTGGACCATTGATCGAGCAAGAGATGATCGATCTTTTCGTGCAGTGTCTTTATTTCGATCTCCGATTTCAGATTCACCTTATAGTCGTTGTCCGATTGCATCCTGTCTTTTTTCTCCTGCCTGTTCTGACTCATCATAATAATCGGAGCCTGGATTGCCGCCAGGCATGAAAGGATGAGGTTCATGAGGATGTATGGATATGGATCGAACGGTTGTGCCAGCAGAGCAATGCTATTGATGATAATCCAAAGAAAGAGGACGGCGGCAAATATGAATATGAATTTCCAGCTCCCGCCGAACGAGGCGACCTTATCGGCGACGACTTCGCCCGTCTTCCGCTTTTCCAGTTCCGAGCTGTTGACGTTTTCCGACACGATTTCGTTTTCCTTGATGCTCTCAAGTACGTCGTTATCCAGCTTCGTGACCTGGCCGTGTTCTTCTTCTATCAGCGAGCCGACATACTGATCCCTGAAACGGGAATAGTCTTTCCAGCAAATCTTTTTGGTGTCGTCCCAGCCGGGGTATTGTTTCCTGATAAGATCTTCGATCGTATGCCTTATGCCGTGTCCGACGATTAATTCCGAGTCCTGGTAGTCCTGATGACAGACGAAACATTTTTCAGTTGGCATAACTCAGTCTCCTTGTGAAACTTCAAGTTAGCAAATATTGCGCAACATTCATTTCACACCGCTCAGTGCAAGCTTCTGACCTCTGATCTCTGACGTCTGCCTCTCCGTGTCTCTTGTCCCTCTCGCGGTTTGATCGATACTCCGCCCGTTTTGAGCTCAGAGGGAGCTCTCGCGTCCTGGCCCATTCATGGCTCAGTCATTGTGCCAATTGAACGTAGGAAGGATTTGACGACAGCCGCAAAGCGCTCGGGCTGATCATAGTGGACCCCGTGGCCGGCTTCCGGGATTTGTTCAACCTGAAATCTCGGATTAAGACGCTGCAGCTCTGCGGCAACACCAGACGAAACCACACCTTTATCACCAAATACGAGGAGGCTTGAAACGTCAATCGCTCTCACTAACTGCTCATAGTCCGGGTTCGGTGGCGTGAGAACGTCGAAAGCAGCCATGCTGGTTTGGAGTCGTGCCCGGGCAATTAGCTCGAGGATATCGGATGACCGATCAGGGTGCCTGGCCCGCGCTTCTGCCACCACCTCATTCAATGATTTGTTGAGAATTCGCCGATGCTGATCGGCCACATCGCTGTCCCGAACTTCGCGCTGAACTTTTGGAGCCAGGAAGGTTGGATCGGCTAAGATCAGGCCGCGGAGCAGCTTCGGGCTCCGGCTTGCCACTACGGCTGCAGTCATACCTCCCATGGAGTGTCCGGCCAGAATCGGATGAGAAAGTCTTAGAGCCTTTATAAGGCCGATGACATCGTTTGCATGGTCTTCGTATCGGTACCCATAATCAGGCACACTCGATTTTCCATGACCTCTGGCATCCGGCATGATTACGTCATATTCTCTTTCCAGGGCATGTGCCAAAGAGGTCCAGCAGGTTCCGTTAGCAGTTAATCCGTGCAGCAGGATTGTAGAGGGCTTGCTCCCTCCGGTTCTCGTGTAGTGTATGTCAATTCCGTTTGCTTCGCAGATTGCTGTGCTCCAATCGGTCATTCGTCCTTTCCTTCTGGATAAGATTCAAGGTTTAGTTCGTAATTCGATTCAACGTGGTGGCCCGGCCTTTCGCCCATCGCTTACCCAGCTCTGAGGGAGCTTTCGCGAAGCGACTACTTCGTAGTGCTCCCGAGCGCCAGTAGTTCCGACCGCTCAGTGCAAGCTTCTGACCTCTGATCTCTGATGTCTGCCTCTCCGTGCCTCTCGTGTCCGCCAGTTCTGAGGGAACTCTCGCGAAGCCACTACTTCGTAGCGCTCCCGGGGCACTATGTGTCACTGCAAAACGACGGACGTAAGGACCGTACTCTGTACTATGCACACCCTGCCGGAGGTTGTGGTCCCGTAATAAACCGAAGCCACAAGGCCCACGTTCGGACAGACATAGTAGTCTTCGACAGGCAGGGATTCGTACATGACCCTGTACACATAACAGGCATATGTATTCGCCGGAGTGGTGAGCGAAGTGTCCGCCGTGACGACATAAACCGAAACGGAATGGAAACTCCACTTGTCTCCGGCACTGTCGGGGTATTTGAAAAACAGCGCCTGCGTATCCGCGCTCAGTACATTGAATCCGTCGGACTTGTTCCTGTAGTAAGTCCCGCTGATCGAGCCGGAAAAGCCGTACCATGTTTCACCGGCGACTGTAGTGTCAGTCGCTACCAGAAGCGATACGGAACCCGTTCCCGTCACATTCCCCGAAGTGTCGTAAGACTGTGCGTAATAACCCCACGTATTCCCCTTGTTGAGCGGCCAGAGTCCGTTATTGGCGGAGGAGGTGCTGCCGCCGCTACTGCTGCTGGTGGGATTGGTTTTCGTGCAGGATGACAACACGAATACTGCCGATCCCATCAGCAGAGAGAGTAGAATTGATTTCATTTTGTTTTCTCCCGCTAATACATTGTGCGTCGCCTCGATTAGTGGTTCGCGTCATCGCACGGCGTTCCTTCCGCCGTTGCCGCGCGGAAGCCGTACTAAATCTAGCTACGGCGTGGGGTACTAACAAGCGCACCAAACAGAGTGTCTGACGGCAAAGACAGCAAAGGCCGCCCGAGCTCTTCCCGCAACGGCCACGATAAGGGAAAAGGTGTGGCTCCGGCCCGCAAAAAAAAGTCTGTTGCTTTTCCCACTCCTGTCGGCTAAAATCTACCAGGGACATGCCATGGCAGTACCCCTGGTCCCCCAAGTCCAATTCTGGATACAATTCTTCTGAACCAGTCTTCCCCGAAAGTTCGGGAAAGCCAACCATCCTCTGAGCGAAGGCTCTTCATTCGGTGATTTGAGATGTCGGTCGTTGTCGGCTCATGCAAATCCGATAGAATGGTGGGAAAGTGAGAATTTGGCTGGAGAAACAGGCTGATGATTGACGGAAGCCGCTATGCTCTTAGTTCCACCGCCGTGCCTGTCTGGCTTATCAGCCGGGACGCCCGGCTCAGAACGGATATCGCCGGATCTCTTACGAAGGCCGGCCGGTTCTGTCTCATGGGCACCTTCGGAAGATGGCAATCCGCGGTCCCCGTGCTCAGGGGCTGCGGCTCCAGACCGCCTCAGATCGTTCTTGTCGATGAAGACCCCGGGACGCCGGAAGGGGCCCGCTGCCTGTCATACCTGAAGAACGCGGGAAGCCCGTTCCAGGTCATCGTCCTTATGAGCAGCACATGCGACAGGAACCTCGTGTCGGCGCTTTCGAACGGGGTATCTGGCTTCGTTGTGAAGCCTACGACCGCGGATGAGCTTGTCACGGCTATGGATACCGTCATTCGCGGCGAGGTCTGGATGAAGCGGTTCGTCCTGGATAGGATAGCGTCGCTCGT
The DNA here is from genome assembly GCA_046705025.1 of Candidatus Kryptoniota bacterium. Lineage (GTDB taxonomy): Bacteria > Bacteroidota > Ignavibacteria > Kryptoniales > JAKASW01 > JAKASW01. The sequence goes on along the minus strand of JBJKQU010000097.1, from coordinate 557 downwards.
GCCTCACGTGATGTTGACGAAATCGCTCTCCCTTACAAACAGGGAACAGGAGATAGTCGGCCTTGCGATAAACGGGTACTCGACAAAGGCAATCGCGGACAGGCTGAACATCAGCTACTACACCGTCGACACTCACATCAAGAACATTTATCAGAAACTCAAAGTCAACAACCGGAGTGGCCTCGTTTCTCTAATCCTGCACAACGGGGTATCCTGACTTTCAATCTTCTTCTTCCGTTTGACAATATCGCTTAACCGATCTTGTGCAGGGAACATTGCGGCGGCTTAAGTCAAATAGTCGGGACGAGTAATAGCGCTTGACTTTTGATTCTGCAAGTCGTATGCTCCTAAAAAGAAATGTTAAGCGTTTATCAATTTTAGATTATGGCCACAATAAATGATGTCGCCAGAAGAGCGAAAGTATCGGTCTTAACGGTTTCAAGACTGTTAAATCACCCTGAGGTCGTGAATGTTAAATCGGCAAAGAAGATTTATACGGCCATGGACGAGCTGCACTTTCAACCCAGCCAGATCGCGCGGTCGTTGGTTAAGAGGAG
>JBJKQU010000096.1:0-13696 GCA_046705025.1 Candidatus Kryptoniota bacterium | reverse complement strand
AACGAGCACGAATTGCCGGCGACCTTCGGGCCGACTTCCTTCATTACGACCTCCTCCTTGGCGACCAGAATACCGCGATGGAGCGCCCGTTCAATGTGTAGGATGACATGTTTTCATCTCCCCCCTGCGAAGCGGCACCGTCGGGTAGATTCGTGTCAAGAAGACGGTTCCACTTCTTACCATGGGCTCTGGGCATTACAAAATCAATGGCCTCCCAGTGCGCGTTCAGAAGCATAAGAAAAGAATCGTCTATTATCCTCTTGCCGTGAGAATCTACGTCCGGAATCGCGTCTCCGACGAGCATCATCCCGATGGACTTCCCGAACGATTCCTTCCATTCTTTCACCCTCATTTCCTTCCCGTCAGGTTTAATCCAGAAGATGTCTTTCACTCCCCTCCCGGCGAGCTTCTGGCCGACAAAGAAACTCTTCCTGCGGAGTACCGGATGCTGCTTTCGAATCTCTATCAGAAGGCGAACATAGTCGAGGAGATCCTTTCCCTCGTCATCGATTTCCCAGTTGAGCCAGGAGAGCTCGTTGTCCTGGCAATAGGTGTTGTTGTTGCCATTCTGCGTCCTGCCGAATTCGTCGCCGCCGAGAAGCATGGGAGTCCCCTGCGATAAGAACAGTGTCGTCAAAAGGTTTTTCATCTGGCGTATTCGGAGCGTACGGATTCCGATGTCATCGGTGGGCCCCTCGGCTCCGCAGTTCCAGCTGTCGTTGTAATCGGCTCCGTCGCGGTTTTCTTCCTGGTTCGCCTCATTGTGCTTGCTGCTGTATGACACCAGATCGCGAAGGGTAAATCCATCGTGACTCGTGATGAAGTTGATACTGGCGTGTGGATTGCGCTTGGATTGTCTGTAAAGATCGCTTGAGCCTGTCAACCGGTAGCCGAGCTCCGACAGCTGTCCCTCGTCGCCCTTCCAGAACCTCCGCATTGTATCACGGTACTTTCCGTTCCATTCGCTCCAGAGCTCAGGAAAATTGCCGACCTGATAGCCGCCAGGGCCGATATCCCATGGCTCTGCAATGAGCTTCACCTGTGAGATGACGGGATCCTGGCAAATAACATCGAAAAATGTCGAGAGGCGGTCGACTTCAAAGAACTCCCGCGCGAGCGTCGCCGCCAGATCGAACCGGAAACCGTCCACATGCATCTCGGCCACCCAATATCGCAGGCTGTCCATTATGAATTGCAGAACCCGTGGATGGGTCATATTGAAGCATCCGCCGCAACCGGTGTAATCCATGTAGTATCTGCGGTCCTTAGGATTGAGGCAGTAGTACGAGGCGTTGTCGATGCCCTTGAAGCACAACGTCGGACCGAGCTCGCTTCCCTCGGCCGTGTGGTTGTAAACAACGTCCATGATCACTTCTATGCCCGCCTTATGCAGCGCCTTCACCATCTCCTTGAACTCCCTGACCTGCTGTCCCTCCCCGCCTCGGGATGAGTATCTGAAGTCCGGGGCAAAGAAGCCGATCGTGTTGTATCCCCAGTAGTTGGTCAGACCTTTGGAGAGAAGCGATCTTTCGCTCTGGTGCTGCTGGACCGGAAGGAGCTCTATGGCCGTCACCCCGAGGGACGACAGGTGCCTGATTATCGGTTCGCTGACAACAGCCGAATAAGAACCGCGAATATGTTCGGGTATTTCCGGATGCTTGATTGTCAGCCCCTTCACGTGGGTTTCATAAATAATCGTTTCGTTCCACGGGATGCGCAGATGGGTGTCCCCTTCCCAGTCGAACGACTGGTCGATTACAACTGACTTCGGGACAAACGGCGCAGAATCACGCGTATCAACCGAAAGGTCCTGTTCGGGAGAACCTATCATATAGCCGAACACAGCATCGTCCCACTTGACTTCTCCGCTGATTGACTTCGCGTACGGATCAATGAGCAACTTAGACGGGTTGAAGCGGTGACCTTCCGCAGGCTCATAGGGACCGTATGCCCGGTACGCGTAGAGCTGGCCGGGTGAAACCCCGGGAAGGTAACAATGCCAGGTCAAGGTGGTCTTCTCGGTAAGGGTTATCGTGCGTGACGGTTCGGACGAATCCACGGAATCAAAAAGGAGCAGCTCAATCTTCGTGGCGTTCTCCGAAAATACCGAAAAGTTTGTACCCTTGCCGTCCCAGTTCGCACCGCGGGGATACGGCTTGCCGGGCCAGACTTCATTTCCATTCATTTGCCATCCTGTGTTTCGTTGCGTCAGGGTCCGTAGCCAACGCTCAAAAGGTAGCGGGTCAGTTCGACCTGCAATTTAAAATACACACCCGAGCTAACATTCTAAACATGCAGGGAATGCTTTTCTGTTCCCCCGCTCGCCAGAAGTCCCGCAAGACATTCCGATTCAATCACGGAGTTCTTAATCCATGTTACCGGCTCAACCCTCTAAGGCATTCTTCCGGCCACGCGCGTCGAAGGACTACGATGCGGGGAATGGGACGGGAGGATCGGGAGCGAGCTCTTATTTCCGTGCTTCCTGAACGGACCCCTAAGGCTGCGCCTCAGTGCTAAAATTTCTTCCTCGCCTAAGCCGGCCGGCGCGGAAAGTGAGCATCGGATTGTGTCATGGCGACACCGTACAGATTACCCGCTACATGTAGTACCTGTACGCTGTCCGAGGTTCTTCGGCCTCCGGAACGCATTTCAATATTCCGCCAACTCGCCGGGCAGCTCTGACGGTAATCGGCTCTTCGCCGGCGAACTCTGTTTCGCTCCACCCCAGCTTCGACAGACGGAGCATCTCCTGGGCGAGCTGCACCGGCTCGGTTTCCGACATGTGCGCGAAGAACTCAAGCGGCCGGGGAATGTAAGATCCCGGATATGTCTGGAAGAAATTCACACTGCCGCCAAGATAGAGAAGGCCCCTTTTTTCCTCCAATTGCAGAAATGTACCGCGAAGGGGCGGGTATGCTGCCCCGCGGAACAGACTGGTATTCGAGCGTCGCATGCTCACGAGGTCAACACGTTTGATCTTTTCTTCCTTGGCTCCCGCTCTAAAACCATCGATCTCTTCGTCGTCCATGTCCGACGTCTTGTGAACAACAATTCGGGCGAGAGCGGCCAGGTGCACCTTCCGGTATTCCTGTAGTGCGTTCCTCAGCAGCAAGCGCGCATCGTCGGCAGGTAGATACGGCAGCCCGTCCGTCTCCCTGAGTCCTGCCTTGCTACCCCTCAGTACAATCCCTTCACCTCGCTCGTCAAACAGGTGAGCGACACTCGTCAGGCCGGCATCTTCACCTGGAGAGCGGTAGAAGCTGATTCCGACGTAGCAAGTCACCGGCCCGGATTCGGCGCGAGGAAGCTGCCACGGGATACCGCCGGACTTGAAGTAAATCGACAGATAGAAATTCCAGGCGCGGGTTGCCTCATCCTGCCGGCCGGGGTCAACCTTGGCCTTCTTCTTCGAGCCGCGAACCTTTTGGCCGGTATAAGTTCCGGGACGCGCGAGCCGAACCGGCAGTCCGATTCTCATCGCCCGGGCCTTCAGAATTCCGTGGAAGTGCGGAGTTCCGCTTCCCGATCGATCATTCCCTGTGATGGAACCCTGCTCCGGGGTCTCGTCATAATCGTCATTCGTACCGGCACCGGCATTATCGAGAGCGTCGCATAAATTCTGTGGCGGGACACATACCAGGACCGTCACGCCTCCTTTTGAACTCATATCTCCGGCACCTTCCATGAAAATACTTGCCGCCTCGTCGGCAAGCCGCTTCGGCCCCGCTGAAGCAATAAGCCCGTCGATCGTCTTCTGCGGAATCGAAACAGACCACTTGTCACTAAACTCGAGCGACGACTTAAAGCAGGACCTTTCCGAGAAGCCTGGAAAGTAAGGAAACAAGTTCCGCAGCCGGCTTTCTCTCCCCTCGATCTTCGATTTTCCACGCTCAAGCCAGGCGCGCATCCCGTCGACAGTCTCATTAGTGCCGATTATGCCGACTCTAATCTTTGCGGGTGCCGTCGGGGTGCCGGCGTCAAGCGGCCCGTACTGCATGAGACCGAATCTGGCATCGATATGGGTACCTCCTCCTCCGAATTCAAGCTCGGGCTCCGGGAGGAAATCCATTCTCATTCCTAAACCTCCCTCCCTTCGAAGGGCAGGAACGAACCTCCGGACACGTCAGCGTAGCCTGTCTCTTCTTCGGGATTCCGTGCGCTCCACTCAGAGTCGCTTATGCCGATCGGCGCTTCGAACTTGAGGAGCCGCCCGAACTTGAACATGCTCTCGCTCCTGTCAAACAAATCGCCCTCTGCTGTCAGCTGGTCCGCCCAGAACATCACCGCGCTGAGCACAGCCCTGTTGCCTTCCGTCCTCCTGATCGCCCTCAGTCGCTCCTCATGAAAGCGCTCCGGGTTTTGTCCGTCCTTTGTGAACCTGTAGGTCGGCGTAATCTCCAGGTACCATCTGCCGTCCAGCCGACGGAATTCACCTTTGAATGCCATATGCTTCAGCCACTTGTACGAACTATTTCTCCCTTTCCCCTCGAACTTCGTCACTGCTGAAATCCTGGCCTGGTGCTTCACTGAACGGTAGGCTATCTTCGTCGTCCCTTTTTCCAGATTACCCACGAATGCGTAGCAATCCTCCTCGGGCCAGTACCGGATATTACCGTTCTGGCTGTAACGCAGCGCCTGGTTGCACAGCTCGACAAAGTCACGCTTTACGATGGGATCGCCGGAGTTCGCCCATTCGGATGCGGCGATCGTCGTCACCGTCCCGGGATCGCATATCTCCGACCATGCACGCGCAGCCAGGTTGTGAAATGAGATTATTTGTCCGGCCTTCAATATCCACACGCCGCCGATGCCGCGATCCTTCCCGCGCAGCGCTCCCCAAACGTCCCATGACTTTGTAAGTTCAGTCGAAGCGACATAGATTTTCTCCGGGAAGCCCTCGACGGGAAGAAGGTTGGTGAAGAGAGTCTCTTTTACGGGGAGCGGCGGGAGGTATAATCCCGCGTCGGCAGGCTTGCCGACTCTGATCAGTTCGTGAAAGGAATCCGGAACGAACCGGCTCTCGTTCTTGACGAAATGCACCACGGTTGAAGGAGAGTTCCCGGGGTTGCTGAAGTATTCCTTGACATCGACCCAGTATGCCTCCTTGCTCGCGGGTTTCGACACGACAAGTATGACCGGCATGCTGCCGCTCAGCCAATACTCCACGTCGCACCGTTTGCACGGATACTCAAAGGAATCCGACCCCTCGTTCTGAAAGGCCGACACCGCTCTGCTCTGTACGGCTATGGTTGTTCCGAACGACCGTCCTGTTCCGGTATCGAAAAACTCTATATAGCCGTCGATGCCACTACCATTCGCGCCAGTCGGTATCCACCGCGAATGCATTCGGAGGACGATGCTTTGAACCAGGTTTATTCCTTTCTCAACGAGAACGCCCTGCCCGGGAACAGTCCTGCGCTTGGATGGCTTGCGAAGTTTTTTCATTTCTCACTGCCCTTAATCCGGATCTCCACGCCAAACATTATTGACGAACCACTTTAGATGAACCTAAGTGTTTTGGGAAACAGAATCAAATTCTTACTGTACGTCCACTATCTGTTTACCGCCGTGCAAAGCCACACGCTTCCCGTTCCATTCCAAATATCCATCCAACTCGGTGGGCAGCCGGATGATTGCCGTTATTCCCGATTTGCCTTTCCGGGTGAAGTCGACTTTGATCATCCCGTCAGGATGAGGCATCGTCGCGACAACGTGACTCAGCGGACCCAGGTGAGGAACGATCGCTATTTTCCTGAAGCTTGGCGCGGCCGGTTTGATCCCGCAGATAGTGGCCAAAAAGTCGTAAATCGGGCTTGCCGACCATGCATGGCAATCGGAACGCGTGGGCGGAGGGGTCTCCGCGAATGTAGTCAGCCCGAGCTTCAGCATATCGCGCCAAGGGGTAAGCTGGGAATAGTACTCGTTTCCGATCCCGGCCTTCACCATCGCCTTAGTCAGATAAAACCTGAAGTAATACGTAACCTGGCTTAAAGTCGTGTCCGTCAACACTCTCTGCATAACCGTCCGCTGCATGTTCTGCGGAATCACATCTGCGAGTATCCCGAATATCGAGGCATGCTGACTGAACGCCTTCTTCTCAGGGGTATCTGCCATTTCCATCCTGCTGCGGTCAAAGCAATGCTCATAAACTCCCCTCGATAACACGGCCGCCAGTTTGTCATAGCGTTCGGCGCGTTCACCTTCCCCAAAATAGCGGAACATCGATGCTGCCTGGTGAAGGGTGTAAATGAATTGCTCCGTGATTATTGACGAATGCCCGTCGTCGGCGCCGTTCGGTACCCCGCCCCGGAAGGCATCGTCCCAGTCCACAAAGTTCCACCATTTCATGGGACCTAACATCTCATAAGTCGAGTCGACGTGGTTCTCATACCAGTTCAGGATCGCTGTGGCGGCCGGCAGGTATTTCTTGACGTATGCCTCGTCTGGCCTGAGCATGAAGTAATCATGCAGCATTGAAATCCAAAACAGGGAATAGGTCGGGATGATCTGCAGTCTGCGGCACGGAAAGCGGCCCTGTGTCAGTCCGTCCGGCAGGCGTGAGACATAGAAGTCATGTAAAGCCTTCTTCACCAGGCGAACGTCGTTCGTGTTGTACATCGAGATCAGCGCCTGTATCCTTGTATCGCCTTCATATTGCAGCTCCTCGTAATATGGACAATCAAAATAAGTCTCGCCCGCGCACAACCGTGCCGTGCGCCAGCCGACCTGCCATATCTTCGCGAGTGTGGAATCGCTGCTGGAGAAAGTCGCGACACGCTTGAACGGATATCCGGTGTATATGCCGTAAAAGTCGTTGACGGTGACCGGCGAGTCTGCCGTCTTAATGTCGAGCTCTATGTAGCGATAGGTGCGTATCCAGAGCGGGCTGAACGTTCGATTCATACCGCCATCCGGATAGAAGAGGTCGTACAAACCTAAGATGACCTTTCCCTTGATATCGTCCCTGTTGCCCTTTCTCCCTTGACTGTCCACGGCGGCTTCGGCATAAGTAATCTTTATCATGCTCCCCTTCCCGCCGCTCACCTTCAGTACGGGATAGGCCACAGTCTCGAACGACTGATCCAGGATTATGTGCTCGGTTGTGTGAGCTGCTATTGTCAAAGGGCGCTCTCCATCGATGAACGTGTCGAGCACGGCGATGGGCGTACTTCGCCGGATGCACTTCAGCCGTTGGGGCCGGTACTCCATTTGGGGAATCATGCTTGGGACCAGAGTCCACACGTTGTCGCTTCCGTATCCGAACGGCACTGCCGCCGCATTGACGTCCACGGCTTGAGGCCACGTCGAGTCGTCGTACGTTACCTCCTCCCATCCCCAGGGGTAATATTCGGCATGCACTTCATCGCCGGGCCCCGTCACGAAGTAAGCTCTCAGCCTCTCTTCGGTGTGCAGAGCGCAGGGCGCATAGGCAGTATCATGCAAAACCTTCCATGCGGTACCGGAGTTTAGAAAGTCGTAAGCCTTGTTATCGGATTGCAGAAGGAAACCCGTCCTCGCCGATGTCTGAGCCATCGGTGCGTATTCCGCCATGTTCCACACCAAAGCCGCTATCGCATTTCTCCCGCCGTGAAGATAAGAGGCTATGTCATATGTCTCCACGTTCCAGTTGTACATGTCTCCCCGCGCAGGTCCACGTCCGACGGACTCCCCGTTCACAAACAGATGGTACCGATTGTCCGCGGTGACATGAATTATCACGTGTTGAGGGATACTCGAAAGCTCGAATGTCTTTCTGAAATGGAATACGCCGTAGCTCCTGGCCGGCACGCCCGGGCAGGTAATCCAGCGAGCGCTCCAGTATCCATTCTGCAGAGCTTGGCTCCACGATAAAAGGTTCGATTGTCCGTAAGCGACGCAGACAGACATACTGATGAATAGAAACATGGTGGAGAAGCCGGAATTAAACAGACGTCTCATTTGCAGCCCTTTCATGGTTTTCACTATTCGGAGCAAAAGAACGGATCTATTTCAAAGATACGAGAATATAGGCGGTTTGGAGGGAAAATGTGAACTACAATGTGCGGCTCACTTTTGAAGTGAGTCGCACATCAGCTCCAGTGAAAGGCGGACTTACTTCGCACTAAGTTTGTCGACGACTGCGAGAAGCTCGTCTTCGGTATTGTAAAAATGCGGCGAGACGCGTACCACTCCCTGCCGAACGGCGACCTCGATCCCCGACTTTGCCAGCTCAGCTGCGTAAGTATCGGCATCCGGCACCATGATCGATATTATACCGGCGCGCTCCGTTCGGTCCCCCTCAACGTAGGTTTTCATGCCTCTCGATCTAAGTGCCTTTATCAGCGTATCACTCAAATCGAGCACGTGTTCTTCGATATTGCCTATGCCCACCTCAAGAAGCATTGACAGAGACTCGTGCAGGCTGGTTATGCCGATGTAATTCAGCGTCCCGTTTTCATACCTGCGGGCTGTGTCATCCAAGTCGAGACGATAATTCGTGAACTCACTGAAAAAGTTCTTTATGCTCGTCCAGCCGAGATAGGCCTGATGCAGTTTCTCCTGTGTCTCTCTCGAAATATAGGCAAACGCGATCCCCTGTGGAGCCAGGAGCCATTTTTGCCCGCCCGCAGCAAGAAAGTCTATCTTCATTTTTTCCACATCGATGGGCACAACGCCGGCCGATTGAATCGCATCGACTGAGAAAATCACTCCATCGCTCCTGCACAATTCCCCGAGTGCCCGGAGGTCCGCCCTGAAGCCGGTCAGGAACTGCACGTGACTGATCGAAAGAAGTCTCGTACGCGGCGTTATCTTCGCGGCGATATCTTCGATGAGGATTTTCCCTTCACGGTTCTTGACGAAATCGATTTCGACTCCGAGCCGTTTGAGGTTGAGAAAGGGATACACATTCGCGGGAAACTCGATGTCGTCGAGTATGACTCTGTCGCCCGGTTTCCATTCGAGGCCGGCCGCCAGGAGGTTTATGGCGTTCGTGGTATTCTCGAAGAAAGCGATCCTGTCGGGCGAAGTCCCAAACAGCTTTGAAGCGTAGAGCCTGGTTTCGGTAAGTATCGGCTGAAACGAAGCAAAGTTGTCGATATTTGTCTCGCTCCGCTCCTTCAGATATTTGTCTACGGCGGCAACGACCCTTGTTGACAACGGGCCGGTCGCCGCATGATTCAGATAGATTGTCCCCGCCTTAACAACCGGGAAAAGCTCCCGATACTTGTTCACGTCGTATTTCAACATGTCGGACCTTCAATTAGATTTTTCAAACTCTTTCGCTTCCAATAGTAATAAATAGGGATGCCGAGTGAAATGAATGCGAGCCCGGCAATCGACTGAAGCGGTGCCGTGACGAGCGTATTAATCACGAACCATGTCGCGACCGCCACGAAGAACAGCGTCGTGAACGGGTACCCCAGGGTCTTGTACGGCCGGTCGAGGTCTTTCATCCGCTTTCGAAAGACGAACACGGCGGCCGCGGTCAGAGCGAAGAATATCCAGTCGGCGAAGATTGCGTAGGTGATGAGCTGGAGGAAATTGCCTGAGAAAAGGAGGACGATGACCCACGCAGATTGGAAGATGATCGAGTACGTCGGTGTATGATACTTCGGATGAATATATGCTGTTTTCTTGAAGAATACGCCATCTTCCGCCATGGCATAGTAAATTCTCGGAGCGCTCAGAGTATAAATGCCGGCGGTCCCGAACGTCGAGATGATGATCGCAATCGAAATCAGCGTTCCCCCCGCCGGACCTAGAAAGCTCTGGGCCGCATCGGCAGCCACCCGAGACGAAGCTGAAATGCTTGAGACCGGAAGGAGATAAAGATAAACAAGGTTGATCGACACGTATACCACGACGACCAGTAGCGTGCCTGCAATAATCGAAACAGGAAGACTCCTCCTTGGATCCCGCGCTTCCCCCGCCAGAAATGTTGCATGCTGCCAGCCGCCATAGGTCCAAAGCACGCCGACCATCGCTATAGCAATCGCACCCGACAGGTTGCCTCCTATACTGCTGGGAATCGAGAAGGAGAATACCGCATGACTCGCGCTTCCGAGCATGAAACCGAAAATGACCAGCGCGGCGATCGCCGCGACTTTCAACACGGTAAAGATGCCGGCAAACGTACCGCCCAGCTTCACGCCGAAGTAATTTACACCGGTGAGAAAGACGATGCCTCCCACGGCAACGAGCTTTACGCCGATGGCGGACAGATGTACGAAATATCCGAGATACGACGCGTAGACGAGTGCGATGGCCGCGATCCCGCCGGTATTGACGACCACGAAATATGCCCAACCGTAAAGAAAACCCCAAAGCCCGCCGTAAGCTCTCGCGAGGTAGACATACACACCGCCCGCATCCGGCATCATCCCACCGAGCTCGGCATAAGTGAGAGCCCCGCAAAGAGCCGTGATTCCGCCCAGCACCCAGACGAACACGATCAGCATCGGAGAAGGCAGCTCGTGCGCGATCGAAGAAGGCGTCATGAAGATCCCCGCCCCGATGATCGAACCCACCACGATCATGGTCAGGTCGAAGGTACTGAGCCTTCTTACCAGACCAGGACGCGCAACACCGGAACTCTCAGACATAGATGCTCAAGTTGGAATGACCGCTCTGAGGATGAGGACGCATCTCGACGCTTCCCTTCATTGGTTCGAATTGAAAAAGATATTCAATCCGACCGTTTGAATCAACAATTGACGGGGAATGGTAGTGGGCTCTTTATGCCGGGGACATCCTTTGCCGGGAGAGACCATTGCACACTGATGACACGGAAAGAAGCACGGATTACCACGGGTCAATTAACCAATAATACTATCGGTGGCTATCTGTAGTTTTCCGTGTGATCTGTGCGCTATTCTGTTCCTCTCAAAGTAACCCAATACCCGGGGAGTGACGGCCCGGATGCTCTCATTGCGTGAGCACTTGGTGGTGCTCCCGATATCTGGGATCGACGGGAGCCGGGCGCCTTTAGATCACCTCAGGACAATGAGCTTCCTTGCCTTAACGTAATTGCCCGCGTGCATCACATAGAAATAGACTCCGCTTGCCAGATCATTCCCATTGAAACTGACGGAATGTGTCCCCGCCGTTTGTCGTTCGTCGACCAGGGTGCGCACTTCTCTTCCCAAAACGTCGTACACGACGAGACTCACAGTGCAGCTTGTCGGCAGCTGATAAGTGATAACTGTAGACGGATTGAACGGATTGGGGTAGTTCTGCTTCAGGTCGAACCGGGATGGCAGAGCATTGGTCGTCTCTTTCACACCGGTAATCAACTCCGAAAGAGGGCGCTTGAACAGACCGCATGAAGTTCCGGCGTAAATCTCCGTGCCGCTGATGTAGACAGCCCAGACATCCGAACTCTCCTTCCCGACAAGACCGGTATTAGCAGGGTTCCAGGTTACACCGCCGTTCGTCGAAAGAAAGACCCCGCCACCCTGAGTCCCTACGAACAGGTTGTCGCCGGAAATGGCGAAGGAAGTGATGTACCAATTCGGAAGCCCTGCACCGGCGGCAGTCCAGGTGGCCGCACTGTCAATCGACACATAAATGCCTTGATCCGTCAAAGCCAGTAGTTTATTGCCAACGAATCCAAATGCTTCGACACTCATATTAGGGAGAAAGGTATTTACCCCGGTCCATCCGCTCTTGCCCTTCGTCAGCAAAAAGCCGCCGTCATCCAGTGTTCCTACAAGGAGGTCTTTTCCGATGAATGAGACTGAATAAGTAGTCTCGTTGTGCAGAGCTGAATCTGCGACGATCCAGCTATTCCCGTTGTCGGTTGAATAGTAGATGCCCCAGTCGGTCCCGGCTATGAGTCCGGAAGGCGACACAGCAAACGCATTGACGATTTTATCGGCCATGCCGCTGTCTGCTTCAACCCAAGTTGCTCCGTCGTCGCTGGTACGGTGGGCACCTACGTACCCTTCCAGTAGATAAGGGCCGGATATAGCAAAGGCGTTTACGACGAATTGGTCCAGCCTGTCTAACAGCGGGGTCCATGTGTTTCCTTCATCTGAAGACCGAAAAATGCCGCCCCCATAACTGTCCATAAACAGGTAGCCGTTAGATGATGTCAGCAGGCTGGCGTCCAAATTGTCTAGTCCGCCGTTTTCGGAACTCCAATTCGCCCCATTGTCTGTCGACAAAAACACGCCCTCGTCGGTTGCAGCATAGAGATTCGCTCCGGAAATTGTGAAGCCGTTTACCCTGCATTCGGGAGATTTGAAACCCATGTTGAGGGGAGTCCAGTTTCCGCCTCCGTTGCCGGATTGAAAAACTCCTCCCTCGTTGATTGAGGCAAAGAGCTTGCCGTTGGAACAAGCGATGGTGCTGACATCGCCGCTGGAAGGGAGCCCTGCGCTTTCGGCTGTCCAGTCAGTCCCGTCGTCGGTTGATCTGAATACCCCGCCCCCCATTGTCGCGATATATACAACACCGCCGTCGAATGCAAAGCCTCGGACGTCATTATGCGGCAAGCCGCTATCTATTTCAGTCCAGTTTGTCCCGCCGTCCCGCGACAGGAACACTCCTCCCTCATAGCACCCCGCATACAGAAGGGACCCGTCGGCCGAAAGAGAGACGACATTCTTGTTGGTCAGCCCCGAATCCTCCGGCACCCAGCTCGTCCCGTCGTCCGTCGTTTTGTAAACGCCGTTGCCGAATGTTCCGGCGAAGAGACTCTCGCCGGTAACCAGCAGGGCGGAAATCTGAACATTGCCTAACGTGGAGCCCACCTGCGTCCAGCTTGCTCCATTGTCTGTAGTCATGTAGACCCCGTTCCCATTGGTCCCGGCAAAGACATGCGTTCCCAGGACGGCTACACAGGTGACCTCAGCATTGTCGGCTAATCCATTGTTGACGGCATTCCAGGTTGCTCCCCCATCTGTGGACAAGAACACTCCCTGATAATCGGCGCCCGCAAAGATATTCGTTCCCGAGACCGCGAGATTATATACGGGTCCCCCGTATGGCCCTTGAGATTTCACCCATTGCCCATCCACCTTGCTTCCTGCAGCGAATATTGAAAATACCAGGATAATAAATGGGAGGATCGTCTTCATCTCGTGTTCCCTTCCATGGTTTTGTGTGGTACAATCACTGCCGTCCGGGACGTTGAATTACTGTTTCGACCGCAACCTTCCAACAACCCGGCGATCCTTAAGCACTACAAACAAAAGTAAAGCTGAAATTACGGCCCATCATTTCCGGCGCAGCCGGGTCTTTGGTGCAAGCTTCGCCACCTGCCCTCCGGAGCAACGTGGAAGGCGGAGCCGCCCAGTTCACCCACCAAGAGTGCCGAATCTCCCAGACGGTAGACTCGACACGGCCGAAAATCGGAGAGCCAAAACAGACCTCACCGTAGTATTCCTATCGGAACTCACCTGCCATTCTTTACATGAAACGTTCCGAGAGAGCACCCACTATGCGACCATGTCTGCGAGCCCTTCTCTGGTCATCGAACTGACTCAGCTTCCTTGATCTCATGAGCTAAGCTTCCTCAGAACTGCGGGAATTGAGGCATTATTACTCGTTCGTTACAATCCAAGCCAAGAATCAACAGCCGCGCGTGGTAGGCGTATCAAAACTCGGTTGGTGAAAATGGCGTAAGTTGCCGTAATAATTAAAGATGTCGAGATTATCGGGTTCACGAACCGGATAATGGAGACTTTGTTGGAGAAAGGACCGAGAAGAAGAC